>NZ_JAPSHY010000008.1 GCF_031179285.1 Microbacterium sp. | reverse complement strand
TATGTGAACACATCCGGCCCCGGGTCGGGGCGGCGCAGGTGGCGCGGGATGCGGCGACGACGGTCGCCCGGTTCGAACTGCATGGGCTCAGCCTAGAGAATCGTCGGTCTCGCCCTCGACCCGCCAGTCGACGGGCGCGGCGCCCTCAGTCTCGAGCAGGGCATTCACCCGCGAGAACGGTCGCGATCCGAAGAACCCGCGGCTCGCGGACAGCGGCGACGGGTGGGCTGACGCGACGACCGGCGTCGACCCCAGCATCGGCTGCAGATTCGCGGCATCCCTTCCCCAGAGGACGGCGACGAGCGGCTGCTGCCGCGCGACCAGGGTCCGGATGGCGAGCTCGGTGACCTGCTCCCAACCCCAGCCGCGGTGGGATGCCGGTGCACCCGGTCGTACGGTGAGCACCCTGTTGAGCAGAAGCACTCCCTGGTCGCTCCAGGCGGTGAGGTCACCATGGGGCGCCGGCGGGATGCCGAGGTCGCTCTCGCGCTCCTTGTAGATGTTCGTGAGGCTCCGCGGCAGCGGCCGCACGTGGCGCTCGACGGCGAAGGAGAGTCCGATCGGATGTCCCGGCGTGGGGTACGGGTCCTGGCCCGCGATGAGGACGCGCACCTCGTCGAGCGGACGCTGGAAGGCTCGCAGGACGTGCTGCCCGCCGGGCAAATAACCACGGCCTTCGGCCTTCTCCGCGCGCAGCCGCTCGCCGAGATCCGCGATCACACCCTGCATCGGGGCGAGGGCCTCGGCCCACCCTGCATCGATCACACCGTCGGAGGCCAGCTCGGCGAGGGACTTCGGCACGGATCAGCCGTCGAGGCGCACGCGCAGCGGGCCCCTGGCGAGCAGGTGATGTGCGGACTGGGCGACGGGGCGCATGGTGATGAGGTCGAGGTTGACATGCCCCGGCGCGTTCAGCGCATACGCGATCACGTCGGCGACGTCCTCCGCCACGAGCGGCGCCTCCACACCCGAGTACACGGCTTCGGCGGCGACCGCGTCGCCTCCGAGTCTGTTGAGCGTGAACTCCTCGGTGTGCACCATGCCCGGAGCGACCTCCACGACCCGGATCGGCTCGCCGTTGAGCTCCTGCCGCAGGACTCGCACCAGCATCGCCTCCGCGGCCTTGGCTGCGTTGTACCCGCCTCCTCCCGGATAGGCGACCTGCGCCGCCGTCGAGGTCACGAAGACGGTGTCGGCATGGCCGTCCTCATCCGCCGCGCGGCGAAGCAGAGGCAGCAGGCCCGCCACGAGCCGCTGGGTCGCGACGACGTTGACATCGAACATCCACTGCCAGTCCTCGGTCGAGGCATCCTCGACGCGGTCGGTGCCGCGCGCGCCACCTGCGACCTGCACGAGAGCATGCACCGGGCCGGAGGACTCGAGTTCGGTCACGAGAGCGCTCACGGCTAACGGATCGGTGAGGTCACAGGCGATCGCGGAGGCCCCGGTCTCCGCGACGAGGGAGGCGAGCCGCTCCTCGCGCCGGGCGACGCCGACGACGTCCCATCCGCTGGCCCTCAGGGCGCGGGCGGTCGCCGCGCCGATCCCTGAGCTCGCACCGGTCACCACTGCACGCCTGTTCGCCATGCCTCCACCGTACGATGTTCCGCCCGGATTCGTCTTCACCGACTGTTACGTCACATGTCCGCGTCGTTGTTGACACGCGCCGGTGTTCCGTACTCTCGCTGAAACGGCATCCGCCATCCGACCTTCCGACCGTTCCAGGGGGAACACATGTCCGCACCCGACACCTGGCGTTTCGAGACCAAGCAGATCCACTCCGGCGCGGCTCCCGATCCGGTGACCAAGGCTCGCGCCACGCCGATCTACCAGACGACCTCGTACGTCTTCGACAACGCCGACCACGCAGCGAACCTGTTCGCCCTCGCCGAGTTCGGGAACATCTACACCCGCATCCAGAACCCGACCCAGGACGTGCTCGAGCAGAGGCTCGCCGCGCTCGAAGGGGGCACCGGCGCCCTCGTGCTCTCCAGCGGTCAGGCAGCGACCACCTTCGCGGTGCTCAACATCGCCGAGGCCGGCGACCACTTCGTCGCATCGAGCTCGATCTACGGCGGCACCTACAACCTCTTCAAGTACACACTGGCCAAGCTCGGCATCGAGGTCACGTTCGTCGAGAACCAGGACGACCCTGAGGAGTGGCGCCGCGCCGTCCGCCCGAACACGAAACTGTTCTTCGGGGAGACGATCGGCAACCCGCAGATCAACGTTCTCGACATCCGCACCGTCGCCGATGTCGCGCACGAGAGCGGCCTCCCCCTGATCGTCGACAACACGATCGCCACCCCGTACCTCATCCGTCCGTTCGAGCACGGCGCCGACATCGTCGTGCACTCGGTGACCAAGTTCCTCGGCGGTCACGGCACCACCATCGGCGGCGTCGTCATCGACGGCGGCAAGTTCGAGTGGTCCAAGAACGTCGACAAGTTCCCCGGGCTCACCGTTCCGGATCCGTCGTACCACGGCGCGAGCTACACCGCGGCGGTCGGCGACGGACTCGCGTACATCATCAAGGCCCGTGTGCAGCTGCTGCGCGACCTCGGCTCGGCGATCTCTCCGCAGAGCGCCTGGAACCTCATCCAGGGCGTCGAGACGCTGTCGCTGCGCATCGAACGGCACGTGCAGAACACGCAGGAGATCGCCGAGTGGCTCGACAACCGCGACGACGTCGCCGCCGTCAACTACTCGGGCCTGCCGTCGTCGCCGTGGTACGCCGCAGCGAACGAATACGCCCCGAAGGGCGTCGGCGCCGTGCTCTCGTTCGAGCTCAAGGGTGGCGTCGAGGCCGGCCGGGAGTTCGTCAACAGCCTGACGCTCTTCAGCCACCTCGCGAACATCGGTGATGTCCGCTCACTGGTCATCCACCCGGCGTCCACGACCCACGCCCAGCTGACGCCCGAGCAGCAGCTCACCGCCGGTGTCACGCCCGGCCTCGTGCGCCTCTCCGTAGGACTCGAGAACATCGACGACCTCAAGGCCGACCTCGACCAGGCTCTCGCCGCGGCCCGCCGCGTCTCGGAGGCCGCTCGCGCCTGACGAACGCCTGCCTGTCACCCCGGATGCCCCGGACCACTGCAGTCCGGGGCATCCGGCGTTCGTGCGCCGATCCCGCGTTCTAGCGGCATCCGGGCGTCCTCGCCGTCCCGCGTTTCTTTCGCGGCATCCGAGCGCTGAAAGAAGACAGACGCCGGTTTCCACGCCTCAGAACCGACGATTGTCTTCTTTCCTGGGTCACGAGCGGGCAGCGATGGCGCGTCGAAGGCGACCGAGCACCGTCGCGCCGCCTTCCGACAGATCGAGCTCCGTCAATCGGATGACGATCCACCCCCCATCCTCCAGATCTCGCTGGCGGCGGATGTCGATGCGCCACTGCGCTCGCTCCGTCCGATGACCGTCGCCCTCGTATTCGATGGCGATCTTCAGCTCGGGGTACGCCAGGTCAACGCGAGCGATGAAACGCCCCTCGGACCGAACCTCCCACTGCACGACCGGCTCCGGGAGTCCGGCGGCGACGATCATGAGCCGCGTCTCCGTCTCCTTCGGAGACTCGACTCGCTCCCGCGCGAGCGGCACCGCCGTCTTGATCGTGCCGCTACCCGGGAAACGGCCCCAACTCTCCAGCCGGTCCACGATCTCACTCGTGGAGGCCATCGGTCGACCCGGACCCAGCCCCGGATACGCCGACGAGGTCGTGATGAGAGCATCTATCGCAGCAACCGCCTGGGCGACGGTGACCTCGGCCGCACAGGTGAACAGCGCGGCCACGGGATCCACCACCGGCAGCCCCTGCAGTATCCAGGTGTCAGCGCGAGATCTCGCGAGGCGACGACCCTTCACTCGGGCTGTTCGCGGAGAGGCGGCATCAGAGGGCACGATCACTTCGAGCGCTTCGGTCAGGCTCCACATCACGGGGAAGGGGATGCCCCAGAGTCGCATCGCCGTGCGGCCACCGAACCGATGCTCTCTGCTCATCCGAGGGAGGTAGCACTGAGCCAGTGCGCGCAGGTCTTCCGGGCGCGATGCCGAGCGCACGCCGTAGAAGGGTCGGTGGAGGTCTGCGGCGTCCCGACGTGACCGCCCCACACCTGCGGACACGGCCGCTCGCACGGCGAAGCGGTCGCTCAAGTTGCGGGGCAAAGGAGATCGACGTCGCACTCGCCCATCCTCGCCCGGTCCGCGACGCGACCTCGGGCAGTCGACCGTGATCTGGGGCCGATCTCGCTCACGCGGGCGCTTGTGCAGGATGAGTGCCGCGCGTTCCGCGCCGGCCCGCCGTGGGCAAAGAAGCCAGATGTCGCTTTCGGGGTCCGTGGAGCCGACCTCTGTCTTCTTCGATCGCGAAACCGTCGGCCAAGCGACAGCGCTACGGCGCGGTGATCGCGTAACGTTCGCCGGTCGGGGTGCCGACCGCGCGAGAATGGACGGATGGACTGGCAGACGACCTCTGAGGACACCGTGCCGTCGGCATTGGTGACGGAGGCCGATGTGCGCCTGCTGCGTGCGCGCCCGCCGGCCACCGGCGCCTGGCGCGACGGCGACCCGATCGGCAACCGGCGTTTCGCAGGATTCGGGGCGTTCCGCACCGAGAGCGGCGCCGAGCTGCCCGGCATCCGTCTCGCCTACGAGAGCTGGGGCGAACTCAACTCCGCCAGAGACAACGCGGTGCTCGTGCTGCACGCTCTCACCGGTGACAGCCATCTGCGTGGCGAAGCCGGGGCGGGGCATCCGACGGCGGGATGGTGGGAGGAGATCACCGGGCCCGGCGCGCCTCTCGACACCGACCGCTGGTTCGTCATCGCGCCCAACATGCTCGGCGGATGCCAAGGCTCGACAGGGCCTGCCAGCGTCGCCCCCGACGGCTATGAGTGGGCGTCCCGCTTTCCCTACCTGACCATCCGCGACCAGGTGGCCGCGCAGGTCCGGCTGGCGGACGCCCTGGGCATCGACGTCTGGGCCGCGGTGATCGGCGGTTCGATGGGCGGCATGCACGCCCTCGAGTGGGCGATCTGCCACCCCTCCCGCGTGGAACGCCTCGGCGTGCTCTCGTCGCCCCCGGTGACCACGGCGGATCAGATCGCGTTGAACACGGTGCAGACCGAGACGATCCGCATGGATCCGAGATTCCAGGGGGGTGAGTATTACGACCTCGCCGACGGCGATGGCCCCCACCGCGGTCTCGCGCTCGCCCGCCGCATGGCGCTGTTGAACTACCGCAGCCCCATCGAGCTCAATCAACGCTTCCAGCGCTCGTGGCAGTCAGGGGTGTCACCGCTCGGCCATGGCGGCCGGTTCGCAGTGGAGTCGTATCTCGACTTCCACGGCAACAAGTTCACGCGGCGGTTCGACGCCAACAGTTACATCACCCTCGTCGAGGCGATGAATTCGCACGACGTCGGTCGCGACCGGGGCGGCGTCGAGGAGGCGCTGCGCGGGATCACCGCGACGACGCTCGTCCTCGGAATCGACAGTGATCGGCTGTTCCCCGTCGACGGGCAGCACCGCATCGCCCGCAGCGTCCCGAACACCCTCGACGGCACCGAGGCCGTCGTGCTCACCAGCGATTTCGGCCACGACGGGTTCCTCATCGAGACCGGTGCCGTCGGCGCTCACCTGCGGCGCCTCATGGCGAGCTGATTCAGCCCGCCTCCGCCCGGATGAAACGCCAGGGCAGTGCACCGGTCTCGAGGCGATCCTCGCCCCAGGAGAACACCGGTCCTTCCGAGGTCGCCGTCATCCGGGTGCGGTACATCCGCGGCTCGTCGACGGATGCGAGCACCGCGTCGGCCGAGTCGAACGCCCGTATCCCCTGCAACGTGACCCAGGTCGGCGGGAAGAGCGTCAACTCCCCCGTCGCATGCCGCGCCAGCGCTCGGTCAGCGCGGATCCAGACCGTGTCGACGACCTCGTCGGCGGCAGCGAGGATTTCGCCGTCCTGAACCGTGCCGACGAAGAACCACGTGCGGATTCGTGTGGGCGCCTCGGCCGGTGGATGCCAGCAGGAGATCGGGACGAGGCCGGAGACCGCGATCCCGACCTCTTCGAACGTCTCGCGAATCGCCCCGCGGCGGGCGTCGTCGACCTCCGCAGCGCCCTGCAGCCTGTCGATGTCTTCGACCCGACCGCCCGGAAAAACCCAGGCATCCGCGAACGAGCCGCGCGCCGGCCGTCGCATCAGCAGCACCTCGACGCCATCCGAGCCATCGCGAAGCAGCACAGCGGTGCCGGCCACGGGGAGGTCGTCGGAGTGGCTCACTCCGACACTCTACGACCGAGCGACGACGCGCCGGGCGGTTGTCCGCGCCTCGATCCGATACGACAACAGGGCGATGAGGAGACCGGCCGCGGCGAGCGCGGCCCCCGTCCACGCCGGAGCGACGTAGCCCCACCCGGCCGCGATCACCGCTCCGCCGAGGAAAGCGCCGAGGCTGTTGCCGATGTTCAGCGCCGAGTGATTCAATGCCGCGGCGATCGACTGGTTGTCGCCGGCGACGTCCATCAGCCTGGTCTGGATCGTGGGGCTGAGCACGGACGAGACGAAGCCGACGATCACGACGAAGACGCACAGGGTCACCAGCCAGAACGAGAGCAGAGCGAGCACCGCGAGCACCGCCGTCATCGCAGCGAGGCCCAGCAGCAGGGTGCGGCGCAGATCCAGGTCGGCGAGATGACCGCCCACCAGATTGCCGGCGGTCATGCCGACGCCCATGAGCACGAGGACGATCGGCACCACCCATTCCGGCGTGTTCGCGACCTCGGTCACCAACGGAGCGATGTAGCTGTACACGGCGAAGAACCCGCCGAACCCGATCGCGCCGACCGCCAACGTGAACCAGACCTGCGGGAAACGGAAGACGCCGAGCTCCGCGCGCATCGTGCGCCCGGGGTCGCCGGCGTGCTTCGGCACGAAGAGCCATATGCACAGCGTCGCCAGCGCGAACACGATCGTGACCACGAGGAATGCGGTGCGCCAGCCCCACTGCTGGCCGAGGGCGGTACCCAGCGGTACGCCGACGACGTTGGCGACGGTGAGACCGGTGAGGATGAACGCCACTCCCTTGGCCCTGTTGCCCGGCCCCATCACGTTCGCCGCGACGAGCGCGCCGATGCCGAAGTAGGCGCCGTGAGGAAGACCCGCCAGCAGCCGGGAAGCCGCGACGAGCTCGAAGGAGGGCATAACGACGGTCAGCGCGTTGAAGAGCGTGAGCGCGAGCGCGAGCACGATCATCACGCGATGCCTCGGGAAGCGCGCCACGAACCCGGCGATGGTGGGAGCGCCGATGACCACGCCGAGCGCGTACAGCGAAATCAACCATCCCGCCTGGCTCAGCGCATCCTCCTGACTGACGATCCAGAGCGCTGGCAGCAGATCGCCGGCGATGTCGGGCAGCAGGCCCATGACGACGAACTCGGTCATGCCGATGCCGAAGCTGCCGATGGCGAGAGAGAGGAGCGCCCTCTTCGCCGCACCCCTCGACGCGGTCGAGGGAGTCACTCGTTCATGCTAGCGGTCCGCCGCGTCGTCGATCGCCGCCTCGAGCCGTTCGATCTTCGCATCGAGTTCGCCGGAGTATCCGGGACGGATGTCGGCCTTCAGCACCAGCGATACCCGTGATCCGAACGGCATCACGGCTTCGGTCGCCCGCTTGACGACTCCCATCACCGTGTCCCAATCGGGACCCTCGATCTCCGTGAACATGCTGGTCGTGCGGTGGGGCAGCCCGGACTCGCGGACAACGCGGACGGCGGCGGCGACCGCGTCGTGCACGGAGTCGCCGGCGCGATCGGCGCCGCCTGCCGGTGAGCCGCTGGGAGCGACCGAGAAAGCGATGAGCATGGGAGTACCTCCGGTTTTCAGGGTGTGACAGGCACCCGCGCGAGTGCACGGATGCCGAGGGCGAGCAGGACGATGAGCAGGACGTTGCGCACACTGAGCAGGATGACGGGAAAGAGTTCTGCGTGCAGCAGCGCGTCATAGCTCAGCGGATAGATGAGGCAGGTGAGCGCGCACAGCGCGAGAACGAGCACGGCCGGCGTCTGCGCCCGGGCCCGGTCGAAGACGAACCAGAGGGCCACGGGGGCGATGAACCACGTCTGGAACTGAGGAGAGCCGACTTTGTTCGTGACGATGAGGGCGGTGACGAGCGTCAGGGCGAGGGGCGGAAACAGTCGCCCGAGGGATGCTCCGCGCCAGGACTTCACGGCGCCGACGACCGCGACGACGAGAACCGTCAGCATCATCAGGCCAGTGAGCACGGTGGCGACGCCGTCTGCGCCGTCCGCGGCGATCTGGAACGTCAGGATGTCGAGGCTGTACTCGATCTGCGCCGGTCCTCCCGCGACCATGAGCCACAGGAAGGGGGTCGCCGCGACCGCCTCGATCTGGAGGCCTCGACCGGTCTGCTCGGTGAGGAAGCCGAGCAGCTCGGAGTCCGCACCCAGCAGGACGAGCGTCACGACGATCGCAGCCGTCACAGCGGCGGCGGCGATCAGCATCCGCTTGCGCTGTCGTCCCGCGATGATCGCCGCGACGATGAGCACGCCCGGCCAGATCTTGATCCAGGCTCCCGCCGTGAGCACCGCGGCGGCGAGAGCGGGCCTCGTCAGCAGCCACAGCCCTCCCGCGACGGCGAGCGGAACCGTGATCGCGTCGATCCGGTACATCGCGATCGGGCCGAGCAGCAGCAGCGCCGCGCACCAGAACCAGGCGGCGGTGCGCCGGCCGCGCGAGGCCGAGCCGCCGAGGAGAAGCGCGAAGGCGACGGCATCGAGCGCCGTGACGAGCATCGCCCAGGCGACGAGATAGGCGCCGGACGCACCGAGGGCGGACAGCAGCGGCAGTGACATCGCTTTCGCGGTCAGCATCGGCAGCAGCGCGAGCTGGGGATACACCCACGATTCGGTCACGCCGACGACCGCTCCGCCGCCGAGCGCGGATGCCGACCACGGCTCGTACACCAGCACGACGTCGCCCATGGGCTGGCTGGGGTAGATCCAGCCGAGCACGGCGACGAGCAGGTGCACGGCGAGGAACACCGACCACAGTGCGACCCGCCCGCCGACGCGGACCCGCCTCACGAGAGCAGGTCCGCGACAGCCGCGGGAAGAGCCTCCGCCACGTCCATCGCGACGATCGGATGGCCGTGTCCACCGCTCGATTCCGGCACGCCTGCTGCGATGTACCCGGCATGACCGTGCAGCCACGCGCCGGCGGCGGCGGTCTCCAGGAGCGGGGCGTGCGGGTTCGCTGCCACCAGCGCTCCGAGGATGCCGGCGAGCACATCGCCGGTGCCGGCTGTGGCGAGCCATCCCGTGCCGGCGGCCACCGAGATGACGGAGCCGTCCGGTCCGGCGAGCAGGGTCTCCGCGCCCTTCAGGAGCACGATCGCGTCGAGCGCGACGGCGGCCTGCGCGACCTGGGCCGTCCTGTCCCCCGCCGTACCCAGCCGCAGCCGATCCATGAGGCGCGCGAACTCACCGCCGTGCGGGGTGATCAGCGTCGGGGCGGCAGTACCACCGGCGAGGTCGAGCGCCCCGGCGTCCACGACGACCGGCGCCTTCCCCGCGAGGATCTCCACGAGGGCCGACCGCTCGGCCTCCGTCCGGTTCGCCGCTGCCGTGCCTGATCCGATGACCCAGGCGCCTACCCGGGTCCGACCGACGTCCGTCGCGGCGACCGTCTCCGGGCGTCGGGCGATCACGGCATCCGCCGCGCGGCCCTCGCCGACATAGCGCACGAATCCGGCGCCGGCCCGCCACGCGGCTTCGACGCCGAGGACCGCAGCTCCCGGATAGGCGTCGGAGCCGGTGCGCAGCGCCACGACGCCCCTTGAGTACTTGTCGTCGGCGGCCGTGGGTACGCGCAGGAAGGGCACCGTGTCGGATCTCGACCATCGACGTACCTCGATCATGTGTCCACGGTAGCGCCCCGATCTTCGGCGCGTGCCGAGGCCGGAGTACGGTGAGCTGGTGAGTCTCCTCTTCTCCCCGTTGAGCATCCGTTCCGTCACCGCCCGCAATCGACTGTGGGTCTCGCCGATGTGCATGTACAGCGCCGTCGACGGGATGGTTCAGGAATGGCACCACGGCCATCTGACGCAGTTCGCCTCCGGTGGGGCGGGGCTCGTCGTGGCTGAGGCGACCGCGGTGGTTCCCGAGGGACGCATCTCCCCTCGGGACGCCGGGCTGTGGAATGACCGGCAGCGCGACGCCTGGGCCCCGATCGTGTCGGCCGTCCACGACCGCGGCGCGATCGCCGGCATCCAGCTCGCGCACGCGGGGCGCAAGGCGTCGGTGTGGTGGCCGTGGGCCGCGCATCGCGGTTCGGTGCCGGCAACCGATGGCGGATGGACGACGGTCGCTCCGTCAGCGGTCGCATTCGACGGGTTCGAAATGCCTTCCGCACTCGACACCGACGGCATCGACCGTGTCGTCGACGCCTTCGCTGCGGCGACCCGTCGGGCGCTGGAAGCCGGATTCGACGTTCTCGAGATCCACGGTGCCCACGGGTACCTCCTGCACCAGTTCCTCTCTCCCCTGTCGAACCGACGCACCGACGAATACGGCGGAGATCTGACCAACCGGGCACGACTCCTGCTGCGTGTCGTCGACGCGGTACGGCATGCGGCCGGCGACGACGTTCCCCTGTTCGTGCGCATCTCCGCGACCGATCATGCCGACGGCGGTTTCACGCCGGAGGAAGCTGCCACGGTCGGCGAGTGGGCCCAGGAGCACGGAGCGGACCTGATCGACGTGTCCAGCGGCGGGCTCGTCGCGCATCAGCGTGTCCAGGCCCACCCGGGTTACCAGGTGCCGCTCGCGGCGACCGTGCGGCGAGGCGGCAGGATCCCGGTCTCGGCGGTGGGCCTGATCACCGCGGCGGAGCAGGCAGAGCAGGTCCTCGCCGACGGTGCGGCCGATGCGATCTTCGCCGGTCGCGAATGGCTTCGCGACCCGCATTTCGCCCTCCGTGCGGCCCACGAACTCGGCGCCGACGTCGACTGGCCCGCCCAGTACGAGCGGGCCAGATGGCGCTGAGCATCACTCGCCTCGGCTGATCACCCTCCGGGTCGCGTCCTGCACCTCGCCGACGAGTTCTTCGAGGATGTCCTCGAGGAACAGCACCGCCGTCGTGTCTCCCTGCGCGTTGCGCACCTTCGCCAGGTGGCGACCCGCCCGGCGCATCAGTGCCAGCGCGTCTTCCAGATCGGTCTCCTCGTGCACCGGGACCATGTGGTTGATCCGCTTCGCCGGCACCGGCTCCGCGGCCTTCGCCACCGCGTCCGCACCATCGGATGCACGCAGGATGTCTTTCAGGTGCACGTACCCGATCGGCCCGCCCTCGGCATCGACGATGACGTAGCGTGAGAACCCGTAGCGCGCGACAGCACGCTCGACCTCGTCAGGTGTGGTCGTCTGCGGCAGACACACGAGATCGCTGAGAGGAACCGCGATGTCACGCGCCTTCTTGTCGGTGAACTCGAGCGCCGCCGCCAGGGTGCCGGCGGTGTCCGACAGCACCCCCTCACGACGGGACTGGTCGACGATCGTCGCCACCTCGTCGAGCGTGAACGTCGATGCCGCTTCGTTCTTCGGCTCGACCCGGAAGAGTCTCAACACGCCGTTCGCGGCCGCGTTGAGCGCCCAGATCACGGGCATGAAGATTTTCGACACCCACACCAGCGGCCCCGCGAGGATCAGGACCGCACGGTCCGGGATCGAGAACGCGAGGTTCTTCGGCACCATCTCGCCGAAGACCACGTGCAGGAACGACACGATCAGCAGAGCGATGATGAAGGCGACCGTGTCGACCACGGCGTCCGACCACCCGATCAGGTGCAGCGGCTCCGCGAGGAGGTGGTGGATCGCGGGCTCGGAGACGTTCAGGATCAGCAGCGAGCAGATCGTGATCCCGAGCTGAGAAGTCGCGAGCATGAGCGTCGCGTGCTCCATGGCGTAGAGCGCGGTCTTCGCCGGGCGCGAGCCCTGCTCAGCGCGAGGCTCGATCTGCGACCGTCGCGCGGAGATCACCGCGAACTCCGCGGCGACGAAGAACGCGTTCGCCGCGAGGAGGACCACGAGCCAGATGAGGCCTGCCCAGTCGTTCATCGCGATCCCCCCTCGGCGTCGTCATGCGGTCTCGGCACGTAACGGATCCGGTCGACACGGCGACCGTCCATCCGGACCACCTGCAGGATTCCGCTGTCGAGAGTCACCTCGTCGCCATGCGACGGCACGCGCTCGAGGACGCTCATGACGAAGCCGCCGACCGTGTCGTAGACATCGCCCTCGGGCACGACCACGCCGGCGCGCCGGCGCAGCTCGTCCGGGCGCAGCTCGCCGGGGAACGTGATGCCGTCGCGTCCGCGGACGATGCCCGCCTTCGAGCGGTCATGCTCGTCCGACACCTCTCCGACGATCTCCTCGATCAGGTCTTCCAGGGTCACCACGCCCGCTGTTCCGCCGTACTCGTCGACGACGACGGCCAGCTGATACCCGCGAGCGCGCAGCTCGGAGATGAGGCCGTCGACGTGGACCGTCTCCGGGACCCGCAGCGGCTCGGTCGAAAGCGCCCCGACCGGCACCTCGGCGCGGCGCTCGCGCGGGACGGAGACGGCGGCCTTCAGGTGCACGACGCCGGTGATGTCGTCGAGGTCGTCGTCATACACCGGGAAGCGACTGTGGCCCGTCCGGCGGGCGAGCTGGATGACGTCGTCCGCCGAGTCCCCAGCTGCGATCGCGTGCATGCTCGGACGCGCCGTCATCACGTCCGCGGCGGTGAGGCGCGCGAAGCTCAGAGTGCGGTCGAGCAGACTCGCGGTGTCGGCCTCGAGCACACCCGCGCTCGCAGAGCGGCGCACCAGCGACGACAGCTCCTCCGCGGTGCGCGCTCCGGAGAGCTCCTCCTTCGGTTCGATCCCCATACCCCGCAGCACGCCGTTGGCGCTGCCGTTGAGGACCACGATCGCGGGCTTGAACACGGCGGTGAACGCCGTCTGGAACGGAACGACCAGCTTCGCCGTGGCAAGCGGAAGCGCGAGGGCGAAGTTCTTGGGAACGAGTTCGCCGAGGATCATCGACAGCACTGTGGCGACGGTCATGGCCACCACCGTCGCGATCGGCGCGACCGCCTCTTCGGGAAGCCGCCACGCCTGCAGGGTGGGCCCCAGCAGGTTCGACAGCGCCGGCTCCATCGTGTATCCGGTCAGCAGCGTGGTCAGCGTGATCCCGAGCTGCGCCGAGGACAGGTGCGTGGACGTATGCCGCAGCGCGCTGATCGTGAGCGAGAGCCGCGACTCGCCGCGAGCCTGGCGCGCCTCGAGGTCGGCGCGATCGAGATTGACCAGCGCGAACTCGCTGGCGACGAACAGGCCGGTGCCGACCGTGAGCAGAAGCCCCACGCCCAACATGATGTAGTCCATCAGAGCTTCCTCTCCGTGTGGAGAGGCGGGCGGTGGGGCGAACTACTGCAACTGGGAGGGTCGTCCATGGTGCCGCTGATTCTACAGAAGTCGGCTGTGTGCGCGAGTTCGGGGCGACGGCGCCGCTACCAGCTGACGGGCAGCGCCTTGCCCTCTTCGTACCCTGCCGCCGACTGCAGGCCGACCAGCGCCCGGTCATGGAATTCGGGCACGGAGGCGGCGCCGGCGTAGGTGAACGACGAGCGGACGCCGGAGGTGATCATGTCGATGAGATCCTCGACACCCGGTCGCAACGGGTCGAGGTAGATCCGCGAGGAGGAGATCCCCTCCGCGAAGAGCTCCTTGCGCGCGCGTTCGTACGCGTCGAGCCGACCGAAGCGGGCCTGCACCGCCTTCGTCGAGGCCATCCCCCACGACTCCTTGTAGAGGCGTCCGTCTGCATCGCTCTGCAGCTCGCCCGGAGCTTCGATCGTGCCGGCGAACCACGACCCGACCATGACCGACGCCGCACCCGCGGCGAGCGCGAGGGCGACGTCCCGTGGGTAGCGCACCCCGCCGTCGGCCCAGACATGCGCGCCGAGGCCCCGGGCGGCCTCGGCCGTCTCGAGCACGGCGGAGAACTGCGGCCGTCCGACCGCAGTCATCATCCGCGTCGTGCACATCGCGCCCGGACCGACCCCGACCTTGAGGATCGACGCACCGGCGTCGACGAGATCGGCCACGCCGTCCGCCGTGACGATGTTGCCGGCCACGATCGGCAGCCCGAGGTCGAGTGCGGCCACCGCGCGCAGCGCCTCGAGCATGCGCTCCTGGTGGCCGTGTGCCGTGTCGACGACCAGCACGTCGACACCGGCTGCTGCGAGTGCCTTCGCCTTCGCGGCGACGTCGCCGTTGATGCCGATCGCGGCCGCCACGATCAACCGGCCGTCGGCGTCGACCGCAGGGGCGTACAGGGTGGAGCGCAGGGCGCTGCGGGCGCTCAGCGTGCCGACCAGGTGGCCGTGATGCACCACCGTCATCATCTCCACGCCGGCATCGGTGATCACATCGAACGCGTGCCGCTCCGAACCGATGTCGTCGGCGTCGAGAGCCGGCGTGCCTGAACGGACGAGATCCCCGAGCTGAGCATCCGGCAACGCCGTCGCGAGCCGTGCCGCCGGGAGGATGCCGAGGATGCGGTCCACCTGCACCGCGCCGCCGCCTTCGGCGACGACGATGCCGTGTCCTGCGACCGCTGGAAGAAGCCGCAGCGCATCGGCCACGGACGCCTCCGGGGCGAGCACGATCGGAGTGTCCCAGAGCACGGGCTGCGATTTGACGTCGCGGATCGCGGCATCGAGGTGCTGCAAGGGCATGTCCTGTGGCAGCACGCCGATGCCACCGCGACGCGCGAGCACGGCAGCGAGCCGCGGACCGGTCACGGAGTTCATGTTCGACGCCACGAGCGGGATGGTCGCCGCCGTGCCGTCCCGCGGGGCGAGATCGACCTGCAACCTGCTCGTCACCGCGGATCGGCGAGGCACGAGGAAGACATCCGAATAGGTCAGATCGACGGTCGGCAGCGCACCTGAGAACTCCATGTCTCCACGCTACCCACGTCGCCCCTCATCCGGCTCGATGAGTCGCCTGACAGACGGGGGAAACACGTTAGGCTTGTGTGTTGAGAGTATGCGGACCCGGGCGCATCCTGCCCTGTCGTTCGTGCAGACGGATTCAGCGATGAAAGAGGGCGATCGAGCGTGTCGAACCAGGTGACCGGCGTCGGGGGCGACGGGGGGTTCGGAGCCAATTCCTGGCTCGTCGAGGAGCTCTACGAGCAGTTCAAGGAGAACCGCGACTCCGTCGACAAGGAGTGGTGGCCGATCCTGGAGAAGTATCAGCCGGATGCCGCAGGCAACGCCGCACCGGCCGCAGACTCACAGGGTGCGCACCCTGTGACCGCGCCGATCCCGGTGATCGGCGCACAGCCGGTCGCCCGCACCACGACGAAGCCGGCAGCAACGGCTCCCATCCCCGCCCAGGCGCCGAAGCCGCAGGTCAAGGAGGAGCCAGCCGAGGCTCCCGAAGAAGACAAGGTCACCGTCCTTCGCGGCATGACCAAGACCCTCGCCGCGAACATGGACGAGTCCCTCTCCGTCCCGACCGCGACCAGCGTTCGCACGATTCCGGCGAAGCTGATGATCGACAACCGCATCGTCATCAACAACCACATGGCGCGCACGCGCGGTGGCAAGATCAGCTTCACGCACCTCATCGGCTGGGCACTGATCCAGACGCTCAAAGAGTTCCCGAGTCAGAACGTGTTCTACGCCGAGGTCGACGGCAAGCCCTCCGTCGTCGCCCCCGCCCACGTGAATCTGGGAATCGCCATCGACCTGCCGAAACCGGACGGCACGCGTGCCCTGATGGTGCCGAGCATCAAGCGCGCCGACACGATGACGTTCACCGAGTACCTGTCGGCATACGAGGACCTCGTCACCCGAGCTCGGGCCAACAAGCTCACCGCGGCCGACTTCCAGGGCACGACCGTCTCGCTGACCAACCCCGGAGGCATCGGCACCGTGCACTCGGTGCCGCGGCTGATGAAGGGGCAGGGCTGCATCATCGGCGCCGGAGCCCTGGAGTACCCCGCCGAGTTCCAGGGATCGAGCGAGAAGACGCTCGCCGCCCTCGGGATCGGCAAGACGATCACGCTCACGAGCACCTACGATCACCGCGTCATCCAGGGTGCGGGCTCCGGGGAGTTCCTCAAGAAGGTGCACGAGCGGCTGCTCGGTCAGCGCGGCTTCTACGACGACATCTTCGCCGCGCTCCGCATCCCCTACGCCCCCATTCGCTGGAATCCGGACATCGCCGTCGACCTGGCCGAGCGCGTCGACAAGACCGCGCGCGTGCAGGAGCTCATCAACTCCTTCCGGGTGCGCGGCCACCTCATGGCCGACATCGACCCGCTGGAGTACGTGCAGCGCTCGCACCCCGACCTCGAGATCGAGACCCACGGCCTCACGTTCTGGGATCTCGACCGGGAATTCGTGACGAACGGGTTCGGCGGACGCCGGATCGCGAAGCTCCGCGACATCCTGGGCGTCCTGCGCGACTCCTACTGCCGCACTCTCGGCATCGAGTACATGCACATCCAGGATCCCGAGCAGCGTCGCTGGTTCCAGGAGAAGGTCGAGGTCAAGTACCAGAAGCCCGGTCACGACGAGCAGCTGCGAGTCCTGCGCAAACTCAACGAGGCGGAGGCATTCGAGACGTTCCTGCAGACGAAGTTCGTCGGCCAGAAGCGCTTCTCCCTCGAAGGCGGAGAGTCACTGATCCCGCTGCTCGACGAGATCCTTCAGGGCGCCGCCACCGCCGGCCTCGACGGCGCAGCCATCGGCATGGCTCACCGTGGCCGCCTGAATGTGCTCACCAACATCGCCGGCAAGACCTATGGGCAGGTCTTCCGTGAGTTCGAGGGCCTGGCGGCGACCGGCAACCAGCGCGGCTCCGGCGACGTGAAGTACCACCTCGGCACCGAGGGAACCTTTGTGGCGGACGACGGCTCCGAACTGCCCGTGTACCTCGCGGCGAACCCGTCGCACCTGGAGACGGTCGACGCCGTCCTCGAGGGCATCGTCCGCGCGAAGCAGGATCGCAAGCCCATCGGCACGTTCTCCTGGCTGCCGATCCTCGTCCACGGCGATGCCGCGTTCGCCGGCCAGGGCGTCGTGGTCGAGACGCTCCAGATGTCGCAGCTGCGCGGCTACCGCACCGGTGGCACGATCCACGTCGTGGTCAACAACCAGGTGGGCTTCACCACGACACCGAGTGACGCCCGTACGTCGGTCTACGCCACCGACGTCGCCAAGACGATCCAGGCTCCGGTCTTCCATGTCAACGGCGACGACCCCGAGGCCGTCATCCATATCGCCCAGCTGGCCTTCGAATACCGCGAGCGGTTCCACCGCGACGTCGTCATCGATCTCGTCTGCTACCGCCGACGCGGGCACAACGAGGGCGACGACCCGTCGATGACGCAGCCGCTGATGACCGACCTCATCCAGGCGAAGCGCTCGGTTCGCCGCCTCTACACCGAGGCGCTCGTCGGCCGCGGCGACATCACCGAGGAGGAGTACGCCGCGGCGAAGGCCGACTTCCAGAATCGTCTCGAGATCGCCTTCGCCGAGACGCACGCCGCAGAGACCGGCACGACGCCGATCGTGCCGGATGCCGCACCGGTCGACGAGCAGGTCGGCGCGCCCGATGTCACCGGCGTCTCCCAGGAGGTCATCCAGCTCATCGGCGATGCCTTCGTGAACAAGCCCGAGGGTTTCACCGTCCACCAGAAGATCCAGCAGCTGCTCGACAAGCGCCTCGACATGAGCCGCAACGGCGGGATCGACTGGGGATTCGGAGAGCTCCTCGCGTTCGGCTCACTCCTGGTCGAGGGCACGCCGGTGCGACTGGCCGGGCAGGATTCGCGCCGCGGAACCTTCGTTCAGCGGCACGCGACTCTCCACGACCGGGCGAACGGTCAGGAATGGCTGCCGCTGGCGAACCTCTCCGACAGTCAGGGCCGCTTCTTCGTCTACGATTCGCTGCTGAGCGAGTACGCCGCCCTCGCCTTCGAGTACGGCTACTCCGTCGAGGCCCCGGAAGCCCTGGTGCTTTGGGAGGCGCAGTTCGGCGATTTCGTCAACGGCGCACAGTCGGTCATCGACGAGTACATCTCGGCAGCGGAGCAGAAGTGGGGTCAGTATTCCAGCGTCACGCTGCTGCTTCCTCACGGTTACGAGGGTCAGGGGCCCGATCACTCCTCGGCACGCATCGAGCGTTTCCTTCAGCTGTGCGCGCAGGAGAACATGATCGTCGCGCGGCCGTCGACGCCGGCATCGCACTTCCACCTGCTGCGTCGTCAGGCGTACGCGCGTCCGCGCAAGCCGCTCATCGTCTTCACCCCGAAGGCGATGCTGCGCCTGCGCGGCGCGACGAGCCCGGTGGAGGCATTCACCAGCGGCCGCTTCGAACCCGTCATCGATGATGACCGGGGTCTCGATCGGGAAGCCGTCAAGCGTGTCCTGGTGCACTCGGGCAAGATTCATTGGGACCTGCGCAGCGAACTCGAGAAGAACCCGAATCCGGAGATCGCGCTGGTCCGCCTCGAACAGCTCTACCCGACTCCGATCAACGCCCTCAAGACGATCACCGACTCGTATCCCAACGCCGAGCTGGTGTGGGTGCAGGAGGAGCCGGAGAACCAGGGAGCCTGGCCGTTCCTCGCTCTCGCCTTCGCCGATGTGCCGGGAGACCGCGTCTTCCACCCGGTGAGCCGAGCGGCATCCGCTTCTCCCTCCACCGGCTCCTCGAAGGTGCACGCGAACGAGCAGGCGGCGCTGCTGCGCGAAGCGCTGACGCTGGGCTGATCCCACGCCGGCAGGGGCGTCTCGACCTCAGTCGGGCCGCCCCTGTTCGTGAGCGTCGCCGGCGGCACCGGCGTCCTGCTCCCCGGCTTCCCACCAGCGCCGTCGTGACGATGCGCGCACCAGAGCGACCGCCACGGCCGCGGCCGCCAGCAGGCCGACGACGAGCAGCGCCGAGGCCGCGAGTGCGAGCAGACCGACGCAGAGCACCGTCGCGGTCACGGCCATCCACCAGCCGATGCTTCCCCGTTCGAGGATCCGGACGGCCGCGATCATCCCGAGCACATAGATGGCGACCATGCTCGAGGTGTGGATGAGGATGAACGGCTGCAGATCGAGTCCACTCCACAACAGCAGCGAGAAATAGACAGCCCCGATCGCTCCGGTGAGCACGAGAGCTCGCCGGGGAACCGCGCCGTTCTCCGAGCCGCGCGCGAACCAGCGCGGCAGGTCCGCGTTGAGTGCGAGCGATGCGCCGAGCTTCGCGAAGGCGGCGAGATAGACGTTGAGCACGCCGACCGCCACGATCGCAGCAACCGCTCCCACCAGGATCGCGGCGGCGCCCGGTGCGCCCTCCTGCGCGAGGTCGAGCAGAACGACGTCTCCTGTGCCCGCTCGCGGTCCCAGCGCCCCCACCGTGACGAACTGGAGCCCGAGGTAGGCCGCGCCGGACAGGAGCAGTGTGACGGCAGTGGCGATGGGAATGGCACGCCGCGGCTTCTCGAACTCGCCGGAGATATGGGTGCCGACCTCCCACCCCGCGAACGCCCAGACGTACATCACGATCGCCGTGCCCACCCCGCCCCAGCCGTGCGGGAGGAACGGTGTGAAGTTCGCAGCCTCCACCGCCGGCGCGGCGACGGCGACGACGGTGACGACCACACCGAGAAGGAGCGCGGTGAGCAGCAGTTGCAACCAGCCGGCCACGCGCACGCCGAACATGTTGACGCAGAACGGGATGCCGTAGAACGCCAGTGCCACCAACGGCACCGCTGCCCGGTCGATCCCGAGGACAGCGGAGATGTACTGCGCACCGAGGGTGGCCACCACCGGTCCCCCGGCCGCCACCCCGATGAGGAACCAGTAGCCGGTCGCCCTCGCCGCCGTGCCACCGAGTGCTGTGCGGACGTAGCTGGCCACCCCGCCCGCGTCCGGGTAGCGGGCGGCGAGCACCGCGAAGGTGACGGCGAGCGGGATGGCGAGAACCGTGACCGCGGCGACGGACAGCACGCTCGCAGGTCCCGCCTCCCGCGCCGCGAGACCGGGAAGCACGAGCAGGCCCGTGCCGAGAACGGATGCCAGGTACAGCGCGACGCCCTGCATGACGCCGAGCCCGCCGGCCGAGCGGCGAGCGATGATGGTGGCCATCCGCTCATCCTCGGGCATCGCCTCCCGGCGCCCGAGGACCTGCACGGACAATCATCGTCGTTTCTCGGACAATCCTCGCGCCTGCCCGAGCGCACGCCGAAGAAGCGCCGACCGGAGTCAGTACCAGATGTCGAGCGATGGGGCGGGATACGCGCTGAAAGCGCGGTCCAACAACAGCACGGTCTCAGCGTCCGCGTCCAGCAGCCCCGCCGCATGCAACGTCGATGCGCGGATCGCGCCGGCGTACAGCGTGGAGAACGCCGCCACGTCCATCGTGACGTCGGGCTGTTCCGATGCGTCCGGCTCGACCGCCGCGGTGCCTTCGCCCCCGACCCGCAGCCGCCAGAGCCCTGCGGCGAAGCCGAGAGAGTCCTCGATGCGGATCGCCACATCGATCGGCGCGGCGAACGTCCGCGCCGTGAGCGCGACCGGAACGTCGAGGACGCGCAGCCAGCCGTGATCGTGAACGACCTGCGTCACGGCGCGTGTGTCGGCGACGAGCCACGGCAGCGGATCATCGACAGGTCGGAGGTCGGCGGTGACCTCATCGACCAGGTCATGCTGGAGCGCGAACCGCCAGAGAGCAGCCAGCGCGTCTGGAGTCTCAGCCACGAGCATCCGGACGTGCAGCTCGAAGCGGAACGAGTCACCCTTCTCGCGTAGCGTGTAGGACATCACGCCACGCGTCTGTCCTTCCTCGTCGAGGAATCGGACACCGCGCACGCGATCGCGATGGGGGTCCGCCGGCCCGAGCCCTGCCTGTCCTTCCCAGCGCCGCTGCCAGCCCTGAATCTGGCCGGACCGCGCGATTCGGGCCCGGTCGTGCACCTCGGCGAGCTCGGTTGCAAGGACTTCGCGCTCGATGAGTTCGAGGCGTCCCCCGGGCGAGGCACCTGCCCAGCCGGCACGGCGCGTGTCGACGGTGAACTGCACCGTGGGGATGGCGGCGCCGAAGCCGTAGCGACCGTAGATGGTCGCCTCCGTCACCGTGAGGCCCGCGACGGCGACACCGGCCGCCGCAGCGGCACGCAGCTCGCCTTCGAGCAGGGCCCTGGCGATGCCGCGCCGGCGATGGGTCGCGGCAACCGTGACCACACTGATCGCCCACATGCCGAGCTCGGCGCCACCGGGGACGGTCATCGGAGTGACCCAGGAGTTGACCGAAGCGACGGGTGCCGCACCGGCAGTGGCACCGGCGTCGTACACGCCGATGTTGCGGCGCGCCTCGAACGGCGCGAGTCCGAACTCGAGGGCCTCGGCGTTCGGCTCCGCCCCGAGGAATCCGCGGACGACGGCACGCTGGAACGCCGTCGCCTGCTCGGTGTCGCTGATATCGACGCGCCGGTAGACGAGGCCGTTCTCGGCCAGTCGGTCCATGGAGATCTGGTCCGCAGGTGCGTCCCGGGCGTCGAAGAGACTCATGCTTTCCACATTATCGACCGGCTCGGACACCGCGGTCGGTCAGTGCTGGGCGGCCTGTACCGCCCTCAGGCGTGCGAAGACCTGGTCGCGCAATTCCTCGGGCGCGCTCTCCTTGCAGGCGCGGGCGATCACCTCTGTCAGTGTCGTCGCGACGAGAGCCTCGTCCTGACAGGACGGGCAGTTCTCCAGGTGCTCGCGGATCTCGGAGTGCTCTGTCTTGCATACCTCGTTGCGGAGGTACTCCTCCAGATCCTGGCGTGCTTTGTCGCAGCCGCAGTCGCTCATCCTTCACTCCTCGTGTCGGCCGCGGCGATGCCCCGCTCCGCGGCGTAATCAGCCAGCAGCTCCCGCAGCATCCGCCTGCCCCTGTGCAGACGGCTCATCACGGTGCCGATGGGCGTCTTCATGATGTCGGCGATCTCCTGGTAGGCGAACCCCTCGACATCGGCGAAATACACCGCCAGCCGGAAGTCCTCCGGAACCGCCTGCAGCGCATCCTTGACGACGGACGCCGGCATGCGATCGATGGCCTCCGCCTCAGCCGAGCGACCGTGCGACGCCGTGGTGGACTCGGCTCCGCCCAGCTGCCAGTCCTCGAGCTCATCGATGGTGCCCTGGAACGGCTCGCGCTGCTTCTTGCGATAGATGTTGATGTACGTGTTGGTCAGGATGCGGTAGAGCCACGCCTTGAGGTTCGTCCCCTGCGTGAAGGTCGACCACGAGCCGAACGCCTTCACGAAGGTCTCCTGCACGAGATCAGCGGCGTCAGCGGGATTGCGCGTCATACGCATCGCCGCCGCGTAGAGCTGATCCATGAACGGGAGCGCCTGCTCCTCGAACTGGCTCCGAGCGTCGCCGGCCGTGTCTTCGGTTGCCGTGTCATCCATCACCGGCCAGTCTAGGCCGCTGAGGTCCACCGTCTCGCGTTCGAGCGTGGCGAGCATTCTGTCTCCTTCTCGGCGGGTGCACCACCGTTCACTAAGGTGGAAACCGATGAGCGTCAACAGGTATTCCCCTCCCCTCGTCCAGGGCTCCTACACCGCGCCCGGTACGGACGATGCCGTGCGCGCCACTCTGACAATCCCGGGGTCGAAGTCCCTCACCAATCGGGAGCTCATCATCGCGGCGATCGCGGACGGCCCCGGTCGCCTCATCGCCCCCCTGCACTCCGACGACTCCCGCCGCATGGTGGAGGCGCTGCGCGCTCTCGGGGTCGGGATCGAGGAGCAGGACGCCGGCAATGAGTTCGGACCGGATCTCGTCGTGACACCGGCGCGGATCCAGGGCGGCACGACCGTCGATTGCGGGCAGGCGGGCACGGTGATGCGCTTCATCGCTCCCCTGGCCGGTCTCGCGGCCCACGACGTGCATCTCACCGCTCACGAGACAGCCCTTCACCGCCCGATGGGCGCTCTGATCAGCGCGCTGCGAGACCTCGGCGTCGACATCGACGACGAGGGGACATGGTCGCTGCCGTTCACGATCCGCGGACACGGCCGCATCCGTGGCGGCCGTATCGAGATCGACGCGTCCGCCTCCAGCCAGTTCGTCTCCGGGCTCCTCCTCGCCGCGCCTCGCTTCGACGTCGGGCTCCACCTCGTGCACACCGGGCCGCACCTGCCGAGTCTTCCTCACATCGACATGACGATCGAGGCACTGAGCCGTCGCGGCATCCGCATCGAGCGCCCGGCGACAGGAGAATGGCTCGTCGAGGCCGGAGTGCCTCGGGCGAAAGAGGTCGCGATCGAGCCGGACCTGTCCAATGCCGCCCCGTTCCTCGCAGCGGCTCTCGTCACCCGCGGCTCGGTGACCATCACCGGCTGGCCCGCGCATTCGACTCAGCCCGGTGCCCTCCTCCCGGAGCTCCTCCAGGCCGCAGGTGCGCATATCTCGCGCCACGGCGGTGCCCTCACGGTTCGCAGCGGCGGCCCCATCCGCGGACTCGACCTCGATCTGTCCGCGGCGAGCGAGCTCACCCCCACCCTTGTGGGGCTGGCGCTGTACGCCGAGACGCCGACGACCATTCGCGGCATCAACCACATCCGCCTTCATGAGACCGACCGGATCAGCGCTCTCGTCGCGAACGTCAACGCTCTCGGCGGCGACGCCGAGGAGCTCTCGGACGGTCTGCGCATCAACCCGCGCCCCCTGCACGGCGGAACCTGGCCCGCTCACCACGATCACCGCATGGCGACGACCGGCGCGCTCGTCGGCCTTCGCACTCCCGGCGTCGAGATCGACGACATCGGCACCACGGCCAAGACCCTTCCCGAATTCACGATGCTCTGGGAGCGGATGCTGCGGGGCACCCCCGCGTGAGCTGGCTCGACGACGCCGACGACCTCGAGGACGACTTCGAGGACTACGACGAGAGCAGCATCCGCACCCGCCCGAACCCGAAGGCGAACCGACCGCGCACCAAGCGCCGACCGGCGCACGACGACGCCGAGATCGGTCGCGTCCTGGGCGTCGACAGGGGGCGCTACTCGGTCCTCGTCGACGAGGGCACCGGCACCGAACGAGCGGTCACGGCGACACGGGCGAGAGAGCTGCGTAGAACGCCGATCGTGACGGGCGACCGGGCGAGGATCGTCGGCGACACGTCCGGTG
The DNA here is from genome assembly GCF_031179285.1 of Microbacterium sp. GTDB lineage: Bacteria > Actinomycetota > Actinomycetes > Actinomycetales > Microbacteriaceae > Microbacterium. The sequence goes on along the minus strand of NZ_JAPSHY010000008.1, from coordinate 127,552 downwards.
ACGAAGGAACGCTCTGCCGCATCGTGGGGATCGTCGAGCGCACCTCGTTGCTCCGGCGCAGCGCCGACGATACCGACCAGGTCGAGCGGGTCATCGTCGCCAACGCCGACCAGATGCTCATCGTGGTCGCTGCGGCCGACCCCGAACCGCGGGCACGCCTCGTCGATCGGTACCTGGTCGCGGCGCTGGATGCCGGCATCCGCCCGCTTCTCGTCGTGACCAAGACTGACCTCGCCGACCCGACCGCGTTCCTGTCTCACTTCGAGGGACTCGATCTGCGGGTCTTCACCAGTGCGGAGGAGCGGATGCCGGTGGCCGAGATCGGCGCTTCCCTCGTGGGCCACTCCACGGTCTTCGTCGGTCATTCTGGCGTGGGCAAATCCACGCTCGTGAACGCGCTCGTTCCGAGCGCGGGTCGGGCGACCGGCCATGTGAATCAGGTCACCGGCCGCGGGCGGCACACGTCCTCCTCGACGGTGTCACTGCGCTATGAGGGCCCGACGGGCACCGGATGGGTGATCGACACTCCCGGGGTGCGCTCCTTCGGGCTCGGGCACGTGGAGCCTGCGAACATCCTCGCCGCCTTCACCGAGCTCGCCCTGATCGCCGAGGACTGCCCTCGAGGCTGCACCCATCTCGCCGACGCGCCCGACTGCGCGCTCATCGAAGCCGCCGAGCGCGGTGAGCTGAGCGAGACGGGGCGTGCTCGCCTGGATTCCCTGCAGCGCCTGCTGCAGACATTCGCCGACAAGCCGGAGCCGGGTCGATAGATAGGCTGGGACGGTGACTGTGCGCCTCGAACCCGGAACCGCTGCCCCCGACTTCGCCCTCCTGGACCAGGACGGTCAGTCCGTGCGACTGAGCGACCTGCGCGGCACGAAGACGATCCTGTACTTCTACCCTGCGGCGATGACCCCTGGGTGCACGACGCAGGCATGCGACTTCCGCGACAGCATCTCTTCGCTGCAGGGAGCCGGCTATCGCGTGATCGGCATCTCCCGGGACGCCCCGGAGAAGCTCGCCGAGTTCCGTGAGCGCGACGGCCTGACGTTCACCCTCCTGAGCGACCCCGACCACGCCGTGCACAGCGCCTACGGGGTCTGGGGCGAGAAGATGAACTACGGCAAGACGGTCGAGGGCGTCATCCGCTCCACGTTCGTCCTTGACGAGGACGGCGTCGTGTCTCTCGCCCTCTACAACGTGAAGGCGACGGGCCACGTCGCCCGCATCCGCAAACTCCTGGGCATCGACGCCTGACCGGTCATTCCGGGGCCGTCGGATCCGCTTCGAGTCTGGCGCTGGCGATCAGCAGCACGAAGCCGGCGACACCAGGGAGCCCGAGCCCCGCCGTGAAGAGCCACGGGACGGGTTGAAGGGTCAGCGACGCGAGTGCCAGTGCCACCGCCAGCACCTGGAACACCACGCCCCCCGACCGCGCCCAGGAGCGTCCCCTGCGCACCCCGAACGCGAACGCGATCAGGGCCGACGCGCCGATCAGCGTGAGGACGATCAGAGCGATAGCCGTCGGAAGCGACGAGGCGTCGCCCGCTCCGAGGCCCGCGATCTCGATCACCGCAAATGCGGCGAGGGCGAGGCCCTCCGCCGCCAGCACGGCGGCCGTGACGAGAGCGAGTCGGGGTGAGCGCACGACGTCTCCTGGGAATCGAGTGAGAAGGAGGAAAAACCTTGATTTCGCAGGTTTCATGTAACAGAATAGACAAAGTCATGTGCTCCCACAGCGGCGTGGGGCGAGCGCTTCGCTCGCAACACTAACGCGGGCATCCGCCCGCATCTCAGAACAGGGTAGCGGAACCCGAACCGACGCCCGAATCGAGCATCGCATCGCGATCGCTCTTGAAATCCACACCGAGGAGCCCCCATGGATTGGCGCGACAAGGCCGCCTGCCTGACTGTCGACCCCGAACTGTTCTTCCCCGTCGGGAACACCGGTCCGGCCGTCGATCAGATCGAGAAGGCGAAGACTGTCTGCGCCACCTGCACGGTGACCGAGATCTGCCTGCAGTACGCCCTCGAGTCCAGTCAGGACTCGGGCGTCTGGGGAGGTCTCTCCGAAGACGAGCGCCGCGCACTCAAGCGCCGCGCAGCGCGCGCACGCCGCGCGTCCTGACCGCCTCGGGCAGGGGACGCGGCCCGAGCGCACCTGCCTCTGCGCTCTCGGGCGGATTGAATCCGCGTCAGGACCGTGCGCCCGGCCTCACTTGGTCAGCCAGCGCAGCGGGATGTCGATGGTCACCGTGGTGCCTTCGCCCTCGTCGCCCTGCCAGTCGATCGTCCCGCCGAGCTCACCCTGGATCAGGGTGCGGATGATCTGGGTGCCCAAGCCCTGACCGATGCGCCCCTCGGGCAAGCCGTGTCCGGTGTCACTCACCGTCACGCGGAGGTTCTCCTCGGTGCGGACGGCATCGACCGTCACCGAGCCCTCCTGCCCGGCGAGCCCGTGCTCCACCGCGTTGGTCACGACCTCGGTGAGCGCGAGGGCGAGAGGGGTGGCGTATTCGCTCGGCAGGACGCCGAACTTGCCGCTCGATCGCACGCGGGCGCGCGTGTTCGGTGCGGATGCGACCTCGGCGACGAGCTTGAGCGCGCGCTGGAAGACCTCGTCGAAATCGACCTTCTGCGTCAGCCCCTGCGCGAGCGTGTCGTGCACGACGGCGATCGCGTCGACCCGCCGCATCGCCTGGGTGAGCGCATCGCGCGCCTCTTCGGAGTGGGTGCGTCGCGCCTGGATCCGCAGCAGCGAGGCCACCGTCTGCAGGTTGTTCTTCACCCGGTGGTGGATCTCGCGGATCGTCGCATCCTTGGTGATGAGCTCCTGCTCCTGGTGTCGCAGTTCCGAGACATCACGGCACAGCAGAATCGCGCCGATCCGATTCCCGCGATCCTTCAGCGGGATGGCGCGCAGCGAGACGGTCACTCCCCGCGCCTCGATGTCGGTGCGCCAGGGGGCGCGGCCGGTGACGACGACGGGCAGAGACTCATCGACCTGCCGGGACGGCGGAACGAGACGCGTGGTGACCTCGGCGAGCGACTCTCCTTCGAGCTCGTCGTCGAAACCCATCCGGTTGAAGGCGGACAGCGCGTTCGGACTGGCGAACGTCGTGATTCCGTCCACGTCGATCCTGATCAGACCGTCCGATGCTCGAGGCGCGCCTCGACGGGGAGACGTGGGGGCGGCGAGGTCGGGGAAGCTGCCGTCGGCGATCATGCGGAACAGATCGTTCGCGCACTCCTCGAACGTGATCTGCTGCCGCGACGGCGTGCGTGCCTCGCCGAGATTGGTGTGCCGGGTGACGACACCGATGACAGCGGCCGACGTCTCGCCGTTGCTGCGCTCGCTGACGATCGGAACCGCACGCACCCTCGTCGGCGTCTCCTCGAACCAGTCCGGCGACGACGAGTCGACGATCTCGCCGGACTCATACGCGCCGTGCACCTGCGTGCGCCATTGCGGCCTGACCCGCTCACCGACGATGTCGCGGTAGAACAGCGTCGCGGCTCCGCTCGGGCGGGCGTGGGCCACGGCCACGAATGAGCCGTCGTCTGTTCGGATCCACACGACGATGTCGGCTGACGCGAGGTCGGCGAGAAGCTGGCCGTCTCCGGCGAGGCGGTGAAGCCATTCGACGTCGTCGTCGGTCAGGCAGCCCTGAGCCTGGGCGAGATCACTGAGGGTTGGCACCCCACAAGCCTAGGGTCACTTCGCTCAGAGGATGGCCAGCGATGTCGCGCGCCATCTGCGGTCCAGGCCCTCGATGCGGATGGCGACGGCACGCGTGCGCCCGGGGCCCGCGACCACGACCACGGACTCGACGACGCTGTCTGCCGGGGCGGAGCAGCGGATGGAGAGGATCTCGAAGGTCGGGCGGGCCGGGACGACGCCGCGGGCGCTACGGGCTCGCGCCGAGAGGTTCGCGCGTGTCACCAGGCTCCGGAAGGCGTCCTCGCTGAACCACCTGGCGAGCTGATCGACCTCGCGCACGCCGGCGAGGACTTCGAGCACCCCCTGCGTGAGGCTGCGCAGCAGCGGCGTGGGCTCCGGCAACTCGGACGACGGCGTCGGCTGCGGTGCGAAGTACTCGTTCAACATCATCGGTGGCGCTCTCGGTCTCGGCAACTGCGAGAAGTACAGCACGCCGAGCGCCGAAGGTGAAGACCCCGCCGCCGAATTGTGGATAACTCGGACGTCGCACGCGCCGCTCCCCTACGCTCGGTCGCGTGCAGTGGGACAGATTGTTCGAGGACCTCGAGGGTCAGCTCGCCTCCGAATGGGAGGCCGAACGCGCGTCGCTCGATGCCGAGTCCGAGCGGCTGCGCATCTCTCGGCTCGAGCTGCGCACCCGGTTGCGGACGCTGTGCAGCCTCGACGCTCCGGTGATCCTCGAACTCGCCGGCACCCAGCGCCTCTCCGTGAGACTGCGCGCACTCGGATCCGACTGGCTCGCGGCCGAGTCCGCGCCCGGCGGAGGCGCTCGATCCGCCGTGTCGGTGATCCCGCTTGCGATGATCCGGGGCGTGTCGACCGATCATGGGGTGCTGCTGGCCAGTCTGGATGCGCACGCGCAGACGGCTCCGGAGCTGCGAGAGCGGATGAGCCTGGGCTTCGTGCTGCGCGACATGGCCCGCCGTCGGGTGCCGCTGCGCATCGCTCTGCGCGATGGCGGAGACGTCCACGGTACCGTCGATCGTGCAGGCGCCGATCACCTCGACCTGGCCGAACACGATGCCGGAGAGCCTCGGCGAGCAGGGGCCGTGCGCGGATTCCGCATCATCCCGTTCACCGCGATCCTCTGGATCCGGACGTCGGGTGACGCTCAGCTGCCGTGAGTGGAAGTACCCCAGACCTCGGGGAAACTCGCCTCGTTGGCCTGGCGCCACAGCGCCATCCGCCTCGAATGCTCCGACTGCTCGGCGAGGTACTCCGACAGGCTCGACTCCTCGACCCGCCAGCGCGCCGGAGACCCGAGCTGGGACCCTCTGAGCCGCCCCTCCATCACGAGCGCGATCACCTCGTCGACATCGATGCTCAGCAACTCGGCGACCTGGGCAGGCGCGAGGAAGCGAGGGGCGGATACGGGCGAATCGGGCATGTCACCATTCTCTCCCCCGCCGACACCGGAAACCCTCCTTGGCGAGGGCCCTGTGGATAAGTCGGGCGGTGATCCGCGCGTTTCTGTGACCATGTCTGCATGACGACGAACCCACGACCGCGGCGCGCCTTCTGGGGTGACGTGCGCTTCCTGATCGGTATCGCGCTGGTGGCGCTCTCGATCGCCGGGGTGTGGCTGGTCGTCTCGTCCGCCGGACGCACCACGCCGGTGCTGCAGGCCAACCGCACCATCGTGCAGGGCGAGACGCTGGTGTCGGCGGACTTCCAGGTGGTGGAGGTGAGCTTGGGCGCGGCCTCGTCGGACTACCTCGCGCCGCAGGATCTGGAATCGGGCCAGATCGCCGCGAGAACCCTCACCGAGGGAGAGCTGGTACCAGCGGCGGCAGCCGCCGAGGCGGACAGCGGACGGACGACGACGATCGTGATCCAAAGCAGCACCGGCATCCCGGCCGGTGTCGGTCCCGGCACGATCGTCGAACTCTGGCACGCGCCGCTGCTCCCCGACGGGCGCTCCCATGACGCGCCGCGGATCCTCGTCGCTGACGCCGCCGTCTCATCGGTCATCGAGTCGGAGGGGATGCTCGCCACCGAGGGCACCGGCGTCGAGGTGGTGATCGATCGATCGGACGTCGCGGATGTGCTGGCAGCCGTCACCGGGGGCTCGGCGCTGTCGCTTGTTCCGATCGGCGCGAGCTCATGAACGGCGACGTCGTGATCACCATCCCGGAGCCGCGCGCCAGCAGTCTCGCCGCGGAGCTGGAGCTCGAGGGCATCGACGGCATCACGATCGTCGCTCCGTCTGCGCCGATCTTGCCTCACCTCGCGGGCGCCGCCACGCTCATCGCGCCGGCCGCCCGGACCATCCTCACCGCCGAACTCATCGCCGCCTGCGACCGAGGCGGCGTGCGCATCATTCCCCTGGGCGACGGCGACAGCCGTCTTCTCGGCCGCTACGGATTGACGGCCGCGCTCCCGGCGGACGCCGCGGGGTGGCAGGTGGCGGCCGCGATTCAGGCGGACTCCCCCGCCACAGCGCGCAGGGTGCCGGAGCCGGCAAGCCGTGTCATCGCGGTGTGGGGGCCGCAGGGCGCGCCCGGTCGCTCCACCGTCGCCATCCAGCTCGCCGTCGAACTGGCCCGCAGCGGCCGTCGTACGGCTCTCGTCGACGCCGACACGGTGGCACCGGCTCTGGCCCTCCTCCTCGGATTGAGCGACGATGCCCCCGGCATCGCCGCCGCGTGCCGGCGCGCCGAGCTCGGCGGTCTGGATTCCGCCGAACTCGATCGGCTGGCCGCGACTGTCGAGACGAGCGCCGGCTCCGTCGATGTTCTGGCCGGCATCAACCGCCCCAGCCGCTGGCCGGAACTCTCCGCCCCTCGCCTGCGCACCGCGCTCCAGGTCTGCCGGCAGTGGGCCCAGGAGATCGTCGTCGATATCGGAGCGGCGCTCGACGCGGACGATGAGACGACATTCGACCTCGTGGGTCCGCGCCGTCACGCCGCGACCACGGCCGCGCTTCGCGAGGCGGACCTGGTCGTCGCCGTCGCCGCTGCCGACCCGCTCGGGATCAGCAGGTTCCTTCGCGACCATGCCGAGCTTCGCGACCTGATCGGACCGTCTCCCATCGCGGTCGTCGTCAATCAGGTGCGTCAGGGACCGCTCGGGATCGACGCTCGCGGTCAGATCCGCCGCACGCTCGATCGTTTCGCGGGTATCACCGACGTGACGTTCCTGCCGTACGACCTTCGTGCGGCCGACGCCGCGCTCCTGCACGCGAGACCGATGACCGATGTGACCCCTCGCTCGCCGCTCGTGGCAGCCGTGCGCCGGCTCGCCGGAGCTCTCACACCGGCAGCTCCGTCGGGGGATTCGTCGGCCGCAGGTGCTGCGACCGCACCGAGGAGGAAGACGCCGGCTACTGGCGGTAGCTGGCGAGAAAGTTTCCGAGTCGCTCGATCGCCTCGCTGAGCACACGTGCCTCCGGCAGGGTCACGATCCGGAGGTGATCCGGAGTCTGCCAGTTGAATCCGGTGCCCTGCACGAGAAGGATGTGCTCGGAGACGAGCAGGTCGAAGACGAGCTTGGCATCGTCCCTGATCTCATGGACGTTCGGGTCGAGCCGCGGGAAGGCGTACAGCGCCCCCTCGGGCTTCACGCACGAGACGCCGGGAATCGACTCGAGACCCTGCCAGGCGATGTCTCGCTGTTCGTGGAGCCGGCCGGTCGGTGCGATCAGGGCGTCGATGGACTGCACGCCGGAGAGCGCCGCCTGGAGGGCGTGCTGCGACGGCACGTTGGGGCACAACCGCGTCGATGCGAGCAGCGTGATCCCCTCGATGAATCCCTTCGCGTGGGACTGCGGGCCGCTGATGACGAGCCACCCGGAGCGGTACCCGGCGACGCGGTACGTCTTCGAGAGGCCGTTGAAGGTCAGACACAGCAGATCGGGCGCGAGGGTGGCGGTCGGGATGTGAACAGCGTCATCGAACAGGATGCGGTCGTAGATCTCATCCGAGAGCAGCAGCAACTGGTGCTCCCGCGCGATCTGCACGAGTCCTTCGAGCACGTCGCGTGAGTAGACGACCCCGGTGGGATTGTTCGGGTTGATGATGACCAGCGCCTTGGTCCTCGGCGTGATCTTGGAGCGGACGTCTTCCAGGTCGGGCTGCCAGCCGTCTTCCTCGTCGCAGAGGTAGTGCACCGGCGTGCCGCCCGCGAGGCTCGTCATCGCGGTCCACAGCGGGTAGTCCGGGGCCGGGATGAGCACCTCATCACCCTCGTCGAGCAGCGCCTGCATCGTCATCGTGATGAGTTCCGAGACGCCGTTGCCGAGGTAGACGTCATCGGGATCGATACGAGGAAAGCCCGGGATCTGCTCGTAGCGGCTGACGACGGCCCGGCGCGCCGAGATGATGCCCTTGCTGTCGCTGTAACCGTGGGCGGTGGGGAGGGCCGCCAGCATGTCGTGCACGATCTGGTGCGGGGCCTCGAACCCGAAGATCGCCGGATTTCCGGTGTTGAGCTTGAGCACCTTGTGGCCCTCGGCCTCCAGCCGCGCCGCCTCGACGAGCGTGTTTCCACGGATCTCGTACAGGACGTTCTTGAGCTTCGACGACTGATCGAAGTGGCGCGTTGGTGTCATCGGCCAAGCCTATCGCCCGTCTCGCGAAGCATCGTCCGTCGGCGTGGCGGTGCCGCACGAAGCGAGTTCAGTCCCGCCGACGATGAAGGACCGGTCCCTGCGGACCGGGCCTTCATCGTGCTCTGCTACTTCTTCTTCTTGTTCTGCGCGCGGCGCTGTTCGCGGTTGCCTGCGGCCGGTGCGGGGGCCTCGGTGCGCTGCCCGAATGCGCCACGGGGACCCGGGGCGGCCGGCTCCGCCTGCTCGGTGGCCGCCGCACGGGCCGCCGCCTGCCGGAGGCGATCGGTCGCCGCCTGCTGCACCTGACCGCGATCGTTTCGAACCTCGACCTCACCGGCGTCGTTCGCCGCGGAGTACTCCAGCCGCTGCTCGCCACCGCCGTCGGCGAGGCCCTTCGCCTCGACTTCGGCGGTGTCGCCGGCACGGCGCACCTCGACCTCGAGGTTGTAGAGGTAGCCGACGGATTCCTCCTTGATCTGACCCATCATCGCCTGGAACATCGCGTAGCCCTCGCGCTGGTACTCGATCAGCGGATCACGCTGCGCCATGGCCCGCAGGCCGATGCCGTCCTTGAGGTAATCCATCTCGTAGAGGTGATCGCGCCAACGGCGGTCGAGCACCTGCAGCACCACGCGCCGCTCCAGTTCACGGGTGGCCGCCGCGCCGAGCGTCTGCTCGCGCTTCTCGTAAGCGATCTTCGCGTCGGAGAGCAGCTCGCGGGTCAGGCCCTCAGCCGTGATGCCGCCCTTGCGTCCGCCCGCCTCGGCCACGACCTCGTCGATGGTGACCGAGACCGGATACAGGGTCTTCAGCTCCGTCCACAGCGCGTCGAAGTCCCAGCTCTCGTTGTGCCCCTCGCCGGTGTGATCGCGCACGACGCCGGTGATCGCGTCCTCGATGAAGTGCTGCACGCGGTCCGCGATGTCATCACCCTGGAGAATGTGCCGCCGATCGGCGTAGATCGCCTCGCGCTGGCGGTTGAGCACGTCGTCGTACTTGAGGACGTTCTTGCGCATCTCGGCGTTTCGCGCCTCGACCTGCGACTGGGCGCTGCGGATCGCCCGCGAGACCAGACCGGATTCGATCGGCACGTCGTCGGGGAAGTTCGTCCGCGCCAGGATGGCCTCAGCAGCACCCGACTGGAACAGACGCATTAGATCGTCGGTCAGGCTGAGGTAGAAGCGGCTCTCGCCCGGGTCTCCCTGCCGGCCGGATCGTCCGCGCAGCTGGTTGTCGATGCGGCGGGACTCGTGCCGCTCCGTGCCGAGCACGTAGAGGCCACCGGCGTTGATGACCTTCTCGGCCTCCTCTGCGACGGTCCGCTTCACCGCTTCGTATGTCTCGTCCCAGGCCGTCTCGTACTCCTCCGGTGTCTCCACCGGATCCAGGCCCTTGCCCTTGAGCTCCTGGACCGCGAGGAACTCGGCGTTGCCGCCGAGCATGATGTCGGTGCCTCGTCCGGCCATGTTGGTGGCGACGGTGACGGCGCCGAGACGTCCGGCGCGTGCGACGATCTCCGCCTCGCGGGCGTGATTCTTCGCATTCAGGACCTCGTGCTTGATGCCCTTCTTGGCGAGCAGCCGTGAGAGGTACTCGCTCTTCTCGACGCTCACGGTTCCCACGAGCACCGGCTGCCCCGTGGCGTGCCGCTGCGCGATGTCCTCCACGACCTGGGTGAACTTCGCCGTCTCGTTCTTGTAGACGAGGTCGGGTTGATCCTTCCGGATCATCGGCTTGTTGGTCGGGATCGGGATGACGCCGAGCTTATAGGTCGACATGAACTCCGCGGCCTCGGTCTCGGCGGTGCCCGTCATGCCGGCGATCTTGTCGTAGAGGCGGAAGTAGTTCTGCAGGGTCACCGTGGCGAGGGTCTGGTTCTCGGCCTTGACCGGCACCCCCTCCTTGGCCTCGATGGCCTGGTGGATGCCCTCGTTGTAACGGCGGCCGACCAGTATGCGGCCGGTGTGCTCGTCGACGATCATGACCTCGTCGTTCATGACGACGTAGTCGGTGTCCTTCTTGAACAGGGCGAGCGCCTTGATCGAGTTGTTCAGGAACGAGATCAGCGGGGTGTTCGCCGACTCGTACAGGTTGTCGATGCCGAGGTAGTCCTCGACCTTCTCGATGCCGGGCTCCAGCACGCCGACGGTGCGCTTCTTCTCGTCGACCTCGTAGTCCTCGCCCTCGACGAGGGTTCTGGCGATCTTGGCGAATTCGGCGAACCACCGGTTCGCCTCGCCCGAAGAGGGGCCCGAGATGATCAGCGGCGTGCGGGCCTCGTCGATGAGGATGGAGTCGACCTCATCGACGATGACGAAGTGGTGCTCGCGCTGGACGAGATCTTCCTTGCGCCAGGCCATGTTGTCGCGCAGGTAGTCGAAGCCGAACTCATTGTTCGTGCCGTACGTGATGTCGCACGCGTACTGCTCGCGGCGCACCGCGGGGGTCTGGCCGGACACGATGACGCCGGTCGTCATGCCGAGTGCGCGGTAGACGCGGCCCATGAGCTCAGCCTGGTATGACGCCAGGTAGTCGTTCACGGTGACAAGGTGTGCGCCCTTGCCGGCGATCGCGTTGAGGTACAGGGCGAACACGGCGGTGAAGGTCTTACCCTCACCGGTCTTCATCTCGGCGATGTTGCCGAAATGAAGGGCAGCACCACCCATGAGCTGGACGTCGTACCCGCGCATTCCGAGGGTGCGCTTGCCGGCCTCGCGGACCGCGGCGAACGCCTCCGGCATGAGCTGGTCGAGCGCCTCACCCTTGTCGAAGCGCGCGCGCAGCTCGGCGGTCTCGCCGCGCAGTTCGTCGTCCGTGAGCTTCGTGAAGTCCTCTTCCAGGGCGTTCACGGCCTTCACGACCTGATTCAGACGGCGGATGACCCGCCCCTCGCCCGCGCGCAGCAGCTTCTCAAGAGGATTCGCCACAGATGTCTTCTCCCTGTTGGTGGGTCTTCTGCCGGGCGCCCGTCCTCGGGCACGCACAGGCATACTGTGTCATGTTACCGGCCTGTGACCTGCGCGTCGCCTGCGAGCGTTCACCCTCATGCGTTTCCGAGTATCCATATACTCGGTACAGCCTTGCATGACCTGTCGGACGGAGTTGCGTGTGTCGGTGCGCCAGAGCCTGCTCGCCATCCTCGATCAGGGGCCCTGCTACGGATATCAGCTGAGGCACGAGTTCGACCGGCGCACCGGCTCCACCTGGCCGCTCAACGTCGGGCAGATCTACAACACGCTCGAACGGCTCGAGCGCGACGCTCTCGTCGAGCGGGGCGACGCCGATGCGCAGGGGCACGTGTACTGGCGCATCACGGATGCCGGTTCCGCCGAAGTCGCCCAGTGGCTGGCGCATCCCGTGCGACGCTCCGCCGCGACCAGGGACGAGCTGACCATGAAGCTCGCGTTGGCCGCGACCCTCCCCGGCGTCGATGCCGCCGGCGTCATCCGCGTACAGCGAGCGGCATCGCGTTCTCGACTGCAGAAGCTGAGGGCGGCAAGCGAACTCGAGTCCGCCGCCACGCCCGAAGATCTCGCCCGCTCACTCGTCGTCGACTCGCTGATCTTCGCCGCCGAGGCGGAACTGCGGTGGCTCGATCATGTCGAGCAGCACCTGACGCAGCATCCGCTGCACGCCATCGAGCTGGGGCTCGCCACCGAACGTCCGCGACGCGGCCGCCCGATGAGCAAGGACGCAGAGGTCGCGCCGCGCGGCGCCGCCGTGCCGTTCGCGGGAAGCGGAAGTGCGGCGCCCGTCTCGCCGTGACAACCGGGCTGAAGGTCGGTCGGCTCCCGTAAGATCGGGACATGGCTGGATTCTGGGGCAAACGCAAGCGCGAAGAAGAAGACCTCGCGGCGCAGGATGCCGATCTCGCTCGCCGCGCCGAGCAGGCGCTGGTGGCGACGGACGAGCGCATCCGCACCACGGCGGACGAGCTCGCGTTCGCCGATGCGGAGCTCGGCGAATCGCTCACCGCCGACCTGAAGAAGGCCGTCACCGCGGTGCGCACCCACCTCCAGGAGGCTTTCCAGCTCCACCAGCTCAACCACGACGAGATCCCGGACACGCCGGAGGAGCTGCGCACGCGCAACGCGCGGATCGTGCAGCTGTGCGACTGGGCACTGGACCTGCTCGATGAGAAGACCGGCGAGCTCGCCGAATCCATCGCCCGGGTGCGACGAGCCCCTGAGATCATCGCGCAGGTGCGCGCGGATGCTGAGCGTTTGAGCGAGCGCATCCCCCAGACGAACGCCGCCATCGAGCGGCTCGCCGCACGCTATTCGGATTCGGCGATGGCGCAGATCACGGCGAGCGCGAAGGAGGCGGAGCAGCTCATCGCCTTCGCCGTGCACGGGGCCAACGTCTCCGAGCGCAGGCGGGCTGCAAAACAGAACGAAGAGGCGAACCTCGCCCTGGAGACCGCCACCGAGGCCACTCGGCGCGCATCTGCACTTCTGGACGCGGTCGAGGACTTCGAGATCGAGGCGCTGCGCGCCGAATCGACTCTCGCGGAGGTCGTCGCTGACTCACGCAACGACCTCATCGCCGCCCGCACCGCACCGCGGGTCCCGGCGGTCACCGCTGCCGTCACGGAGCTCGAGCAGGCGCTCGCCGCCCTCTCCCCTGCGGGCACGCCGGGTGACCCCTTCGCGGAACTGTCGCAGCTGCGTGCAGCGAACTCCGCACTCGACGAGGCCATCGCGACCGCTCGCCACCGTGCCGAGAATCCGCTTCCGAGCGTGCAACACGTGCAGCATGCCATCGACGACGCCGATCGCCAGCTCGGTGTCGCCCGCGGGCTGATCGCCGGCCACCGCGGTTGGATCGGGGCAGACGCACGCACCCGGCTCGCGGAGGCCGAGCGGCTGCGCGTCGATCTGCCGGCACTGCTGCCAGCAGAGGAGACACGCGAGGAAGCGCTTCACACCGCCCGCCGGGTGGCGTACCTGGCATCCGAGGCGCTGCAGCTCGCGCAGCGCGACATCGACTCCTCTCGCCCGCAGGATCAGGGCTGGGGCGGGGACGGCTGGGGCGGTGGCGGTTGGGGCGGCGGTCGACGCGGCGGTGGAGGCGGCGACATCGCCTCGGGCATCCTCGGCGGCCTCGTCATCGGCAGCATCTTCGACGGCATCTTCGACTGATCGTCCGTCGCCGGCACCGATGCCGGCACACAGAGCGGTCCGGCCTTCGCAGGCCGGACCGCTCTTCGCATCTCAGGTCAGGATGCGAGTGCCTTTGCGGGCGGAGCCTGGGTGCTCAGCGCGATGACACCGTAGTCCCACCCCTTGCGGCGGTAGACGACGCTCGGGTGGTCGGTGCGCACGTCCACGAAGAGGAAGAAGTCGTGCCCGACGAGCTCCATCCGGTCGACGGCCTCCTCCACGGTCATCCACTCCGCCTCGAAACTCTTCGTGCGGATGACGACGGGCGAGTACGCCTCCTCCTCGTCGTTGTGCACGGGGATGCTGCCGGTGGCCACGGCGTGCAGGACGTCGACGGAGGCCGGCTCCACATCGATCCCCTCGAGGGAGCCACTGCCCTTCTCGAAGTGCGCGCCGCGAGGATGCTGTCTCCCGTCGACACGCTTCTCCTTCGCTCGGCGCAACTGCGTCGACAGTTTGTCGATCGCGAGGTCGAGTGCGACGAACTTGTCGCCATCGGTCGCCTCGGCACGCACCACCGGACCCTTGCCGACCAGTGTGAGCTCGACGGTCTCATCGGGCACATGGCCGTTGCGATAGACGCGGTGCGTGACCTTCACGTCCAGGCGCTGGGCTCGAGCCGCGAGCGCCTGAAGCCGGGCGATCTTCTCTTCGACAACGGTGCGGAAGCGATCGGTGATACCCACTCCGACGCCAACGATGCTTGTTTCCATTGCTGCCTCCTTGTCCCGGTCCTCCCGGTCAAGGGCGGACCGTGGTCGCCTTGTGCCCCCACCGTAGTCCGGTCCTCACGGGAAGTCACGGGTCACTTTCTCCGTGTCGCCGGTGCGTTCTCGATGATTCTCCGGTGAAGCGGCGTGGCGGCGAGCGCGACCGCCGCGCGCACCTCCACCCCGGCCGTGGCCAGCACTCTCGCTGCTTCATCGAAGGTCGCTCCGGTGGTCACGACGTCGTCGACCAGGACCACCGGCCCCACCGTCGATACGATGCCCGCTCGCATCCTCATGCTTCCCCGTACGTTCTCTGCACGCTCCTCGGTGCTGAGCCCGCGCTGGTCTGCGGTGGGGCGCGCGGGAGCGAGCAGCCGCACCGGACGCCCGCCGGCGCGGCGGACGAGCAGGTCCGGGACGCGATATCCGCGGCGCCGGAATGCCGCGCGGCCGGTGGGGATCGGCACGAGCACCGCCCCGTCGGCAGTCACTCGAGCGAGCGTCGCCCGCAGAGCCAGTCCCAGCGGCCCCGCGAGCAGCGTCTCGCCTTCCCCCTTCAACCGCCGGATGCAGCGTGCCGCGATGTCGTCGTAGCCGAGCGCGGCCACCACGGGCAGCCCTCCCGGCGTGGTCGATTCGCGTGGCGACGGCGCGAGCCGGACGCGACAGGCGTCGCACAGCAGTTCGCCCGGCGCGTCGCATCCGGCGCAGCAGGCGGCGAGGAGGAAGGCGGCGATCTCCTCCCCCACCCGGGCGAAGGTGGATGTCGGCATCCCCCGATCCTGCTCGCCGTCACGCCGCCGCCAGCGCCGGGCGCGTGCGAGCCGTGCACAACGCGAGCACCCGGCTGGATGTGCAGGACGAGCGCGTCGTCACTGTCCTGATCGCGTCGCCAGCACCGCGATCCCGGAGGTCGATTCACGCCAAGCGGAGCCACTGCGCACGAACAGGGCGCCGTCGGCACCGAGCATCCGCACGCCGCCCACGGTGCTGGCGCCGGCGATCGCGCGCGCCTCGGCAGGGGCTGCTTCGATGGTGGCGGGTCCCCCGACCAGCTGCGACACGAGCATCGGGCCGTCCAGCTCCATGAGGATGCCGAGGCGGTCGGTACCGAGCCAGACGAGTCCCGTCGCCTCGCCCTGGACTCTGCCGAGCGGTGTCATGTCGCCGAGTTCGACGGGCATCCCGTTGCCGTCTCTGATCACGGCGGCAACGGCGAGCCAGCGCTGGCCTCCCACCGTCACCACCGCCGCGATCCTCGCGCCGTCGGCCGCGACGCGGAGATGGGAGACCGCGGATGCCTCCGGCCACGCGTTCACGACCGGGTGCTCCGTCCCGTCGCTGCCCCACGCGACGAGTGCGTGTGGGGCAGCGGAGGGCACCGACCAGGTGTAGCCGTACCGGTCGATGGACGGTCTCACCAAGCCTGACCGCTCGTCGAGCGCGTCGACTGTGCCGTCGCCGACGTGGAACACGCTTCCGGTTCCGAGCTGTACGGCAGCACGCGACTCATCCGCCGCGACATCGATGGCGGCGATCGGCGGCGACATGCTCAGGATGTCGTCGCTGAGACCGGGGATCGGCACGACATCATCCCCGACGATCGTGCCGAAAGCGCCATTGCGAAGGACCAGAGGACCCGCCCCGGCGGGGGTCTGCTCGAGCTCGACGATGCCCGCGTCGAGCGGGCGCCCATCGACACTGAAGCGCACCTGACTCACCCTCACGCCCGCGTCGTTGAGGGTCTGCTGCAACTGCGTGCGCATGCGCGCGAGCGTCGTCTGGTCCAGCGCGAGCGCGGCACGGTTGAGCGCCACATCAGCCACCTGTTCGGAATCGATGCGCACCGCGTCGAGGGCGAGACGGACATCGGGCGGGAAGGCGCTCTGCACCGCGGGCTCCAGCCAGGGACTGGGCGCGCCACCGATCAGGGCCTGGACGATCGGAGTGGCGATGGCGGCACGTCGCGGGAACCAGCGCACATCCGGCACCAGGCGCTTCCATGATCGGTCGAAATAGTTCAACGGATAGCCGTCGAAGACGACGGGGAAGCGGTTCTCGTCGATCACGATGCCGTCGGGTGCGTCGGAGATGCGCCACTCGCCGTCGCTGTCGCGCACGAGGCGGAAAGGCAGGTCGCCGGTGCCGGGTGCTTCGACGTAGGCGCCGGTCTCGTCGACGCTGGCGACCAACTCGGTCTGCACCCTGACGTCGGCCTCGGTGACGTCCTCCGCCTCCGACTCCTCCTCGTCGACGGAGGAGATGACGGTACGCGACGTGGCGCTGGCGTCGATCGCCACTCCGGCACCGGGCCGCCAGGTGGCCGCCAGCTGCGGGGTGAGGAACTTGCGCGCGGTCTGCCATCCGTCCGCGGGGGTGATGCCCGCCTCGATGAAGCCTTCGACGATCTCGGCGGGACCGGCGCCCGGTACCGGGTCGGAGGCGAGCGGGAGGAAGTCCGGATCGTCGGGGGCCTGACCGAGTTCCACGACCGTCACATCGCCGCTGGTCGGCAGGCCCGTGCATCCGGCGAGCATCGCTGCGACTGCGGCGACGGCGATCCCGCGCACCGCGCGGCGAGTGGTGGGCTTCATGAGCGGCTCCCGTCTTCCGCAGGAAGCGCGGTGCGCAGGTCGGTGACCTCGATCGGCTGCGTCATGCTGCTCAGCTCGGAGTGCGTCTCCTGCGGCTCCAGGGGCACCGGCGATTCCCCCTGCAGCGTCCCCTCGTGACGGGGAAGGGTGAGGACGAAATTGGTGCCGACTCCACGCTCCGACCACACTTCGAGCGTTCCGTTGTGCAGCGTCGCATCGCCCAGGGCGATGGAGAGACCGAGTCCCGTGCCGCCGATCGTGCGCTGGCGGGAGGGATCGGCGCGCCAGAACCGGTCGAACACCCGCTCGGCGTCCTCCGGGGTCATCCCCAGCCCGAAGTCCCTCACGCCGGCGGCCACGGCGTCGTGGTTGCTGTCGACGGTGACGACGATGGGCTTGCCCTCGCCATGCTCGATCGCGTTGCCGATGAGGTTGCGCAGCACTCGTCGCACGCGACGGGGGTCCATGTCGACGGGCGAGTAGCCGCCCGGCGCCACGAGTCGCAACTCGCTGCCACGACCGTCCGCGAGCGGCCTCATCTGCTCGATGACGTCTTCGGCGAGGTGGGCGAGACTCGTCGCCTCCATCTCGAGCTGAACCGATCCGGCGTCGTAGCGGCTGATCTCCAGCAGATCGGACAGCAGTGTCTCGAAGCGCTGCACCTGGGTGTGCAGCAGCTCAGCGGTGCGAGCCGTCGTTGGATCGAACTCGTCGCGCTGATCATTGAGCATGTCTGCGGCGAGGCGGATGGTCGTGAGCGGAGTCCTCAGCTCGTGCGACACGTCGGACACGAACCGCTGCTGCACGAGCGACAACTCGCCGAGCTCCTTGATCTGCTCCTCGATGCTGTCGGCCATGAGGTTGAAGGAGCGGCCGAGCGTGGCCAGTTCGTCCTCACCGTGCACCTCGAGGCGCACGCCGAGATCACCGGACGCCAGGCGCGCACTCGTCTCGGCCGCCTCGATGATCGGCGTCGACACCGTGCGCAGGACCACCCAGGAGATGACCGCGACGATCGCCACGAGACCGATCCCCGCGATCCAGAGCGTGCGCTGCACGAAGGTGAGGGTCTGGTTCGCATCGGCGAGGTCGTAGGCGATGTAGAGCTCGAACGGGCCGACCTCGGGCACGACCAGCTGCTGACCGACGATGATGCCTGGCACCTCGCCGCCGCCGTCGACGGGCAGGCCCACGGACTGCCACGCTTGCCGATCATCGAACTTCACGACCCAGGTCCGCATCGCCGGACTGACGTGATTGGCACTCAGGCCCGCGGTGAAGCCGTTGAGCCGGACGCCCGACGGCTCGGCGTTGATCCGGATCGCAGCGAGCATATCGGAGGAGGAGTTGCGCCCCAGATCATCCTGGATCCTGTCCCACAGGTCGCTGAGCGCGGCCGGGTCATCGCCCACCTCGGCGACGTCGAGCGTGTTCTGGGCCTGATTGACCGCGCGACTCGCATCCTCGAGCGCCTGGTTCTTGCGGGACTCGAACAGATCGTTCTGAATCACCAGCGCCATCGTCACGCAGGTGATGAAGATCGCGAGAGCCGTCAGCACCAGGGTGACGGTCAGGGTGCGAAACCGCAGCGATCGCCGCCAGAGGGCTACGAGCCTGGACGGCCAGCCGCGCCAGTCGCGGAGGACCGCGACCGTCACGGTGGTCGTGCCCGTCGCTGCCACCATCTGCCCCTAGCCGGCGCTCCCGGCACGGTAGCCGACGCCACGCACCGTCATCACGATCTTCGGGTTGTCGGGGTCGAGTTCGACCTTGGCCCGAAGCCGCTGCACGTGCACGTTCACCAGCCGGGTGTCGGCCTTGTAGTGATATCCCCACACCTGCTCGAGAAGCATCTCGCGGGAGAACACCTGCTGCGGCTTCGAGGCGAGCGCGACGAGCAGCTGGAACTCGAGCGGGGTCAACGCGATCGGCGTCGTGCCGCGGCGCACCTCGTGCGCGTCGACATCGACGGTGAGATCGCCGACGCGCAGCTGCTCGCCGACGGTCTGCGGTGCCGGACGCAGCCGTGTGCGGATGCGGGCGACGAGCTCCTTCGGGTTGAACGGCTTGACGATGTAGTCATCCGCCCCGACCTCGAGACCCCGGACGACGTCGGCCGTGTCGCTGCGTGCCGTGAGCATGATGACGGGGACGCCGGATTCGGCACGGATCCGCGTGCAGATCTCGATCCCATCCATTCCGGGCAGCATCAGATCGAGCAGCACCAGATCGGGGCGCTGGGTGCGCCACTCCTCGACGGCCCGCGCACCGTCGGCGCAGAACACCGGATCGAAACCCTCGGTGCGCAGCACGATGCCGATCATCTCAGCGAGCGCGGTGTCGTCGTCGACCACAAGAATTCGTGAGGTCATACCTGTACCTTATGACACTCGCTCTCGCATCCCCTGCGACACCGACCCACGGCGCTTCACCCCCGACAGCCGCCGTTCGGATATGACACGATGGGAGCCCATGACGGAGGGAGTACTGTGAGCGCCCAGAGCTGGACCCCTGCCCCGAGGAAGGGCATCATCCCTCTGCACCCCCTGACATTCGGGATGCTGCTGGGAAAGGCCTTCGCAGCCCTCCGCCACAACCCCAGGGTGCTGTTCGGCTTCGCGGTCGTCATCCAGCTCATCGCGGTGATCGTGATGGCCTCGGTGATGGGCGTCGTCCTGTTCACCACCTTCTCGCGTCTCGAGACGGTGTCGCCCTCCTCCCCCGATTTCGAAGCGGTGTTCGCCGGCACGATCCTCGCCAACATCCTCGCCGGTCTCGCGGTCGGCGTGGCATCCGTCGCCTTCACCGCTCTCATGCAGGGTGTGGTCGCCGCCGAGGTCGGATTCGCGGCCGTCGGCGTCAAAGCGTCCCTCGGCATGCTCTGGCGCAAGATGGCGCCGTCGTTCTGGCGGCTCGCCGCATTCTCCGCCCTCGCGGTGCTGTTCGTGTTCGGGCTGATCGCCATCGTCGTGGGGATCATCGCCGCGTTCGTCGCCGGCGGCGTCGGCTCCACCCCCGAGCTCGTCGGACTGATCGTCGTCGTGGTGCTCCTGATCGTCGCAGCGAGCATCCCCCTGACCGTGTGGCTGACGACGAAGCTGCTGCTCGTCCCGTCGATCCTCGTGCTCGAACGCGCCACATTCCGCGCCGCGCTGGTGCGCTCCTGGCGGCTGACCAGAGGACGCTTCTGGGTCGCCTGGGGCGTGACGGTCCTCATCAGCATCATCATGGGTCTCGCGATGCAGGTGGTCGGGATACCGGTCTCGCTGGTGAGCAGCCTCTTCGGTTCGATCATCGCGCCCACGGGTTCGCCCGACGCCGGAGAAATCCTCGGATTCGTCCTCGCGATGCTGGCGCCGCAGATCCTCCTCCTGGTGCTGCAGGCCATCACTCTCGTCGTGCAGAGCACGGCATCCGCGCTCGTCTACCTGGATTGCCGGATGCGGTACGAGGGCCTCGATCAGACGCTCATCGCCCACGTCGAGCGACGTGAGCTGGGATGGAGCGACGATCAGCTGGGAGATCCGTACGCCGTCGACCCGAGCCGCGCCGTCAGCAGCGCCCCGCCGCCGCGGCAGACACCCGAATATGCGATGACACCCGCGCCCTACGGCTACCAGCCGTCACCGTATCCGGCCCCTCCCGCCGGCCACGCGTATCCCGGACAGGCGACCCCCGGCCACGCGTATCCCGGACAGCCGAATTCGGGACAGCCGTACCCGGGTCAGACCTATCCTGCTCCGCCGCCGCCCGCCGCGACGCCGCCTGCTGCGACCACGTATCCCCCGCAGCCTGCGTCCACGGCAAAGCCCCCGACCGACAGCCCCTGGGCCGCGCCCGGCTCCGACTCGGCATGATCGGTTGGCACTTCGAGGTCTTCGTCCCGGATGGGGATGAGGCTCGACGCTGGGCCGAGGAGGAGCTGTCGAACCCGCGCTACGCCGACGCCAAGCCCACCTGGTTCGACCTCATGGCGCGCGACATCGGCCGCTTCATCGCCGACCTGTTCTCGTCGGGGAACGGCGCCGACATCGGCCCGGCCGCGCTGATCATCGTGAGCGTGGTCATCGTCGCCGCCCTCGTCACCGCGCTCATCATCTGGGGGCGCCCGCGCGGTTCGAGAACGATCCGGCGTTCCCGGGGCGACCTGCTCGGCGAGAGCGATGACCGCTCGGCGGCGCAGCTGCGCGCCGACGCGGAACGCAGCGCTCGCGCCGGCGACTGGGACACCGCGACCATTCTCCGTTTCCGCGCGCTGGCGCGCGAACTGCTCGAACGCGACCTCATCGATCCTGCGCCGGGCGCCACCGCGCAGGCGATCGCACGCGAGGCCGCGGCCTCATTCCCCGCCGAGGCGGCTGCACTGCGCGACGCCGCTGTCGCCTTCGACGACGTCCGCTACCTCCGGCATCCATCCGATGCCCAGCGATACGCGCAGCTCGCCGCGACGGATGAGCGGATGCGCAGTGTGCACCCCGAGGCGGTGCCGGCGTGAGCGGTGTCGACACGTCGGTGGACGCGCCGTCGACGGTGGAACGCGACCCGGGGAGGATGCGCCGGGTCGGGGGCTGGGCGCTGGTCGCCATTCTCGTCGTCGCCGTGGCGCTGGTCGCTCTACGGGTGAGTGCGACCGCCCCGGACGCGCACGGCGGGATGGACCCCGAGGGCAGAGGCGACACCGGCACCCTCGCGCTCGCCGAGATCCTGCGCGATCAGGGGGTCGAGGTCGAGACATTCCGGTCGCGGCACGAGGCCCGACGTGCCCTCGGCGACGACACGACACTTGTCATGACCAACCCCTACACACTGTCCGACGAGGCCGTCGCTGAACTCATCGAGCCCGCCGAGCGCGTCGTGTTCCTCTCGACGGGCACGCACCTGCTCAGGGAGCTCGGGATCGGTGAGGCGGCAGCCGGGAGTGCGGCGTCGGTGTCGGCGGACTGCGCGGCAGCCGAATTCGCCGAGGTCGGCAGCATCCGCCCCGACCGGCTCTTCACCCCCGCCGACGGCGTCGAGGCCTGTTTCGGTGACGCCGACGGTGCCGCTGTCCTCATCGATGACCGAGGCGAGCGATGGCAGGCGGTCGTCGAGGGGACGAAGCTCTTCAGCAACGCCTACCTCGCCGAGAACGGCAACGCCGCGCTGGCGCTGGCGCTGCTCGGTCAGACCGAGCGCGTCGTCTGGTACGTGCCGACGTTCGGCGACTCCGACCGCGAGGTCGACCAGCCCGAGACGCTCGGATCGCTCACCCCGGGCTGGGTCACGCCCGCGATCCTGCTGCTCATGATCGCCGGCATCGCCGCCGCGGTCTGGCGGGGACAGCGGTTCGGCCCGCTGGTGGCGGAGACGCTCCCCGTCACGGTGCGCGCATCCGAGACCATGCACGGCCGAGCACGGCTGACCGCGAAGGCGGCTGACTCCGCGCACGCCGCCGCCGCGCTCCGCGACGGATCGCAGCGCCGCCTCGCCCGTCGTCTGGGACTTGCCGCGCACGCACGCGTGGACGAGGTCGCCGATGCAGCCGCCGACCGCCTGCGCGTACCCCGCGGATCCCTGCAGGAACTGCTCGGCGGACCCCTCCCGTCCGACGATGACGGCCTCATCGATCTCGCCCGACGGCTCGGCGAGCTGGAGGCCGCGGTCGCCGAGAGCCGAGACTCTCCCCGCTCAGAATGAACCGCACCACCACCGTCCACTCATCCGAACGGAAGCCGAGGACACCACGTGACCACTGACAACCTGACTCCCGACGACGCGGCGCTCCGCAACGCCATGCACCGCGTGCGCACGGAGGTCGACAAGGCCGTCGTCGGCCAGGCCGGCACGATCACCGGCCTCCTCGTCTCCCTGCTCGCGCGCGGGCACGTTCTCCTCGAGGGTGTCCCCGGCGTCGCGAAGACACTCGTTGTGCGCTCCTTCGCGCGAGCGCTGGGCCTGGACACCAAGCGCGTGCAATTCACGCCCGATCTCATGCCGGGCGATGTCACGGGCTCGCTCGTGTACGACGCCCGCACCGGCGAGTTCGACTTCCGCGCTGGTCCCGTCTTCACCAACATCCTGCTCGCCGACGAGATCAACCGCACACCGCCCAAGACGCAGGCGGCCCTTCTGGAGGCGATGGAGGAGCGTCAGGTCTCGGCCGACGGCACCAGCCGCACCCTGCCCGATCCTTTCCTGGTCGCCGCGACCCAGAATCCGATCGAGCATGAGGGCACCTATACGCTGCCGGAAGCTCAGCTGGATCGCTTCCTGATGAAGCTCGTCGTGGGGATGCCGGAGCGCGATGCCGAGGTGTCGGTGCTGCGCCGGCATGCCGAGGGCTTCTCTCCCCGGGACCTCACCGGCGTGGAGGGGGTCGTCAGCGCCGACGAGATCCGGTCGGCGCAGGCAGCCGCCGGTCGCGTGGAGGTCACCGACGACGTGCTCGGTTACGTGGTCGATCTCGCACGGGCCACTCGACAGTCTCCGTCGGTCGAGCTCGGCGCGAGCCCGCGCGCGTCGACGGGACTCCTCGCCGCCGCGAAGGCATGGGCGTGGCTCAACGCATCGTCCGCGGTGACGCCCGACCATGTCCAGACGATGCTGGTGCCGGTGTGGCGTCATCGGCTGCAGCTGCGGCCGGACGCCCAGATGGAGGGCGTTTCCGCGGATGCCGTCCTCACCTCCGTCGTCCAGCAGACCAGGGTGCCGATCTAGGTGTTCGTCACCGGCCGCCTCGCCGCAGCTCTCGCCGTCGGCGTCATCCCGCTCGTCGCCTTCGGGATGGCGGGCTTCCCGCCGTATGCGCTGCTCGGAGGATGGGTGGGGCTCTGCGCGCTGCTGGTCGGCATCGACGTGGCGCTGGCCGCCGATGTGCGCACCGTCGAGGTCACGCGCCGGGTGCCGAGCCGAACGCGGCTCGGCGAACCGGTGCCGGTGAGCATCGCCGTGCACAACCGCGGCCCGCGCACCCTTCATGCCCTGATCCGCGACGCCTGGCAGCCCACGGCAGGAGCGGGAAGCGAACGGCAGCGCCTCACGGTCCCGCCCGGCGAACGCCGCCGCGTCGCGATCCCCCTGCTCCCCCGCCGCCGCGGCGAGCTGGTGAGCGAGTTCGTGATGATCCGCTCGCAGGGCCCCCTCGGCCTCGCCGGCAGGCAGGCGCGCCATCGGGTGCGTGGCGCCATCCGTGTGCTCCCCGCCTTCTCCTCCCGCAAGCACCTCCCATCGCGCCTGGCGCGGCTGCGAGAACTCGACGGCAACACCAGCATCCAGGTGCGCGGTCAGGGCACCGAGTTCGATTCCTTGCGCGAGTACGTTCGCGGCGACGATGTGCGCTCGATCGACTGGCGCGCCACCGCACGCGCCGGCACCACCATGCTGCGCACCTGGCGCCCTGAGCGCGACAGGCACGTCGTCATCATCATCGACACCGGGCGCACGGCCGCGGCCCGCGTCGGCGACGGCACCAGGGTCGACGCGTCACTCGAAGCAGCGCTCCTCCTGGCGGCCCTCGCATCTCGGGCGGGCGATCACGTACATCTGCTTCTCTACGACCGGGTCGTGCGCGGCCGGGTGACCGGAGTCGACGGCGCCGCTCTCCTGCCCGCGATGACGGACGCGATGGCACCGGTGCACGCGCGCCTCGTCGACACCGATTGGCATGGGGCCTTCGCGGCCGTGCGCACGCTCACCACCCGACCGTCGCTCATCGTGGTCCTGACCGCGCAGGACGCGGCGGAGTCGGCGCGCGGCTTCCTCGGCGCATTCCCCGACGCCTCGCGAGCCACCACGGTTCTCGTCGGCTCTGTGACCGACGATGCGGTGGCAGACCTCGCGCAGCGGCGCGGTTCCCGCGAGGAGATCTATCTCGCGGCGGCCGCGGAGCGCACACTCCGTGATGCTGAGAACGTGGCCGATGCGATCAGGCGGGCAGGCGGCGAGGCGATCGCCGCCGACCCCGAGGCGCTGCCCCCGATGATCGCGGACCGCTATCTCGAACTGAAGGCCGCCGGTCGCCTCTGAGACGCACCGATTGCCGCAACGCACGTGTCGCCGCGTGACGGCGCACCGCGCGGCCTCCTGAGAGCGACCCGGGCGTCCCCTATGCTCCGGTGTTGGGCGAGCCCGCATCTCTGCGCTATGCCTCGCCTTCCCAATCCCAAGGAGAGACCATCATGACCGACACCAGTACGGAAACGCCGTCCACCTCGGCCAAGCTCACCGCGGAAGCGGTCGGCACGTTCCTCCTCGTCCTCGGAGTGATCAGCACCGCTCTGTTCGCCGCGGGTTTCGGCGAGGGGACGGACGCACACAACAAGGGGGTGGGATTCCTCGGCGTGTCGCTCGCCGTCGGTCTCACCGTCGTCGCGGGTGCCTATGCGTTCGGCCCCATCTCCGGTGGACACTTCAATCCGGCCGTCACCGTCGGCGTCGCCGCCGCCGGGCGTCTGCCCTGGCGCGAGGTGCCCGGCTACGTGATCGCGCAGATCATCGGCGGCCTCGTCGCGACGACCCTGATCTTCCTCGTCGGTCTCTTCGGCCCGGAGGGGTGGCTCGAGGCGCAGCGCAGTGCAGGCTTTGCGAGCAACGGATTCGGCGACGCGTCCCCAGGCGGCTTCGGACTCGGCGCGGCCATCGTCGTCGAGATCCTGTTCACGGCCGTGTTCCTCATCGTGATCCTCGGCGTGACGCACACCAAGCGCGGCAACGCGTTCGGCGGACTGGTGATCGGTCTCACACTGACCCTCATCCACCTGGCGATCATCCCGATCGACAACGCCTCGGTGAACCCCGCTCGCTCCATCGCGACCGCCGTCTACGGCAACACCGATGCGCTCGCTCAGCTCTGGGTCTTCCTGGTGTTCCCCGTCATCGGCGCGCTCATCGCCGGCTTCGCATACACGGCGATGTTCGACGGGGTGAGCAAGCCGACGTTGACGGGCGCGACTCGGGCCTGACCCGCCGGGTCTCTCCGGTCAGCCGGCGACGAGGCGAGAGGTTCCCGCCTCGTACTCGACGAGGTCGCCCCGCTCGCCGCGGCGATACGCGCGTCCGCCGACGACCAGCATGTAGATGAGGAAGACGGCGAGCGCCGCTGCACCGATGCCGATCTTGACCGGCCACGGCAGCGCCCATCCGGTGACGAAGCCCTCGACGAGTCCCGCGAGGAAGAGGGCGAAGATCAGCCCGATCGCGACCGTCGCCAGCGAGCGCCCCTCGCGCGCCAGAGACTCGCCCCTGGTGCGGTGCCCCGGCGCCACCCATGACCAGAAGACGTGAAGGCCCGCGGCAGCGGCGACGAAGATGCAGGTCAGCTCCAGCATCCCGTGCGGGAGGATGTAGAGGATCATGACGTCCGCACGATCGTGGGCGGCCATCACCGCTCCGCTCATGCCGAGACCCATCGCGTTCTGGACGATCATGTAGACCGGCCACAGCCCGGTGACGCCGAAGAGCACGCACTGCGCGGCGATCCAGGCGTTGTTGGTCCACACCATCCCGGCGAAGACCGCCGCTGGGTTCTCGGTGTAGTAGCCGGTGAAGCTCTCGTCGGCGTACTGCTCCAGCAGATCGGGCGGACCGAGCGTCGCGACCAGCTCGGGGTCGCCGGCGATCCAGGCGGCGGTTCCCACCGCGATCACGAGGAACACCGCAGCGATCACCGCCGTGGTCCAGCGCAGATGGTAAAGGGCTGCCGGCAGCTGCTGTGAGAAGAACCGCGCGAGCTGTGTGAGCACGTTGTCCGAGGCGCCGGTGAGCCGCAGCCGCGCACGCACGAGGATGGTCGACAGATACGCGCCCTGCGGCGTCTCACCGACCGAGGTCTTCAGCTCGGCGAGATCCGCCGACGCCGCACGATAGCGGACGATGAGCTCGTCGACTCCGGCACCGTCCAGGCGCGCGCGGCTCAACTGCTCCAGCCGCTCCCACTCGGGGCGGCGGGCATCGCTGAGCGCATCGGCATCCACCTGATTTACTGTACTCATGTCCGCCTCGATCGACCCCTCCGATGAAGTGCTCTCCGGTGAAGCGGTCGCCATCGATGTGCAGCCGATCGGCTTCCTGCTGCGCGCGGTCGGGGCGATCATCGACATGCTCCTGGGCTTCGCGCTCTTCATCCTGTGGATCTTCCTGCGCATCTGGCTTCTCGACGCCGGGATCCTCGACGAGGCGACCGACCGGATCGCGACCGTCACCGCTCTCGTGGTGAGCTTCGTGATCCTGCCGATCGCGATGGAGGTGGCGCTGAAGGGACGCAGCCTCGGCAAGCTCGCGGTCGGGGGCCGTATCGTGCGCGTCGACGGCGGCGCGGCCGGCTTCCGCCACGCGTTCATCCGGGCGCTTCTGGGAGTGCTGGAGATCTATATGACCCTCGGCGGGATCGCCGTGCTCGCGGGCGCCTTCAACTCCCGCTCGCAGCGACTCGGCGACATGGTCGCCGGCACCTACTCGCAGCGCGTCCGCACTCCGAAGCTCGTGTCCCACGTGCCGCAGCTGCCCCCGGCCCTCGCCGGCTGGGCGCAGATCGCCGACGTCGCCCGTCTACCGGATCGGCTCGCGAGGCGCATATCGCAGTTCCTGCAGTCGGCCCCCCGGATGGCTCCGGCCGCGCGTGCGAGGGTCGCTCACGATCTCCTCGCCGAAGCCGCCCCGTTCGTCTCGCCGATGCCGCAGGCGTCGCCCGAACTCGTGCTCGTGGGCATAACGGTCCTGCGCCGGGAGCGCGAACGGCGCGCTCTGCTGAACGCCGACAGCCGAGCCGAGAAGCTGACGGGGCGCCGCGTCGGCGTGTGAGAGCGTGGGTTCAGTACCGGTAGTGCTCGAGCTTGTAGGGGCCGGCCACCGGGACGCCGATATAGGACGCCTGTGCCTCGGTGAGCTCGGTGAGCTGCACCCCGAGGGCCGGCAGATGCAGCCGCGCGACCTTCTCATCGAGAGCCTTCGGCAGGGTGTGCACGCCAGTCGGGTAGGCGTCGATGTTCGTGTACAGCTCGAGTTGTGCGAGGACCTGGTTGGTGAACGACGCGCTCATCACGAATGACGGATGTCCGGTGGCGTTGCCGAGGTTCATCAGGCGCCCCTCGCTCAGGACGAGCACGCTGCGGCCGTTCGGCAGCCGCCACTCGTGCACCTGCGGCTTGATCTCGATCTTCGAAGCACCAGGGATGTTCGCAAGACCCGCCATGTCGATCTCGTTGTCGAAATGTCCGACATTCGCCACGATGGCGAGGTGCTTGAGCGCGAGCAGATGCTCGGGCGTCACGACGTCGCGATTGCCGGTGCCGGTCACGACGATGTCGACGTCGCCGGCCACATCGATCAGCCGCGCCACCTGGAAGCCGTCCATGGCGGCCTGCAGCGCGCAGATGGGGTCCACCTCGCTGACGATCACGCGCGCTCCCTGCCCGCGCAGCGCCTCGGCCGCCCCCTTGCCCACGTCGCCGTATCCGCAGACGAACGCGACCTTGCCGCCGATGAGCACGTCCGTGGCGCGGTTGAGACCGTCGGGCAGTGAGTGGCGGATGCCGTACTTGTTGTCGAACTTGCTCTTGGTGACCGAATCGTTGACGTTGATCGCCGGGAAGAGCAGCTGCCCGGAGGCTGCGAGTTCGTAGAGGCGGTGCACGCCGGTCGTGGTCTCCTCCGTCACCCCGATGATTTCCTGCGCCACGCGCGTCCACCGGGACGGGTCGGCGGTGATCGAACGCCGAAGCAGGTCGAGGATGATCGAGTACTCGTGCGAGTCGGCGGGCTCGGCATCCGGGACCACTCCTGACCTCTCGAACTCGACCCCCTTGTGCACGAGGAGGGTGGCGTCTCCGCCGTCGTCGAGGATGAGGTTCGGCCCCTCGTGCCCGGTGGAGGACCAGTCGAAGATGCGCTCCGTGCACTGCCAGTATTCCTCGAGCGTCTCGCCCTTCCATGCGAAGACCGCGACCCCCACAGGCGCGTCGACCGTTCCCGACGGGCCGACGACGACCGCGGCCGCCGCCTCGTCCTGCGTGGAGAAGATGTTGCAGCTCGCCCAGCGCACCTCAGCGCCGAGAGCCGTGAGGGTCTCGATGAGAACGGCGGTCTGCACGGTCATGTGCAGCGAGCCCGCGATACGTGCACCCTGCAACGGCCGGGCGGCCCCGAACTCTTCTCGAAGCGCCATGAGACCCGGCATCTCGTTCTCGGCGAGACGCAGCTGGTGGCGTCCTGCCTCGGCGAGGGACAGGTCGGCGACGCGGAACTCGAGCTCTGGCATGGTTCCGATTGTCGCATCCGGAGGTGCGGGTTCCTCACCCTGAGGCGCAGTGTGACGCGTGAGAGCGTCGGCACCGCGCGAGCGGTGCGCCGCGTCCGCTCGACGGCTCAGGCGCGCAGAGCCTCGTGCCGGACGATGAGCCAGCCGGCAGGCACCGACACCCGGTCGGCGTGCGGGGAGCAGAGGTCGTGCGCGTGAGGATGACTGGCGATCCCGAGCGGGCCCAGGGCCGCCATCTGGTCGCCGTAGTCGTACGTGATCGTCGCCACGGCTTCTCGCGCGCAGCCGACCTTCGAGCAGAGTCGTCCGTCCATCACCGTCAGCGTACGTGGGGCGAGAGGCGACGGACGGATGCCGCGCCGCGCTGTGGGAGGACCGCCTAGACTTTCGTCATGCCTCGTCGCCGCACCGTTCGCGCCTCTGCAGCACCGCGCCGCGGTGCGCGCCACGGCCGCCACGGCCGTCTCGGCCGCAGCGAGGTCGTGCGTCCTCCGCTCGCACCGCTGGAGGCCCGGATCGACCGGTTCGATCTGACCGTGGGAACGGCCGTCGAGTTTCTCCGCGGCACCTGGCCCGAGCTGCAGGAGGTGCGTTTCGAGATCGGCGCCATGCCCGGCTACGACGCGACCGACCAGGTACCGCGCTGGTTCATCGATCGCGAGGCGCGCCGGATCGTGCTCTTCCGCCTGCCGATCGAACGGCTGCTTCCCCCGGGGCATGATGACGGGGCGCATCGGCGGATGGCCATCGAGAGCGCTGTCTTCCGCGCCGCGGCGGAGTACGTCGGCCGCGAGCCGTGGGATCTCGGTCACGATCACTGAGTCCGTCCGGGCCGCGGCCCGGGCGCCCTCATCGAAGCGGCCTCAGGGATAGACCGTGACGGTGTCCCCCGCGCCCGCCGGCGGCCATACCGGCCACGCGGAGAGGGCACCCGCGGCGCTCATCGTCAGCGCCGCATGCACGACTCCGGACGGGCGCACCGTATAGACGGTGTCCGCCTCGACGGCGACGGCGACGGACTCGCCCGCCGGCACGGTGATCGTCTGCACGTCACCGCCGTCGAGCGGTTCGACGACGACCGTCGCCTGCGCGTCCGGCGCCCCTGCGAACTGCATGGTGGGGGCGGGACCCGCGGGAACCGCGACGAGAACTTCCGTATCGATCTCCGGCGCCGGCATCGCCCACGCGAAATCGGTGCCGCGGCCGACACCGTCCTGCTGCCTCACCGCGGCGAGAATCGGCTCGCCGGCATCGACTTCGACAGTGTAGGCGCCGGCGGGCAGGCTGCCGAGCGACACCTGCGTCGGCAGGTCAGCGGTCAGCGGCACCGCGAACTCGGTGGCGACGGCGGATTCCCCCACCGGTTTGACCACGACCTTCGCCTCGGTGCCGGCTTCCGGGGCGAGCATGCGCAGAACGGTCATCTCAGAATCGTCTCCGGCGCTCGAGAAGACCTGCACGCCCGGAATCACCGGGTGCTGCTGAGGCCCGGCGACCGAGTCCTGGAGGTCGATGCCCGCTGGGTCGAGCGTGCGGGTCAGCACCGACTGGAGCATTGCGCGAACCGGTGAGCCGACCGAGGTCACACCGACCACCGGTGCCTGATTCCCCGGCGCGATGGAGGTGAGCGGCAGAGCGACCTGGGTCGCGGCCGGCACCACGACGTTGCTGGAACTGAGGCTGTCGCCGAACACCGTCAGGGTGACGGTCGCATTCACCTCGCCCGGGTTGGTGAGGATCACGAGATCTTCCGAGCCCGTGGCGACGCTGCCGCCGACCAGCCACGACTCGGTACGAGGCTCGCGGCACGGTGCTGAGGCGAAACCGGCGAGATCGTCGGCAGCGATGGAGAGGGATTCGGCGGCGCCGATCAAGGGAGCGCTTCTGCCTTCGACGGCGCCGGTGAGCGCGGTCAGTTCGCCCGAGTCCTCGAGCCCTGCCATCGACAACGACGCGGACTGCGGCTCACCGGCCGAGGTGCCCGCTGTCAGTTCGGGTTCGCCGGCGGACACCATCCTGAGCGGATCCGCGGGGAAGCGCCCGATGGCCCGGAAGTCTCCCCCGCACACCTGCATCGTGTCACCGGGAAGCGGCGTGACCTGCGCCTGAGCGGGAGAGTTCGTCACCGTCGGCCACGGGGCGGCGATCGCCGCGATCACGCCGACGACGCAGGCAGCGGCCACCGCGGCACCCGTCAGAACGCGGGCGCTCGTCGCGGCGACACGGAAAGCACGTTTCGCACTCATCGATCCTCCTCGGTGGGTTGCGTCGCAGCGGCGGCACGCACCTCGCCGGTGTCGCGATCGTCCTCGGGTGCCGGCGCCACCTCGGATTCCGGCACCTCGTCGGACTCGACCGCTTCGGCGGACTCCAGCGCGTCGTCGGATCCCGGCGCTTCGCCGGACTCGACCGCTTCGGTGTCTGCCGGGGCGATCGGGTGCTCGACGTCTTCGGGTTCGTCGCGCGCGTCGTCGATGCCCTGGCCCGTCACGATGTCGTCCTCCGCGGCGCCGGCGTCATGAGCCGTGCCTCCGACGATCGGTTCGTCGAACTCCTCCGCCTGACGCGGCAGCACCAACGGCTCGTCGGGCGCACGCCCGACGACGCGCGACAGCGCTCGCGATGCGCGCCGCGACGCTCTGGTCGGAATGGACAACAGCAGCGCCGCGAACACGGCGACCAGCTGCAGGGTGATGAACAGTCGCGCCGTCGCGGTCTCGCCCGGCGACATCGCAGCCCGTGGCGACGTCTCGGCCTCGAGGCGCCAGAGCATCCCTCTATCTGTCGTCCCCGCCGGCAGGAACCCCGCCCGCTGATCGAGGGAGGTGACAGCGGCGGTGCGGAAGCTGCGCGCCCTGTCGCTCTCGCCGCCGGGCACCTCGGCGAGCAGCACGTGGCTGATGCCGTGAGCTGCGAGTTCTCCCGGTGCATCGAAATCGCGTGCCGAGAGCAGATCGACAGCGAGAGAGGTGATGTCCGCTCCCCGGATCTCGGTCGCCGTCGAGAGCATCGTCGTCTGCGCCCCGAGGGTCTCACTCGTCCCCCACGCCACCTCGGCGGCGAGACCGCCGTCGTTCTGAGGCGTCAGCACCAGCGTCCCGATCTCGCGATCGCCGGCTGCGAGTGCTGCGACGTAGGCGGGAAGAGTCGACCGAGGTCCGTCGGTGAGAAGCGAGCGATCCGCGTGGAACGCGGTGAGGGCGGGGAGCGCACAGACCGCGAGGGCGAGCCCGGAGGCCGCGGTCGCAAGCAGCCGCAGTCGTGGCAGCGTGACTGCCGTGTCGAGGGTGACGAGGGCCGCTCCCACCACCCCGATCCAGGCGAGGCTGAGCCCGGCGCCCGGCCAGATCGCCACCGGAATCCCCTGCGAGAAACTCACCTGCACTCCGACCGCCATGAATGCGGTGGCGAGGCCGGCAAGAGACACGACGAGAAGGGTGATCCCTGCTCGCCAGCGGGGCGACACCGCGGACGCGAGCGCGAGCAGTGCCAGCGGTGCGCACAGCAGCGGCGCCCAGACGGCGATCGGGGCGCGTTCGGCGAGGGACATCCATCCCGCCAGGTCGGATGTCGGAAACCCCGTGGCGAGGGCGAGACGCCCGGCGGCATCCGCTGTGGCCTGGGGGCCTGCCCAGATCAACCCCGGGTCGCCCAGGAGCGCCCAGGCGCTCCCGTGCTGCACCTGCCACGCCACGAGCGGAGCGAACAGCGCCACCGCCGGCACCGGGATCCAGAGCAGCCGTGCGGCGCCGCGGATGCGAGCGGTGCTGAGGACGAAGCCGAGCGCGACGACCCACAGCAGCACCAGCGCGGGCGCCAGCGACGGCGCGCACGCGAGAACCGCACCGAACAGCAGGGATGCCGCTCCGGCGGCCCCCCACGAGCGATGAGCGACCACGGCGGTGTGGAACAGCCACGGCAGCAGAAGATGCACCATCACCGCGGCGGGGCGTCCGTCGACGAGGGCGGTGAGGAACGTGGGCGCGAGCGCCCACGCGATGCCGGCGAAGATCCGCAGGCCTGCGCGGTCGCTCACTCTCGTCGCCGCGAACCAGCCGCCGAGCACGGCGAGGGGCAGCGCGAGCACCCACAGCAGCACGAGCGCGAACGACGGACCGGCGGGCCAGAGCGATCCGAGGACCGCGAGGACGCCGGCGAACGGGTCGGCGGGGCCGATGACGTCGACGCCGAGCCCGCGCACACCCCACGCGGCATCCTGCCAGAGCGCGGTGACCGTCTCCCTCAGCGGCAGCAGGCCGCCGCCGCCGAGGACGGGCCATGCGAGCAATGCGGTGAATGCGCCGACGCTGACGGCGAGCGCTGCGAGCACCGTCCATGCACCGCCGCCCGAGAAGAACCGGAGCTCGCTCGCCGCGCCGCCCTCGCTGCCGTGGCCGTCGTCGAGTCGACGGCGCAGCTGTGAGCGGGAGACGCGCAGTGGCGCGATGCTCGCCCAGCTCGATGTGCGGAAGGCTTTGATGTGCCGCCGAGATCGCGCGACGGCTCCGAACCTGACCATCGCCGTCAGAGCCGCTCCCCATTCCGAGAACACGGATTCGGGGCGTTTGCCGATCAGGTCGGTGATCGAGCGCCAGAGCGCCAGCGGCAGCAGCGTCAGCCAGTGCAGCGGAAGAGCGATCGCGGGGGCGTATGCGAGGCGCCGGTGCAGCTGCGCGAGCCGGGTGACGTACGCGCGGCGGGACCGGCTGCGAGGGAGCGCTGCCGGACCGTCGGGGTGCACGGAGACGCGCGCCGACGGCGCGAGCACGACCCGGCCACCGCCGAGGCGCGCGCGGACGCCGAGATCGAGCCCCTCGTCGGCTCCGGCGAGCGCGGAGTCTGGCCGCAGCGCGTCGCGCACCTCGGAACGGATCAGGAGGCCGCGGACATCCGCGCCGAGTGCATCGTCGGCCGCGTCGTGCTGGCCCTGGTCGAGTTCTCCCGCTGCGAGTTCGACGGATCGGCCGAGCGTGGTCATGCTCACGCCGAGCGAGGCGATCATGCGATCGTCGTCGGCGTCCACGAGCTTCGGCGCGACCATCGCCGCCGAGGGCGAGCGCTCGAGGGTTCCCGTGAGCCGCTCGAGGGCACGGGGGTGCGGCGCGGTGTCGTGTGTCAGCAGCCAGATCGCACTGCCCTCTGCCACGCGGGGGCGCGCGAGTTCCACGGCCTCGGCGAACGAGGTGCTGCTGCGGGCCTCGATGATCCCTTCGACCGTGTTCGCGACCGTCTCGCTCTCTCGGGCGCTGGCCGCGCTGCCGCACATCACCAGTGTGATCGCGGCGGGCGGGGTGCTCTGGGTCCGCAGCGCATCGAGCGTTCGGAGCAGTTGCGCTCGGGCTGTGGCTCCGGGGCGCGCGACGATGATGGCATGAACTCGGGCTGGCATGGCGTGGTCAGCCTAAGCGGGAGCGGCACCCCGGTGCAGGAGCGTACGCGGCGCGCCTGCGAAGCTGTGCGCCCAGGAGCCGGCCGCTCACCCCTGCTCCGCGTACGGCGACGGAGCGGCGATGCCGCAGAGGGGAGCGCTCGCCACCGGCACAGAGTGTGGGCGCGGTGGTCAGCTGGCGCGACGCTTGAGCTTGCGGCGTTCGCGCTCGGACAGGCCGCCCCAGATCCCGAAGCGCTCGTCGTTGTTCAGTGCGTACTCGAGGCACTCGCCGCGGACGTCGCACGACGTGCAGATCCGCTTCGCGTCGCGGGTCGATCCGCCCTTCTCCGGGAAGAAGGCCTCGGGGTCGGTCTGCGAGCACAGAGCATCGGTCTGCCAGGCGAGCGCATTGTCGTCGTCGGCTTCGACTCTCCGCACCCCAGGAACTCCGAGGTTGATCGGATCGACGAACCAGTTCTCCGGTACGTCGGAACGGTATCCCGTCATCTCGATCTCCCAACCCTGTCTCCGCCCCCCGGCGGGCCGTGCAATACCTAATTACACCCGTGTCATTCGCTCCGGTCAAGTCGCGGATCGTAAACCCTCAATCCGGTCTTGAAGGTTCTTGACCATTCCTCGGCGTGTCGCGGCGTCAACGCCCCGGCGTGGCGATGAAAGCCTCGCCGGAACCGGTGAGTCGCAGCATCCGCTCGTCCGCCGTCGCGAACACGACCGCCCCCACGGCGACGTGGTGTTCGTGGCCATCCGCTCCCGCGACGGCGACGTCCCCCTGCGTGCTGAGAACCATCGTCGGGCCTTCGACGTCGACATCGACGGGGGTCCCCCCGAGCGACACGCGACGCAGCGCGAAGTCCGGGATCGGAACGGGATAGGCCGTGACCGCGCCCTCGGCTTCGGGGCGGAGCACCGGCACCTCCCCCGGCGTCGTGTCGAGGACCGACAGCAGCTCTGCGACATCGATGTGCTTCGGGGTCAGGCCACCGCGTAGCACGTTGTCGCTCGCCGCCATGATCTCGACTCCGAGCCCCTCGAGGTAGGCGTGAAGTAGACCCGCGCGCAGGAAGATGCCCTCGCCGCGGCGAAGCACGACATGGTTCATCAGCAGCGCGACGACGACCCCCGGGTCGCCCGGGTTGCGCTCCGCGATGCGCGACACCGTCTGCAGGGTCGCCCCGAACTCCGTCTCGCCCGATCGGGCTGCCGCGGCCGCCACCGCGGCGATGACATCGTCGACCGCCGCCTGCGCCCTGCCGGAGAGCAGCCAGCCGATGGTCTCGCGCAGCGCGTCGCCCGCCTCGTCCAGGCGAGCGCGCAGTTCGACGACACCGCCGCGATCATCGAGGACGTCCAGCATCCGCCGGGTGTGGGCGACCGGGCGCAGGCCGCTGAGAGCCTCGAAGCGGTCGCTCAGCGCGACGATGAGTTCCGGTTTGTGGTTGTCGTCACGGTAGTTGCGGTGCGGGTCGTCTAGGGCGAGGCCCGCCTCGCGCTCCCAGCCGCTCTTCGCCTGCTCGATCGTGGGGTGCACCTGGATCGACAGCGGGTCCGCCGCGGCGAGGAGCTTGAGCAGATACGGCAGCTCACCACCGGTGACGGCATCCAGAGTGCCGCCGCCCGCCACGTCGGCCGGGTCTCCCGGGTGATCGCCGAACCAGACCTCCGCCTCCGGCGCCCCCGTCGGCTCACGTCCCTCGAGTTCTGCGAGAAGGGACGTCGATCCCCAGGCGTAGTCGCGAGGCGCATTGGTGAGGTTCAGCAGCATGGCATCCAGCGTAGAGCCACCGAGGGCGCGGCACGGGGCGGTAGCCTGAACGCGATGGCGCAGTACACGAATCATCCGGTGGCAGCCCCGCCAGCCCCGCCCGAGCGGGAATCGACGGGGCACCTGATGCTGCGCGGGTACGCGGTGCTCGCGCTCATCGTCGCCCTCGCACCCGCCGCGCTGCAGCACGCACTGGGCCCCGTCGGCGCAGGCGCAGTCGGCGCGATCATCCTCGCGGGCACCATCGCCATCGGCGTCCCCCGGATGATCCGCCTCCGGCGCGAGACGCCGTTTCCGTGGCGCCGACTCCCCTGGACGGCGCTCGGCTATACCGCCCTGGCGGTGCTGTCGGTCGCCTGGTCCGAGTGGCGCGCGACGACGCTCGTCACCAGCGTTTTGCTCCTTGCGATCACGGTGCAGGCGGTGTTCCTCGCGGTCTGGCTGACCTGGCGCGAGTTGCTTCGCTCACTCGCGTCCGCCCTGAAATGGGTGCTGGGCCTCTCGCTCGCGTTCGAGCTGTGGGTGTCACTGGTGGTGCACGGACCCGTTCTGCCGAACTTCGTGACTCCGCCCGACGGCAGATTCGATCAGCAGTGGTACTGGTCGCGCGACAACCTCTTCGACGGAGGACGTCTGCAGGGGATCGTCGGCAATGCCAATCTGCTCGCGGCCCTCTGCCTGCTCGCCCTCATCGTGTTCGCCGTGCAGATTTGGGCGAGTTCTCGTCGTCAGGCGTGGCTGATCGGTTGGATGGTGGTCACCGCGTTCCTGTTCTTCCGCGCCGGCTCTGCGACGGCCGTGGTGTGTGCGCTCGCGGTCGCGCTGGTGGCCGCGACCGTGCTGCTCATCCGCCGAGCTCCGACCGGCGCCGCCCGGCGTAACACCTATATCGCCTTCGCGAGCGTCGGACTCGTCGGCATCGTCGCCGGATGGCTGCTGCGCGGACCGCTCCTGCAGGCGCTCGGACGCTCGGCCGATCTGACCGGTCGCGAACGCATCTGGGGCGACGTCCTGGAACGCGCGAACGCGCGTCCGGTGATCGGCTGGGGGCATGCGAGTCCCTGGTTGCCCTGGGATCCGGCGTTCGACGGCTGGATCATCGACCACGGCATGAGCGTGCTGCAAGCGCACAACATGTGGGTCGACGTGTACCTGCAGCTCGGCGTCATCGGCGTGATCCTCATCGGCGTCGTGCTGCTGACGTTCCTCTGGCGTGCCTGGTTCTTCGCCGTCGATCGCCCGCGGTGGGATCTCGACGAGAAGCGACCGTATTCGCCGGTCACGATCCTCCCGATCCTGGTCGGCACGCTGCTTCTCGTGCAGGGATTCACCGAATCGGCGCCCGTCATGCTCTGGGGCTGGATGCTGATCGTGCTGTTCTCGTTCAAGATCAAGTCGGTGCCCCTGGTGGGCGTCGGCATGAGCGAGCGTGAGCGCCTCATCGATCACGGCGAGCGACGCCGGCGGGTGCCGTGACGACGACGCGGTCGCGCCTCGGGCGCCTGCTGGGTTCCGTGGAGGTGGCGCGGGCGTTCACACTCACGGTCCTGACCGCGATCTTCGGCTCGTTCGCCATCGAACGCGCGACGTCGATGACCACCCTGGCGACGATCATCGCCGTGCTCTGCGTACTCGGAGCCGCGGTCCTGTTCGTCCGGCGGGAGGAGCTCTCGCTCCTGCGGATCGCACCGTCGTCGCTCCTGGCGTTCATGGCATGGGCGCTCACGAGCATCTTCTGGACGACGGATCACTCGGACACGCTGTTCGGCTGGATGGCGCTGTTCGGGTACGCGTTCCTCGCGATCACCATCGGACATATCCGCGACACCCTCCAGACCGTGCGCGCGATCGGCGACAGTCTGCGCGCTCTGCTGGGCATCTCGCTTGGACTCGAGATCATGTCGGGGATCATCCTCGACCTGCCGTTCACATTCCTCGGCATCCAGGGGCAGCTAGCGATGGGCGGGCCGGTGCAGGGCATCTTCGGCACCCGCAACATGCTCGGTTTCGTGGCGGTGATCGCCCTCATCACGTTCGTCATCGAGTGGCGGACGCAGTCGGTGAGTGCGCCGATCTCGGTGCCCTCGATCGCCCTCGCGGGAATGCTGGCGCTGCTGTCGGCCTCCCCCACGGTGCTGGTGCTGGCATTCGCCGTGGGAATCGCGACGGGCGCCCTCATGATCGTTCGTCACACCTCCGCAGACCGCCGGAACCTCGTGCAGTGGACGCTCGGTGCGCTCGTGACCCTGTCACTCGCGGTCGCCTTCGCGTTCCGCCATCAGATCATCGCGTTGCTCGATGCCGGGTCCGACTTCTCGGTCCGAGCGACGCTGTGGAACACCATCCTCGATTTCACGGCCATCAACCCGGTGCAGGGCTGGGGATGGTTCGGACCGTGGGCCCGGGGCGAGTATCCCTTCACCTACATCAACTTCCGCCTCGACGACCGCCACCAGTCGGCGCTGAACGCGTACTTCGACACCCTGCTGCAGCTGGGGGCCGCGGGTCTCGTGCTGTTCCTCCTGCTGGGCGGCGTCGCACTCATCCGATCGTGGCTGGTCGCGAGCGTGCGCCGCTCCGTTGTCTACGCCTGGACGCCGCTGGTGCTGGTGACCCTCGCCGTCGAGTCGATGTTCGAGAGCTTCACGCTCGCGGGCGCCGGCTGGTTCATGCTCGT
The DNA here is from genome assembly GCF_031179285.1 of Microbacterium sp. Classification (GTDB taxonomy): domain Bacteria; phylum Actinomycetota; class Actinomycetes; order Actinomycetales; family Microbacteriaceae; genus Microbacterium. The sequence continues at coordinate 88,753 of NZ_JAPSHY010000008.1, read as the reverse complement.
CCTGTGCGCGCTTCGCGCGGGGCAGTCCCGCTCGTGGCGGGAGAGCATCGACGCGGCCAACACCGGCGTCATCCCGACACTCCGACCGCAGCTGTAGCTCGGGCGAGCGTCGCGTCTCAGCGCAAGGTGCGAAGCTTCTCCGCCCACGCCAGCGCGTCGCGTACCCCGTCGTCGAGCGAGCGTTCCGCCCGCCACCCGAGCACATCGGCGGCACGCTTGACGATGGCGTAGGCGCCGGCCTGGTCACCGGGACGGCGTTCGGTCTCGACGACATCGAGCGGCTCGCCGGTCACGTGCTCGAAGGCGCCCACGAGCTCGCGGACGGTGACGCCATCGCCCGTTCCGAGGTTGATCACCTGGTACGGCGCGTCGGTGGTCGCGACCTCGTCGAAGCGCGTGACGGCCGCGACGTGCGCGAGGGCGAGATCCCAGACGTGGACGTAGTCGCGGATGCCGGAGCCGTCCCGGGTCGGCCAGTCGCTCCCCGTGATCGTGAACGCAGTGCCGGCCGCCCTCGCCTGCATGATCTTGCCGAGTACATGAGAGGGCATCGGATTCTGCAGACCGGTGCGCATCTGCGGGTCGGCGCCGATGGGATTGAAGTAACGCAGCGCGATGGCGCGGAAGTCGCCCGCGGCCGCGGCATCGGCGAGGATCTGCTCGACCATCGCCTTCGTGGTCGCGTAGGGGCTCGAGGGGGCGAGAGCACCGCTCTCGTCGACGCCGTCGCCCGACTCGCCCTGGTAGACGGCGGCGGAAGAGCTGAAGACGACGCGCCCGACTCCTGCCTCGCGCATGCGCCGGAGGAACGTGATCGTCTTGGCGACGTTCGCGTCGTAGTACCCGAGCGGGTCGGCCACGGACTCGGGCACGACGATGCGCGCAGCGCAGTGGATGACGGCGTCGATGTCGGGGTGGTCCGCGAAGAGGCGGTCGAGGATCTGCTGGTCGGCGATGTCGCCCACGTACAACGATCGTCCGTTCCCGAAGGCACGCAGGCCCGTGGAGAGATCGTCCAGCAGGATCGGCTCGATTCCGACGTCGAGACATGCCGTCGCGATCGTCGATCCGATGTACCCGGCACCGCCCGTGATCAGAATCTTCATGGCGGTCATGCTATCGCGCGGCGTACGTCTCCCCTTTCGCGGCTGGCCCTCGGGGGATCCGGAACTCCGCCAGGTAGGCTTGTGCCTGCTCGCGGCGCCCCGCGAGCCCACAGCCTTCCGGAGATCCCACCTCGTGACACACGTCCCCTTCGACCCGGCATCCGCGACGATCGTGATCGTCACCTACAACCGATCGCACCTTCTCACCGGACTCCTCGAGAGCATCACCGCGATGGCCCCGAAGCCGGGTCATGTGGTGATCATCGACAACGCCTCGTCGGATGACACGACCGACGTCGTGGAGTCCTTCCGCGAACGGATCGGCACCGAGATCGTCTATCGCCGGCTGAAGACGAACACCGGCGGATCCGGCGGATTCAGCGAGGGCATGCGAACCGCGTACGAGCTCGGGTCCGAGTGGATCTGGATGATGGACGACGACGTCGAGGTCGTTGCGGACGGACTAGCCAAGATGGGCAAGTGGGCGCCCCGATTCAAGAGCATTCAGGGCCGCCGCTACGACTACGACGGCAGCGAGTTCTACTGGCAGTACCGCATCGCCGAGCGCATGGGCATCCCGATTCCGTTCGCGCCCTCGAGCTTTGACGAGTCCGGCTACAAGGAGATGAACAGCGGATGCTTCGAGGGCATGTTCATCCACCGTTCGATCGTGCAGCAGATCGGCCTTCCTGATCCCCGATTCTTCATCTACTGGGACGATCAGACGTATGGCTGGCTGGCGTCGCGCAAGACCACCGCGGTCATCGTCGACGAGTTCGTCCTGCGGCGCACCCGTGAGATCAAGCAGTGGGACATGGGCATCCGCCACATGAATGCGTCAAGCAACGCCTACCGCTTCTACATCATGCGCAATCGCGCGTACATCAAGCAGTATTACCGCGCGCACGGCGTCTACAACCCCGTGCTGTTCGGCCTCGGAACGGCGATGACGTTCGCGAAGGAACTCATCCGGCTCGTGTTCGTCGAGAGGACGGTGCGCGGAACCAGCAACCTCTTCCGCGGACTCCGCGAGGGCGGCAAGCTGGGGCGCGACCGCACCTGGCAGCCGATGGCACCCCTGGAGGCATGACGATGAGCGAACAGCAGCCGGACGTTCGGTGGGCGCCGATCCCGCCGAAACCGCGGAACCGCGGGCGGGTGTGGCTGATCGTGGGGCTCTCGGTCGCGGCCGTGATCATCGTCGCGCTCCTGCTCTTCTTCCTGATCCCGCGCGACGATGGGCAGCCGGTGGGAACGCCGACGCCCACGGCATCGTCGTCGGCCACCCAGATCCCGACGCCGACACCGACACCGACACCTGGAACGACTACCGCACCGGAGCCGAACCCCGTTGACACTCCCCCACCACCTGCCGATCCGGATCTGGCGTTCTTCCGCGGCCAGGTGCAGCCCTGGCTCGACGACGCCTTGGCCGGCTTGGACTTCGTGGCGGACAGCGACGACTCGGAGGCCCTGACGATCATCGACACCCTCCAGGGCGACGCTCAGCGCCTGGGAGGCACTCAACCGCCGTCCGCCATCGAGACGGAGTGGCAGGACGGAGTCGCGGCCTATGCCGCGAGCCTCGAAGACCTTCGAGAAGCGGCGAGCGCTGGCGACTCTCTGTCCGTCGGCGACTCACGGACCAGGGCGAACGCGCTGCGAAACCTGGTCGGTCTCTGATCAACCTCGCTTCCGCCTCGCCTCGTGGGCTCAGTGCTGCGACGTGACGCTCAGACGCGCGGCTCGTCTTCCAGTCGCCGCAGACGCTCCTCATAGTGAGAGGCGATCTCCAATCTCAGGCGGGCGCGTTCGTGTTCCGCCCTGGCCAGGACCAGTGCGTGCGCGGGGTCCACATCCGTGAGGTCGATCTGAGCACGCAGCGCCTCAAATCTCTGCTCAAGAGCCGCAAGCTGTGGGGCGATGCGATCGAACTCTGAGCGGATGAAGGAGAAGTCCGCCTGCGTTCCACCGAGGCGCGCTTCGTAATCGCGTTGCGATTTCTCCAGCTCAGCGAGCACCTGCTCGAGTTTCACGGCGACTCGCGCGTCCACGCGGCGCTCCACGGCTTCGTCCATACGACGGCGCAGTCGTTTCAGCATGCAATCCTCATCGGTCGATGGTTCAGTTTCTCAACGGTGGTAGTAGACCCGGCCGGCATCAATCCAGCCCCGCACGAGTCGCGACTCCAACTCGATGAGGTGCTCCTCGCCGACCGGTGAAGAGTCGCCGTAGGCATGGTCCCAGGATTTCTGACTCGGTTCATCCACGAACGACAAGCCGTATGCATCCACCGTGGCTTCGGGAAAAAGGTGGGCCGCTATCCAGAGCATCACAGTACCCGTCGTGGCCCAGTGCCCGCCATCTCGGGGATCCGCGCCGAGTGCACGTCCCAGCGGCAATATCACCTCTCGGTTCGGGACGGTGACGATACCGAGGTCCGCCGGCCAGAACGCCGGGATCTTCGGGTTCTCCCAGAGCAGTCGACCCGGCTCGATCATCAGGTAAAGCCGCTCAGCATAGTCGTGGAAGAACCAGGGCGTCGGTCTCACCCCTCGGTTGAACACGACGATATCGGTATGGCGGCCGACCACCGGCGGCGCGTCGGGCTCATCCACTCGGAATCCGTTGACGCGAAAGACCAGGTCCGCCCCGTCGATCTGCGCTGCCCTGTGCTCGGACGACTGCAACGGCTGGTTTCCCACCACCGCGACACGACGCACCACTTGGGTACGCGCGTAACTCGCAGCCAATGGTTTCAACCGGTCATAAAAATTCGCGTCCGCTGTCGATACATCGTCGACGGCGAGCTCCGTTACGCGCCCCATGGCACCAAGCTTAGGGCAACAACAGCACGGTCCCACGACGTTGGCGTCAAGGGGTGTGAACGCCGGACTCCTCTCGCCTCTAGAGTGAGAAGCGTGGATGCCTCCCAGACCATTGCGCTCTCGAACTCTTCAATCGGTCGCGGACAGCCGATATTCACCATTGCCGAGATGTCCGGCAACCACAACGGAGAGTTGTCGCGGGCGCTGAGCATCGTGGACGCCGTTGCGACCACGGGTGCGAAGGCGCTGAAGATTCAGACGTATACCGCCGACACCCTGACCATCGATTCGGACCTGCCCGCGTTCCGCGTGAGAGGCGACCATGATCTTTGGGGCGGTCGAAATCTCTACTCCCTGTACCGGGAAGCCCACACCCCATGGGAGTGGCACGCGGAGATCTTCGCACGCACGCGTAAGCACGGCCTTCTCCCCTTCTCAACGCCGTTCGACCCCAGTTCCGTCGCGTTTCTCGAGGACCTCGGCGTGGAGTTGTACAAGACGGCTTCGGCCGAGATCGTCGACTTGCCGCTGCTTCGAGAGGTCGCCCGTACAGGGAAGCCCGTGATCGTCTCGACAGGGATGGCCACGCTGTCCGAGATCGACTCGGCGGTCACAGCGATGCGCGACGCAGGGTGCTCTCAACTGGTGCTCCTGGCATGCACAGCCGCGTACCCCGCTGTGCCGGAAGAGGCCCGCCTGGGGAACATCCGAGCACTGCGAGAGGCGTTCGATGTGCCGGTGGGGCTGTCGGATCACACGACGGGAATCGGCGTGGCCGTTGCAGCCGCCGGTTTCGGTGCGGTGGTCGTAGAAAAACATGTCACACTGGACCGCGCGGACGGCGGCGTGGATTCGGAGTTCTCCCTCACCCCCTCAGAGTTCTCTGCCCTCGTCACCGCGTCCGAGCAAGCTCGCGTCGCCGCATCGAGCGGCGTCTCGTTCGGGCCAACACCGGATGAAAGAGCTGTCGTCGCACTGCGGCGCTCGCTGTTCGTGGTCGCCGACGTGAGGGCGGGGGAACCGGTCGCTCCGGAGAATGTGCGCTCGATCCGCCCCGCTGGCGGACTGCCCCCCGACTGTTTCAATGAGATCGTCGGGAGGCGATTCGTCCGAGACGTCAAGCGTGGCACACCGCTGTCGTGGGACCTGATTTAGTCGGCAGCTGGGGAAGGCAGCTGCCACCTCGCCCATGACTCGTATCCGTCCGCATTCGACGGTAGATGCGGAAGGTAGCCCGCGCGGGCGAAAAGGGCTAGCGACGCCGCATTCGCTTCATGGACGACGGCAAGCATCCTGACCGGTGCTGACGCAGGCAGTGACCGCTCGGCTGCCGTCAGTACGGCTCCGCTGAGTCCCCGTCCGCGGTACTCCGGCGCCATGGTGATCGAGACCTCCCAGTCGACACCGGCCTTCTGGTCCCACCTCACCGTCGCCATCGGCGTGCCTCGATGCTCCGCGATCAGGAGCAGCCGAGCCGAGTCTGCGACGCACGCGGCCAGCCACGCTTGATGGCTCTCCCAATCCAGGACTTCCGTAGAACGCGAATTCAGACGCGTCACCGAGTCATTGCGCCATTCGAACAGGAGTGAAGCATCGTCGAGCCGCGCGCGGCGAACGGTGAGCTCCTCTGCACGCGCGTCGATCGCTTTCACGCGTCGCGAGATGAGCGCCTCCCACGCTGCGACGATTCGCCAGCCTCCTAGTCCGTCGATGACGCGCATGAGTCGGTCACGTTGGCGACGGAGCGCATGGCGATCGCCGAGAAGGGGAGCGAGCGCCGCGACTCGCCTTTCCAGATCGCGATGCGGCGGTGTGCCCAACCCGATAGCCAGTCCCGCGTCGACTGCAGTGCGGTAGCCAGCGAGTTGGTTGTCCACCGCGCAGAGCAGTGCCATCGGAACTCCCATACATGCGAAATCCCATACCGAGGTGCCGGCGGCGCTGACAGCGAGATCGTGTTCGCGCGCGAGCGCGGGAAGGTCATCAACGAAGCCGCTGACACTGATTCGGTGAGCAGACCGGGCGGCGATCAATCGGACGTCGCTCGATTGATTCGGGTCGACCACTGTCACGGCCAGCGGCACTGTGATGCTGTCGAGTGCGAGCAAAACTCGAGAGGTCAGACCGAGCGGATCCGTGCCCCCCATCACGATCAGCACTCGTACCCGGTCCGATTCGACAGGGTCGATCGCACGCTGTCGAAGCACCTGATTGCGCACCACTGCGGCATCCGCGCCTACGAGTTGATGCGCGCTCAGCTCAGCCTGATCGAACCGGAACTCAGCGCCGAGGTTGCCGTCGACGGCGAGATCTGCGGGGCGAACGCCGAACGGTCCGTCCTGCATGTTGCTCACCAGGAGCCCACGGGGGATCGTGAAGGGCAGGTCCGAGTAGCTGTCCAGATGCACCACTTCGACGTCAGCGAACACGCTGGTCGCGGAGCGGCTTCGCCGCAGCGACGCTGATTGAACGATCTCAAGCTGCGGGGACAACCGATCGGCCACGGCGGAGCCGACCTCGTCGATGTCTCCGACCAGCGCGGCGTGCCATCCCCGCTCCTGCGCGATGTCGGCCAGGGCGAGACATCTCATCAGATGCCCCATCCCATGGGGGCCGCCTGCGTTGCAGTGCAGAAGCACTCGACGAGCCATCGCAGTCCCTTCGTCTTCGCGCAAGCCGCTGTCCTCCGCGTATAGGGATCGACATGTGGGGCGATCGCCCACCGATAGGATAGTTCGGCAGGAGGGCACTCGAGGATTCGCCCGCGTCCGCATCTATTGCCAAGGAGACAGCTTGTCGATTCTCGAGGGCTCGAGCATCCTCATCACCGGTGGCACCGGCTCGTTCGGCAAGGCGTTCATCCGTCATGCGCTGGAGAACCTGCGTCCGCGACGCCTGGTCATCTTCTCTCGGGACGAGCTCAAACAGTATGAGGTTCGTCAGCAGTTCAACGACGATCCTCGGCTCCGCTGGTTCATCGGCGACATCCGCGACGAGCGGCGTCTGGTGCGTGCACTGCACGGCGTGGATTACGTCGTTCACGCCGCGGCCCTCAAGCAGGTGGACACCGCGGAATACAATCCCTTCGAGTTCGTCAAGACGAACGTCCTCGGCAGTCAGAACGTCATCGAAGCGTCAATCGACGCCGGCGTGAAGAAAGTTGTCGCGCTCTCGACCGACAAGGCCTCGAGTCCGATCAACCTCTACGGCGCAACGAAACTCACCGCTGACAAGCTCTTCATCACCGGGAACCACTACGCGGCGGCATACGAAACGCGCTTCGCGGTCGTCCGCTACGGGAACGTGATGGGGTCTCGGGGTTCGGTCATCCCGTTCTTCGCGAAACTCGGCGCCTCGGGGGAACCCTTGCCGATCACCGACCTCCGCTGCACCCGGTTTTTCATCACCTTGCCGCAGGCAGTCGAGATGGTCGTTGAAACCTTCGAGTTGATGCAGGGAGGGGAACTCCTTGTTCCGCGGATCCCGTCCATGAGAGTCACCGACCTGGCCCACGCCGTCGCACCGGATGCCGAGCTCATCGATGTGGGACTGCGGCCCGGCGAGAAGTTGCACGAGGAGATGATCAGCCCGGAAGAGGGGCGGCGGACGGTCGTCGTCAGCGACGGCAAATACTTCATCATCCAGCCGGATCTGGCTTCGTGGGGATACTCGGCTCCAGAGGGAGCTGAGGTCGTAGCGGACGGATTCGCGTATCGCTCCGACAGCAATGATCAGTGGTACACGCGAGAGCAAATCGCGGAGATCATCCGGCGAGGCATCTGAGAATGTTGCCCTACGGACGACAATCGATAACAGACGATGACATCGAAGCTGTCACCGCGATCCTCCGCGGCGACTGGCTGACCACCGGACCGACCGTCGCAGCCTTCGAGAGCCGTATCGGAGAACTCGCGGGAGGGCACAGAGCCGTGAGCGCGACTTCCGGCAGTGCCGCGCTCCACATGGCGTACGCCGCTGCTGGGATAGCGTCGGGCGACACGGTCATCTCCACGCCGATGACTTTCATCGCGACGGCATCCATGGCGTCGATGCTCGGTGCTTCGGTCATCTTCGCCGACGTCGAGGAAGACACCGCGCTCATCGATCCCGCGGCCGTCGATGCACTCGTCGACGACAAGACGAAGGTCGTCGCTGCAGTGGACTATGCCGGACACCCAGCCGATTACGATCGTCTCGCCGCAGTGACCGCCAAGGTCGGCGCCCTCGTTCTCGACGACGCCGCCCACTCGATCGGCAGCACATACAACGGGCGACCCGTCGGAGATCTCGCCGATATCACGACATTCTCGTTCTTCCCAACCAAGAACATGACGACCGGCGAAGGCGGGGCGGTGGTGGCGAAGGACCCGCTCCTCGCTCAGCGCGCGCACGAGTTCCACTTCATCGGACTCGTCCGCGATCCGGACCGATTTCGCATATCGACCGAAGGAGCATGGCACCAAGAGGTTCACGAGTTCGGCGTGAACTACCGCCTGACCGATATCGCCTCTGCACTCGGAATCGCTCAGCTTCGCCGCCTTGACCATTTCCGGAGGCGGCGCCAGGAGATCACCCGCCGGTACGACATCGCGCTACAAGATGTCGATGGGGTGAGACTGCCGGTGCAGCGGGCGAATGTCGAGCTCGTACGTCACCTTTACCCGGTGAGGATCCTCGACGGTCGCCGACGCGAGGTGTTCGAACGAATGCGCGGTGACGGTATCGGTGTGCAGGTGAACTACATGCCTGTGTACTGGCACCCCGTCTACGCGGACGCGGGATACCGGCGCGGCATGTGCCCCAATGCCGAGGCATTCTACGCTGAGGAACTCTCCCTGCCGATCTATCCAGACCTCACCGACGATCAGGTGGACCGTGTGGTCGACAGCCTCATCCGAGCACTGCGATGAGACGGGTCGGCATCATCACCCAGGCGCGGATGACGAGCACTCGCTTGCCTGGAAAGGTGCTCATCGAAGTCGCCGGCAAATCGATGCTCGGCCACCAACTCGACCGACTGACACCGATCGGCGTGCCGGTGACCGTCGCGACGACCGTGAACGACATCGATGACGGGATCGTCGCTGAGGCTGCCGCACACGGAGCCAGCACTTTCCGTGGCGGCGAGCAGGATGTTCTCGCGCGTTTCGCCGGCGCCGCGAAGGCGGCCGGGCTCGACGTCGTGGTCCGCGTCACCGCCGATTGCCCGCTCATCGACCCCGCCGTCATCCGCGAGGGGATTGAGCGCTTTCTGACGCTCGACGATCCGTACGCTCACGTCTCCAATGTGCTACAGCGAACGTATCCGCGAGGATTCGACTTCGAAGTGTTCTCGACGCAAGCGCTCATCGAGGCAGATCACCACGCGACAGAACCATCCGACCGTGAGCATGTCACGCCGTATCTCTACGCCAATCGCTCAGGGCGCTTTACGATGCACGCTGTTCGGCGCGAATCCGATGCATCCGCATACCGGGTCACGCTGGACACCGCGGCGGATCTCGAGCTCATCCGACGCCTGATCATCGAACACCACGCGCAGACTCGCACAGCCGAAGAGATCATCGGCGTTCTTGAGTCGAATCCGGATCTGGCGGCCATCAACGCACACATCGAACAGAAGAAGCCCGGGCGATAACGGGCGAGCGGTGCGCCAAGACCCCGCTACGGTCGGTTGTAGTCCGAGTTGTAGCGGTCGAGTACCTCGGCGATGGGGGCATCGAGCGCGAGTGCGCCCTTGTCTAGATACAACCCCCGCGTGCAGAACCGTCGAAGGTCGCGCTCGTTGTGACTGACGAAGAACAGCGTCCGGCCCTCGGCAAGCAGCTCGTCGATGCGCTTGTAGCACTTCTCGCGGAAGGCCTTGTCGCCGACGGCGAGCACTTCGTCCACGAGCAGGATCGGTTCGTCGAGCTGCGACACCACCGAGAACGCCAGGCGCACCTTCATACCGTTCGACAGGTGCTTGTAGGGAGTGTCCTCGAAGCCCTCGAGCTCCGCGAAAGCGATGATGCCTTCGTAGCGACGCGACACCTCTTCCCGGGACATACCGTGCAGGCCCGCGGTCAGGCGCACGTTCTCGCGCACGGTGAGATCGCCGACGAAGCCCCCGGTGATCTCGATCAGCGGTGCGACACCCCCATTGACCGTCACCCCGCCCTCGTCAGGCAGGAGAACGCCTGCGACGAGGCGCAGGAGCGTGGATTTGCCCTGCCCGTTGCGACCGACGACGCCGATGGACTCCCCCGCCTGCACGGTGAAGGAGACATCGCGGAGCGCCCAGAACTCGCCTGGGCGGGAACGGCGCGATGCTCCGGCGAAAAGATCTTTGAAGCTGCGCCGCCCGCGGCGATTGCGTCGGAAGTGGACGCCGAGATTCTGCACTTCGATGGCGACCGGCATCACAGCTCCTTCAGCACGGGTCGTTCGAGGCTCTTGAAGGTCCACACTCCGAGGACGAAGATGACGACCGTTATCACGACGCTGATGATCACAGGCATCGTCTCCCACTGGTCGGGGAAGAAGCCGACGCGATAGAGCGTGAAGATGCCGGCAAGCGGATTGAAAGAGCCGATGACGTCAAAGGGGGCTGGGAGGTCACGGACGCTGTAGATCACCGGCGACGCGTAGAAGAGGGCTCGGAGGATGAGAGCAGTTGTCCGCTCGAGGTCTGTGTAGAGGACGCACAGCGGAGCGACTAAAAGCCCGAGGCCGACGAGGAGCATCACCTGCAGGATGACCGCGACCGGGAACCAGAACAGGGCCCAGGTGACGGTTGCGCCGTTGAGGATCGCGAAGACCACCAGCACCGGAAGGGAGAAGAGGAACTCGACGCCCTTGCTGAGCACAATCCGGTTCACCCAGATCGATCGCGGAATCGACGTGGAGCGAACGAGTCGCGAGTCCTTGCGGAAGGCCCGCGTGAAGTCGGACACCGAGGTGTTGAACCACACCCACGGCAGAAGCGCGACGATGAGGAAGACGATGTACGGATCCTCGCCGACGGAGCGCTTGAAGACCTGAGTGAAGACGAACCAGTAGATCAGGCTCATCACCAGAGGGTCGAGCACCGACCAGACGTACCCCAAGAAGCTCGTCGCGTAGCGGACCTTCAGATCGCGGGCCGACAGCAGCCAGAGTGAATGCAGGTATCGCCGGGGCGTTCCCGGCGCCCCGACAGCAGCGTGACTCACAATGCCGAGTCTAGGCGAGCGTGTTGTTCCACATCGACAGCGCCGAGCCGATGGCCATGTGCATGTCGAGGTACTGATAGGTGCCCAGGCGTCCGCCGAAGTGCACGTCCTGCTCACCCTTGGCCAGCTCTCGATAGGCCAGCAGACCCTCGCGGTCGGTCGGCGTGTTCACCGGGTAGTACGGCTCGTCCTCGCGATTCGCGAAGCGCGAGAACTCGCGCATGATGACGGTCTTGTCCTGCTCGTAGACGTCCTCGCGCTCGGGGTGGAAGTGCTTGAACTCATGGATGCGCGTGTAAGGCACGTCCATGTCGGGATAGTTCATGACGCTCGTGCCCTGGAAGTCGCCGACGTTCAGGACTTCCTGCTCGAAGTCGAGTGTGCGCCAGCTGAGTGCACCCCCGGCGTAGTCGAAGTAGCGGTCGACAGGGCCGGTGTATACGACGGGCACGCGCCCGACCGTGGCTTTCTTGTTCAGCGGCTGCGACTCGTCGAAATAGTCGACGTTGAGCTTCACGTCGATGTTGGGGTGGTCAGCCATCCGCTCGAGCCAGGCGGTGTACCCGTCGGTCGGAAGTCCCTCCCACGTGTCGTTGAAGTAGCGGTTGTCGTAGGTGTAGCGCACCGGCAGGCGGCTGATGATGTCACCGGAGAGCTTCTGCGGGTCGGTCTGCCATTGCTTGGCCGTGTAGTCACGGAAGAATGCCTCGAACAGCGGACGGCCGACGAGCGCGATGCCCTTCTCTTCGAAGTTGCTCGCCGACTTGACGTCGAACTCCCCCGCCTGCTCCTTGACAAGAGCGCGGGCCTCATCCGGGGTGTATGCAGCCTGGAAGAACTGATTGATGGTTCCGAGGTTCACGGGCATGGGGAAAACGACGCCCTTATGCGTGGTGTAGACGCGGTGGACGTAGTTCGTGAACGTCGTGAAGCGATTGACGTACTCCCACACGGTGGGGTTGGAGGTGTGGAACAGATGCGCCCCGTAGCGGTGCACCTCGATACCCGTCTCGGCTTCGGCCTCGCTGTAGGCGTTGCCGCCGATGTGGTGACGGCGATCGATGACCGTGACCTTGCGACCGGCTTCAGCCGCCCGCTCTGCGATGGTGAGGCCGAAGAAGCCCGACCCTACGACGAGGAGATCCATTCCTCAATCGTATCTTCACCAGTGAGCGCGCGTGCGTCACCGCTGCCGCGTCGAGGTGCGGCAGGTTTTCGCGTAGCCTTTCAAGAAGCCCGTGATTCAGGGCTCCGACACCTTGGAACACTCACGTGACATCATCAGCGCTTGCCATGGCAGCGCCTCCTCAAGCAGGCGCGCCTCACAACAGAATCAGGCCGGAGATTCAGGGACTCAGAGCAGTTGCGGTCATGGGCGTGCTGCTCTTCCACCTGTGGCCTCTACGACTCCCCGGGGGTTTTGTCGGGGTTGATGTGTTTTTCGTGGTCTCAGGCTTTCTGATTACTGACCATCTCGCACGAGAGTTCGCAGTACACGGCACGATCTCCTTACCTGCGTTCTGGGCGCGAAGAGCGCGACGCCTTCTTCCAGCGTCTTTGTTGGTGCTCGCTGTCACCGCTATTGCCGTCTGGGTGAGCGTGCCTCTCGCGCGCTGGGCTCAGTTGGGTAGCGAGATCATCGCATCTACCCTCTACATTGAGAACTGGGCGTTGGCAACGCAATCAGTTGACTACATGGCGTTGTCCAACGTCAAGTCTCCCACTCAGCAATTCTGGACGCTGAGCGTCGAGGAACAGTTCTATCTGGCGTGGCCCATCCTTCTCATCGCGGGCTGGTGGGTAGCGCGTCGCCTCGGCCGAGACGGCACGACCGGGATCACGGTAGCAATCGCCGTGATCACTGCAGTCAGTTTCACGGCGTCCGTGCTGACCACTGCAACCTCGCCCGATATTGCGTACTTCTCGACCTTCACCCGTGCCTGGGAGTTCGGCGCCGGCGCACTTCTCGCGCTCACGCTGCGGCGAAATAGCCACACGTTCCCACACACAGCAAGAACATTGATCTCCTGGGGCGGATTGGCGGCCATCGCGATAGCCATGCTCGTCTACGGGCCGGCTACGCCTTTCCCGTCCTACACCGCTGCCCTCCCAGTCGTGGGCACCATCATGGTCGTCGCTGCCGGGACCGCCGCCGCTCGCCTTTCCCCGATCAGGATGCTCTCGTGGCGTCCAATACAGTTTGTCGGCGACATCTCGTACGGTGTATACCTCTGGCACTGGCCGCTGATCATCCTTGTTCCGTTCTCGACCGGTCACGCATTGACCACGATAGAGAAGATCGCGGTACTGGCGGCGTCTCTCGCTCTTGGCGGTGCGTCCAAGTTTCTCGTCGAGGACCCGGCTCGGACAAGTCGCTGGCTCAGTCGTTCGCGCCCCCGAAGGTCTCTGCTTGCCGCCGCTGGCGCGATGGCTCTGGTCTGTGCAACCGCGCTTCCACTCGCGACCGCAACCGTGCCGCCGCCGCCTGAAGTGTCCGAGGCGACGCAACCGTGTGTCGGGGCAGAGTCGATGGCATCGAAGTCGTGCGGTGATCCGCTGTATATTCGGCTTCAAGCGCCGGTCGAATCGTTCCCTGCGGACCTACCCAGCGAAGCGGTGCGAGCCTGCGAACGCTCAGTCGAGAGCCAAGAATACGTGCGGTGTGACGTCGTGGATGCGGAACCAGGCGCTACTCGAATCGCTCTCGTGGGCGATTCGCACGCCACGCGCTGGGTTGAAGCATTCGAACGAGCAGCCGCTTCTAGCGGCCACGGGCTCAGCACCTTTCTGGTCTCCGGCTGTCCACTGATCAGCCGCGAGCCGCTTGGCAGCGCGTGGGGTTTCGATCCTGTTGGAAGCCAGCTCTGCCCTGTGCTCACGGACGCGGTGCTGTCTGAAGTAGCGTCAGATCCTACGATCACCGACGTCGTATTCGTCAACCGAACGAGGCTGTACCTCTCCGATGATCCGGAGCTCCATCCATTGACCCCGGACATGGTTGCCGACAGCGTCGCCGAGCTTGAGTCGATAGGCAAGAACGTCATCGTGCTCGCCGCTCCGCCGGAGTTGAATGCCGTGCCGGCTCAGGGTGCGGCGAGCGCCGCTGACTGTTTGGCAGTTCACCTAGATGCTGACGGGTGCACGCTTCCGCGAGCTGCGAGTGAGTTCTCCGACCCGATGCGCGCGGGTGCAGAGGCTGCAGGCGGAGGTGTGCTGGATCTGACAGATGTCTTCTGTACCGAAACACGATGCCTTTCCCAGATCGGCGGATTGGTGGTCTACACAGACGACAATCACCTGACCCGGTCATTCGCGGCGAGCACGTCGCGAATTCTGACACAGCGGCTCCTGCCGATGTTGACAGCAGGAACGCCAGCGCAGTGACGCCGGCCTCTTACACTCAACGACGGTGACGACAGATCCACCGGGTCACGACAGATCCACCGGGTCACGACAGATCTACCGGGTCACGACAGATCTGACAGATCCACCAGGTCCATCTGCGCCCACGACAGAGAGTTGAGCGTCTAGCTCAAACACTCGCGCATCACCGCAGGGGATGAACGCCAGCCAACACAATCTCGTCCAGCTTCAGAGTGCTGTTGCTAGGACGCGTAGCGAGGTCGCCGATTCCGTTGAGGCTCAGTCTCCCTTCCGGCGTCGCGTCGGCAGTCCTCGCGCGCTCACGGAACGAGGTACTCCGCGAGGAGATCCTCTCCGCGGCGCGGCTTGAAGCCGGCAGCGACGACCCGGGAGAGGTCGAGTTCGCTGTTGCGCGGGCGGGGGGCGACCGGTCCCGCGGCATCCGCGAAATACTCCGCGGTCGACACGCCGGTGACGCGAGCAGGGTCGTGTCCGGTGAGCGCGAACGTGCGCCGGGCGATGTCCGCCCAGGTCATCGAGTCGCCCGCGGAGCTGAGGTTGTACACGCCGTATTCGGGGCGCTCGGCGAGAAGGTGGCGGATCAGCCGCGCGATCTCCGAGGCGAAGGTGAGGCGGCCCCGCTGGTCGTCGACGACGCGAGGATCGACGCCCTTGTCGGCGAGGACCGCCATGGTTCGCACGAAGTTGTTCCCGCTGCCGATCACCCACGACGTCCGGACGATGTAGTGCCTCGGCGCGGTGGCGACCGCCAGGTCTCCCGCCGCCTTCGACTGCCCGTAGACGCCGAGCGGACCGAGCGGGTCGCTCTCCCGGTAGGGCTTGTCGGCGGAACCGTCGAACACGTAGTCGCTCGAGACGTGCACCAGGGTGATGCCGTTCTCCGTCGCGATGCGAGCCAGTGCGGCGGGGCCCGCAGCGTTCACCGCCCAGGACGCGGCGCGTCCCTCCGGTGTCTCCGCGCGATCCACCGCGGTGTAGGCGGCGGCGTTGATGATCGTGTCGTAGTCGCGCCAACGGCGCGCGATGGCCAAATCCGGCGACGACAGATCGAATTCGTCGCGCGTCGTCCACTCGACGTGGGCGAGGCCGTCGAACTCGCCGCGCAGCGCGGTGCCGAGCTGACCGCCCGCGCCGAGGATGAGCGTCTTCCGGGGAGCGATCGGCTGCACGTCGGCAAGCCGCGGGTGACCGAGGTCTTTCGCCGAGACCTCGGAATCCGACAACGGGATCGGCCACTGGATCGCGGCGGTCTCGTCGGCGAGGTTGAGAAACGAGTAGGAAGCTTCAGCCGACCAGTGGTCGTTGACCAGGTAGGTGTACGCCGTGTCCGGCTCGAGGGTCTGATAGGAGTTGCCGACCCCCCGAGGCACGAAGATGGCCTTCGACGGGTCGAGCTCCGTCGTGAAGACTGCGCCGAAGCTGGGGCCGTTGCGCAGGTCCACCCAAGCACCGAAGATGCGTCCCGTGGCCACCGAGACCCACTTGTCCCAGGGCTCGGCATGGATTCCGCGAGTCGTCCCGACGGCGTCGTTGAACGACACGTTGTTCTGCACGGGCCCGAAGTCGGGAAGTCCCGCGGCTGTCATCTTCTCGCGCTGCCAGTTCTCCTTGAACCAGCCACGGGAGTCGCCGTGCACCGGTAGATCGAAGACCACCAGGCCAGGGATCGTCGTCTCGATCCTGCTCAGCGACTTCCCGAAGTCGATGCCACCCACGTCAGTCACTGTCCCTTCGAGGCGTAGAACGCCTCGGTCTGGTCCTTAGATGGCGCCCACCAGCTCTCGTTGTCGCGGTACCACCGGATGGTCGCGGCCAGCCCCGACTCGAAATCGGCGAACTGCGGCGTCCACCCAAGTTCCGTGCGCAGCTTCGTCGAGTCGATTGCGTAGCGCAGGTCGTGTCCGGCGCGATCCGTCACGTGATCGTACGCGTCGCGCGGTTGTCCCATCTCCTCCAGGATCAGCTCGACGACCTCCTTGTTGTTGCGCTCTCCGTCGGCGCCGATGAGGTAGGTCTCGCCGATCGCACCCTTCTCGAGGATCGTGAGGACCGCCGAGGAGTGGTCGTCCGCGTGGATCCAGTCACGGACGTTCTCGCCCGCCCCGTAAAGCTTCGGACGGATACCGCGGATGACGTTCGTGATCTGACGCGGGATGAATTTCTCGACGTGCTGGTACGGTCCGTAGTTGTTCGAGCAGTTGGAGATCGTCGCCTGGACGCCGAAGGATCGGACCCAGGCGCGCACGAGGAGGTCGCTGCCCGCCTTGGTCGAGGAATACGGCGATGACGGGTTGTACGGCGTCTGCTCCGTGAAGCGCTCCGGGTCGTCGAGCTCGAGATCGCCGTAGACCTCGTCGGTCGAGATGTGGTGGAACCGCGTCTCGTGCTTCCGGGCCGCCTCGAGGAGCGTGTACGTGCCGATGATGTTCGTGTCGAGGAAGGGACGCGGGCTGTGCAGGGAGTTGTCGTTATGTGACTCCGCCGCATAGTGCACGACGGCATCCGCCTCGGCGGTCAGCCGGTCGACGAGTTCGGCGTCGATGATGTCACCCTGCACGAATCGGACGCGATCCTCGGGCAGCCCGGCGAGGGAGGCGCGGTTGCCGGCGTACGTGAGGGCGTCGAGGACCGTGACGGTGTGGTCGGTGTTCGCGACCGCGTAGTGCACGAAGTTGGACCCGATGAACCCGGCGCCGCCGGTGACGAGGATGTTCGACATCAACGACCTCTTTCCAGGGTCTCGAGCAGGTAGGTGCCGTAGCCGGACTTCACGAGCTTCTCCGCGCGCTCGCGCAGCTGGTCGTCGGTGAGGAAGCCCTGACGCCAGGCGACCTCCTCCGGCACGCCGATGCGCAGACCCGTGCGGCGCTCCATCGTCCGGACGTAGTCCCCGGCGTCCGACATTTGGTCGAATGTCCCGGTGTCGAGCCACGCCGTCCCGCGCGGAAGCACTTCCACTTGGAGGCTTCCGCGCTCGAGGTAGGCACGGTTCACGTCGGTGATCTCGTACTCGCCACGGGCGCTGGGTTCGAGCCTGCGGGCGATCTCGACCACGTCGTTGTCGTAGAAGTACAGTCCCGGGACCGCGTAGTTGCTCTTGGGGTGTGCGGGTTTCTCCTCGAGCGAGACGGCGCGGCCGTCGGCGTCGAACTCCACGACGCCGTACGCCGTAGGTTCAGCAACCCAGTACGCGAAGACGGCTCCGCCTTCGACATCGGTGTAGCGCTTGAGTTGTGTGCCGAGCCCGGGACCGTACAGCAAGTTGTCACCGAGGACGAGTGCGACCTTGTCGTCGCCGATGAAGTCGGCTCCGATGACGAAGGCCTGGGCGAGCCCGTCCGGCGACGGCTGCTGCGCGAAGGTGAGGCTGACTCCGAACTGCGATCCGTCTCCCAGGAGACGCTCGAACTGCTCGGCGTCATGAGGCGTCGTGATGATCAGGATGTCGCGGATGCCGGCGAGCATCAGCGTCGAAAGCGGGTAGTAAACCATCGGCTTGTCGTACACCGGGATGAGCTGCTTGGAGATGCCGATCGTGATCGGATGCAGCCGGGTACCCGAGCCGCCAGCGAGGATTATGCCTTTCACCCCCATATCGTGCCACACCTGAGCTGAGAGCCGCGGGCGCCGAGCTCAAGCAAGGCAAGTCACATCCTTCACACTGGCATCATCCGCATATATCAGTCACAATGAGCAAGTGACCGGTCAACGATTCCTCAGCCTGCAGACCATCGTCGCCAGCGTGGCCGCAGGTATACTCGGCGCCTCGATCCTCGTGGCAAGTCCGGTTGCGGCTGCCAGCACCGGTTTCCCGGGGGTCGTCAGCATGGCGGCCAGTTCCGGAAGCGCTACAGCCACCCACGCGGCTGCACCGAACGACATCACGAAGGCAGCGAACCTCGCATCTTTCCGACCGGGCAACATCATCGCCGACGCGGTCTTCTTCAATCCTTCAACGATGAGCAGCGCGAACATCGACTCGTTCCTGCGCAGCAAGGTGAGTTCATGCCGCGCCGGCTACGTGTGTCTCAAGGACTACCGTCAGAACACACCGAACCGTTCAGCCGACGCATACTGCCGTGGATACTCCGGCGCGGGCAACGAGTCCGCCGCGACAATCATCGCGAAGGTGGCACAATCCTGCGGGATCAACCCGCAAGTCCTCGTCGTGATGCTGGAGAAGGAACAGAGCCTGGTCACCCACACTTTCCCCAGCCAAGGGCGATTCAATATCGCGATGGGACAAGGATGTCCTGACACGGCCGGTTGCGACCCGGGCTATCTCGGCTTCTTCTACCAGGTCTACGGGGCCGCCCGGCAGATGAAGATCTACGCCGAAGGGCGCTGGTTCACCTACTACGCACCCGGCAGGACGTGGAATATCCTGTACCACCCGCGGCCGGAGCGAAACTGCGGCTCATCTCCCGTCTACGTCGAGAACACCGCCACCGCGGCCTTGTACTACTACACGCCGTACCAGCCGAATCGTGCCGCGCTCACTGCGGGCTACGGCGAAGGAGATCGCTGCTCCTCCTACGGCAACCGGAACTTCTATCAGTTCTTCACCGACTGGTTCGGAAGCACCCAGGCGTCGGCGCTGATCCACGGCGCCGGCCAGGCGGATATCTACCTCGTTTCTGCCGGAACCAAGCATCGAGTGTCGACGCTGGAGGACCTGGCGGTCTTCCGATCCCGTTTCGGTTCGGTCACGGAAGTCTCAGCCGAGTACGCGAACAGCTTGCCACGTGGCGGCGATGCCTCGAGGTATGTCCACGACCCACGCACGGGAACGCTCTACGTCCTGGATCCCGACGGTACGAAACATCGGTTCCTCAACCCGGAACAGATCGCTCGCTTCGGATACGCGTTCAGTTCGTATGTCAACTTGGCGCCCACGCTCATCGACCAATTCACCACGGGCGCGGAGGTCACGAACTTCTTCCGCATCTGGGACGGCCCTGATCTGTACGTGTTCGAGAGTGGAAAGAAACGCCACATCGCGTCGTACTCTATGTGGCAGTTACTCTCCCGCGGAACGTCCGGGTACGTCGCCTTCATGCCGAGCGGTGCCGCGACGGCGCTCCCGATGGGGCCGGTCGCCCTCGAGCCGAACACTCTGATCCGCCCCGCCTCGACGGGTGAGGTGTATCTTCTCCTCAGCAGCAACACCCTGCTGCACATCCCCAGCTTCGCCCTCGCTGCCGAGTTCGGTGCGTCGCGCTATATGATCGTCCCCGATTCCTCGGTGAGCGCCAATCTGCGTGCCAAGGGTAGCCTGACGCCGATCGTCCAGTGCGCGGGGGCAACGAAGATCGCAGCGGGTGGAAAGATCCACGCCGTCACCGGAACCGACTTCGGCGGCATCGCGCCTGCCGTCCTCTCCGCGCAGGATTGCGGGGCCTTCGCGCCCTCCACCTCGACGTATGCCACCCCCTTGTTCCTGCAGGCAGCCGGACATCCCGAGGTCTACGCGGTGGGCGGAGGCAAGCTCAAGCACGTGCGCAGCTACGCCGTTCTGCAGAGCCTCAACGGCGGACGCCCGCTCTCCTTGATCACCTGGTCCAAGGCCACGGTGACCGACGTCGGCGTCGGGTCCTCGTACCTCGCCGACAAGGAGTTCGTCAGCTTCACCGGGCGGGGCGAGATCTACCAGTACACCGAAGGGCAACTGCGCCACGTCCGCGACTACTCGACCCTGTTGAGCCTGAACGGCGGCCGAGTGCCCTCGATCACCTCGCTCAAGGCCGATTGGCTTCCCGACTATAAGATGGGGGCGCCGATCCTCAGCTCTGGCACTTTCGTCCAGTTCGACGGCCTGCCAGAGGTCTTCTTCTTCTCGGACGGGCAGCTCCGGCATGTGCAGTCGTACGCCTCGCTCGTTCGGTTGGCGAACGGTCGGCCCCTCACGATCGTGAAGCTGCCGGCGGCGAACAAGGGCGCCTATGTGCTCGGCACGCCAATCCCCTGAACGAGGGCAGTCCGCTGACTGTGGGATCGTAGAAGCATGAAAGCTGCGAAGGATCGGATCCTGGTGATCGTGCCTGCCTGGAACGAGGCCCGGAACGTCGGGACGACCGTCAGAGAGATACTCGGCAGCAGCGACGCCTACGATGTGCTCGTCATAGACGACGGTTCCACCGACGGCACGGCGAATGCCGCACGAGTCGCGGGCGCGCGTGTCATGATCCTGCCCTTCAACCTCGGGGTGGGCGGTGCGATGCGTACTGGATTCACCTACGCACAGCGGATGGGCTATGAACGGGCGGTCCAGGTCGACGCCGACGGGCAGCACAATCCCGCCGACATCGGCAAGGTGATCGACGGCCTGCGGGGGGCCGATATTTCCATCGGCGCACGATTCGCCGAGGTGGGAGATTACTCCGTGAGGGGACCGAGACGCTGGGCGATGGTATTCCTCGCGCGTACCGTGTCCCGGGTGGCCAAGACGCGACTCACGGATGTGACGAGCGGCTTCAGGGCGGCGAACCGGCGGGCGATCGACCAGTACGTCGAGTACTACCCGGCGGAGTACCTCGGAGACACGGTCGATTCGCTCGTGGCGGCATGTCACGCCGGCCTGAAGGTGACACAAGTGCCTGTCGCGATGCGGCCTCGAAACCACGGCACTCCGAGTCAGGGACCGATCGGAGCATCCGTCTACCTTCTGCGTTCGCTCTTCGCACTCGCACTCGCGTTGGTGCGCGGCGCGGTCACCCGGCCCCGATCTGACTCGGGGGAAGTCACGGCATGATCATCTTCGTCGGGATCGCCCTCGCTCTCGTGATCCTGGTACTCGTGCTCTGGATGCTCATCGCGCGACGAATCCGAGAGAAATATGCCGCGATGTGGATCGTGATCGCGCTGAGCGTGCTGATCCTCGGTCTCTTCCCGCAGCTGCTCCTCTGGGCGACGGCGACGCTCGGCGTGCAGGTTCCCGCCAACCTCCTCTTCTCGCTCGCCATCGTGCTACTGCTCGGTGTGTCCTTGCACCTTTCCTGGGAGCTCTCCCAAGCGGAAGACGAGATCCGTCGCGTCGCCGAGGAAGCTGCCCTCTCGCGCACGGAACTCGAGGATCTTCGCGCACGCGTCGATCGCCTCGAACGGGCCGTAGGCGCTCCCGATCAGCCGGGCTCCTCGGCACCCGAATGAGCACCGCTATGGTGTGGGCGGTCATCACGGCATACCGCCCTGACGCAGGCCTGGCGGAGGCCGTGGAGGCCCTGCGAGATCAGGTCACCGCGATCGTGGTGGTCGACGACGGGAGCGGTGACGAGTCTTCCCCCCTGCTCGCGCGCATTCAGGAGCGGGGCGCGATCGTCGTGCGGAACGCGGAGAATCGCGGTATCGCCTTCTCGTTGAACGTCGGGATCATGCATGCACTGGACGGAGGTGCGGACGCGGTTCTGACGCTCGATCAGGATTCCGCCATCGGCTCGGACTTCGTGCAGCGGCTGGGCGACGCTCGGGAGGCGGCCATGAGTGCAGGCCATGCTGATCCGCCCATCGTTCCCGAGTACTTCGCCGGTGTGCGCCAGGTGCGCACGCGAACGGCGGATGGCACGCTCGTCGCGCGCCACGCCATCCAGTCGGGAATGCTCTTGAGCCGAACGCTCCTCGAGCAGGTGGGGATGATGCGCGAAGACCTGTTCATCGATCTCGTCGACACCGAGTTCGAGATGCGCTGCGTATCCGCGGGCAAGGTAATGGTCGCGGCGCCGGGGCTGCGTCTGGGACACAGTCTCGGCCGTCAGTACGTCCGGACGCTCTTCGGGCGCCCATTCTCGTTCCCCGGCATCCCTGCCGTCATCACTTTGAGTACCCCCTTCCGCTACTACTACCGCGTGCGAAATCGGGTCGTCATCAACCGCGAGTTCGGACGGACCCATTTCCTTTGGACCGCCCGGGACACGCTGCTCGAAGCCGTCCATTTTCTGAATGCGTGGCAGTTGGCGCAACCTCGCCGGTCGCTCTTTTCGGTCTATCGGGCGGCCGTACGGGACGCACGGGCTCGCCGCATGGGCCGGATGGACGCGCGCACCGCTGCGCTCGCCTCGTCCATCAAGTGGAGAGCGGAACCTCTGGACTAGTGTCGCTCCGACCGATTCGCGACAGTTCCCGGAGAGCCGGGACCACCAGCACTCCGAAGCTCACTGCCTCGGAGATCGAGACACCGAGCGAGATCACGACCGGAGATTCAAGCGCGGACCCGGCGAGCATGGTCGCCAGGCCCCCGGCCGCAGCGGCGATCGTCGCAGCGAAGACGAGCCGGTAGCGCTGCGCGGGTATCAGGAGGTTGCGGATCAACGGGGTGGTCGTCGACAGGAAGAAGAAGGAAACACCGAACAGCACGCCGGGGAGCGGCTGTGCCGCGACGTCCTCACCGAAAAGGATCGTGGTCGCCCAGGGAGAAAGGAGCGCGATCGCCGCACCGCCGAGCAGTCCGAGCACGAGATGAACGACGATCGACAGTCGGTGTCGGCGCGCAGGATCGGTGTCGAGCGGGTTCAACACCCATGCCTGGAACGCGTTTCCGATCGCCACCACGGTCAAGAGCGCAACGCGATAGACACGATCGGAGGATGCGAACGCGCTCGCATCCTCCGAGGAGAGACCCGCCGTGGCAATCGGCACGGGCGTCGAGGCGTAGAGGTTGCTCGCTCCGTCGATCCCCGCCGTCGGAAGGAGCACTCTAAGACAGCGGCCGATGCCGACTACCGGCTGCCCCTCGCGGAGGCGCGGGTGCGCCGTGCGCCATGCGTGTACCGTGAACGACGGCAACATGAACGCCACCATGATCGCCGGGTACCAGAGGACCTGAGCGCTGAGCGCCACGATGGGCAGCGCGACGAGCGAAGCAGCGAGCTTCGGAAGCGCGTCATACAGCATCAGCGCTTGCGGGTTACCCTCCCCGATGCAGAACCATGCGGGTGATAGCCCGCCGAGCGTCATCGCCACCGCGACGCACACGGACTCGAGACGAAAGCTGGGGCCGCTGATGAGGTAGGTGGCGATGGCGACCGCGGGCACGGCAACCGAAACCGTCACCGCACGAGTGAGGAGGCTCTCGTAGAGCAGCGCTGCCTTCTCCGCCGTGCTCGTGCTCCGCGCCACCCGCACCGGACCGACGATGCCCCAACCGAAGAGGACGATCACCATCCCCAGGATGCCGATGGACTGGCCGGCCGAAAAATTCGCCCACCCTTCGCTGCCCACGACCCGGGAGATGACCGGCAGTATGATGAAGGGGGCGAGAGCTGAAAGAACCGGGGCGCCTGTGAAGCCCACAAACCTGAGCATGAGTGACCGCATCCGCTCCAGTCTATGCGTCGCGTGCTCGGAAGAGAGTCCAGAGCATTGAGCGACAGAGCGACCGTCAGCGTCTGCATAGCGACGTACAACGGTGGCCGCTACCTCCGCGAGCAGCTCGAATCCGTCCTGGCCCAACTCGGACCCGATGACGAGATCGTGATCGTCGACGACGCCAGCTCCGATGACTCCGTCGGTATCGTCGAGTCGTTCGCCGATCCCCGGCTCACGGTGCACCGGAACGTCGAGAACCTGGGCTACGTCCGATCCTTCGAACGAGCCATGAGTCTCGCCCGCGGTGACGTGCTTCTTCTCTGCGATCAGGACGACGTGTGGATCGACGGACGCGTGGATGCGCTGTGCGCGGGGACCGCGTTGCATGCCGTCGCGGCGTCGAATATCGTGCTGTTGGGCTCCGAGCGGGCGCTGAGCTCGCCGCTGACCGGACGCCCGTGGCTTCTCCGCGCTCAGGACAGCGAGCACTCCCTTCGGAACGAGCTGCGGATCCTTCTCGGGGACGCGCCCTACTTCGGGTGCGCGATGGCGGTGCGGCGAGATGCTCTGGCTCTCGTGCTGCCGTTCCCCTCGTATCTGACCGAGTCCCACGATCTCTGGATCGCGACGGCGGCCAACGCCGCTGGAGAGATGGTGCACATTGAGCGCCCCAGCCTGCGTCGGCGCGTGCACGACGCGAACGCCTCCACATCCCGCCCTCGCGGGGTCGCCGCCGCTCTGCGGTCGCGAATCCTGCTCCTGAGGCTGTGGTTCGACGCCCGGCGCAGGCTCAGGCGCCTCTAGGCCCGCGCAGCGACGGCGACCTGGCCCCGCGCCCCCTTCGCCAGCCGGATGAAGTGTCGCTCCACGAACATCCAGCTCAACCAGCCCAGGGCGAACGTACCGACGGTCGTGATCGCGACGTACAACGGCATGCCCAGCGCCGCACCCCCAAGGATGACGACGAGCTGCTGCACGGGCCACGCGTAGATGTAGAAGCCGTAGGAGACGTCGTTGCGCGCAACCCATGGAGGCTGGGCGACGATGGTGGACAGGTAAAGCAGCGCGTAGCCGATCAGCGGCGCGGCCAGCGGACCGCCGACCACCGGCACGAAGACCATCAGCGCGGTGGCGACCGGGATGGAGAGGATGCCGATCATCGGCACCAGACCCCAGCGGTGGACGACAAGGTAGATGAGTGAGCCTCCCAGGAAATACGGAAGCAATCGGGCGAAGAGACCGAAGTCCTCGTCGAGGCCGCCGGTGATTCCCCACGCCATCGCAGCACGCACGAGGACGGAGACCACCCAGAGCGCGCCGACGAAGACGACCGATCGTCGATAGATCCCGAGTCCCCCGAGCAACCACACCGTGAGATAGCAGAGGAACTCGAAATAAAGCGTCCAGAGCGAGCCGTTCCACGCATTCGGGTAGGGAACGTCCGAGAGCGAGGATCCGATCTGGTAGTGGTCGATGTGCAGGAAGAAGTTGCCCCAGATGTACTCCAGCGGTGTCGGGCCCGTCGTCAGGTACCCAGCGAGCGAGCCGTGCGTGATGAGCTGTGCGACGGGGCCGAACCCGAAGGCAGTCACCAGCAGGCAGACGACGAACGCGGGCATGATTCGAGCGATCCGATGCACGAGGAAAGTCCCGGCGTCGGTACGGAATCGAGAACGGGTGATGAGGAAACCACTGATCACGAAGAACCCGATGACCGCCCAGCCGCCGAGGTTCTCGCCGTTGAAGCCGGGACTGTCGGACCGGCCCACGATGTAGTACCCGTGCGCGAGCAGCACGAGGAACGCCAGGAGGAGGCGGAACAGGTTGAGGCTGTTCTTCCGGTACGGGAACTCCGAGCGGACGAGTAGTCGTCGGATCACTTGAGCAGGTTCCGCTTGCTCATTTCGTCGAGCGAACGCTGATACCCGTCCTGTTCGATCGGCTCGGTCAGGACCCATTCCACGAACGCGCTGACGCCATCCCGGAAGTCGGTTCGCGGGACGAAACCGAGTACCTCTTCGAGGTGGCGGGTATCCGCGACGTTGTGCCTGATGTCGCCGAGACGGTAGTTGCCCGAGATCCGCGTGGGCACGTCGCGACCGAAGGCGGCGAACAGCGCCGCCACGACTTCCTTCACCGTCGTGGCGACGCCGGAACCGACGTTGAACGTCTCCCCCGCTGCGCGCGCATCCGTCGCCGCGAGATAGGTGGCCTCGACCACGTCGTCGATGTAGACGAAGTCGCGACTCTCCTCGCCGTCCTCGAAGATGTTGATGTCCTTGCCCTGACGGATCAGCGTCGAGAAGATCGAAAGGATGCCGGTGTACGGGTTCTTCAGGGACTGGCCTGGCCCGTAGACGTTCTGATACCGGAGCGCCACGCCCTCCTTGCCGATCGTCGGAGCCACCGTCATCACCAGGGATTCCTGCATGTGCTTCGTGATCCCGTACACACTCGACGGATGCAGCTTCGCATCCTCATCGGTCGGCACTAAGGTCAGCGCACTCTCGCCGGGGTGGTGGACATCGAAATCCCCTGCGGCCATGTCCGCGTCGGCTCGGTGGTTCGGGTAGACAAGTCGACCGTCGGCCGTCCGGTAGGCACCTTCACCGTAGATTGAGCGCGACGATGCGATGACGATGCGTCGGACCGAGTTCTCCTCGTTGGCGAGGATATCCAGCAGCTTGGCAGTCCCTCCGACGTTCGCCTCAACGTAGCGGTCGATCTCGTACATCGACTGGCCGGTACCCGTTTCCGCGGCGAGGTGAACGACGACCGTCGCTCCTTCGAGCGCGCGACGCAGATCATCGGCCGACGTCACTGTTCCCTCGATAACGGTCGCGATGCCGTCCAGTGATCGAAGCAATGGCGAGGTCTGCTGAGGGTCGTCTCCGTGCACCTGAGGGATGAGCGAATCGAGCGCCGTCACCGTGTGGCCGTCCTGCGCAAATCGGGCAGCGAGGCGTGAGCCGATGAAGCCCGCACCTCCGGTAATCAGCACGTGCTCAGGCATGCGGTAGCCTCCAGAAAGTCGTTGCTCGGCGAGACGTTCACGCCGGTCGCGCGGCTCACAGAGCGAAGATGTGCGCCAGCGTCGATTGTAGACCAGCGCGATTCCCTCGCCTCAGAACCCCTGGGAGCTCGGTGATGGCATGCAGACGCGACATGAGGCGTATGCGGGCCGTTCGCGCCGTGCGATTCCACCCGTGGGCTTTGGCGAGCGAGACGGCCTGCCGGTAATACCTGCGCTCGTCTCGGAATCGCCGCCCGTCTAGAAGGGTCTTCTGCGAGGCACTTGAGCTGTGGCGTCGGTACGAAAACGAGACCTCCGGTACGTAGACGAGCGATCCGCCGTCGAAAGCCACATCCATGAGCAATGCCAGATCCTGAATAATCGGCAATCCGTCGCGAAAATCGATCCGCTTGAGTGTCGCGGTGCGGAAGGTGAGTGATGGCCAGTACAACCAGTCCCCTCGAATGAGGCTGGTGGCCATCTGCTCCTCGCGAAGCACGACCGTGCCGCTCCGTGAGCTTGGCGCGAGCAGCCCCCGTTTGACACGGTCCACCAGCGGTGTCCGGACCGTCCCGTGTTGGTCGATCACGACAACCCCGGGTTGGATCACGTCAGCATCCGGAATTCGCTCGATAGCTCCAAGGACGACTTCGAGGTAGTTCGGATGCATAAGGTCGTCGCATCCGAGAATGGTGACGAATGGGCTCGACGCACGGCGAATCGCTTCACGGTAATTCTCGGTGATGCCGAGGTTAACCTTGTTGCGCACGTAGTGGATGCGCGGGTCCGCGAGCGCTTCGAAGTACTTCGACACCGTTTCATCCGGATAGCAGTCATCGATGACAACAAGCGACCAATCCTTGACTGACTGGGCGCGAACTGACTCGACCGTCTCGTACAAGAGGCCGGGATCGCCCCAGAACGGGACGAAGATCTCATGGGTCACTCTGCTCCTCTGCAGGACGTTATCTCAAACAGCTTCGCTTCACCGCGAGACTCTACGAGCTTGACGTAGGGCGAGTCGTCAAGGTCCTCCAAGCCCGAGTAGTCATCGGGGTTCTCCTGGAAATCGCCGTCGGCGCTGAAGTCGAGCACGTACCGTACTCGTGTCTCTTCCAGCGCACGGCAGACCGCGGGAGAATCAGCATCCGTGGCAAGCCTGGTATTGATCAATTCTGCGTCGTCAGTCAAGTCCATCAGCAGATGCGGCATCAGCACCTCGCGGCCGCTCAGGCCATACGCGAACGACGCCCCGGTCCACGGGTCCCCGGCGATCACCGCGCCCTCGGGAACCAGATCGGGCAGGTCGTCAATCAGCTCGCGCTCGTCGACAGAGAGGATGGGCCCGTCAGACCTCAGTTTGTAGGTGAACTCGATATCGGCTGCAGCCTGCCGCATCGCCGACGTCTGCGTGAGGAGCACCAAAACTACCGCAAGCAATAGTGCGACTACCGCAGGAGCACGCTCCGCCCCCCGCCGAACAGCCGCGAGGAGAGGGCGCCGGAGCAGCCACGACGTGATCGTGGAGACCCCGAGGGCACCGAGCGGAAGTACCGCGATCACCCAGATCGACGCGAGTCGAGGTGCGTTGTTATACCACGGAGCGGTTAGCCAGAACCGCAAGATCTCGTACGGCGACGACGCAACAACCACGTACAGCACCGATCCAACGACTGCCATCCCGAGTATGCCCCATCGCGTGTACCCTCCGCGCTTGACGACGCTGTACGCGCCAGCGACGAGTGCCACGCCTAGCGCATACGACGCGGGGTACTGATACACCGCCGACGTCACCACCTCGCCGATCGCATGAGGCACTGTCTCGATGACGGGCCAGTATATTTGGCTGGCGGGTGGCCTAACGACAGTGAGCAGTATCAACCCAGCTCCGAGGTAACCCCCGGTAGCCAGAGCCACCACGATCCGCCCTCTGACGCCTTCCGAATGGTGTAGCCGATGCGCGAGGGCACCCAGTACGAACGGCAGTGTCAGCGCCACAAGCGCCATGAGGGCTCCCGGGTGCGACACGGCGAGACCAGGGATCACCAGAACGAGTAACAGTCCTGTGTCTACTCTGCGCGGCGCCCCGGTGGGACGAAGCAACGACCAGACGAGTGCGATCGCGACCGGGGCTATGGCAAGCCCCAGAAAAAGCGGGTAGAGCACTCCGTAGTGAAGCGGCAGGTACGGGAAGGCAGGGAAAGAAGCGGACAAGCAGCCTGCGGCTACGGTGACCACGCGGCCACGTCCCAACAGCGTACGCGCCAACATGACGGCGGCAAGCGGCCAGACCACTGCGGCGACGACTACGATCGTGGCGTTCACCGCAGACGCTATCGAGACCCCGGAAACCTGAACCACGAGCGCCACGAGCGCATGCCACGCCGAGGGGTAGAACGGGACGCCTTCCTGCGATGTCATGCTTCCCAGCCAGAGCGGCGAAGCATTGCCCGTGTCTAAGACATACTGCACACCGTTGAGATGGAAGAAGTTATCGTAGCGCTGTGAGATGAACTCGGGGTCGCCGAAGCTCTTGAGCAGCACGAACCCGATCACCAGCGCCGGGACGGCGAGCGCAATAACGAGAGACCAGTCGATCGGTGCGGTTCGAGTGCGCGGTGTGCGCGCCCCCGAACTCATGTAACGTGACCACATCGCGGCCGCCACGGCAGCGACAACCAAGAGAACAGCAAGCGGGAAGGGGGTCCACCGAAGCCCGAAAATCGGTGCTGCCAGCGCTGACACCGCGATGAGGGAAACGCTGATCGCGGGAGCGACCCCGAACAATCGCATTCCGCGTTGACGCAGCAGCAGCGCTACGGTCATCCCCGGCAGGACGAGGATGAGCGCGGCCACGACAAACGCCGGGATGGCTCCGAACCAATTCATGCGTCCGAGGTTTCCGGGTACGCAACCTTCGGGTTGAACGTGATGCCGCGGAACCATTTCCCCAGCAGCTTCGCGCGTAGGCCGAACGGCACCCGTCCACGGTGCAGACTGACGAATAGCCGCGCTCCGAACTCGAGGAAGTACAGCAGTCCCCGGTGGTGCAACTGCCAGGAGGCTTCATTGCGCACTCCGTACGAGAACTTCCACAGGCTCTTACGATCCACCATCGCGAAGTTCACGCCACGGTTGTCACCCATGTCATGCACGACAACGCTGTCGAGAACTTGAACGCCAGGGCAACGTCGGGTCAGACGCAGTGTGTATTCGCGATCGTCGAACCAGATGAAGTACTCCGAGTAGGGCAGGCCGTACTCGGCGATCGCCCACCGGGGAATCAGCACGGAGACGAACGAGCACGCGGTCACCATGACGTTGTTCTGGCCCTTGACCAGCAGACGCCCCCAGTCCCAGGTCGTAACGGGGTTGTTCATCTCGCAGATACTGCCATCGGTGAACTCGACGACCGAACAAGCGAACGGCACGTCCCCGCCGAGTTCTTTGACAGCTGCGTCGAACCCGGCGACGAGCGAAGCGAGCGCATCTGGCTTCGGATAGCAGTCGTCGTCCATGATCCAAACGTGATCCGCTCCGGATGCATAACCGCGCAGCATCCCCTCCGAGAAGCCGCCCGCTCCCCCGGAGTTCGCGGCCATCGTCACCACCTCGAGGGGGACGGACGTCTCGAGTGAGGCCAGATACTCGGCGGTCCCGTCGGTGGAAGCGTTGTCGATAACGAACAGGGTCTCGACGGGATGCGTCTGCGCTTCGATCGAGGAGATGACCGTCTTCAGCTTCTCGAGTCGGTTGAATGTGACGACGACTCCAGCAACGCTCACCACGAGCTCACCTCTTCTTTGAACCAGGTACTCGCGGACGGCTGCGAAAGCAGCCTCTTCTCTGCCTTGCGCTCTGCTCGCCACAGTTTTTCACGGGCTGACTCATCAGCCGCGAGAGGCACGAGGAGATCAGCGAGCCGCCGAGAGGCGAGACGTGCATATCGCGGAACCAGCGCGCTCGACGGAATGATGTCTCCCTGCGCCCCGACGTTCGTCGAGATGACCGGAACCCCATGGGCGATGGCTTCGAGGGTCGTGAGCGTCAGACCCTCGTTGTGCGAGGCGACCACGAGAACGTCCGCCTCGTCAAGTGTCTGAGAGACGGGAACGGCGGAGCTCCGCCGCTCGATGATGTCATCCACGCCTTCGGCCGTCATGATGTCGCTCACCCAGGACGAGAGTTCGCCATCACCGTGCAGGACGAAGCGGAAGGTGTGTCCCTGCCGCTTCAATCGCCGCGCCATGTCGACGAACACCTCGGGCGCCTTCTGTCGCGCCATTCGACCGACAAATGCGACGGTGAACGATTCATCGGGCCGCCGCTTCTTGAACTCGGCGTCCTTCGGCTTCACCGTGAGACCACCCAGCGGCGCCATCACGACCCGGTCGGCGGGAATCTTCTGGACGTCGGTCATCCAGCGCGCCAGGCTCGGGGAGATCACATGGTGCTTCGTGATCGAACGTGCCGCGATGGCACTGCTGAGCGGGTAACCACCGCCCGCGAGCTCGACGATGTGGGTGCTGTCGACGATCGGAATGCCGGGTCGCGACGCCGCGATCCAGGCCACGCGATCGTACAGCCACTGGTTGTGATGGATCACGACGCCGCGCACGTCGAAGGTTCTCAACAGCGCGCGGAGCAGTGGCTCGATCCCGGGAGTCTGCGACTCGACCGTCGGCTCCGAGAACGGGATGAGGAGCGCGCCATCCAGTTCCGGTCGGGCGACCCACGGCTGATGCGAATCCCGATTGGTCAGCACGATGGGCAGGAAACCGGCCTCGCGGACGAGCCGCACCGTCTCGAACGCCCAGAGCTCGGCTCCTCCGAGCTCGAACCAGTGCAAGCCGATGATCACGGCGCGCTGCGCGCCTTCTGGTGCCGTTGCAGCAGGGATGAGAACGTCGTCCTCGTGCAGACCGCCCGGACGGAACTCCTCGACATACCGGCGCGGCTCGATGGGGCGTCGCAGCTTCCGTCGATAGCGCAGCAGGCTGAGATCGCGCGCGTCATCGTAGAGAAGAGGTGCATGGGACTTGACCCAGCGGGCGACGACTCCGACGAGATCACGGCGGGGTGGCCGGTAGGGGTCAGCGCTCAGCACCTCGTCCGCGGACACGTGAATGTGCCGGCTGGAGAGAGCCGCGAGCGCAGCAGATTCCTCCTCGCTGGGTGCCGTGCTCCGCTCCTCCGGATCCACGACGCTCACGATGTCGAAAGTCTCGAGCCGCGTGCGGTTGTTGCGGGAGTATCCACTGAACGTCGTGTCGTCCGTCAGACGCGGGAGAGTCTCGACGGAGCCGACATACCGGTGAATCCGGAGCGAGCGCCCCGGCGCCATGAGGGCGTGGAAATTCAGCGCTCCGACCAGCAGGCGTCGTTCGCGAACCGAGAGTTCAGCTCCGGTGCCGGGGTCGCCGAACCGGAAGAGCGCAGGCTGATCGAGGGCTTGGAGAACAGTCACAGACAGAAGACGCTTTCGATCGAGGAACGCACGAGAACGTCCGCGATCTTATCAGCGCAACCATCTGGAACTCTGGGCCGCCGCTGTGCCTCGGCTCACGGCCCACAGCCGATGTCAAGGCGCTCAGCGGCCAACCTCGTATGATTGCTGACGGTGCGCGCGAGAAGGTGCGCGTGTACGGAAGGCGGTTCGCGGTGCAACAGGCTCGCACGCTCAGCGACCAGAGGATGTCGACGCCCGGCGGCAACCGGGGACTGCTCGAGGTCTTCCGCCAACGACATCTCCTTTCGCTGATCGTTCGCAAAGAAGTGCAGATCCGCTACCGCGGTTCGATCTTCGGCTGGCTTTGGTCCTATGTGAAGCCACTCGTTCAGTTCGTTGTGTTCTACGTCGCCATCGGTGTGTTCCTCGGTATGAACGCCCGCGTCGATTTCTTTCCGCTGTACCTGCTCGCCGGCATCACCGTCGTCACGTTCTTCAACGAGGCGTTCTCGAACGGAACCCGATCGCTCGTCGACAACGCCGCGCTGATCAAGAAGATCTATCTCCCCCGCGAGATGTTCCCGGTGGCGAGCATGCTCATCGCGGCGGTGAACACAGTTCCGCAGATCATTGTCGTCGTCGTGATCGCATTGCTCTTCGGCTGGATTCCGAGCCTGCTCTCCCTGGGGGCGATCTTCCTGGCACTGCTGATCGTCGCCGTCCTCGCCAGCGGCCTCGGATTGTTCTTCGGCTCGATCAACGTGACCTTCCGCGACGCGCAGAGCTTCGTCGAGATCATCGTGATGGTCGCCATCTGGGCGTCGCCGGTGATGTACGAGTGGACTCAGGTCGCGAATGCGGTGCCGGAGTGGCTTTTCGTTCTCTACCGGCTCAACCCGATCACAGCGGCCGTCGAGCTATTCCACTACGGCATCTGGTTTCCACTCGGCCCACACGACGCGACTGTCCTGCCTGATATCTGGACGTACGGCCTCATTGCTCTCCTGACATCACTCATCGCGCTGGTCATCGGCCAGCTCGTCTTCCGCCGCCTGGAGGGTCGCTTTGCCCAAGACCTCTAATCCCGCGGAGCTGCCGCGGATCCTCGTCGACGATGTGCACAAGAGCTTCAAGCTTCGGCACACGCACTCCATCAAGGAGACGGCACTCGCGGCGATCCGCCGCAAGCCGCTCACGACCGATTTCCATGCTCTGGACGGAGTGTCATTCGAGATCGGCGCGGGCGAATCTGTGGCTCTGCTCGGATTCAACGGCTCGGGCAAGTCGACGATGTTGAAGTTGATCTCAGGCGTGCTGACTCCGGACTCGGGATCCGTCCTCACTCGAGGGCGCGTCGCCGGCCTGATCGAGGTCGGGGCGGGCTTCCACCCGGACCTATCGGGTCGCGAGAACATCTTCCTCAACGCTGCGATCCTCGGCATGAGCAGGAAGGAGACCGAGGCGCGGTACGAGGAAATCGTCGCCTTCAGCGAGATCGAGCAGTTCATAGACACCGAGGTCAAGCACTATTCGTCTGGGATGTTCCTGCGCCTGGCTTTCTCCGTCGCGATTCACACCGAGATGGACATCCTGTTGATCGACGAGATCCTTTCCGTCGGGGACGAGCCGTTCCAGAAGAAGTGCATCGCCCGCGTGCGCGAGATGCACAGCCAAGGCAAGACCTTGGTGGTCGTGAGTCACGACCTCAACATGGTCTCCGACCTCTGCGAGCGCGGGATTCTGCTGCAGAAGGGCAAGGTCCGCTTCGATGGCGCCAGCAAGGACGCCGTGGAGACGATGCGGGCATAGTTCACAACTCGGCGTGCAGTGCCCACACCCGCTCGGCCGCCCCGGCCCACGAGAACGCCTTCGCGCGATCCGGTCCCAGCACGCGCAGCCGCTTCGCCCCGTCGCCGACGGCGTGTGCGATTGCTTCGGGGAGGTCACCCGGCGCGACCAGCATCCCGCCCTCGGCGATGATGTCGCGGTGCACTCCGCTGTCGACCGCGACGAGCGGAACGCCGAGCGCCATCGCCTCGAGCGCTCGCCACGGCCACGCCGCAAACGGACTCGTCGACACGAACGCAGACGCTCCTGCGAGCACCGCGGCGCGATCGTCCGGAGACAGCGAACCGCGCACATGCGCCCGGTGCTCGGCGAGCCCGGCCGCCGAGGCGATCTCCGCGACCCGCGGCTCCGATCCCTCCGGCGCGTCGAGGACCACGGCATCCGTGCCCGCTGCCGCCACTCCGCGGAAGCCCTCCGCCAGCGTGTCAGGGGTACCGACGAGGACGATGTACTTCTCGGGCAGCGACAGCGCGGCGCGCCGGGCCGCCGCATCGAGCGGAACCGCGAAGCCGGAGGGCGGCGCTCCGGAGATCACACGCACCCGCTCCCCCAGCTTGGCGAAGTCCTTCAGCCGGTCGGCGAAAGCATGCGAGGGGACGACCACGGCATCGGCGTGCTTGACGGCCCGGCGCAGCATCCCGCGATGCCAGCCGACCGCGGCTTTCGACATCGCCTGAGGCGCTTCCCAGGCGGTCAGATCCCACAGGGTCACCGTGGTCTGATCGTGATCGTGCACCTTGTCGTGCCGCACCAGCGGCGCCATCAGGGTCGGCGAGTGGATGAGACCGCCGCCGACACCCGGAGCGATCCCCAGCTGCCATGATGCTGCAAGCTCTCGTCGGGCGAGTCCGAGCCTGCGCACCTCGCCGACGCCCGGCACCGCGACCGGTGCACCCGACGGCACGATCGCATCGACTCCGCAGCCGGAGGGTGCCGTGGCCACCAGCCCGACGGTGAGGTCGGCGGACGCCGCTGCCTGATCGGCGTCGGCCACATGCACGAGCTGATCGAGGACCACGCGAAGCCGAACACCCATGCATCTCAGGGTAGCCCGGCGCCCGCGCGCTGCCCGGAAGCGCGCGACGGCGAGGGCGGGAATGTCAGCCGTTGCACAGCTTGGCCACCGATGCCGACCCTCTCATGCTTGAATGCTGGGATGAGCGACGGACGCCTGCCGGTGCGGCGACGATGGATCGGCTGGACAGTCGGCATCGTCATCACGCTCCTGATCCTCGCGATCGGCTGGGTGACCATCCGCGGGATCGGTGCCGTGACCGAACTGCAGCAGGTCGCTCAGAAATCCGCCCAGCTCAAGGCCGCGATCGGCGAAGGAGATCTCGAGCGGGCGACGCGGCTCGCCGCGCGCATCGGGACCAACGCCGCGGCCGCCCACGACCTCACCTCCGACCCGATCTGGCGCGCATTCGGGTTCGTCCCGTGGCTGGGTCCGAACTTCACCGCGGTCGGTGACGTCGCGGCCATCGCCGACGACATCGCGGCCGATGCTCTCACGCCGGTCCTGGGCGCGGCGGAGGGCCTCGACCTCGCCAGCCTCGGCTTCGCCGGCGGCACCATCGATCTCGCGCCGTTCGCGGCCATCCAGGAACCGCTCTCGCAGGCGAGCGCGACCCTGTCGTCGGCCGAGGACCGCGCGCTGCAGATCGACGCGGACGCCACGCTGCCTCCGCTCGCCGACGCGGTGCGTGAGATGCGTGGCGTGCTCACCGAGGCCGCCACCGTGGTCGGCACGCTGCACGGAGCATCGGTGCTGCTGCCCACCATGCTCGGCGCCGAGGGCCCGCGCACCTACGTGATCGCCATGCAGAACAACGCCGAACTGCGCTCCTCAGGCGGGATCATCGGCGCGATC
The DNA here is from genome assembly GCF_031179285.1 of Microbacterium sp. Taxonomy (GTDB): domain Bacteria; phylum Actinomycetota; class Actinomycetes; order Actinomycetales; family Microbacteriaceae; genus Microbacterium. The sequence continues at coordinate 52,762 of NZ_JAPSHY010000008.1, read as the reverse complement.
GCGCTGCTGCACGCCGAGAACGGCAGCATCACTCTCCAGCAGCAGGGCTCGGTCATGGACTTCCCGCCGTTGGACGCGCCGCTCCCTCTCAGCGAGTCGACGCTCGCCCTGTTCGAGGACGGACCTGGCCGCTACCTGCAGAACATCACCAGCATCCCCGACTTCACCGAGGCGGGTCCCACCATCGCCGCGCGATGGGAGGGCCGCTTCGGCGGAAAGGTCGACGGCGTCATCGCGGTGGACGCCGTCGTGACGAAGCATCTGCTCGCCGCGACCGGACCGCTCGCCTTCGGACCCTTCACCGTCGACGAGGACAACGTGGTCGGCACGCTCCTCTCGGAGATCTACGCCGCCGTGCCGGATCCCGTCGTCCAGGACCAGATCTTCGCCCAGGCGGCGTCCGCTCTGCTGGGGGCTGCCCTCTCCGCCGCCGAGCCCGAGGCCCTCGTCGGCGCCCTGGCCGAATCCGCAGCGGAGAACCGCATCCGCATCTGGAGCGCGCACCCCGCCGAGCAGGAGCTGCTGGCCGCGAGCACGCTCGGCGGCGCCCTGCCGCGCGACGGTGAGAGCGGCGCGTATGTCGGCGTCCTCGTCAACGACACCACCGGCGGCAAGATGGACTACTACACCGACGCTGCCATCTCGACGTCCGTCGGCGTGTGCGACGGCGAACCCACGACACAGGTGCAGGTCACCTGGACCAACACGGCACCGGCGGACGCCGGGACGTCTCTTCCGCCGTACGTGACCGCCGGTGGCTATTACGGAGTGCCCCCGGGCTCCGTCCGGACGCTGGTCGCGGTCTACGGTCCCGAAGATGCGCTGCCGTCGCACATCGATCGCGACGGCGCCGAGGAGGGCGTGCAGACGACGCTTCTCGGCTCACGCACCGTCGTGCAGCACGAAGTGCTCCTCGCCCCGGGGGAATCGACGACGATCACGGTGGAGTTCACCGGCGGCGGCGCGGGTTCGCGCCTCACCAGCGTGCAGCGCACCCCGATGATCGACTCGCCCGACATCGATCGGAAAGAAATGCGCTGCGCATCGTGACTTTGCGCTGAGGATGCGGTACTGTCATCCCTACTGGGGAATATCTGGGTTCACTTATCTTGCCGTGGGGGCAAGAAGAGCCCACGCAGTCGAATGCAGGGGTGTGTTCGGGTGCGATTCCGCGTGAATTTCTGGGGAAGATCATGCTGAAAAAATTGGCTGTCATCAGCCTGACCGCTGGCGCTTTGGTGCTCATGGCACCGTCCGTCGCCACCGCCGCTCCGATTGAGTCCGTCACGACGGAATCAGGCTCGTACGCCGAGCCTCCTCGCGTGAAAGTCGGCGATCCGATCATCGACATCTGCGAGGTCTCGACCATCGTCTTCGGGGCAGGCTACTTCCTGCCGTCCGAGCAGGTGGCCGTATCAGTCTCGGGTCTCAATGCCGACGGCTCGTCCGTCTCGGGCAACACCGCGGCGGCCGACGGCAGCCTGGTGCTCACGTTCCGGCCGCCGTCCGACGGCGAAGGGTCGTACGCCGTCGCGTTCAACGGTTCGCGTTCGTACACCGCGACGATCACGGTGTCTCACGGGCACGACGCCGCAGTGAGCTGCGATCACGATCCTGCCGTCGCGGGCACCGAGCTTCCGCTGACCGGTGACGGAATGGAACTCGCCCTCACGGGTGGCGCCGTCTCGCCGTGGATCCTCGGGGGCGGAGCGCTCGCCCTCGCCGCCGGCGGAGCATTCGTGGTCGCGGGAGCGGCACGGCGCAAGCGCGCCTGAGGTCAGATCGTCGCTTTCGCGGCGGTCGACTGGACGACGGTGATCTCCTCCCCCTCCGATCACCGTCGTCTGGTGAATCCGGTGACACACCGGAAGCCCGCAGCAGTCACTGTTGAAGCCCGGTGAACTGCTGCGGGCTGTTTCATGCCCGCGGACACGAACCGATCAGGCCGACCGCCCGCCAGCCGACAGAGCGCCCGGCGGAGGACAACCGCCCGGCGGAACGGACCGCACGGCGGAAAGTACCGCCCGGCCGAGGGCAACCGCGAGGCGGAAAGGCGCGCCCGGCGGAAAAGCTTGCCCGCGGGCCGAACGCCGACGCCTACGGCGAGGGCGTCGCCGTCGGCGTCGGCGGGTGCAGAGCCTGCTGGATCATCTCGTGCACGTAGGCGAAGTCAGGCTCGTGCTCGTCGATGCCGAACTCCGGCGTCAGCTCGAGGGTCGTCACCGGCTCCTTCTGCGCCTTGAGGACGAGATCGAAGAATTCCGGCAGCTTGTCCTGCGGAAGATCGGTGTCGATGAGCGCAGTTCCCGCGGCGGCGACCTCGTTGAAGCGGGTGAGCACCGTCTCCGGTGTGAACTGCGCCAGGATCGCCTGCTGCAGCTCGCGCTGCCGCTTCATGCGATCCCAGTCACTGGTGGTGTACCGCGACCGTGCATACCACTGCGCGGTGTCGCCGTTCATGTGCTGCTGACCGGGTTCGATCCACCCGATCGCCCACTCCTCGGCCGGCTGACCGGGGTACGCCGGTCCGCCGCCCATCGGCAACCGCTCGGTCACGTTGATGTCGACTCCCCCGAGCGCGTCGATGAGCGCAGCGAAGCCCTGCATGTCGACGAAGACGTAGTACGGGATCTTGATCCCGAGCACACCCTCGGCAGCATCCTTCGTCGCTTCGATCCCGGGTTCTGACCCATGGGCTGCGGCATCGGGATAGAGCCCGGAACCGCCGTCCTCCCGGCAGAGCTGCGCCGCGTTTCGAATGTGGTTCATCCACCCGTTCCAGCCGCACGTCGACGACGAGTGCCCCTCGAAGCCGTTCGGATACAGCTCCAGCATCGGACTCCCCTCGCCGAACGGTGCGTTCGGGAGCTCGCGCGGGATGCCGGTGATCGTCACCGCGCCGGATTCGGCGTTCACGGAGACGACCGAGATGCTGTCGAACCGCATGGAGTCGCGACCTTCGCCGCTGTCTGCACCGAGAAGCAGGATGTTGTAGTAGCCGTCGTCGGGCGGGAGACTCGGACCGCTGCTACCGAACACCTGACCGAGTGTGCTGCGCACGGACCCCACGGCAGAGGCCGCGTACGCGGTGCCACTGCCGATCAGGGCGAACACCAGGAGCGCGACCAGCGGAATGGCGAAGCGTGATGGCCCCGGCACCTTGACCAGTCGCACCAGCCGGATCGCGTCGAGGGTGAGGATCAGCCAGAGCACGGCATAGCCCACCATGGCGACCTGGACGATGGTGAGCACCACGGCGGAGAACCATCCCGCGCCGACGGTCAGCCACAGCAGGACGGGGCGCGCGAACAGGGCCAGTCCGATGGTGGCGATCACGAGCAGCCAGGCGATCAGCGTGGCGCCGAGACCGAACCTGCCCAGCCGCCGACGGCCTGCCAGGATCTGCGCCGACCCCGGGACGAGCACGTTCAGCAGCACGAGCCACCACCCGCGCTTGGTCATGAGGCCCGCGTCGGCCGCATCCGGATTCCGCATGGGGCGGGTTTCGATGAGCCGGCGCCCCGACGCCCGCGGCGGCGCGAGGGTCACAGGGACTCCTTCAGCCGATCGTTCTTGGCGTCGACCTGTGTCTCGAGGTCACGCGCATACGCCTCGACCCGGTCAGCGAGGTCGGCGTCGGATGTGCCGAGGATCCGTGCGGCCAGGATGCCGGCGTTGCGAGCCCCGGCGATGGACACGGTGGCGACGGGGATGCCGGCCGGCATCTGCACGATCGACAGCAGGGAGTCCATTCCGTCGAGGTAGGCCAGCGGCACCGGCACTCCGATGACGGGCAGCGCCGTCATCGAGGCGAGCATGCCCGGCAGGTGCGCTGCTCCCCCGGCCCCCGCGATGATGACGCGGATGCCGCGTCCGCGCGCGTCACGCGCGTAACGCATCAGCTTGTCGGGCGTCCGGTGAGCGGAGACGACCTCGACCTCGTGCGGGATGCCGAAGTCCGTGAGCGCCTGGGAGGCGTCGCTCATCACGCGCCAGTCGGAGTCCGACCCCATGACGACGCCGACGAGGGGGGCTGCGGAGGAGTGCAGAGGCTCAGTCACCTTCTCAGGCTAGGGGCTGGGACTGTGAGAACCCCCGAACGGCACGCACATCGTCAGGCTCGGGCGCGCGCGCCGGAATGCGTCGCCCGCGGCCTCAGTCGAAGTGCACGGCGGCGGCGCGGGCGACGTAGACCACGTCATCGAGGTCGTCGCCCGCGACGTTCACATGGCCGACCTTGCGTCCGGGGCGAGGAGCTTTGCCGTAGGTGTGGATCTTCGCGGTCGGATGCTCACTCATCGCGACGGCGAAGCGCTCCTCGAGCGTGCCTGCCGCGGGTCCTCCGAGGATGTTGACCATCACCGACCACGGTGCACGCGGGCTCGGGTCGCCCAGCGGCAGGTCGGCCACGGCCCGCAGGTGCTGCTCGAACTGGCCGGTCACCGCGCCGTCCTGGCTCCAGTGGCCGCTGTTATGGGGCCGCATGGCCAGCTCGTTCACGAGGATCCGCTCGTCGTCGGTCTCGAAGAGCTCGACCGCCAGCATCCCGGTGACACCGAGGCCGTCGGCGATCATCCGGCCGATCCCCTCGGCCATCTGCGACAGACGCTCGGGCGCCGCCGGTGCCGGCGCGATCACCTCGGCGCAGACGCCGTCGCGCTGCACCGTCTCGACCACCGGGTACGCGACCATCTGTCCACTGGGACGGCGCGCCACCTGCTGCGCGAGCTCTCGGACGAACGAGACCAGCTCCTCCACGAGCAGCGCGTCGCCGTCATCGAGGCCCGCGAACCAATCCGCCGCCTCGACGCCTGCTCGGACCACGCGAACGCCTTTACCGTCGTATCCGCCGCGCGGTGTCTTCACCACGGCGCGACCGCCGTGTTCGTCGAGGAACCGCTGCAGCTCGTCGACGTCGCGAACAGCCGCCCATTCCGGTTGCGGGATGCCGAGCTCGGCGAGCCGCGCACGCATGACGAGCTTGTCCTGCGCGAACTGCAGCGCATCGGGCCCCGGATGCACGGCCACGCCGTCGGCGGCGAGCGCGCGCAGCACCTGCTGCGGCACGTGCTCATGGTCGAAGGTCACCACATCGACGTCGCGGGCGAAGGCGCGAACCGTCTCGAGGTCGCGGTAGTCGCCGATCGCGGTGGCCGCGAGCTGCGCCGACATCCCCTCGTCCTCGGCGAGCACCCTCAACTCGATCCCCAGTTCGACCGCCGGAGCGATCATCATCCTGGCCAGCTGTCCGCCGCCGATCACGCCCACACGCAACGTCATATGCCGCTCCATTCGTCGATTCCATTGTCCCGCATCGGGCCCGCGCCCGACGACGACGACGCTCGCATGGTGGCCCGAGGCGCTCCCGCCTCAAGACACTCAGGTGTCGCTGAAGGCGTCGGCACCCGAGAACGTGTCTGTTCCCGACTGCGCGTCGCGGTGCGCGAGGATCTGGCTGACTTCTATCTGGTCGGCCAGTGTCTCGTGCACCAGGGTGACCTGGGGGATGTTCGCCAGTCGCAACGGCGCATCGACGCCGTTGGAGAGGGTGATCGTACCCGCCCCCCACATCCGCTGCAGGATGCTGCGTCGGACGGCGATCGAATACCCGCGGGCGTGCGAGAGCTCGCGGCGGCGTGTCGCGCCGAGCCCCTGCCTGACGATCACGCGGCGCGTGGTGATGGTGACCGTGCGCGACAACCAGGCGATATAGGGCACGACGACGAGGAGCAGGACCGCGAGCGCCGCAGCGCCGAGCAGCATCCAGTCCTCGAATGGAGCCGGCAGGTTGCCGTAGAGGTAGGCGGTTCCGCCGAAGACCGCGATGAGCACCAGAGCCGACCAGAACAGCCGACGCGCGTGACTGTGGAAGCGGGCGATGAGCAGCTCCTCGGCCGGCGCGCCGGGCGGCGGCATCATGGGCCGGCCTCCGAGCGTCACGGGCTGAGTCACCCCTCTATTGTGCCCGCGCCCGCCGACATCCCGGGCGGCGCGCCGGGCGTGTCAGAGTCGATCGGACGCACGTGCACCACGTCGCCCGCCGAGATCGGGTGTTCGGCGCCGTCGACCACCACCATCAATCGGCCGCCGGCGTCGAGCCTCGAGGCCGTGCCCTCCATGGTGCGGTCGCCCGGCAGTGAAACGCGCACATCGAGCCCCAGGGTGACGCATCGCGCCGTCACCAGGGCGTGCAGGCCGCTCAGCACAGCGTCATCCGCCGCGGCGAGCGCCGAGAGGTGAGCGTCGAAGGACTTCAGATAGTCGGCGATGAGACGGTCCTGATCCACGTCCGCGCCCAGCACCGCGAACGATGTCGCTCCGGGCACCGGCAGCTGCTCCGCTGCCATGGCGGTGTTCACGCCGCTGCCCACGATGATCGCGTTGCCGGCGACCTCGGCGAGGATGCCGCAGATCTTCCGTGCTGCGTCGGACCCGTCGCCCGCGAGCACGTCGTTCGGCCACTTCACGCCGACGCTCAACCCCGGCAGCTGAGCCGCGATCGCCCCGGCCATCGCCTCCCCCGCAGCGAGCGGGATCCATCCGCGGGCATCGGGCGATGCGGGCAGTTCTCGCACCAGAACCGAGACCGCGAGCGACGCGCCGGGTGGCGCCACCCAGGTGCGGTCGAGGCGCCCGCGTCCCGCCGTCTGATTCGCGGTCATCAGCACCGACAGGTGGGGCCAGTCCGCCGGATCGTCGGCGTGTGAACGCAGGTCAGCATTCGTCGAACCGGTCTGTGCAAGCACGTCGAGTCTCGCGGCAGCGGCACGCGCTCGGGGGAAGTCCATGATGGGATCGCAGGGCGAACCTACAGCTCCTCCTCGTCGACCTCGTCATCATCGTCGTCTTCGTCGGTGCGGATCGCGCCCATCTCGTGCGCGTGCCAGCGATCCCACTCCTGCATGAGCTGATCGATCGCGCCGTGGAACTTGGTGGTGGCGACGCCCTGGGTGGTATCGCCGAAGTAGTGCTGGACCCACATCCGAAGGCGCGCGATGGCGACCTCGTCGGCGCGAACGCGCTCGACCTCGGCGACGATGTCGCCCGCGGAGTCGACGGTCAGCCATTCGCAGTCGGAGAGGTAGCCGTTGGTGTCGATCGTCGCGCGTTCGTCGGCAGGGCGGGTGATCATGAGGGGCTTGCCTGCGGCCAGGCGGTCGTAGACCATGGCCGAGATGTCGACCACGGCGACATCGGCGGCTGCCAGCTGCCAGCCGAGCTCCGGTCCGTCGTCGAAGACGTGCTGAGCTGCGGCATCCGCGGCGTTGGCGGCGTCGATCGCCGCGATGATGCGGCGGTGCGCGGCTCCGTACTCATCGTCCACGACGCCGCTTCGTGGATGGGGGCGGTAGATCACGCGGTGCCTGCCGGTGGCGAGCAGCGCATTCACGAGCGCCTCCCCGTGGGTGGCGATCGAGCCGTAGTGAGCGCTCGGGCGGTCCCCCTCCCAGGTCGGCGCGTAGAGGATCACCGTGCGCTCGTCGGGCGTGTACGGCAGCGTGCCGGAGTAGTGGTCGGCCTGCGGACGACCGATCTCGATCGCACGGCGATCGACGTCGTAGTCCCAGAGCACGCGCGACAGCCTGTCGCGTGCAGCCTGACCGGCGACGAGCGCGTAGTCGTACGCCTTGTACTGGTTGGTGGTCATGTACATCTTGTCGGACTCGCCGTGGTTGATGAACACGTGCCAGCGACGCCCGTAACGGAACATCTGGAAGTTGCGGGTGTTCTGATTGACGTACAGGACGATGCGGATGTCCTGCGTCGCGACGAACCTCTCGACGTCGCGCACGGTCGGCGTGAACGCCACCGGGAGCGGGCCCTCTTCGAGGAGCTTCTCCGCGCCCGTCGCATTGCGTGAGATGACGACCACGGGCCAGCGTTTCGCGAGCTCGGCGAGCGGCCGGTACCACTGGCGCATCTGATACATGTTCACCGCGCCGTCGGCGAAGTACACCGCCACCCGGTAGTGATCGAGCGGAAGCGGGCCGTCGGCTTCGATGCGCTGACGCACCCGCTGCACGGCGGCCCGGGATGCGATTGCGCGGCGCAGAAGCCGATATGCCTTCTTCGCATCCGAGACCGCACCCATCCCTCCAGGATACGTGACGGTGCTCAGGCTTCCGGCCTGTGCGGGCCCGTTCCCGTCGGCCGCCCCTCCGGACCAGCGGCCGTCGCACCCGCATGCCACGCTTCCCATTCGCCCATCAGATGCTCCAGTGCCGCGTGGAACTTCGCGGTCGCGACGCCAGGGCTGGTGTCTCCGAAATAGTGCGTCACCCAGCGGCGAAGCCGCGCGAGAGCAGCGTCGTCGTCACGAACACGGTCGACCTCGGCGATCACATCGCGCGCGGCATCCGCCGTCAGCCACTCGCAGTCCGAGAGGAAGCCGTCCTGATCGATCTCGGCCATCGGGTTCACCGGTCGCGTGATCAGCAGCGGCCGGCCGACCGCGAGCCGGTCGTAGATCATCGCTGAGATGTCGAGGATCGCCACATCGGCCGATGCGAGCTGCCAGCCGATCTCGGGACCGTCGTCGTGGACGTGGCGCGCCGCCGGGTCTGCGGCGTTGGCGGCCGCGATCGCGGCGATGATGCGCTCACTCGCAGCGCCGTACGCGTCGTCGATGACTCCGCTGCGGGGATGCGGTCGGTAGATGAGGCGATGCCGTCCGGAGCTGAGGAGCTCCCGAGCGATCCGCTCGCCGTGGGTGAGGATCGAGCCGTAGCTCATCGATTCGCGATCGCCCTCCCACGTGGGTGCATACAGCACGACCGTGCGCTCGTCGCCGGGTGCCGGCGCCGCGGCGAGATAGTGATCCGCCTGCGGCCGGCCGATCATGAGCGTGCGCCGGTCGACGTCGTAGTCCCACAGCGCCCGTGACAGACGGTCCCTCGCAGCCTGGCCCGCCACCAGTGCGTAGTCGTACGCCTTGTACTGATTGCTCGACATGTAGATCTTGTCGGACTCGCCGTGATTGATGAACACATGCCAGCGGCCCGCATAACGGAACATCTGGAAATTGCGAGTGTTCTGATTCACGTAGAGGACGATCCGGATGTCCTGCGATGCGAGATACTGCTCGAGTTCGCTGATCTTCGGCACGAAGGCCACCGGAAGCGCGCCGTCGTCGAGAAGAGCGGTCGCGCCCCTGGCGGATCGCGCGAGCACGACGACAGGCCACCGCTCTGCGATGCCGGCCAGCGGCCGATACCACTGCCGTACCTGGTACATGTTCACGGCCGAGTCGGCGAAGTACACCGCGATCCGGAAGCGACCGCGCTCGTGCACCTCGACACGACGACGAACGCGCCGCGCGGTCGCGCGCGACGAGACAGCGCGTCGGAGCAGGCGATACGCCTTGTTCGAATCCGCCATGATGCCCACGCCCCCACGCTAATCACCGAACCTCCGAGGTCGCCGTGACATGATCGACGAGTGCATGACAAGGAATCCGCAGCGCTGCCGTCCGGCGTCTCGTTCGTCATGCCGGTGCTGAACGAGCACGCTTATCTCGAACACGCCGTCGCATCGGTGCTCGCGCAGCAGCTCGACGGCCCCTCCGAACTGGTGCTCGCCCTCGGTCCCTCGACGGACGGCACCACGGAACTCGCCCGCGGGCTCGCCGCCGGAGACGACCGCATCCGGCTCGTCGACAATCCGGCAGCTCACATCCCCGTCGGCCTGAATGCCGCCATCCGAGCGAGTCGATACTCGACGATCATCCGAGTCGACGCGCATTCCGAACTCGCGCCGGGCTATGCGGCGCGCGCGCTTCAGACGCTGGAGCGCACCGGCGCCGCCAACGTCGGGGGCGTCATGCGCGCCGACGGGCGAACGCCGTTCCAGCGAGCCGTGGCTCGGCTGTACAACTCCCCCGTCGGCCTCGGCGGCGGGGCGTACCACGGCGGCGGCCAGGAGGGCGAGGCGGAGTCGGCCTATCTCGGTGTCATGCGTCGGGAGGTGCTCGACGAGGTCGGCCTGTTCGACGAGTCCATTCGCCGGGGCGAGGACTGGGAGCTGAACCTGCGCATCCGTCAGGCCGGCCATCTGGTGTGGTTCGACCCGAAGCTGTCGGTGACCTACTGGCCGCGGGAGAGCTGGTGGCGCCTGGCGCGGCAGTTCCGCGCCACCGGTGCCTGGCGCGGCGAGCTCGTACGCCGTTTCGGCCGCCGGAACAGTCTTCGCTACTTCGCGCCTCCCGTGCTCGTGCTGCTGTTCGCCGCAGCGCTCGTGATCGCCGCGCTCCAGGCCGCCGGACTGCTGCGGGGACTCGCCGCTCTGCTGTCGTCGTTGATCTATGTTCCGATCGCCGCCTACGCGGTGCTGGTGCTGGCGGTCGCCCTGGCTCCCGGCGGTGGCCGCATCCGCCAGCGCCTCTGGACCCTGCTGGTGCTGCCGACCATGCATCTCTCCTGGGGGATCGGCTTCGTCGCGGGAGTGATGCGCGGAGCCGGCGACACGGTCGACGCCTCCCGGCTCGGCGACCGGAACACGCCGCTGCCCTGACCGACGGGTGGTCGCGGGTGCGTCTCGCTCGCGTCAGCGGGTGACGAAGCCCTGATCGAGGATGCGTGCGACGACGCGCTGCGCTGCATGACCGTCGTCGCGGGTGTTGAACTGCGCGCGCCACGCGGCATACCGCTCGGCATAGCGTTGCTCGTGGCCGGCGTCCGCGAGGGCGGCGGCCAGCTCTTCCTGATTGTGCACCAGCGGGCCCGGTGCCCGCTCGGCGAGGTCGAAGTAGAAGCCACGGAGCTCACCACGGTAGTGATCGAGGTCGGGCACCAGGAAGTACATCGGCTTGCCCGTGACGCTGAAGTCGAACATCACCGAGGAGTAGTCGGTGATCAACCCGTCCGCCGCCAGCAGCAACTGCGCCGTCTCCGGGTACCCGGTCACGTCGATCACACGCGCGCCGGCGCGATCCCGCCCCGGCTTCAGCGTTCGCGAATGGCCGCGCACCAGCACGACGGCGTCAGCCTGCTCGGCGAGCAGTTCGGGATCGACGAAGTCGACCATCTCACTGCGGTCGTCGCGCCACGTCGGCGCGTAGAGCAGCACGCGCTCATCGGCCTGGATGCCGAGCGCCGCCCTGACGACCGCCGGGTCGCCGCCGCGCAGCGCGTCGTTGCGCGGATACCCCTCGGTCCAGATCGGCCGGCCGAAGAATGCGTAGGCCTTCTTGAGGATGCGGGCGGAGTAGGGGTTCTGCGCCAGGAGCACATCCCACCGGCGGGACTCCTTCACCACGGCCGCCATCCGGCGCGGGTCGAAGCCCGGCCGGTGAAGCGCCAGTCTCTTGAGAGGCGTGCCGTGCCAGGTCTGCAGGACGGTCTGACCGGCCTTTCGCGAGAAACGGCGTCGCAGCCAGTCGTTGACCACCAGCAGCCGTGCCGCACCCCTCGCGCGCCACCACTCCGGGCTGCCTTCGACCACCGCGATCGCGCCATCCGGGATCGCGACCGAGAGGTCGGTGACACTCCAGTAGCGCCGGACGGCCGGCGCCTGTGCCGCGAGCTCCCGGTCGATCGCCCGCGGGTTGCAGCCGACGCTCTGACCGTAGAAGCTCTCGAAGAACACCGCGTTCTCGGTGGCTCCCGCCTGCGCGAGATAACGCCCCTCCAGGGTGGACTGGCCCTCGACGCTCTCATACACGGGATCGAGCGGAGGTCCGATCCGCACGCGGTCGCCGGAAAGCGCCACCCGGAGCCCTGTGAGGACGATCGGCGCGATCGCCAAGTCATCCAGGGCGGCTTCGGGCACGCGCAGTTCGTACTCACCCGCGGGGAGCGGCAACTCGGCTCCGCCCCAGCGCGAGGCACGCAGCGGGAAGCGTGCTTCCCAACCGTCGGCATCGCCGTCGATGGTGCCGACGACCCCCGCGCGCGCTCCGACCAGCTCAGCGTTGACCGGCGCGTGACCAGAGCCTGCGACGATCAGCGTCTCTGCGCGCTCGTCGATGCGGGCCGTCGTCATTGTGCTCCCTTCGGCGCGGGGACACCCCGTGCGCGGATTGCCTCATACACCCGCAGGGCGTTGCGCCCGTCTCGGAACGCGTGCATCTCCGCGCTGAGCGTAGCGGACCGCTCCGACCTCTTGCTGAACTCGGTAATGTTGCTGAGGACGCGCTCCAGCTGCGCCAGAAGCTCATCCCAGTTCCGCGCGGCATCCGCACCTGCCACATCCTCGAAGCGACCGTAGAACCCGCGAGTGCCGGCGTACTCGGCGGCATCCGGCGCCAGGAAGAGCACCGGCATCGCGAGCAGGCCGACATCGAACGCCAGCGAGGAGTAGTCGGTGACGAGCAGATCCACGGCGGCCAAGACCGGCGTGACATCCGGCAGGTCACCCGCGCCGAGCATCCGCACCCTCTTCGTGGGCAGCGGCGGAGCGTATCCGCCTTCGCCGAGCGGGTGCGAGCGGATCAGCAGCGTGGCATCGAGCGTCTCGAGCAGACCGACGATCCGGATCCACTGCGCGGCGTCCGGCACGGCCGGGTCCGGCGCACCGTCACGCCAGGTGGGGGCGTAGAGGATCACACGGGAGCCGGCGACGTCGCCGATCACCGCGGAGAGCCGGTGGGATGCCGCAGCGCGGCGCTCGTCTGCGGACCCGGCCGAGAGCACGTCGACACGCGGCTCACCGGTGACGACGACGCGCTCATCACCGAGACCGAAGGCGGACTCGAGCCGGCCCCGCGAGCGATGGGACGCGACCGGAAGCACTCGGATCCGCTGGGCGGCGCGACGATACAGCAACCCGACGAGGCGGCGCAGGAGCGGGGCGCCCGGCACGTTCGGCACCTGCGTCGTCGCCGGCGAATCGAGGCCGATCCGCTTGAGCGGGATGCCGTGCCACAGCTGGACCACGAAGGCCCCGGCGACACCATAGCGGTTGACGTCGCCGAACCCGTGGGTGACGACCACGACGCCTGCCCTCGCCGTCTCCCACCAGCCGCGCATGCTCGACTTCGGCACCGTGCGGATGCCGAGTGCTGCCGCATCCGCCTCTTCCCGCGCCGACGCGGTCAGCCATACGGTGTCGTGACCCTGTGCACGCGCGACGTGCCAGAGGGCGAGAGCGCCATCGCCGATTCCGGCGCCGCAGCCGACGACCCACCGACGCCCGCGCGGTACGAGAAGAGTGGCAATGCGTCCGACGGCGTACACGGGGATGCGAAGCAGCTTGGCCGCGTTGCCCGAGCCGAAAGAGAAGGACGCCACCTCGCGAGCCTATCGCGGAGGTGACGTCCTTCCGGGAGCGGTGCGGCCGCTCGACGCGTCGATCAGCCGGCGAGCTCGCCGAGCGTGACCTCGATCTCGTTCTCGCGTCCGTCGCGGACATAGGTGACGGTGGCCGTGCTTCCCGCGGCCGCCGCGCGGACCTGAGCGGTCAGGTCGCTCGCGCTGGTGATCGGCACGCCGTTGAACGCCGTGACGATGTCATCGGCCTTCAGCCCCCCGGCTTCGGCCGCGCCGCCGCCGGTGACCTCGGCGATGTATGCGCCGGACACCTCGGAGCCCTCGACCGCGGCCGCGTCGCGCACCGAGGCACCGAGCAGGCCGTGACTGGCGACGCCGTTCTCGATGATCTCATCGGCGACGCGCTCGGCGATGTTCGACGGGATGGAGAACCCGAGTCCGATCGACCCGGACTCCTCCGATGCGCCGGCGCTCGCGATCGCGACGTTGATGCCGATGAGTTCGCCCTTGCTGTCGACCAGCGCGCCTCCGGAGTTGCCGTGGTTGATCGCGGCATCGGTCTGGATGACTGCGATCGAGATCGTCTCGGTGGCCTGTTGCTGCCCGGAGCCGGGGAGGTCGAACTGGAAAGGCCCGCCTTCGCCCTCTTCGGGAGTCTCCTCCTGCGGAGCGTCTTCGGCCGACGAATCGGGCAGTGCGGAGGAGGCGATCTGGATGCTGCGGTTCAGTGCGCTGACGATGCCCGTCGTGACCGAGTTGGCCAGTCCCAGCGGTGCGCCCAGCGCCACGGCGGTGTCTCCGACGTTCAGCTTCGACGAATCGGCGAACTCGATGGGCGAGAGATCCTCCGCCCCTTCGAGCTTGATGACGGCGAGATCGTAGATCGGGTCGGTGCCGACGATCGTGGCGTCGAAGATGCGCCCGTCGGACGTGGTGACGCGGATCGCGGGGTCAGCCGCCGCCCCACCGAGCGTGACGACATGCGTGTTGGTGAGGACGTAGCCGTCGTCGCTGATGATGACACCGGATCCGCTTCCCGCCTGGTTGGTGCCGGCGACCTCGATCGTGACGACGGACGGCAGAGCCTTCGCGGCGATCGCGGTCGTCTCGTTCACCGAGCCGGGATTGTTCACCGTGATGGTTTCGGGCCCGGACGCGACGCCCGTCGACGGCGTCGTGGCGACGGCGTCCCAGATCGCGCTCGAGCCGACACCGGCCGCGCCGCCGACGAGGGCCGCGGCGACGAACAGCGCTGCGACCTTCACGCCGGTGCGCGGCTTGTTGTCCTTGGTGGTCACCGCGTCCGACGTCGGGGCGCTGTGACCTCCGGTGGAATCGGGACCAGCGGTGCCCCCGGCGGTCGCTGCGGGAATCCCGAACGCGGCCCCGTATGCCGCCGGAGCGACGTCGGGCTGGTTCGGCCCGTGCGCTGCGCCACCCGGAGCGGCGGCAGCACCGGCCGACGTATGACCAGCGGCAGATGCGCCGGGCGAACCGAACGGCACTCCGGTGTGAGCTCGGGCGGAGGTGAACGTCTGGGGCATGTCATGCCCCCGCCCCGCAGCCTCCGCAGCTCGGGTCGCGGCGGCGTCTGCCGACTGGGTGGGCGGCACGACGGGTGCCGGGTGGTCCTTGGTGCTGTCTTCGTTCATGGTCTGCTCCTTCAACAACGCCCCTTCAGAGTGCGCCCCGAGTCTGTGCGTTCCATATGCTCGTGATGAGTTTCCGCTATGGCCTTAGCCTGTTCTTCATGAGTGTCATTCCCGGCGCATGGCGGCGCACGGCGGCCGGAGCCGGCCTGCTTGCCGCAGACGGATCGGTCGCGCCCACCATCTTCGCAGAGATGTCGGCCGCAGCGGCCCGAACCGGCGCAGTGAATCTGGGTCAAGGGTTTCCCGATGAGGACGGACCCGTCGACGTGCTGGACGCTGCTCGCCGAGCGATCGCCGATGGCGCGAACCAGTATCCGCCGGGACGCGGCATCCCGGATCTGCTCACCGCGATCAGCGAGCACCAGCGACGCTTCTACGGTCTCGAGGTGGATCCGGATCGGGAGGTCATCGTGACCGCCGGCGCCACCGAGGCCCTGACCGCCTCGCTTCTGGCGCTGATCGACGGGCCAGAAGATGAGGTCGTCGTCTTCGAGCCGTACTACGACTCCTACGCGGCCGCGGTCGCGCTGGCCGGCGCCCGTCTGCGCACAGTGCCCCTTCGTGCGCCGGATTTCCGGCCCGATCTGGACGAGCTCGCCGCGGCGGTGACCGATCGGACCCGCATCATTCTCGTGAACGACCCGCACAACCCCACCGGAGCCGTCTTCGGCCCGGACGTGCTGGCCGAGGTCGTGCGACTGGCGAACGTGCATGACGCGATCATCGTCACCGATGAGGTGTATGAGCATCTCGCCTTCCATGCCACGCACACCCCGATCGCCACGCTCCCCGGCGCCGCGGAGCGCACGCTCACGATCTCGTCTGCGGGCAAGACGTTCTCCGCAACCGGATGGAAGATCGGGTGGATACATGGGCCTGCCGAGCTCATCACCGCCGTGCTCACCGTCAAGCAGTACCTCACGTACGTGAACGGCTCGCCGTTCCAGCCGGCCATCGCGGTGGGGCTGCGCCTCGGCGATGACTATTTCGCTGAGGCAGCGGCGACCCTCGCGCGCAAGCACGAGATCCTCGGTGCGGGCCTCCGGGCGGCCGGGTTCGCGGTTTCACCCCCGCAGGGCGGCTACTTCACCGTCGCCGACGCCAGCGCGCTGGGCGGCGCGGATGCCGCGGCGTTCTGCCGGGCACTCCCCGACCGCGCCGGTGTCGTCGCGATCCCGCTCACGGCGTTCGTGTCAGCCGGCAACCGCTCCGCATACGCGGGCCTCGTCCGTTTCGCCGCCTGCAAGCGGGTCGAGGTGCTCGAGGAGGCAGCGGCCCGTCTCGCCGCACTCGCCCGCTGAGGGCGGCGCACGGCATCCGGCATCCGTGGTCCGCGGGCTATCCCCCGCTGCCCGGGCGGCCGCGTCGACACAGATGCACGACCCGGGTACGGATGCCGGACAGAATCGCGGCGCGTCCCCCTGCATCCGTGCATTCGTCGTGCATCTGTACCGGCGCCGGCGACGTGAAGGCGCAGCCCTGCCCGGATCAGCGCGGGACGACGGCGTAGCGGCGAAGACGCAGTGACGGGTTCAGCTCGCGCGTCCGGTCGATGACGGCGCGCTCGAGGTGCGCGACAGCGAGTCCCTCTCCGGTCGCGACGCCGGCGAGCACGACGCCGTTCGGATCGACGATCTGCGAGTGGCCGACGCCGATCGGGGCGGGGTGGTCCGCCGCCGTGACGTATGCGGTGCTCTCGATCGCTCGGGCGGCGAGCAGCGTGGTCCAGTGATGTTCTTTGAGTGGTCCCCGCACCCACTCGGCGGGGACGACCAGCGCGTCGGCGCCGGCATCCATCAGGGTGCGCGCGACCTCGGGGAAGCGCAGGTCGTAGCAGGTCATCAACCCGAAGCGCATACCGCCGAGGTCGAACACGGCGGCGGCGAGCTCGCCCGACTCGACCCAGTCGGACTCGGCCTGGCCGAACGCGTCGTACAGGTGCTGCTTCCGATAGACGGCGCGGACGCCCTCGGCATCGACCGCCACGACCGCGTTCCGCACGCGCGTGGCGTCGTCGGCGCGTTCGGTGAGTCCCGCGACGATGGTCACGCCGTGCTCTGCCGCGAGCGCGATGAGCGCAGCGACGAACTCGCCGTCGATCGTCTCGGCGTTCTCGGCGAGGCTCGCGTCCATCGGATCGACGAAGTAGCTGGCGTACTCCGGGAAGACGATGAGGCGTGCGCCGCGCGACACGGCTGTCGCGGTGAGCGCGGCGATCCGCTCACGGTTGTCCCGACGGGACGCGGACGGCGCGAACTGACAGACCGCGACGGACACTGCGGAGGACTCGACCATCACCCCATCTTCTCGCATGCGTGAGGTCGCGGTCGCGCATCGCCCGATTGGCCACCACCCGGACATCCGTGATAAGTTATCTCTTGTGCCGCGGGGTGGAGCAGTTCGGTAGCTCGCCGGGCTCATAACCCGGAGGTCGCAGGTTCAAATCCTGTCCCCGCAACAAGAAGAAGGCCCGGATCCGCAAGGATCCGGGCCTTCTGCTTTCCCACGCGACCTTCGCGGGCCGCGCGCCACGGGCTCCGAAGACGCGAATGGGCGCCTCCCGAAGGAGACGCCCGTTCGCGGTGCAGCGGCTGACTACTCCCCCACACCCTCCAGCTCGAGCAGACGGTTCACGGCGTCCGTCAAGCGCTTGTCAGCCTCGGCGAACTTGGTCAGATCGCCGGCCTTCAGCGCGGTCTCGCGGTCGAGGAGTGCCTGCTGCGCCGCGGCGAGTGCCGCCGCCTCATCATCGGTCGGCGTCGCCGGCTCGCTCGGCGTCTCACCGGCATCCGGATCTGCCGGCTCCTCCGTGCCCGGATCGATCGGTTCGACCTCCTCGTCACCGCCGGTCGCTCCCGCGTCACCGCCGAACAGGGTGTTCAACGCCTCGGTGAGCGTGTCCTCGAAGGCCACCTGGTCACCGAACGCGACCAGCACCTTCTGCAGCCGGGGCAGCTGCGTGCCTTCAGAGGACTGCACGTAGACCGGCTGCACGTAGAGCAGACCGCCACCGACCGGGAGCGTGAGCAGGTTGCCGTACAGCACCTCAGACTCTCCCTGCTGCAGCAGATTCAGTTGCGGCACGACCGCGGTGTCGGAGTTGTACGTGTTCTGCACCTGTCCCGGACCCGGGACCGTCGTGTCGTCATTGATCTCGAGCATGCGAAGCTGCCCGTAACCCTCCGCCTTCACGCCGGCTTCGGCGCCGGCATCCGAGTCGACCGCGAGGTACCCCATGAGCACGTCACGGGTGTTCCCCTCGCCCTGGGTCGATGGGATGAACGTCGAGAACATCGAGAACCGCGGAGTCTCCTGTCCGGGCATCTGCATCGTCAGGTAGTACGGCGGCTGCAGCATCGACTCGCTTCGCGGGTCGTTCGGCGTCTGCCAGCGGTTGTCCTGCTGAGCGAAGGACCCCGCCGTGTCGACGTGGTAGACCCCGAGGACGTCTCGCTGCACCTTGAACAGGTCGGTCGGATAGCGCACGTGACTCATCAGCTCTCCCGACATCTCGCTGATCGGTTTCAGCGTGGACGGGTAGACCTTCTGCCAGGTCTTGAGGATCGGGTCCTCCTCATCCCAGGCATAGAGGGTGACGGAGCCGTCGTACGCGTCGACCGTTGCCTTGACGGAGTTGCGGATGTAGTTGATGTCGTCGATCGCAAGCGTCGGCGTCGGGACGTTGGAATCCGCGATCGCGTCGGAGAGGCTCACGCTCGTCGAGTACGGATAGGTCGAGCTGGTCGTGTAACCGTCGACGATCCAGACGATCCGGCCGTCCACGACGCTCGGGTACGGGTCGCTGTCGAGCTCGAGGTACGGTGCCACCTTCTGCACCCGGGTCAGCGGATCCCGATCGTAGAGGATCTGGGACTCCTCGTTCACGAGGTTCGAGAAGAGGATCTGCTCCGACTGGAACTTCAGCGCGTACAGCAGCTTCGTGAAGGTGTTGCCGATGTGTGGCCCACCCTCGCCTTCGAACGTCGTCTTCGTCTCGCTCGCGCCGTCCTGCCCACGCGGGTAGTCGATCTCGACCGGGTCGGCACCGCTGGGCGCACCCACGATCGAGTACTCCGGCGAAGTCTCACCGAAGTACACGCGCGGCTCGAACTCCTCCGTCTCAGTCAGGAACCCCGCCGTCGGGATGCCGCGCTCGAGGAACACCGGCTCTCCGTCACTCGTGCGCTGGTTGCCCGCAGCGGCGACGAGTCCGTACCCGTGGGTGTAGACGGCGACCCGGTTGTTCCAGTTGTCGCCGTCACCGAGCCGGTTGATGTCGAGTTCGCGCACGGCGACGACGGTGTCCTGGGTCTGCCCGTCGACCTCGTAGCGATCGACGTCGAGCGTGTCCCCGAACTGGTAGTAGGCCCGGTACTGCTCGAGCTGACGAACGGTCGGGGGGATCACCTGCGGGTCCACGATGCGGATGGATGCCGTGGTCTCGGCGTCCTCCCGCAGCTGCCCCGCCTCGGCGTCGGTCTCGGCAGTGAACGGCGTCGTCTCGAGGTTGTCGACGCCGAAGGCCGCCTTGGTCCCGTCGATGTTCCGCTGATAGTACTCGGCCTGGTAGGCGTTCTGGTTCGGCTTCACCTGGAAGGTGTTGACCGCCCAGGGATATCCGACGCCGACGACCAGCGATGCCACGATCAGCAGCCCCGTCGCGGCCAGCGGGAAACGCCAGCGGCCGATCACCGCGGTCACGAAGAACAGGACGGCGACGAGGGCCGCCAGGATCGCGAGGATCGCCAGCCCCGGGATGGTCGCGTTCGCCCCGGTGTACGCGGCACCCGTGATGCGGTCGTCCTCGGCGACGAGCGTCTTGTAGCGGTCGAGCCACAGGCTCGCGGCCTGGACCAACAGGTAGAGGCCGGCGAGCACGGCGAGCTGGATGCGAGCGGGCTTGGAGATGCGCAGTTCGCCCTGGCCGATGCGCACCGAGCCGTACAGGTAGGACACCAGGGCGGTGACGAGCAGGCAGAGCAGCAGCACTGCCGACACGTATGCCAAGAGAATCGAGTAGAACGGCATCGCGAACATGTAGAAGCCGGTGTCGAGACCGAACTGCGGGTCGAGCGTTTCGGTCGCGACGCCGTTCGCCCAGAGCCAGACCGTCTTCCACTGGCTCGACGCGGAGAATCCGGCGAAGAGTCCGAAGAAGATGGGCATGCCCCACATGGCCAGGCGCCGCAGCGGCTCGATGACCTCCTGGTACCGGTCGAGCTGCGAGCTCAGCCGCACGTACACCGGACGCAGCCGGTAAGCGAGCTGGATCGTCAGGAACAGCGGAACCGCCATTCCGAGGAAGCCCACCACGAACATCACCGCGGTCGCGATCCACTGAGTGGTCAGCACGCCGGCGAAACCCACCTGGTCGAACCAGAGGAACTCCGTGTACAGCGAGGCGAAGACGAAGAAGGCAGCGATCAGAGCAGCGATGATCACCAGCGAGATGGTGATGATCCGTCGGGACGTTCGGGGCGTGGCCGGATTCGGCGCAGAGGTCGTGGTCACGGTCCCATCCTAGGCACGCATGACTATGGGTGGGCTGTCATCCCTGTCACGACGCGGTCACGGGCGCGCCCCGATCTCATCGAGGCGGGCGCCGACGGTCACGGTGTCCCGCACGTGGGCAGCGACGCGACATCGCCGTCCTCCGCGATCACCTCGAGGGCGGCGAGCGACTCGTCGAGCGTCGCGGTGCGGATCACCTGCAGGCCGTCGGGCACGTGACCGACGACGTCGTCGCAGTTCGATTCCGGCGCGAGGAAGAACTCGGCCCCCGCGCTCTGGGCGCCGTAGAGCTTCTGGCGGATGCCGCCGATCGGGCCGACGGTGCCGTCCGCCTCGATCGTGCCGGTGCCGGCGATCCTCTCGCCGCCGTTGAGCTCCCCAGGCGTCAGGGTGTCGACGATACCGAGGGCGAACATCATCCCGGCGCTCGGTCCGCCGACATTGTCGAGCTGGATGGTGACGTCGATCGGGAAGTGGTAGTCGGTCCGCAGCGTGATGCCGATCAGCCAGACCGTCTCGTCGCCCTCGACGTGCTTCTCCGGCGTGAGCGACACCGTGCGCTCCTCATCGCCGCGCAGGACGCTCAGCGAGACCTCCGCCCCCTCGGCATCCTGAATCGCCTGACGCAGGACCTTGGCGGAGGTGACGGGCGAGCCGTCGATGGCGGTGATCACATCGTCGGCCTCGAGGAGTCCCTCGGACGGGGTGCCGTCGACGGCCTCGACCACCTGCACCCGGGCACCGGTGTCGTATCCGAGTTCGCCGAGGGCGGCGGCGGTGGCCTCATGCTGCGAGTCCACCATCAACACCGCATTGCGCTCATCGCGTTGTTCGCTCGTGACCCCTTCGGGGAAGACCGACTCCAGCGGCACGACGGCGCGCGACGAGTCCGTCCATGCCAGCGCGAGCTCGAACCAGCTGGGGGTGCGCTCACGGTTTCCGACGACCTGGACGGTGGTGAGGTCCAGGGTTCCCGCCGTCTCGAACGTCTCAGCCCCCTCGATCCGGATGAGCGGGACCTCTTCGCCGTTCTCGGTCGCCGCGGTGCCGAGCGTGTCGTACACGGGGCCAGGACGCTGGATGACGTACGGCGTCGGCAGGAAGGTGAGCACGACGAGAGCGACCAGCGCGACGAGCAGAGCCCAGACGCCCACTCCCACCTTCAGCGGGCCGGTCCGTTGCACAGTGATCCTCCGTCGTTCGCGAGCGGCGTACAGCGATCTGTCCGCGGCGGGGTCGCGTGCAGAATCCTGCAACTAGCGTAGATCCCACGGCTATCGGCGTGCTGAGAGGGCGATCGACATGGCAGACAACGACCCCACACCTGAGGACTTCCAGGAGTTCCTGCGACGGATGCTGTCCGGGCAGGGCGCCGGAGACATCGACCCCGAGGCGCTCCGGGGCGCCTTCGAGGGCATGGAGGGGTTCCAGCTGGACCCCGCGATGATGTCGACGATCATGTCGCAGCTGCAGAGCGCCTTCGGCGGCGACGCCTGGGAGAGCGCGCTGCGCCAGGCCCTGCACATCGCGAATCGCGACGGTCAGAGCATCTCGGCGGGGTCCCAGACCTCTCTCGTCGACGCGTTCGCGCTCGCTGATCTGTGGCTGGGTGAGGCGACGACGATCTCGGAACTCTCCGAGACGCCGCGGGCGATGACGCGCGGCGAGTGGGTGCAGGCGACCCTTCCGGTGTGGAAGGAGATCGCCGACCCCGTGTCGACGAGCATCGCCGATGCCCTCACCAGTGCGCTGGACACGCAGGTCCCCGAGGAGATGCGCGACCTCGTGCAGGGAGCGGGAAAGCTCATGCGCGGGCTCGGCGGCTCGGTGTTCGCAGCGCAGTTCGGGCAGGTGCTGGGCAATCTCTCGCTCGAGGTGGTCTCCGGCGGCGACGTCGGCATCCCCGTGCTGCCGGCCGGAACCGCAGCCGTGATCCCGCAGAACCTCGCCGACTTCGGTGCGGGGCTGGAGATCCCCGAGGACCAGATCGCGCTGTACCTGGCGACCCGCGAGCTCGCCTACGCCCGGCTGTACCGCCACGCCAAGTGGCTGCACCTGCACGTCATGGCGCAGATCACCGACTTCGCCCGCGGGGTCACCGTCGACGTCGACGCGCTCGAGGACGTCGCGAGCCGTCTCGACCCGTCCAACCCCGAAGAGCTCCGAGCGGCGATCGAGGGCGGTGCGCTGCTGCCCGCGCAGACCGACGCGCAGCGTGAGGCCCTGGAACGGCTCGAGAACCTCGTCGCGACGATCGACGGCTGGGTCGATGTCGTCACCGCTCAGGCGACCGCGCGCCTGCCGGACGGCCCGCGCATCGCCGAGGCCGCTCGCCGCCGCCGCGCCGTCGGCGGGCCCGCCGAGGATGCCCTCGGCGCCCTGGTGGGGCTGAAACTGCGACCGCGCAGGATGCGGGAGGCCGCGGCGATGTGGCAGGCGGTGACGGATGCCGTCGGCACCGCCGGTCGTGATGCGCTCTGGGACTACCCGGACCTCATGCCGACGGCCGAGGACATCGACGATCCGAGCGGACTCGTCGCTCGCCTGCAGGCTGTCGCTCGCGGTGAGCAGCCGGTTGTCGACGAGTTCGACGAGGCTCTCGCTCGCCTGCTGGACGGCGACGACTTCTCGGGCGAGGGTGTGGATGCCGGCCCTGGTGACACCGACGGTTCCGGCACCGCCGACGGTGACCCGGACGCCGGCAGCTCGGATGCCGACGACGACGGGGGTCCCGGAGGCGACCGGCCGGTCTGAGCACGGTCGGCCGCGTCGCGCGCGGGCACCGCTCGCGCCCCGGGTGGCGGGGCATCACTCGTCCTCCCCATGAGGCCCGCGGTCTGGACTTCTCCACGGATGCGTCGTCCTCGCCCCCGGACACAGCGAGATCTCCCGAGAATCGGGACATGCCTCCGCCCTCTCCGAAGACCATCACGCGGCTCGATCCCGCCGCTCCCCTGCTCTGGCGCGACGAACACACACTCCAGCTCGGGGTCGATGGGCGCGTCCGCATCGAGATCGTCGGAGACTGGGTCGAACCCCTCCTCCTGCGCATGGTGGATGGGTTTTCCCGCCGCGCGTTCGATGTGATCGCCCACGCGGCCGGTGCGCCCCGCAGCGACGCACGCGCTCTGATGCGCCGCCTCGAGCCTCTTCTCATCGACGATCCGCCGGCGCGGCCTGCCGCGTGGGTCGAGGGCCTGAACGTGACCGATGCCCGAAGCGACTACCGGATGCGGGAGGCCCTGGCCGACGAGGGTGTTCCGACCGGCATACGTTCCGCGCGGGGCGCGATCGGGGTGATCCTCGTTCAGGGCGCGGCCGCAGCGCTGCAGTTCGCTCCGTATCTCCGGGAGGACGTCGCACACCTGCCCGTCGCCTTCGAGCGCGGGCGCATCACCGTCGGTCCGCTGGTCATCCCCGGTGAGACACCGTGCCTCGCCTGCAGGGACGGTCATGAGCGCGACGCCGATCCGGCATGGCCACGGCTGCACGCTCAGCTGATCGGGCGCGACGGCGGTGCGCTGACGTCGGTCCGCGTCGCCGAAGCCGCGTTCCTCGCCGCCCGGGTCATGACGGCGCCCGAGCGTGAGGGCGCGACGATCGTCGAGATCAGCGCGGACGGCGTCCGCGAGCGGCGTTCGGTGAGGTTTCACGCAGAATGCCGGTGCCGCGAGCAGTCGTTCCCATCTCAGCGAGAAAGCGCGACGGCGCCCGCTCCCCTCGCCCTGCCGCGCGCGACCACGACAGTGACAGCGTTCGCGCGGCCCGCGTGACGCCGACGTAGGCGAGACGGCGCTCCTCATCGATGGCCTCGAACGTCGTCGCGTACGAGATCGGCAGAGCCCCCTCCGCCCATCCGGTCAGGTGCACGTGAGGCCACTCCAGCCCCTTCGCGGCGTGGAGGGTCGACATGGTGACCGTGCGCATGGTCGGTTCGTGCTGGTCCTTCGCCCTGGCCATCAGTGCATCGCTGAACGAGCGCAAGGTGGCGTCGGGGCCGGCTTCCTCAGCCAGCCGCAGGATCGCCCGACGCGCCTCCCAGCCGTCACGCTGAGCGCCTCCAGCCGCCGGCGGCTCCTCGGAGAGACCGAGTTCGCGGAGGACCTTGTGCACATTACCCAGGAAGTCGCGTTCCGTCGGGGCGACCGCTGCGCCCCGGAGCGCCAAGATGGCCTGCCGCACCTCCGGCATCGCGAAGAACCGGGTGCCGCCCAGCACGGTGGTGGCGATCCCCGCCGCGGCCAGCGCCTGCTGCAGGGCGGCCGATTGCGCGTGCGCGCGGTACAGCACGGCGATGTCGGATGGGGAAGCTCCGGCGGCGATCTGCGCCGCGACCGCGGCGGCGACACCCGCGGCCTCGTCGGTCTCGGTGTCGTAAGCGGTCACGGTGGGGGCATCCGCCGAGAATGAATCGCGCGCCGGGACCAACTCCAGCGCACCCGGCCGCCCGCGCATCAGCGCGTTGGCGGCGGCGAGGATCGGCGCCTGGGAGCGATAGTTGGTCTCCAGCCGCACCACGGTCGCGTCGGGGTACCGGCGCTCGAACTCCAGCAGGAACCGCTGCTCTGCGCCGGCGAAGGAGTAGATGGTCTGGCTGGCGTCACCGACGACGCAGATGTCGCGGCGGTCACCGAGCCACAGCTCCAGGAGCCGGTTCTGCAGCGGGGAGACGTCCTGGAACTCGTCGACCGTGAAGTGACGGTACTGCTCGTGGATGGCTGCCGCCACTCGCGGCTCCGCTTCCAGCATGCCCGCGCACGCCAGGAGCACGTCTTCGAAGTCGAGCTGTCTCCGCTCGTCCTTCAGAGCCTCATAGGCGCGCTGAAGCTCCACCAGTTGCGTGCTGTCGACACCGCTCACCGTGCGGCCGAGAGCCGCATGCTGTTCGATCGACAGCATCGAAACCTTGCGCCACTCGATCTCCGAGGCGATGTCTCTGAGCGTCGCCGTATTCGGACGCATCCGCAGCCCGTCGGCCGCCTGACCCAGCATGCGCACCTTGTTGTCGATGATCGAGGGGGCAGGCGACCCGGCCAGCGTCGGCCAGAAGAAGTTCAGCTGCGCGAGGGCCGCCGCGTGAAACGTGCGGGCAGCGACTCCCTCGACGCCCAGCGCGCGAAGCCGGCCGCGCAGTTCTCCTGCGGCCTTCGCCGTGAACGTCACCGCCATCACGCGCGACGGCGAATACGCTCCGGTGTCCACCCCATGAGCGATCCGGTGCGTGATCACGCGGGTCTTCCCGGTGCCGGCGCCTGCGAGTACCGCCACCGGCCCGCGCAGCACGGATGCCGCCTCACGCTGCCGCTCGTCAAGCGCCGCCAGTGCCGCGGAGCCGACCGCTTCCGGCGCGCTCACGTGTGTTCCTCGTACCACTCGCGGATCAGCGCTCTGGCGATCGACGCGAGCCCCGGCAGGCCCACGGGTCCGTCGCCGAGCAGCGCCGTGCCGATCTCAGCTCTGGTGAACCAGCGGACGTCGATGATCTCCTCGCCGTCGGCCCGCGCTGCGGACTCGTCCTCGACGACGGCGCGGAACCCGATCATCAGCGAGCGGGGGTACGGCCATGCCTGCGACGACACGTGGCGCACGGCGGCGAGCCGCACGCCCGCCTCCTCCTCAATCTCCCGGTGCACGGTCGATTCGAGCGTCTCGCCGGCCTCGACGAAACCGGCGAAGCAGCTGTACATCCGGCCACCCCAGTTCGCGTTGGCGCCGAGCAGCAGTCTTTCTCCGTCTGCGCTCTCGACAGCGACGATGACAGCGGGATCGGTCCGCGGGAAATGCTCCTTGCCACAGGCGAGGCACCGCCGGGACCAGCCGGCCTGACGAAGCTCCGTCGCCCCGCCGCAGGCAGGGCAGAAGGGAGCGTCGCGGAGCCAGCCGGCGAGCGCTATCGCTTCGACGAGCAACTCGCCGTCGGCGGCATCCATCCTCCCGCCGATGTCGCGCAGTCCCAGCCAGGTATCCGTCGGCCCTGGCTCTGCGGGGTCCGCGTCCGGCGGCACGGCGAGCAGGAGCGCGGCACCGGTGGCGTCACGACCGAGCAGCGCCCAGGTGGCGTCGTCGATGTCCGAGGGAGACACGAGGAGCAGAGTCACCGGCTTCTCGGTGCCGGGTCCAGGACGACCGGCGCTCGCGTCGGCGTGTCGCCCCTCGACACGCCGAGACGGCGACGTTGCTCCCGGGATTCGGGACGCGTCGGTGTCGAGACCCCGGGCTCCCCCGCCCCGGGCGGGAGCGACACGGACGCGGCCGTCCCTGACGACGAGCACCCGGGTGTCCGACTCGGCGCGCAGCCGATCGAGAATACCGATCTCGTCGCGGAGTTCGGCTGCTCGGTCGAGGGCAGGACGCTGGACGCTCATCGACTCCCTCTCTCACGGGCGTGGCGGAGGCGGGACCGCCCCTGTGCCGACCTACCCTTAGGGCATGGCACGCTCTCCATTCACTCTAGCCGCGGCAGTGACGGCCGCACTGCCCGGAGCGGAGGTGACGGGAGCACGCCCGTTGACCGCCGCAGGAGACGGCCGATTCGACTCCGCCGTGGCCTCGCTCGCCGACGGCCGCGAGCTCGCGATCCGCGTGGCGGATGACGACGAGGCGGCCCGCGAACTCGCGGCCGAGGCCCTGGCGCTTCGCGCGCTCACCGCCGGAGCCCGCGCGATGCTGCCCTTCCGCGCGCCGGAGTACGTGGGCGAGACGCGGCTCGGCGACGGTCACGCTCTGGTCACCGAGCTGCTGCCGGGTTTCCAGATCGAGGCAGCGCACGTTCCCCCCGGCCGTGGAGCCGCCGAGTCGATGGGCGCGGCGATCGCCGCCGTCCACGCGCTGCCCACTTCCGTCATCCGGGGAGCGGGACTGCCCGCCCGCTCCGCGGAGGAGGGCCGCGACGAGCTGCGACGTCTCATCGACACCGCCGCGGCGACCGGGCGCGTGCCCGGACGGCTGACGGTGCGCTGGCGAGACGCGACGGCCGATGACGACCTCTGGCGTTTCGAGTCGGCCGTCGTGCTGGGCGGCGTCCAGGCCACCTCCTTCCTCTTCGAGGACGACCCGGAGCGCGGACCCGAAGTCATCGGACTCCTCGGATGGCACGGCCTCTCCGTCGGCGACCCGGCCGTCGACCTCGCCTGGCTCTCAGCGGCGCCCGACGCCGCCGACGACGTCCAGGCCTCCTACGCACGTGCCGCCGACCGGGTCCCGGATGCGGCACTCGAGGTCAGGGCACGGCTGCTCGCCGAGCTCGAATTCGCGCGCTGGCTGGTGCACGGCGATTCCTTGCGCCGCGCGGACATCGTCGATGACGCCGCAGCGCTTCTCGAAGCCCTCGCAGAGGGAATCCGTGCCGACGACCTCGGCGTGGTCGCCGCGAGAAGCCACGGGGTCGACTCCGCGCTCGACGCGCTCGACCGGGTTCCCGAGGCTGCTTCCGCACCCGTCGACACGTCGATGCACACCGATGCATACAATCCTGACGAGCTCTGGCACGGCGCGGATACCACCGGCGCCGTCCCGTCGTTCGGCAGCGGCGCGGACAACACGGCCCAAGACACCGCCGGCGACGCTGTCGCCGGCGACACGGATGCGCAGTCCGCCCGCCGAGCAGAGATGCTCGATCTCGCCACAGAGGACCTCTCCGGAGTCGTTCCCGCCCCGGGCGTCGATCAGACGGCGACGGACGGCGAGCACCAGCCGCGCATCGCCCATCGCGACGAGGACGCGGGCGGCGCGGCCGATTCCGAGGAGGCTCAGCGGGCGGCCCGCGCGGCGCTCCAGCGCTGGAGAAGCTCCTCCTCCGAATAGACCCGGTCTCCCCGGATGATGAGATCGTCCGCGACGTAGTACAGCGCCACATCGATCTCTTCCAGAGGCACGCCGAAGCGCCGATGGTAGGCGAGTCGGTACAGAGCGAGCTGCAGCATCCGCTCCTCTCGCTCCTGCTCGGTTCTCGGCGCCTTGCCCGTCTTCCAGTCCACGATCTCGATCCGCCCGCCGCGATCCTCACGGCGATACACGGCGTCGAGCTTGCAGATGACGATATTGCCCGGGTGGTCGACGGCGGGTTCTCGGTCGCCGACTCCCCCGCCGGAGGTCAGGGAGGCACCGAGCGCGAAGTCGATCTCGATCTCGACGGCGATCGGCTTCAACCCTCCCCATTCGCTTCGTTCGAAGGTCTCCTGCAGCCGCGCGAGATCGGCGGCATCGGCGGACGACGCCACTTCATCCCCAGTGCCGCTGAAGGACGTGTCGGCGCCTTCCAGATCGTCGTCGACCTCCCACAGCGCATCATCGACGCGGGTTCCCACACCGACGAGTTCGGAGCGGCGTTCGACCCAGGCATGAAACAGCGTTCCCAGGCGCGTCTGGCGGTAGGGGCGCTCCGGCATGGGCCGGACGATCGATGACAACGTGCCACGGAAATCCGTGACGTAGTCCTTGAACCGCGAGGCGGGCACACGCGTCGGCGGCGCAGCGTCGGTGCCACGCAGGCGTGCCGCCCGTTCCGCGAGCAGCCGAGCAAGCTCCGGCGACGGTTCGACATGTTCCAGTCTCGCCGCGTCGCGCACCGCGGCTGCAGCGGCGCTCACCGCGCCACGTCGAGCACCGAGCGGATCAAGCGGCCAGCTGACGGTCGACCCCGGACCCTCGTACGGGTTCTCGGTCGGATCGACGGCCTCGACCGGATCGAGTCCGAGCACATCCATCGCCTCGATGAGGAACGGACTCGGCGTCCGGGGCGACTTCTGGCCCGCCCAATGCGCGCCGGTGAGAAGCAGGTCGTTCCTGGCTCGCGTGATCGCCACGTAGGCGAGGCGCCGCTCCTCCTGCTGCTGGTAGTCCCGGTAGGAGTCCTTGAATCGGCGCAGCGCACCTCCCTGCGGGTTCGACTTCGAGACGCCCCCCGAGAGCGAAGACTGCGCGAGGGCCTGACGTTTCGCCGGATCGGTCTCATCGCCGATCGCTGCGGCAGGGTCCCATTCGAAACGCGGCAGCGCATCGCGGTCACCTCGGAGTGCGAACGGCACGACCCCGAAGCCGAACCAGCCCGATGTGTCGGACACGCGGCTCGGCAGCTCGTCGGCGACGAGCCGGACGACGGCGACAGCATCCCATTCCAGGCCCTTCGAGCCGTGGATGGTCAGCAGCTGCACGACGCCCGGCTCGGGCGGCTCGGGACGCGGCATCAGCTCGTCGGTGCTCTCGGCCTTGTCGAGCCAGGCGAGCAGACTGCCGATCGATCCGCGCTCGTCGGCGGCGAGGAAGGCCCGCACCTCGTCGGAGAAGGCCCGCAGCTGCGTGGCGGCCACGCGCGCCGGCCCCCTGGTCTCGTTCGCGGCCAGTTCGATGTCGAGCCGCAGCTCCAGCTCGACGAGCCGGACCAGCTCGGGGATCGGCTGCGATGAAGCGCGGCGGAGTCGTTCGAGCATCTCTCCCGCCGCTCTGATCCGCGCTCGTCCCTCCGGTGAGATGCCCTCGAGCAGTCGATAGTCGTCGCGCACGGCGCGCACGACGTCGACCGCGTCGATGATCGAGATCGCCTCGTCTGCACCGCGCGACGATCGCAGCCGCTCCCGCACCTCGTCCGGCAGGGGCGCCATGGCCGAGTCCCGCTCGGCGATGGTGCGTCCGAGGTCGTAGAGCGCGGCCATGTCTGCCACGCCGACGCCGAATCGCGGCCCCGTGAGCAGCCGGATCAAGGCGGACCCGGCGGTGGGATCGTGGACGACGCGCAGTGTCGAGACGACGTCGACGACCTCGGGAGTCGTCAGCAGTCCGCCGAGCCCGAGGATCCGATGCGGGATGCCGCGCGCCGCGAGCGCCGCCGCGAAGGTCTGCATATGCCGCTTCGATCGGAACAGGATGGCGCCGGTATGTGGCCTGCCGGCAGACACCGGGTCGTGGTCGGCGCGGCGTTCTGCGAACCAGGTCGCGACCGCTGCGGCCTCATCGTCGACGGTGAACGCGAACCGGACATCGGCGGTCCCGACTGCGGCGCCCGGTCGAGGCTCGAGGGGTGGCACGTCGAGTCCGGGACGCTGCAGCGGCTGAAGCGTCCGGTTCGCGATGTCGAGGATGATCCGGTCGTTGCGCCAACTCGTCATCAGGCTGTACGTGCGCGCCGAGGCGGCAGTCGCGAACGCCGCGGAGAAGGCATAGAGGTTGTCTGCGCTCGCCCCCCGCCAGCCGTAGATCGATTGGTGCGGGTCTCCCACCGCCATGACGGCCGAGTCGCGGAAGAGCTCAGCCAGGAAGCGCGTCTGGATCACCGACGTGTCCTGATACTCGTCCAGCAGCACGACCCGGTGCTGTTCGCGCAGCTCTGCACGCACGTCGGAAGCCGACTCCACGATGTCGTAGGCGCCGCTGACCTGATCGGCGAAATCCAGCACCCCGCGGCGCTCCTTCTCACCGATGTACTGCCGCACGAGGTGCGCGAGGGTCGACAGGCTCAACAGGTTCGTCGCCGCCTTGTCGACATCGGCGTTGCCACGGTAGGGCTCGAGGGCGCGGGCCTGATCGTGGGCGAGGCGAACCGCACGATCGAGGTCCACTCGGTGATCGAGTGCCTCCCCCGCCAAGCGCTGCACCGCGTCGATGACGGTCCCCAGCGCGTAATCGATGTCTTCCAGCTCGGGCAGGTCGGACCGCAACACGACCTCGCGCGCCAGCATCCACGACGCCGCCTGGCTGAGCATCGCGACGTCGGGGTCGCGCCCGATCCGCGCCGCGTGCTCACGCACGATGCCGTCGGCGAAGGCGTTGTACGTCGACACCCGCGGGCGGATCATGAGTTCCTCGGCGGTGCGCGGTTGCCGCGGATCCCAGCCGGTGCCCAGCCGTGCCGCGAGTTCGTCGAGAACTTGCGCTCTGATGAGTTCGCGCTGACGCCCCGGTGCCGCCTCGTCGATCCGCCGCAACGCCCTCGACCGCACGATCTCCGGCAGATGCGGCAGCAGGCCGCGGCGGCCGAACTCATCGACCACCGCGAGACGTGCGCCGATGCGTTCGGCGAGTTCGCCGGCCGCCTTGCGGGTGAAGGTGAGACCGAGGATCTCCTCGCGACGCACGTGCCCGTTGGCGACGAGCCAGACCACGCGGGCTGACATCGTCTCGGTCTTGCCGCTGCCGGCTCCTGCCACGACGAGCGCGGGCACCGGCGGCGCCTCGATCACCTCCTGCTGCGCCGCCGTCGGCGCCGGCAGGCCGAGGGCGGACGCGATGTCGGTCGCGGAGATGCCGAGTCGTCCACTCCAGTCGAGGCCGCTTTCCGCCGGATTCGTCCCGAGCGCGTCGGCGACGCCGGATAGGGCAGCGCCCGTCATGCACTCACCGCCGGCACCGTGTGGATGCGGCAGGGATAGACGCGTCGCTGCGTGTCGGCGCAGTGCGACTCGACCTGCGCTGTGAAGCTCGACGCCGACATCCCGCGGGCGGCCTCCGCCACTCGGCGCAGGAACGCGGCGCGGGCCTCGTCGTCGAGCGTGTGCTGGTGCGCGACGCGGTAGTCGCTCTTGGCCAGGGTCTTCGACACGATCACGAGCCTCGCCCCCGCGAGAGCTCCCGGGTGGGCTCCCTCGATCAGGCCCTCCTGCACGGCGATCTGGTAGGCGGCGAGTTGCGCATGCTCGAGCACAGCCGAATCGGACTCCGGACCGCTCTTTCCCGTCTTCAGGTCCACGACGACGACTCTCTCACCGTCCGCAGCACCCGACATCGCCTGCCAGCCGCGTCCCCGCGCCGCCGCGTGCTCGCCAGCGCCCCGCGGGTAAGCCTCGATCCGGTCGATGTACCCGCTGACGATCGCGCGCGGACCGATGTCATCGGCGTCGGCGGGATGCACCTCCGGCACGGCGTCATCCTCCCCCGGAGGCGGGAGCGCGACCGCGAAATCGAAACGCGCTTCGCTGCCCAGCACGCGACCGTTGTCCGTGCGCACCTCGCCGAGATACGAATGCAGCCGGTCGACGAACAGGTCGGCACGCCGCCGCTCCTTGCGCCCGATCCACTCCGTCTCGAAATCGAGCTCGGGCCAGTGCTCGGCAACGACGGCGCGCATCCGTTCGAGGTCACCGTCCGGCACCTTCTCCATCGCCTCATGGACGATGGTGCCGATACCGGCGGTCGGGGGCATCACGGTGTCGCCGCCGAGTGCCGAGACCACCCAGTTCAGACCGCACTCCTCGTACGACTCCATCTTCGACGGGGAGACGCGCGCGCCCTCGACGGCGAGGTCTCGCAGCGGGGCATCGGTCGAGACCGGAGTGATGCCGTACCACTCACCGGGATCCGCTCCTGGCACGCCCTCGCGCGCGAGCACCGCGAGCTGGGCAGCGGCCTCGCGACGCACGGCCTCCGCACGCGACGTCGTCAGTGCGCGGCGATGCCTGGCTACTAAGCCTCGAAGGGTGAGCGGATGCTCGGCGGAGGCATGCTTCTCCGGCGGCTCCGGGGCCGGAAGAAACGCAAAGAACGGGCTCGGCGTCAGGTCATCGTCATCGACCGCCGTGATGAGAAGGCGATCGCGAGCTCTCGAGATCGCGCGCACGAAGAGCCGCAGCTCGTCGTGCAGCGCAGCGCGGCGTCGGTCGAGAACTCCCGGCACCTCGGCGCGCGAACCGGCCCTCGCTGCGATCATCGCGTCTGCGAGCCGCCATGTCTGAAGCATCCCGCCGCGCAGCCGCAGATTCGGCCAGACCCCGTCCTGCACCCCGGCGACGACCACCGCGTCGAACTCGGTGCCGAGCGCCGTCGCCGGCGTGAGCAGTGTGACGCGCCCCGGCCGGTCAGGCGTCGAGAGCGAGTCCTCCGGCACCTCGCTGTCGAGGATGTCGCGCACGAAGACGTCAGGCCTCTCGTTAGGCATGCGCTCGACGAAACGCTTGGCCGCATCGAACAGCGAGACGAGGGCATCGAGCGCCCGAGCAGTCTCCGCCCCGGCCGGCTGCAACGACATCTCGCGCCAGGCGACGTGCAGACGACGCCCGTCGACGGCGCGAGCCTGATCCCACACGCGCCACAGCAGATCATGGATGGTCTCTCCGCGTGCGGCGCCCACGGCCACTGCTTCCACGGTCTCCGCGAAGCGGGCGGCCGTGCGCGATTCCGGGGCGTCGATCAGCGTGAGATGCGTGGGATTCGACATCGCCATGCGCAGCAGCTCGCGCGCCGGCGTCGCGCCGCCGTGCTCGAGCTCGATGTGGCGCAGACGTGCACGCAACCGTCTCAGCCCGATCGCGTCCATCCCTCCGAACGGCGTGCGCATCGCCTCTTCCCAGGCTTGCGGTGTGCGCTCGTTCATCGGGGTGAGTGCGAGACGGACGATGCCGACGATGTCTCGGACGATGCCCTCTGTGCCGAGCGGTCGCTGCACCCCGGCGGCCCGTGTCGGGACCTCGCGTGCGGCGAGCTCCGTCTCGAGTTGCGTCACCTGCCGGGTGTCATGGGCGATGACCGCCATCCTGTCCCAATCGATCCCGGCGGTGAGATGCCACTCGCGCATCACCCCCGCGATCCGGTCCAGCTCCTCATGGGGAGACGGCGCGAGGAAGGTGGTCACGGCGCTCTCCCGCTCCGCGCCCGTCTCGACATCCGCCGTCGTGCCCGGTGCGCGACGGTGCTCGACGCGCCCTGCCACGCCGATCGCCTGCGTCACCGTCCTGGTGAGCGCTGTGAGGGCTGGTTGCTGCCGGTGGGGAGCGTCGAGGACGTACACCTCTCCCAGTGCGCCGGCCAGCTGCGCGAACAGTTCAGGGCTCGCGCCACGGAACGCGCCGGAGGAGATGTCGGGATCACCGAAGGCGAGCACGGCGATCCCGCGGGCGCGCAGCGCCCTGACCACCGCGATGCCGCCTCTCGTGAGTTCTTGGGCGTCGTCGATGAGCACGACCCGCAGCGGTGCCAAGGGGCCGAGGGTCGCCGCATCGGCCGTCTGCAGGATCGCGCACGCTTCACTGAGCAGGTCGGCGGCGTCCCGATGCGCGAACCGCAGCGCATCGAGCACGGATCGATACTCCACGAGGAACTCCGCGGTCGCTGCCCACACGTCGTCGCCCGACGCTCGGAGTTCGTCAGGACGGACGCCCAGCTCCGTGCACTCGGCGAGAAAGGCGCGCAACTCGGAGCGGAAACCCTTGGACGCGCGCACCGAGGCACTGAGCGTCTCCGGCCACGGGACGCGAGCGTCTTCTGCGTCGCCCGCGAGCAGTTCGGCGATGATGCGGTCCTGATCGGCGCCGGTGAGCAGAGCCGGTGGTTCGGCTCCGGCTCGCACCATCGCGCCGCGCACCAGCTGGAAGGCGAACGAGCCGAGCGATCGCGCCAGCGGCCCGGGGGTGGCCTGATCGACGCGCACACCGATGCGGTCGCGCAGCGCCGTGGCGGCCTGTCGGCTCGGAGTGAGCACCAGAACCTCCTCTGGGCGCATCCGCTCATCGCCCAGCAGGTGAACGACCCGGTCGGTGAGGGTGCGGGTCTTGCCGGTGCCGGGCGCGCCGATGATGACGCCGGATGCCATCGCGACGGCGCCGACCACGGCTCGCTGCGCAGCATCCTCTGTCATGCTTCCACGCTAGCCGGATGAACCGACATCGCCCCGCTGCCGGATGCTGCGCGCGCGATCCGGACGGCTGTGCGCTCACGGCGAAACCTCCACCGACGACCGATCTCGGTCGGCACGCCCACGGTAGAGTTGGGCGCAGTCCCCGGACTGCAAGGTCGTCCCCGAATCACGAGGAGCACGCGTGGAAATCCGCATCGGCATCATCAACACCGGCCGCGAACTGAGCTTCGACACCGGAGCCTCCGCCGACGAGGTCCGTGCCCAGGTGGCCGGAGCCCTCGAGCAGGGAGCGCCGCACCTGAGCTTCGCCGATGTGAGGGGCAACTCCTACCTCGTGCCGACGGCGAACCTCGCCTACATCGAGTTGGGGACAGAGGAGTCGCGACGCGTCGGCTTCGTCGCCTGAGCCGCCCATGTACATCCTTCTCGCCCTCATCGCCGCGTGCGCCCTCGGAATCGCCGCACACTTTCTGATCGGTGATCGGGGCCTTCGCGGTGCGGCAGTCACCCCGGCGATCGCCACGGTGTCCGCCGGGATCATCTACACGGCGATGCAGTGGGCCGGCGTCGGCGAGGACAGCTTCTGGCTGTGGCTCGCCAGCATCCTCGGCGCCGTCCTCATCGCCGTCGCCGCCACGCTCGCCGTCGATGCCCTGCGTCGTCGCGGCGACGCCGAACGCCGGGCCGCGCTCGGCATCTGACCGCGGCATTCCGCCATCCGGCTGCCTACCGCTGCACGTGCAGCGGTATCGGCCGCCGTCGTCTCACCCTCAGGACGCCAGTCCCATCGCGTCCATGCGTCGGGCGTGAGCGCCCATCAGCTCGGTGTACACCGGCTCGACGCGTTCCTCGTCGACGGCGAGGCGCTCGGGGCGGAGCGCTGCGCGGCACACCAGCAGGGTGTCGCCGACGAGGCGGCGGGCCCACATGGACAGCAGCGAACGCCATTCCTCGTCGCTCTCGATCGTGAGCTGGATGATGGCGACGATCTCGTGCCGGTCGTCGTCCTCACGGAGGATGTCGGCGACGCGCCGACCGGTCTCGCCATAGCTGGCGGCGAGCGCCAGATAGAAGTCATCGAGCATGCCTGCGGTGATGTAGACGGCCAGCAGGGTCTCGCGCGGCCGCGCTCCGATGGTCTTGCGGCGGAACGCGTCGAGGTGCTCGCGGAAGGGAAGCATGAGCTGCGTCGGGTCCTCGCCGCGTGATGCGATCAGCTCGACGATCGCGCGGTGCTTGCTGAGAGCCGCCCCGGCCGCCCGCGACAGCGCTTCCTTTTCGGAGAGCTCGGGCGTCGCGCGGATCAGGCGGGTCAGCGTCTCGAAATAGCCCAGCTGCAGGTAGGCGGCCTGTCCGAGGAACCGGTTGAGCTCCGGGGCGAGCTCGGCGAAGTCCACTCGCGTCGCGTCTCCCTGATCGCCGCGGCTGCGCAGCATCAGCGTGCGCCGAGGCGCCTTGCGCTTCCAGAACCATTCCACCACGCCCCTCACAATACTCGCGCGCGACACTCATCCCGGTCCTTCCAGCCCCCTCGGGTAGGCTGGTCCTGCCCTGCCGTTGGAGCGGGGCCCCGCGCCTGTGGCACAAGAGACGGCGTGGATCCGTTTTCGAGGCGACCACTGAGCTCTGCGAAGGGTCGCCGGACAGGCACTGAAGAATTGACTACTTTCGCTGATCTCGGCATCGATCAGGACATCATCGAGGCGCTCGCCTCCAAGGGCATCGTCGACGCGTTCCCCATCCAGGAGCAGACCATCCCGCTCGGCCTTCCCGGTCAGGACATCATCGGCCAGGCCAAGACCGGCACCGGCAAGACGTTCGGCTTCGGCATCCCGGTCGTCCAGCGCCTGGGCCTGAATCCGGAACCAGGGGTCAAGGCTCTGATCGTCGTACCGACGCGCGAGCTCGCCGTGCAGGTGTACGAGGACATGGACCTGCTCACCAGCAACCGCTCGACGAGCGTCGTCGCCATCTACGGCGGCAAGGCGTACGAGGGTCAGATCGATCAGCTGAAGGCCGGTGCGCAGATCGTCGTCGGAACGCCGGGTCGCCTCATCGACCTCGCAGGGCAACGCCTGCTGGACCTGTCCAATGCGACGCAGGTCGTGCTCGACGAGGCCGACAAGATGCTCGACCTCGGCTTCCTCGCCGACATCGAGAAGATCTTCCAGAAGGTTCCGGCCAAGCGGCACACGCAGCTGTTCTCGGCGACCATGCCGGGTCCGATCGTGGCACTCGCGCGTCGGTTCATGAACAACCCGATCCACATCCGCGCGACCGACCCTGATGAGGGCCTCACGCAGGCGAACATCAAGCACCTCGTGTACCGCGCCCACTCGATGGACAAGGACGAGGTCATCGCCCGCATCCTGCAGGCCGAGGGGCGCGGCAAGACGGTCGTCTTCACCCGCACGAAGCGCGCCGCTCAGCGACTTCACGACGAGCTCGCCGACCGCGGGTTCAACGTCGGAGCGGTGCACGGCGACATGGGCCAGGAGCAGCGGGAGCGCTCGATGGCGGCGTTCAAGGCCGGCAAGCGCGACGTGCTCATCGCCACCGACGTCGCCGCGCGCGGCATCGACGTCGACGACGTGACACACGTCATCAACCACACCATCCCGGACGAGGACAAGACGTACCTGCACCGCGCCGGCCGCACCGGCCGCGCCGGCAAGACCGGCATCGCGGTGACCTTCGTCGACTGGGAAGACCTTCACAAGTGGGCACTGATCAACCGCGCGCTCGAATTCGGGCAGCCGGAACCGGTCGAGACGTACTCGTCGAGTCCGCACCTGTACTCCGACCTCAACATCCCCGCGGGCACCAAGGGACGCCTGACCACCGCCCCCAAGGCCGACGCCGCCAAGGCGCAGCGGCCGCCGCGGGTCGAGCACGCAGCGGACGTCGCCGAGCAGGGCACGGACGAGGGCGGCACCCGTCGCCGCCGCCGTCGCCGCGGCGGAGCGGACAAGGTCGGATCGACGTTCGCCGAGGGCGCCTCCGAGAGCACGCCCGGTGACGGGCGGTCGTCAGCGCCCGCGGTCGCCCGGGATGCGGGCGGCAGCGGTGCCCACGACGGCGCCGGCCGAGAGCATCACGACGGCAAGCCCGCTCCCGCGCGTCGGCGTCGCCGCCGCCGCGGCGGCACCGGGGCGGGAGCACCGACCGGCGCCTGATCGCTGTCCGAAGGGGCGGATGCTGCGGCATCCGCCCCTTCGTCGTTCCCGATGCCGGAGACCGCACGGTGTTCCGGCGCTCTCGGCGGGTAGACCCAGGTGACCATCACGACCGAGATGATCATGAGCAGGAACCACGAGATCAGCTTGCTCGGCGACACGGGCTGCCAGCCGTCGACCTGGTCGGGATACGCCCACGCTCCCGCCCAGGTGCCGATGTTCTCGGCGAGGTAGATGAAGACCGCGACCCCCGCGAACACCGCGAGCAGCGGCAGCCGCAGGGTGTACCGCCACACCCGGGCGTGCAGGACGGTCGGCATCCAGAGCACGACGACGGCGGCGAGCAGGACCCAGCGCAGGTCCCACCAGAAGTGATGCGTGAAGAAGTTCGCATAGATGAAGGCCGCGACCACGGTGGTCAGCCAGCGCCGTGGATACCGTGTGAACCCCAGATCGAACAGCCGGTGCACGCGCACCATGTATGAGCCGACCGCCGCATACATGAATCCACTGAACAGCGGGACGCCACCGATCCGCAGGACGCCCTCAGCCGCGTACGCCCATGACCCGACGTCGGTCTTGAACAGCTCCATCGCCGTGCCCGTGATGTGGAAGAGCACGATCACCCAGAGTTCGCGGCCGGTTTCCAGCCTCAGGGCGAGCATCCCGATCTGGATGAGGACGGCGACGATCGTCAGGGCATCGTTGCGGGCGATCACCGCCTCGTCTGGGTACCACAATCGCGCGGCGACGATCGCGAGCAGCAGAGCTGCACCGAAGATGCACGCCCATGCCTGCTTCAGGACGAAGACGCTGAACTCGACCAGCCACGCCCGCGTGCCGTTTCGCGGTGCATCGAGCAGGATCCGGTGGGCGATGGCGTCAACGCGACGCTCGAGGGAAGTCGCTCGTTGCATGCCCGGACCGTATCAGCGTCCGTCGGCAGACGGCCGGGAGTCTGCCGACAGAACGCCGAACCGTCAGGGATAGCGCGGTGCCGATCCGCTGGCGCGGCTGATCAGGCGCGCGACCATCTCGTCGGAGGTGGTGTTCTCCCCCGGCCGGTTGGGCTTGCCCCCGCCGTGGTAGTCGCTGGATCCGGTCACGATGAGATCGTGCTTCACCGCAAGATCGCGCAGCACCTTCTTGCCTGCAGCCGTGTTCTCCCGGTGCTCGATCTCGAATCCGCCGAGGCCGGCGGCGATGAGGCGCTCGATGAAGGCCACCGGCATCATGCGATCACGTCCCGTGGTCACCGGGTGCGCGATGATCGCAACACCTCCGGCGTCCGTGATCAGCCGCACCGCCGTGAGCGGGTCGGGTGCGTAGTGCGGCTCATAGTAGCCCTCGCGCGGGTGAAGGATGCCGTCGAAGGCCTCGGTGCGGTCTCGTACGATGCCGCGGGCGATGAGCGCGTCGGCGATGTGTGGGCGACCGACGGTCGCGTCCAGCGTGGTCTGGGCCACGACGTCATCCCAGTGCAGGTCGTAGTCGCGGCCGATGTTGCGGACGATCCGCTCCGCGCGTCCGATCCGATCCGATCGGATCCGATCGGTCTCAGCACGCAACGCGCGATCCTCGGGATCGAACAGGTAGGCCAGCACATGAACACTTCGCCATTCGTGCTTCGCCGACAGCTCCATCCCGGGAAGGAAGGTCATGTCCAGTCGCGCTGCCTCCGCCGCGGCCTCATCCCAGCCGGTGGTGCGGTCGTGATCGGTGAGTGCGATGGTGGCGAGGCCGTGCCGATGCGCCTGGCGGACGACCTCCGCCGGTGCCTCTGTGCCGTCGGAATGATTGGAGTGCAGGTGCAGGTCCGCGGGACCCGCGAATCGATGGGACTGATCGGCGGCCATCCTCCGAGCGTACCGAGCGCCGAGCCAGGGGGACGCGATGGCACCGGGCCGGGCCGCGGCAGAAACTTCACAGGCTCCGCTCCTAGGCTTGATCCGATGCTTCGTCTCCTGGGGATTCTGTTCACGGTGCTGCTCGCGATCGGGACCGCGGTCGTGGTGTGGCCGCAGTTCTTCCACCTCGAGCAGACCTATCCGTTCACGCAGCTCGTGGCCGTACGGGGACTCGTGCTGGCCGGTTTCCTCGTGGTCGCCGTGCTGGC
Organism: Microbacterium sp.; assembly: GCF_031179285.1. GTDB lineage: Bacteria > Actinomycetota > Actinomycetes > Actinomycetales > Microbacteriaceae > Microbacterium. The sequence continues at coordinate 12,542 of NZ_JAPSHY010000008.1, read as the reverse complement.
CCTCCTGCTGCTCATCGCGCGTCCGCTCCGCGGCTTCGCCGCGTCCGTGCTGATCGTCGCCCTGCTGGGGGCGGCCGCCACCGGAGCGATCGGTGCGACCAGGGGATTCGGCGCATCCTCGCTGCCGGCGACAACGGAGTCCAGCATCCGCGTCATGACCTGGAACACCGCAGGAGAAGCGGTTGCTGCCGAAGAGATCGCATCGCGCATCCTCGAGCAGGAGGCGGATGTCGTGTCACTGCCGGAGACAGCGCAGTCGGTGGGCGAGAGCATCGCGGTCATGCTCCGCGAGCAGGGACACCCGATGTGGGTGCACCACGTGCAGTTCCGCCCCGATGTGCCGGACGGGCCGCAGTCGTGGCAGACGACGGTGCTCGTCTCCCCCGAGCTCGGTGACTATTCGGTCATCCAGTCGTCCGAGGACGGCTCGAGCAACACCGGCTCCGTTCCCAGCGCCGTGCTGATGCCGCTCGACGGCGCCGGTCCCACGATCGTGGCGGTGCACGCGGTCGCGCCGCGGTTCGAGGAGATGGAGCTGTGGCGCTCCGATCTGAAGTGGATCGCAGACCAGTGCCCCGCGGGCGACTTCATCCTCGCCGGCGACTTCAATGCGACCGTGGACCATATGGCTTCCCTCGGCGTCGACGGCGGCGACATGGGCCACTGCCGTGACGCGGCATCCCGCACCGGCAATGGACTCACCGGCACCTGGCCGAGCTCGTTCCCCGCCCTGGCCGGAGCACCCATCGATCATGTGATGGCCTCGCCGAACTGGCGTCCGACCGGATCCCGGGTGCTCGAGGACGCCGGTGGCAGCGACCACCGAGCGCTGATCGTGCAGCTCGAACCGGCCGGCTGAAACCGGGCATTTGCCCGCTCCGCGTCAGGTGAGAGACTGGATGGATGAGCACCGGACAGCGCGACACGATCGCAGAGCCCACGGCCGAGAACAGCACCACCAACCGCAAGCAGCCGTTCCCGCGCGGCTTCCTCGACACGATCTCGACCGGATGGGCTGACCGGCCCGACACCGTGCCGACCGCTCGCGAGCAGGCGCCCTATGCTGCTGCGCGTCGCGCCGCGGTGTCAGCAGCCTTCCCCGGAAAGCGACTGGTCATCCCGGCAGGCTCCCTCAAGCAGCGAAGCAACGACACCGACTACGTCTTCCGCGCGCACTCCGCTTTCGCGCATCTGACCGGATGGGCCTCGGACGCCGAGCCGGACTCGGTGCTCGTCTTCGAACCGACGGGCGACGGTCACGACGTGACCCTGTACTTCCGCGAGCGCGCTGACCGCACGACGCCGGAGTTCTATGCGGATGCCACCGTCGGTGAGTTCTGGATCGGCCCCCGGCCGTCCCTCGCCGGCGTCGCGACCGATCTGGCCATCCCGACCGCCCATCTCGATGAGTTCGCCGCCGTCGATGGCGAGGTCGTGCTCGGCTCCGACGACGAGCTCGACCGTTTCGTCTCGGAGCTGCGGCTGGTCAAGGACGAGTTCGAGATCGCCGAGATGCGCCGGGCCGTCGACATCACCGCTCGCGGGTTCGAGGACATCATCCGCGCGCTGCCCGAGGCTGCCGCTCACGCTCGCGGTGAGCGTGTCGTGGAGGGCGTGTTCCACCGTCGGGCCCGCGAGGAGGGCAACGGCGAGGGGTACGACACGATCGCGGCCTCCGGGCCGCACGCCTGCTACCTGCACTGGACGCGCAACGATGGAACGGTCGTGCCCGGCGATCTCATCCTCGTGGACGCCGGCGTCGAGGCCGACAGTCTGTACACGGCCGACATCACCCGGACGCTTCCGGTCTCCGGCAGGTTCACGGACGTGCAGCGCCGCGTGTACGACGCCGTCCTCGAGGCCGCGGACGCTGCCTTCGCTGCTGCTCGCGTCGGAGTTCGCTTCCGTACCGTGCACGAGGCCGCGATGCAGGTGATCGCCGCCCGTGTCGCGGAGTGGGGTCTGCTGCCGGTGACCGCCGAGGAAGCGCTGGACGCGGATGCCGGCGGACAGCACCGGCGCTACATGGTGCACGGCACGTCGCATCACCTCGGAATCGATGTGCACGACTGCGCTCAGGCGCGCCGCGAGATGTACTACGACGGCATCCTTGAGCCGGGCATGGTCTTCACCATCGAGCCCGGGCTGTACTTCCAGATCGACGATCTGACCGTGCCCGCCGAACTGCGAGGGATCGGTGTGCGGATCGAGGATGACATCCTCATGACCGAATCCGGTGCGGTAAATCTCTCAGCGGCGATCCCGCGGACGGCCGACGAGGTCGAGGAGTGGATCGCGCGCGTTCAGGGGTGAGACAGCGGGCGACGGGACATCGTCATCTGCTCCAGAACTCCTCTGGTCTGGAGCCTGGACGAAAATCGAAGTGCTCGAGCATCGCGACGGCTTCAGGAAAGTTCGCTGCGAGCGCCTCAGGAGTGTGGGCGTCGCTTCCGAAGGTGACCCAGCGCCCGCCTTCTTCCACCCACCATTGGGGCATCCAAGGCCAGAGCCGTCGGGTGTTCATCTCGAGCGCGCGGCCACTCGACGCGATCGCGGCCATGGCAGCCCGAAACCCCTCTTCGAACCTCCGTGGATCGAACGGGCCGGCGTCACCGACCGGCCACAATCTCACCGCGTAGTCGAGATGCGTGAACACATCGAAGTACGCGGAGCTGTTCGCCATCGCGACCGCCTCGGTCAGGTACGCCCACATCACGTCGACCGGGGACTGCTCCCGGAAGAGGGTGCCCGGCTCTGCTCTGGGTGATGCTCCCATCGCGAGAGTGTGAAGCGAGCCGTTGACGCGATCGAGGGAACGCAGATCGACGATCGAAGTCACCTCTGACTCGCTCAGATGCGGCTGCCCGAACTCGACGCCGGCGAGGATGGTGAGATCGGGGAACTCATGCCTGCAGCGAGCGATGTTCTCCAGGAATCCGGCGACGTCGAGCCACTCCGGGTCGACCAGGCCATCCTGGTCAAGAGGTCCTGCTGGTGCGACATGAGGTCCTTCGACTCTGACCGCCAGGAGCGTGGAGCGTCGAGGTGCTCGGTGAAGGCGAGTGCGGGCAATCCGATGCGCATGGCGCGCGCGCAGGTCGCGCGCATGCGTCCGCTTGCGACGGACGACGGACCGCCCGTATCCCAGGACCATTCGCTGTGCACGTGCGAGTCTGCGGGCAGCACCATCTCCGTCATGTTCCAGGACGGAGATGTTCCTCGGACCGGGACCGAAGAAGTCGTTACCCATCCGTGATGGCGCGCGCCCCTCGATCCTTCGTCTGGATATCCGAATGTCGGTGGCCCGGTGGATCATGAAGTATGGCAATCTTCTCCGAGATCGACGCGCAGGTGGCGGCGCTGCGCGCCTTGCTCGGGGCGGATGCCGACGGAGAAGAACTTGCCGATCGCATGTCCGCGCTCGATGACAAGGAGATCGTCGACGTGATCGGCTTCGCGAGTGGATTGATGCGAGGCGCGGAGCGGATCGGCATTGTCGGAGCAGGGATCGCGGCGGCCCGCTCGACGCGGGAAGTCGGCCATGCCGGGCTGGCGCAGACGCGCGGACACCGAAACCCCGCAGGGCTCGTGCAGGAGCTCACCGGGGTCAGCCGAAACGAAGCGCAGAAGCAGATCCGGCTGGGCGAGGCCGTGCTCGATGCCGTGAAGAGTGACAAATCGCCGGCAAGCCCGCAGGTCGCTGACGTGGAATCCGACGCTCCCGCTCCTCCAGCCGCGGACCGGGCGGATTCGTCGCCCTGGCACGCGCCGCTCGGCGCCTCGCTGATGCGCGACGAGATCTCATCCGCGCAGCATGACGCGATCCTCCGCGGCCTCGGCGAGCCACCCGACGACTCGCGGGAAGCGCGTGAGGTCTGGGGTCTCGCCGTGGGGCAGCTCATCCTCGAGGCGCCCCAACGAACGCCGGAAGAGCTTCGGAACGCGGCACGAACGATCCGCGATCAACTGGATCCCGACGGCGCCATGCGCCGATTCGACGAACGCTTCGAGCGCCGTTCGCTCCGCATGTACACCGACGCCGACGGCAGGCGTCACGCGAACATCGCTTTCGATGACGAGGGCGCCGCCTGGGTGCAGACGATCGTCGACAGCGCACTGCGTCCACGCCGCGGCGGACCGAGGTTCGTGGATGACACGGAAAGAGCGCGCGCCGAGGAACTCAGCACCGATCCCCGCACCAACGATCAGCTTGCCTACGACCTCATCCTCGATGTGCTGCGCGCAGGTGCCCTCGCTGACGCGAAGTCCGTCTTCGGCACACGGCAGGCGGGCGTCCGCCTGGTGCAAGTCGTCGACACTGCCGCAAGGGCCGACGAACCGACCGCTCCCGCGCGCACGGAAGACGGCCTCATCACCGTTCCCGGCCCGATGGCAGATCAGCACGCCTGCGATGCCGGAACCGTTCGTGTCTCGGTCGATCGTGCGGGGAATCCGCTCGACGTCGGCCGTGAACAGCGACTGTTCACGCCGAAACAGCGGATCGCCCTGGCCATCCGCGACGGCGGATGCCGATGGCGAGGGTGCGACCGTCCCGCTTCATACTGCGAGGCCCACCACGTCGACCATTTCAGCGACGGCGGTCGAACAGACGTCGACCGAGGCATCCTGCTCTGCCGCTTTCACCATATGAACCTCCACCACGGTCGCTGGCGAATAAGTCGCGAGGACAAGGGCGACTTCGTTCTGCATCATCCATCCGGCGACACCGTCGTATTGAAACCACGCCTTGCGCTTGCTGCTACCTGGGCAGGTATCGATCCGCCGCCTCGACGATTCAGACCCCGCGCGGCCTGACGTCAGGGGCGCTGCGAAGACAGGCAGGTAGGTCAGGCATGTTCGGCGACGATCTCGACCTTGAAGCCCGCGGCGTTCTCGAGCCAGCCGGCATAGTGATCCCGTCCGCCGGCGTGAGGGTACCGCTCGTCGTACAATCGTCGCCAGCCGTGTCGCGGCGCATCTGCCATGAGCGCATCACCTCGCGTCTCGTGCCGCCCCAGAACGCGAGGTGGTTGACTCCGGGCCGCCTCCGATCGTGATCCGGCGCGGAGAGGTTCGGAGATGTCGTCAGCGTGAGGTATGTCCCACCGACACCCCACGACCGCCCGCCGGCCCACTCCCCCACCAGCTCGAATCCCAACTCCGCCAGCAGCCACGTCCACGGCTCCGACTCGAGGTCCGACACCCAGACCTCGACGTGGTGGAGCCCGCGTTGCGAAACGGTCATTGCCGCCCGCGATGCACGGCCGTACGCAGTTCCATCGCCCAGACGTCGCGTGTCGGCATCCGCAGCGATTCTGCGACGGCCACTTCCACCTCGATATCGTAGGGAACCCGCACGACCTGGATGCTGAAGGTGGCGCTCGCGTCGGCGCCGCCCTCCAGTATCACGTACGACGGCGTCGGCTCATCCAGCGGGTTGCCGACGCTTCCGACGTTGAACAGTGTCCGCCCGTCGACGGTTTCGATGTAAGCGTCGTGGATGTCGCCATAGCCCACGACCGATGGGACGAGACCGTCGCCGGTCATCGGCGTGTTGACGAACATCGACGCGAACTCCTCGGGGCTGTGGTGGAAATGCACCCGCATGTGCGGGCTCGTCGCCGACGCATGGAAGAAGCGGATGACCCGGCCGCTCATCATCAGGTCCACGCTGAGAGGCAGCGTACCCAACCAAGCCAGATTCTCCGGCGACACCTCATCCCGCCACCACACCATCTCCTCGAGCCCATCGTCAGCGATCCGCGGAAGGAAGTCGTCCCAGTTGCCCCGGATGTTCACCTCGCACACTTCCCGGCAGCGACGTACTGCCGCGTCACCCCGCGGTCCCTTCCCCGCCGTGTCGCCGAGATTGAAGACGCGGGTGATGCCTCGCGCGGCGATGTCAGCGAGAACCGATTCGAGGGCGGTGAGATTGCCGTGGATGTCAGAGATGAGGGCGATGCGTTCCAGACTCACTCCAGCATCCTCGCACCCGTCCGTCCCGCGCGGGCGGAACCGATCAGCGAGCGGCGAACTCGGCCACGATCGGTGCCAGCGAGGCGCCGATCTCGGATGCCGGGCGCTTGCGCCCCTTCACCTCGAACGTGTGACCGCCGCCCTCGATCCACTCGACCCGCGCATCCTGACAGCTCGCCACGACGTCCTCGAACTGCGACAGGGGCTGAATGAACGGATCGTTCGAACCCTCGACGAACAGCTGTGGCACGGTGATCGCAGGAAGATGCTCGGCCCGCGGCTTGTCCGGCCGCCCTGGCGGATGCAGCGGATAGCCCAGATACACCAGACCGTCCACGGCGAGTCCCTCAGCGACAGCCATCGAGGCCATCCGCCCACCATAGGATTTTCCCGTCGCCCAGACCGGCAGGGCAGGGAACCGCTCGCGCGCATGGGCCACGGCAGCTCTCCACGTCGCGATCGCGTGCGCAGCGGGTCCCGGCATCCGTCGCCCCTGCTCGACGTACGGGAAGTTGAACCGCATGGCGGCGAACCCCAGCTCGGCCAGCGCGTCGGCGTACCCGGTGAGAAACGGATGATCCATTCCGGTGCCGGCGCCGTGGGCGACCAGCACGATGCCGCGCCCGCCAGCCCCTGCCCACGCCGCGCTCACCGTCACCGTGCCCGCGGGAAGCGGCACGGAGAGCGAGCCCCTGCCGGTGCTCATCCGCGTACGTACGGGATGGCGAAGGGGACCCGCATCACCTTGCCACCGCTGCTGCGCACGGTGCCGATGATGACGAGCACGATGTGGAGGACACCGAGGACCAGGTAGAGAGTGATCGCGATCCCGATCGGGAAGAACCCCTCCATGCCCTCGTCGCCGGCGAACGCCGCGAGAACGATGAAATGAGCCAGCAGCAGAACGGTCGAGACCGTCAGATACGTGAGCCCCCAGTTCGCCGCCGCTCTGGCGTTCGCCGCAGCGACGGGTCCGCGCCGTGAGAGGGAACTGTAGGGCACGGCCATCGCGATGCCCGAGATGATCGCGCTCAGGAAAGGGATCGGAATGAAGATGAGGAAACCCAGGACCCACGACAGCGTCCCGTTCGACGGTTGCGCCGGGTACGGACCGGGGACGTATTGATGGGGGACGTACGGACCCGGCGGCTGCGTCCCCGGCGGGTGCTGCGCGGGCGCGGCACCCGCGTACGGACCGGATGCCGACTGGTATGCCGGTCCGGCAGGAGGCGCATACCCGCCCGGCGCGGCGGGTGGTGGAGGGAATCCGGAGGCAGAGGGAGGAGGCGGCGCCGGGTGCTTCGCTGTTCCGTCGTCGTGCGGGTCGAGAGGGTCCGGTGCATTCATCGCAGGTGATCCCTCAGAGTGCTGCGCCCGGTGAGCGACCATCCAGCGGGCGGCGCTCGTCGGCGTCCCCGTCACTCGGGGCGTCGGACCGTCCGGAACCGGGCTCGCCGTCGATGGGGTCGGGCGCGGGAGCACCACCCACCGGGCTGCCCTCGTCGATCGGGGGCGCTGCCACCGGATCGACCCGCTCGCCGTAGAGCGGCGGCGCGGGCCGCGGCGGGATCGTCGGTCCATCGGCGCCGGGAGCCTGGACCGGCGGAGCCGGCCGCTCCGCCCCGGGAGTGATGCGTTCACCGTAGCGGGGCGGTTCGTCGAGATTCGCCGGAGGACGCACCGGTGCGGTCTTCGCCGCCCCGAGTACCTGCCTGGCCTTGGCGAGCGACGTCGCCTGCACAGTGACCTCATAGTGGTCGGCAGCGAACTGGGTCACGCTCGCGAAGTCGCGACGCCGGCGCACGATGGCGTAGGTGATGAGGCTGAGCAGCATCCCGAGAGCGACGCCGATGAAGACGAAGCCGACGAAGAGCTGGATCGGTACTTCCGGCTGGCCGAGCACCAGGATCGCAGAGAGGAAGAGTCCGATGAGCACTCCGTTGATCGCGCCGGAGCGAGCTGCTGCGGCATAGCCCAGCTTGCCGGTGACCCGTTCGATGGTGCGCACACTCTGGCCGACGATGGCGATGTCGCGCGCGGGCACCTCCCCGGCGATCAGCTTGGACACCGTCTTCTGCGCGGCCTCGTACTCTCTCATCGAGGCGACGATCTCGCCGGTGTCGGCGCTGTTCGCGGGGCGGTTCAGCATGCTCATCCGTCCATTGTCCCATGGGGTTCGATGACCGTACTGGGAACCGGGCTTCCGGCCGCGCTTGCAGGGCGCGCCGACTACGCTGGGATGGTGAGCACACAACGGGTTTTCGCGGCGCGCCTGGCCGGGTGCGCAGTCTTCGACCCCGTCGGCGACCGGCTCGGCAAGGTCCGCGATGTCGTCATCGTGTACCGAAGTACCGCGGCACCGCGTGTGATCGGTCTTGTCGTGGAGATCCCAGGACGCCGCCACGTGTTCCTCTCGATCGGCCGTGTCACCTCGATCCGTGCCGGCCAGGTCATCACCACCGGCCTCATCAACGTGCGCCGATTCCAGCCGCGCGCGGGTGAGGTGCGCGTACTCGCCGAGCTTCTCGGGCGTCGCGTCAGCTTCGCCGACGGCAGCGGCAGCGCGGTGATCGAGGACGTCGCGATCGAACCGAACCGCCTCGGTGAGTGGGCGATCAGCCAGCTCTTCCTCCGCCGTCCCAAGACGAGCGCCTCCCCGTTCGCCAAGGGGCCGACCACCTTCGCCAGCTGGGCCGAGGTCGCCGAGCAGCGCGCGCCCGGCGAATCCCAGTCCGCCGAGCAGCTCGTCGCCTCGTACTCCGAGTTGCACGCCGCAGACCTCGCCAACACTCTGCTCGACCTGCCCCAGCAGCGAATGCTGGAAGTCGCGGAGGAACTCTCGGACGACCGCCTCGCCGATGCCATGGAGGAGATGCCGGAGGACGAGCAGGTGCACATCCTCGACCGGCTCGGAGACGAGCGCGCCGCCGACATCCTCGACCAGATGGAACCCGACGACGCGGCCGATCTTCTCGCGCAGCTGCCCCCCAGCCGTCTGGAGCAGCTGCTCGAGCTGATGGAGCCGGAGAAGGCGGAGGATGTCAGGACGCTTCTCCGTTACGGTCCGGACACGGCCGGCGGGCTGATGACGCCGGAGCCGATCATCCTCTCCGCCGACGCCACCGTTGCGGAGGCGCTTGCGCTGATCCGCCGTCATGAGCTGCACCCCGCCCTCGCGGCGGCGGTATTCGTCACCCTTCCTCCGTTCGAGACGCCGACGGGCCGGCTGCTGGGAGTCGTTCACTTCCAGAAGATGCTTCGGTACCCCCCGCACGAGCGGCTGGGCGCGATCATCGACGACAGCCTCGACGCGGTGCCCGTCACGGCGTCGGCGGCGGAGGTGGCCCGTCTGCTCGCCAGCTACGACCTCGTCTCGCTTCCTGTCGTCGACGCTGCTCGCCGCCTGGTCGGCGCGATCAGCGTGGACGACGTTCTCGACTATCTGCTGCCCGACGACTGGCGCACGCACGATATCGACGAGCCGGCCGATCCGAAGGCGGTGCGCTGATGGCCCGCTCCCCTCGCCTCGACGCGCCCCTCGGGCGAGGCACGACCCGCCCGCGTTCCACCTCGCGTGACCGGTTCGGCAGATTCACCGAGTGGGTCGCCCGCGCCATGGGCACTCCGACATTCCTCGTGCTGCTGTCGCTGTTCTGCGTGCTGTGGATCATCTGGAACACGGTGACGCCTGCGCAATGGCGATTCGACGCCGCAGCGAACGGCTTCACGGCTCTCACTCTGATGCTCTCGCTGCAGGCCTCATACGCCGCGCCGCTGATCCTTCTCGCGCAGAACCGGCAGGACGACCGCGACCGCGTGCAGATCGAGCAGGACCGCCAGCGGGCCGAGCGCAACCTCGCCGACACGGAGTACCTCGCCCGTGAGATCGTGGCCCTTCGGATGTCTCTCGAAGAGCGCAACACGCAGGCGGTGACGCGAGACGTGCTCCGGCAGGAGCTGAAGGCTCTGCTCTCCGAGCTCGAAGAGCCGGAGCGCACAACGCCGTCCGGCGGCACCCCGTCATGACCCTCGCCGACAGGGTCAGACAGGCCGTCGCCGGCGTGACCGACCCGGAGCTGCGGCGACCGATCGGCGATCTCGACATGGTGCGAGACGTCACGGTGGACGGCGGGCGTGCAGACGTCGGCATCGTGCTGACGATCGTCGGGTGCCCCGCCGCCCAGCGCATCGAGAGCGACGTGCGGGCTGCGGCGGCATCCGTCCCCGGGATCTCGGAGGTCGCCGTCGATGTCGGCGTGATGACGCCCGACGAGCGCAGGGCGCTGACGGAGAAATTGCGCGCCGGACGTCCCGCACGGCAGATGGCCTTCGGACCGGATTCGCTGACGCGCGTGATCCTCGTCTCCAGCGGCAAAGGCGGAGTCGGCAAGTCGACCGTCACCGCGAACCTCGCCGCCGCTCTCGCCGCGCAGGGTCTCGCCGTCGGACTGGTCGACGCCGATGTGCACGGATTCTCCATCCCCGGGCTCCTCGGCATCCCGTCCGGAACCCAGCCGACGCGCATCGACGACCTGATGCTGCCGCCGGTCGCCCATGGGGTCAAGACGATCTCCATCGGCATGTTCCTTCGCGAAGGCGAATCCGTCGTCGCCTGGCGCGGACCGATGCTGCACCGCACCGTCTCGCAGTTCCTCACCGACGTGTTCTTCGGCGACCTCGACGTGCTCCTCATCGACATGCCGCCCGGCACCGGCGACATCGCCATCTCGATCGGGCAGTTGCTCCCGCACGCGGAAGTTCTGGTGGTGACGACACCGCAGGCCGCGGCCGCTGACGTCGCGATCCGCAGCGGACTGGTGGCGAGGCAGACCGGTCAGCGGGTGATCGGCGTGGTCGAGAACATGACGGCCCTCCAGCTGCCGGATGGCACTGTCGTCGATCTGTTCGGATCGGGTGGTGGCGCAGAAGTCGCCGAAGCTCTCTCTGCGCCCGATGCCCCCGTGCCACTGCTGGCGTCGATTCCGCTGAGCCCGCTGCTGCGCAGCGGCGGAGACGCGGGGATGCCGGTGGTCATCTCGGATCCGGGCGACGCCGCGGCGGCCGCCATCCTCGAGCTCGCACGGTCGCTGTCCGCCCAGGGGCGGGGGCTCGCCGGCAGGCCCCTGCCGATGTCTCTGCGCTGATTCAGGTGGACTCGACGTCGAACGGCGGCGGGTTGCTCCCCGAGAATTCCGGGCTCACCACGGTTCGCCGCGGTGCCGCAGAGGCTGGCTTCGCGTCCTTCAGCGTCGTCGTCTTGGGCTTCGGCTCGTCCTCGAAGAGAGCATCCCTGATGATGCGGCGAGGATCGTACTGACGCGGATCGAGCTTGCGCCAGTCGACGTCGTCGATCTCGGGCCCCATCTCCTCGCGCACACGGCTCTTGGTGTCGCGGAGGAACTCACCGCCCCTGCGGACGAGCTTCGCGAATCCTTCCGCGTACCGCGGAAGGCGCTCCGGACCGACGAGGAGCACGGCGATCAGACCGATCAGCAGAAGCTTCTCGAACGTGATCCCGAATTGCATCTGTCCAGGCTACCGCCGCGCCTGCCGTCTCGCCGCACACCCAGCGCCTACCCTGGAGGAAGGTCCACCGCAGGCGGGAGAAACTGGTCATGAGCGAGCACGACGCCAACGCGCGCTTCATCCGCGAATCCATCGTCGAACCGGATCCGATCGCTCGTGCTCGCGCCCACGCCATCGAGCTGGGAGCAGCCCCCGTCAGCGCCGCCGTCGGCGCGCAGCTCGCCGTCATGGCGGCAGCCACCGGTGCGCGCTCCATCGTCGAGATCGGAACCGGCGCGGGCGTCTCGGGGCTCTGGCTGCTTCGCGGAGCGCCTCAGGCGGTTCTCACTTCCATCGACAACGAACCAGAGCACCTCGCGGCCGCGCGCCAGGCGTTCGCCGACGCGAAGATCCCCTCCACCCGGGCACGATTGATCACCGGCCGTGCCGCTGATGTACTCCCCCGCATGAACGAGGCGTCGTACGACATCGTGCTGGTCGACGCGGATGCCGAGAACGTCATCGAGTACGTCGAGCACGGGCTGCGCCTCGCGCGCACCGGAGGCATGGTGCTCGTGCCCCGCGTGCTCGCCGGCGGACGGGTCGCTGACCCCGTTCAGCGCGACGCGGTCACCGCCGCCTATCGATCCCTCATCCAGGAGACGCAGGAATCATCAGCTGTACTCGCCGCGGTGTCGCCGGCCGGCGAGGGTCTGCTTCAGCTCATCAGCGTGGCCGACCAGGGCTGAGTCGCCGACCCAGGCTGGACGACAGACGACGAAGGAGCGACGGATCGAAGATCCGTCGCCCCTTCTTGCGTCCGCTCGTGCGGACCGGGTCATTCGTCAGGCGGGCGTCACGACGGCGGCGAGCACGTCGTGAAGCTCCTTTGCCTCGGCGTCGTTCACGGAGACAACCAGACGGCCGCCGCCTTCGAGCGGAACACGCACGATGATGAGTCGCCCCTCCTTCACGGCCTCCATCGGTCCGTCTCCGGTCCTTGGCTTCATCGCTGCCATCGTGGCTCCTTTTCCTCGGTGGTATGGATTAACTTTATCGGT
>NZ_JAPSHY010000077.1 GCF_031179285.1 Microbacterium sp. | reverse complement strand
CGTCGCACCGCAGCGCGTACGGCGGCGGCATGCACGAGATCGAGCAGCTCCAGCTCGGCGACGCGATCTACATCCAGACGCGGGACGGCTGGTACACGTACCGATTCCGCGACTTCGAGTACGTGACGCCCGATACCGTGGGGGTGCTCGCGCCGGTACCGCACCACCCCGACCTGCAGCCGACGGATCGGCTCATCACGCTCACCACCTGCAACCCGCTCTACTCCACCGCCGAGCGCCTCATCGCCTACGGGGTGCTCGAATCGTGGCAGCCGAGCGCCGCCGGGCCTCCGGCCGAGATCGCGGCCGACGTCGCCACTTGGGGGTCCTGACCATGTACGGAGCGCTCTGGCGGATCCTCCCGGGGCCGGTCTGGGTCCGCATCATCCTGCTGCTGTTCCTCATCGCCGCGGCAGTCTTCGCGCTGTTCACCTGGGTCTTCCCCTGGGTGGACGGCATCGTCAACCCGATCAACGTCACGGTGGAGTGAATGACCCGCGTCCTCGTCCTCGACAACTACGACAGCTTCGTCTACACGCTGAACGGCTACCTGCAGGAGCTCGGCGCCGAGACCGAGGTCGTGCGCAATGACGCCATCGCGCCGGCCGATGTCGCCGCCCGCGTCGGCGAGTACGACGCCGTGCTCATCTCACCCGGTCCGGGCAAGCCGTCCGACGCCGGGGTGTCGATCCCCGTCGTGGAGGCGGCGCTCTCCACATCCCAGCCCCTGCTCGGCGTCTGCCTCGGGCACCAGGCCATCGCCGAGGCCTTCGGGGCGGTCGTGACGAACGCCGAAGAGCTCATGCACGGCAAGACCTCGCGCATCGCGCACGACGACAGCGAGTTCTACGCCGGGGTGCCGCAGCCGTTCACCGCGACGCGGTACCACTCCCTGGCCGTCGTCGACGGCACGGTTCCCGCCGACCTCGTGGTCACCAGCCGCACGCAGGGCGGCGTGATCATGGGGCTCCGCCACCAGTCGGCGCCGATCTTCGGGGTGCAGTTCCACCCGGAGTCGGTGCTCACCGAGGGCGGTTACCGGATGCTCGGCAACTGGCTCGCCGTGGCGGGCCTGCCCGAGGCACGAGAACGAGCCATCGGGCTGAACCCGCTCATGCGCTGACCCGCGACGAGCGCCGACCAGGTCTCGGGCTGGCGCGGCGCCCCCGCTGGGCCGGCGCGATCAGCCGGCGCAGTACGTGAGCGTGACGTCGGAACGCTGGGGAACATCGCCCGGCGGGAGGGACTGCTGCGTCACGGGCGAACCCGGCTGCGCCTCGCATGACGCGTCGGGCATGGGGATGGGGTTCAGCTGCAGGTTCTCGGCCGACAGGTACGAGGAGGCGGCCGCGAGCGTCTGCCCGGTGAGGTCGGTGAGGGTCACGAGCCCGCTCGAGATGCGGAAGTCGACCGTCGATCCGGCTTCCGCCGATGCCCCGCCCTCCGGTGTGGTGCCCAGCACCGTGTCGGCGGGCACGGAGGGGGAGTTCTCCCTGGTCTCGGTTCCGGGTGTCAGGCCGTTGGCGGTGATGTCGGCCTTGGCCTGTTCGAGCGTCATGTTCCGCACGTCCGGCACGGTGACCGCCTCACGACCCGTGGAGATGTACACGGTGATCGGTGTCTCGACGTCGACGATCTCGCCCGCCGCGGGGTCGGTGCGGATGACCTCGTCGACGGGGACCGTGTCGCTGGTCTCGTCGATGCGCGTCGCTGGGAGCCCGAGCTCCTGGAGCCGTTGCACGGCCTCCTCGTAACTCGCGCCCGTGAGCACGGGGACCTCTCGCACGTTCGAGGGGATCTCGGTCGTGGGCTGCAGGTTCAGGGCCCAGTACATGACCGCGACGACGATGACGATGATGCCGATGATGCCCGACCAGATCCAGATGGCCGGCGGCCGCCGCTGGGTGCGGGTCATGGTCTCGTCCTCGGTGAGCTGCCGGAGCGCGAGCTCGGAGGTCGAGAGCGAGCCGGTGGGCGCGCCGAAGAGCATGGTGGCCTCGTCGGGCCGGCGATGCACCGGGACGCGACCGGATGCCGCGATGTCGACGTCGGCGCGGAACTCGGCCGCGGTCTGGTAGCGGTCGTCGC
>NZ_JAPSHY010000050.1 GCF_031179285.1 Microbacterium sp. | reverse complement strand
TCAGCTCCCTCGCCGCCGCTCTGACCGCCTCGATCTTCTCGGGCGACACGCTGGCCCCGTTGAAGACGCGCGAAACGGTCGCCGGAGAAACGCCGGCGAGTCGCGCGACGTCGTAGATCGTGGCCATCGCGTTCCCTGCAACTGGTGCGGACGGGGCTTCTGACATTACCGGCCGCGGTCCGCCTTTACTCGGGAGGGCTAGTGTGAGCAGATGCCGGAGTGGTCACAGGCGGTCCCCGCCGCCGTCAGGCGGGAGCAGATCGTGTCGATTGTGGAGCGACAGGGCTTCGCCCGGGTGCAAGAGCTGAGCCATGCCCTCGGCGTGTCCGAGGTGACGATCCGCACCGACCTCGACGCGCTCGCGGAGGCCAGCGTAATCCAGCGGGTCCACGGCGGTGCGATCGGCGGCATCAAGTCCACCGCCCACTCGCCGGACTACGAGCGCGCTCTGACTCGCGCCGTGACGGAGAAGCGTCGCATCGGGCACGCTGCCGCCCAGCACGTAGAGAGCGAGATGGCCATCATGCTCGACGCAGGCACCACCACCCTGGCGGTCGCCCGAGCGTTGAAGGCTCGAGAGGACCTCCGCGGTGTCGTGGTGTTCACGAACTCGCTGTCGATCGCGCTTGAACTCGGCGTGGCTGAGCCCGGACACATCACCGTCGTCGTCACGGGCGGCACGGTGAACTACCGGCAGCGCTCCTTGATCGACCCGTTGGGCGACATGTTCCTCGGCTCGGTGCACTCGGATCTGTGCTTCATCGGATGCAACGGCGTCTCGGCGAACGGGTGCACGAACTCGAGCCTGCCCGAGGTGACCATCAAGCGTCGTTATCTGTCCACCGCGAAGCGCCGGATCGTCGTGGCCGACGGTTCCAAGCTCGGCAACAGCCAGATGATCCAGATCGCGCCCCTGGCCGAGATGGACCTGCTCATCACCGGCGCCGACGCACCGGCTGCCGAACTCGACGCGCTGCGCGAGGCGGGGATGGCCCTCGAACTCGTGTGACTCGATTCAGAAGCGTCCCGCCGATCCGAACTCCCGCATCCTCTGCGCCACCATCCCGCGGAACGCGGCGATGGCGGGTGCGAGTTGCTCACTCGGCTCCACGACGGCCGCGTTCTCGTCCAGAAACGTCCTGAGCGCCGCGCTCCACGCGAGGTGAGAGTCGGTCCCCTGATTGATCTTCCGGATACCAGCCGCGATGCCCTCGGACTTCTGCCCCGGCGATATCCCGTATGACGGGCGCACCTGTCCTCCATGGAGATTGATCGCCGTGACGGCGTCCGCCGGGACGGAAGACGAGCCGTGCAGGACCAGGAACGTGTCCGGCAGACGCTCTCGGATCTCGGCGATGAGCGCGAGCCGTAGCCGCTGGCCACCCGCCTCGTCGGTAAACTTCACCGAACCGTGGCTGGTGCCCACGGCGATGGCCAGCGCGTCCACGCCCGTTGCATCGACGAACTCGACCGCCTGATCGGGATCGGCGAAGACGATCTCTTCGAGGATGCCGGTGACGCCCGCCTCCGCTCCCCCGATCGTGCCGAGCTCCCCTTCGACGCTGACACCGGCCGGCCGCGCCAGAGTCGTCACCCGGCCGGTCAGTTCGACATTATCGAGGAAAGCGGCAGGAGCATCGCTGTCGGCCGCGCGGCTCGCGTCGATCATGACGCTGGTGAAGCCATGATCGATCGCGCGGGCGCAGTCGTCATACGTACGACCGTGGTCGAGGTGCAGCGCGACGGCGACCTGAGCGTATTCCTCGCACAGCGCGCGTAGTCGGTGCCACCACCGTGATTCGTCCGAATAGGCCGACATCCCGGCGATCGCCTGCACGATGACGGGTGAACGCTCCGTCTCGGCTGCATCGAGCACGGCAACCGCCTGGTCGAGGCTTGACACGTTGAAGGCACCGACCGCGTAAGCACCCTCCTCGGCACGGCCGAGGACCTCTCTGAGAGTCTCGAGCGTCATCGGATACTCACAGCGCACTGGTGATGCCGAGCTTGCCGTACTCAAGCACGATCGGTGTGTCGGTCAGCGCCCGAGCATACGCCTGCACCTTCGCCGCCGACTCCACCGCCACGCTGGTCTTGAACGCGTCGCGCAGGTTCGGGCCGACGGTGAGCAGGCCGTGATTGGCCCATACGACCGCGTTAAGGTCGCCCATGACGTCGCACATGTGCTCGCCGAATGCGCTGTTGTTGCTGAGCTCGAACGGCATGATCGGGACATCGCCCTTGGTGTAGATCACCATGTTGACGAGCGTTCCGAGGATCGGAGTACCGACGACGCCCCACACGTTCGAGAAGATCGGCTCCGAGTGGACGATCGCGTTGACATCCGGGCGCCGCTTGTACACCGCCATGTGAACAGTCACCTCGCTGGAGGGGCCAAGCCGTCCTTCGACGACCTCGCTGTTCCCGTTCACGAGCACGATGTCGTCCGCAGTCATGCGGTCGTACTCAAGATCGGTGGGGGTGATGAGGAACCGGTCTTCCACACCGGGAACTCGAACGCTGATGTTGCCCTGCGTGTTGAAATTGAGCCCGTACTCCATGGAGCGCAGGCAGTAGTCCAGTATCTCCTGCTTGGCCGTGGCGAGGTCGAACTCGACCGCGGTGGCTTCACCGGTCATGTGTGATTCTCCTTCTGATGTGAGGCTGGTGAGGAAGCGAGGTGCGAGGCGATGCCCTGCGTGCTCTCGTAGAGTTCGACATAGGCGCGGCGCTGTCGCGCGTACCATCCGTCGGGGTCGGTGCTCGGCGACACCGTGAGGTGTTCGTCGAAGCGAGGTGAGAGCTCCGCCGGATCCCCGCCGATGGCGGCCAGGGCGAACATCGCGGCCCCTCGCGCCGAGGCGTCTGGTGGCGCGGGTGTGAGTGAGAGCCCCGAGGCGTCCACCCTGGCGGCGAGCGCGGCGCGGTTGTCGGCTCCGCTGCCCGTGACCCGCAGGTCGCCGACGGCGATTCCGCGGCTCACGAGCGCGGCGACGATTTTGTGGAACTCGTACCCAGCGCCTTCGACGACCGCGCGAGCGACGTCGGGAACGGTGGTGTCGAGGGTCAATCCGTGGATGACGCCGCGTGCACCCGGATCGTTGTCGAGCGTTCCTGAACCGGCGAGATACGGCAGGAAGAGCAACCCGGGCGGCACCTCCGACAACGCGTCGAACACCTCGACGACGGGGCGGTCGAGGAGGCCGGCGAACCACTCGAGCGCCCATCCACCTGCCGCCGTGCCCGCCAACGTCACCCAGAGCCCGTCGCGCACGCGATACGTCGCGAAACCCGTTCCCGCCAGGTTATGCGGACGCTCGCACGTTCCGATGGTCATGCAATCACTGGACCCGAACGCGATCACAGAGCGGATGCCGGGGTCGCCGCCAGCGCCGAGAAACGCCGCTGCCTGGTCGTGGGCGCCGGCGACCACCGGTGTACCCGCGGGGAGCCCCAGCCGGGATGCCGCCGGCTCGGCGAGCCGTGCTATGACCTCCCCGGCCGCCACCGGCTCCGGCATCCGATCCTCTCGGAGCCACGGCGCGAACTCGGACGCGAACTCGAAGATGTCTGGGCTCCAATCGCCGGTGCCCACGTCGAGAGCGCCCGTGCGGGCAGCCTGGCTGAGGTCAATACCGGGGCGTCCCGTCCAGCGCTCGGCGACGAGATCTCCGACGCATCGGTACCCGGCGGCATCCCGCCACCGCTCGTCGCCCGCCATGATCTTGAATAGGGAGAACATCCCGTGCAGCGGCTGACCCGTGATCTGTGAGAATCGGTCGGCTCCGATGGCGTCGCCCAATGCCAGGGCGTGCGGGGTGCCGCGGGTGTCCATGCTGACCGCGACCGGGGCGAGCAGGCGCGCTTCCGCGTCCACGGGCACCACGGCTTCGCCCAGGATGCTGAGGCCGATGGCCCTTACCGGGTCCCCCGCCGCGGCGGCACCCGAGGCTGCGTGCGCAACGACGCGTTCGGCGGCCGTGAGGATCGCGTCTCCGTCTAGCTCCACGCGCCCGCGCCCGTCGCGACTCAGCGCCAAGCGTGCACTGGCGTGGGCTCGGACTCCGCCTCCGCCGTCGAACGCGACGGCACGGACGCCGCTGGTGCCGAGGTCGAGGCCGATGATGCTCATTTGATGGCTCCCGACAATCCGTTGACCAGATACTTCTGGATCACGATGAAGAGCACGACAACGGGGATAGAAATGAGGACGAGAATCGCGAAGAGCGCACCCGGTTGAGAGAGGTACATGCCTCGGTACGCGAGCGGAACGAGCGTGAGCGGCTTGAGCGCGTTGTCGCCGAGCGTGACCAGGGGCAGGAGGAAGTCGTTCCAGCTCATCATCGTCTGCCAGACTGCGACGACGGCGAGAGCGGGCTTGCCGAGCGGCAAGTAGATCCGCCAGAAGATCTGCCAGGAGCTGGCACCGTCAAGACGAGCGGCCTCGTACGTCTCCATCGGGATCGCGAGATAAGAAGTCCGGATGATGATCACCGCGAATGGCAGTCCCAGCGCCGTGTACACCAGGACGAGCCCCGTCAGGTTGTTGTAGAGCTGCATCGACTGGAGGATCCGAAAGGTTGCCACCACGATGCTCGACATCGGGAGGATGAGGGCGAGGATGAGCGTCCCGAAGATCAGCGCTTTGAGAGGTACCCGCAGCCGTGCCAGTGCGAACGCGGCCATCGATCCTAGTACGCAGACGAGCAGCACGGACGGCCCCGTGATGATCGCGCTGTTCAACAGGTGCAGCAGGATCGGGTTCTGTTCCCAGATGATCAGGTAGTTCCTGATGCTGAACTCCTGCGGAACGGTGCCGAACAAGGTGGTCGTCGGGTTCGCCGGCGGCATGAGCGACAGCGCGACGACCATGATGATCGGCAGCAGCCACAGCGCCGCGAGCACCATCAGCACCGGATGCAACCACCCGACTCGACGCCCGGGAGCGCGCCCCTTTGAGCGTTGACGTTCGTTCGGCACGACCAGGGTGCGGGTCTCGGACATGGTGCTCATTTCTCGTCTCCCGTGATGAAGCCGGCCCCGAACACGCGCACCATCGACAGGGAACTGGCGACTGCCACGACGAGGAGCACGACGCTGATGGCGGACGCGTAGCCCACGTTTTGAAGCTGGAACGCTTCGAGGAACGCGAAGGTCGGAAGCATCTCGCTGGCGTGGTTGGGTCCCCCTTGCGTCAGGACGTAAACGAGTTCGAAGGTCTTCAGCGAGCCGATGATGCCCAAGAGCACAAGGGAGAGCGTCGTCGTCTTGAGCAGGGGGAAGGTGATGCGGACCATCGTCTGAAAGCCGCTCGCCCCATCGATGCGAGCCGCCTCGATGAGGCTCGGGTCGATGAGCTGCAGGCCTGCCAGGTAGAACAGCATCGAGAAACCGGTCCACATCCAGACGTTCACGAAGATCACCGCAAAAATCGCCGTCGATGGATCCGTGAGGTAGTCGCCACCGAGCCAACCCAACCCCGTCGCCTTGCCCAGCGACGTCAGCACCCCGTTGAACGGATCGAGGATCCGCTGCCACACGATCCCGACCACGACCGGCGACAGGATGGCCGGGATGAAGAAGATTGCACGGTAGATCGTGCTCCCACGCAACCCTTGGTTGAGCGCCACCGCGAGCAGGAAGCCGATCACTCCCTGCGGAATGATGGTGAGCACGATCCAGTAGACCGAGTTCCGCAGGGTGATGAGGAACGTCGGATCCTGGGATAGTTCGACGTAGTTGGCAGCTCCGACGAATGTCCCGACGTTGACGCCGTCCCACTCAAGTGTGCTGGCCTGCACGTTGTAGAAGATCGGGTAGACGACGAACACGGCGAACAGCAGGAGCGTGGGGCTGAGGAATGCGAGGCCGGTGAGGCGCTCTCTCGTGAGTGTCTTCATGTGTGCACTATCCCTGGATCCGGCCGGAGCGGCGCCGGCGGCCCCGACCGGATCAGTGTCAGTTCAACGAGTCCTGGACCTTCTGGACCGACTGCGCGGCTTGCTCGGGAGTGGCATCGCCAGTGGCGATGGCCGCGAGTGCGTCCGCCACCGCTTGGTCGAGCTTCGGGGACTCGAAGTAGCGGGAGTACTTGACCTGAGGGAGCCATTCATCGACGAAGAGGTTCCAGATCTCCTCCTGCTTCTCGCTGGTGAACTCCTCGGGTGTCAGGCCGGTGACGGCCGGCACGTCGTTCATCGTGTTCACGAGCTTCTGCGCACCCGCTCCGGCGATGAAGTCCGTGAGAACCTTGCACGCGAGTTCCGGATTCTTGGTGTCTTTGGAGATGCCGAGGCTCACGTCGATCCCGCCCACGAACTGCGACTCGGCAGCGCCGCCGGGGATCGTCGGGAAGAGGAACGGCTCGTACCCGGCCATGCCCTGCGAAAGGGGCGGGATGTCGGACTTCGTCGGGTCGGACTGCTGGATCCACCATGCGCCGAGCGGGATCATCGCCGCGTTACCGGCCTCGAACTGGTTCACAGCTGAGGGGTAGGCGTCCAACCCGATGGCGCCTTCCTGTGCGATGCCTTCGCTGAAGAGCTTGCTCCAGTAGTCGAAGGCGGCAACGATCTCGGCATCCGTCCAAGGCACCGTCCCGTCCTCCGCCTCGTAGACTTTGCCTGGCGCGACGTTGTTCGCGATCTGCAGGAAGACCACATTCCGGAGCCACGCGTCCTTCGCCGGAAGGAGGAAGGGCGCGTAATCTTTGCCCTTCATGTCCTCGACGGTCGAGACGAGTTCGTCCCAAGTCTTCGGGGTGGACTTCCCCTCCTCCTCCAAGATCTGCGAGTTCGCCCACAGGTTGACCGTCTGCGTGAGAATCGGGAGGGCGTAGAAGTTCTCGTCGCCTTCAGGGTTCCCCATACGCGACTGCTCGATGCCGATGGGGTAGAACCTGTCTTGCCAGTCCGCACCCCAGGTGTCCTCCGCGCACTGCTGCAGCGGCATGAGGTGATCGCGGTATTGCTGAGTCAGCGCGCCCGGCTGGAGCCCGAGGATGTCGGGCATCGTGTTAGAACTGGCCCGGCTCTGCAGATCGACCAGGTACTCAGGATAATTGAAGATCGTGGCGTCGATCGTCGCACCGTCGTTGTCGGCCTCGAACGCTTCGATCATCTGCCGAGTCGTCTGATCGATTGGACTCCACGAACGGAACGTCACCGTGTCAGCGGAGCCAGAGCCGCCGGTCTCCGTGGGCGCGGCTCCGCCAGCGCATGCTGTCACGCCGAAGGCGGTGACGATCGCCCCTGCCGCCGCGAGGCTCTTCTTGAGCTTCATCTGCAAACCCCTTACGTCGCTGTAAAAGTTCTCGGCGATTGCCGGACGCGATCAGTTTAGGTTTGCTTGCGGTTTGATGACCAGGAACTCAATGAAGTTAGTCGAAAGTCTTTTGTTTTCTGTGTTTTCGACGGAACCAGCTTGAGGAATCGAAAGTTCTGGTGAGACGACCCGCGGCGCACGCCGAAACCACCCGTCCGCATGGTTCGTCATGCGCAGAGTGGTTTCTCGATAGAAGCGGCTCCGGCACGGCACCGCGCACCGCGCACCGTCAGGCGTGCGTCCGCACCACCCTGGCGACCTCCTCGCGCCCGGCCTCGTCGGGCTCGGCGATCGCCATCCGGCAATAGGCATCCGTGACGCCGAGGACTCGGTAGCCCTCCTTCATGCGCGCCATGTCGCCGCCGATCGAAGCCACCACCTCGTCCACCGCACTCTGCGCTGCCGCGAGGGCGGCCGCGTCGCCCGATCGGCCGGCGTCCGCCAGTGCACGGAACGGCTTCGGCGTGACCGATGACACTCCGGAGACGACACCCTGCGCACCGACTTCGACCGCGGCGATGAGGTCGCGGTCGGCTCCGGTGTACAGCTCGAAGTCGGCAGGCACGACCGCGCGGTACGCCGCGATGTCCTCCAGCGACAGCTCACTCACCTTCGCACCGACGACATTGGGCAGCGCGGCGAGACGCACAAGCAGCTCGGGTGAGACGGGGTTGCCGCTGCGGGCGGGGTAGACGTACACGTACAGGCGGCCGTCGCCGACGGCATCCGACACCTGCCCGAAGTACTCGAAGACTGCGTCGTCGGTCGAACGGAGGTAGTACGGCGTGAGTGCGGCGAACTCCGTGGCGCCGAGCTCGCGGGCGATCTGCACCAGGCGCACCGCCTCGAAGGCGCTCGGGCGCCCGACGTGCACGATCACGCGCATCCGGTCGGCCAGCTCCTCGACGGCGGCTGACACCAGTGCACGGAACTCCTCGACATCGACGGCCGGGAACTCGCCCGTCGTCCCGAGGACGAACGCGCCCTCGTTGCCCGAGGATCCGACGTAGCGGAAGATCGCACGCGACCCCTCGAGATCGAGCGATCCGTCGCGGTGGAACGCGGTGGGGATCGCGGTGAGGATGTCGTAGCGGGTCACTTCTCGTTCTCCTTCTTGGTGCGACGTCGCCGGCGTGGCGCCGGGGTCTCGTCGATGTTGCGGACGGTGGAGGTGAGCAGATCGGGCTGTGCCGCGAGCTCGTCCCTTCCCCGGGTGATCTGTTCGATACTCGACGTGTCGAGGATGGAATCCTCCAGCGCCGCTCGCTTGCCGCGGGGCTTGCGCGCCGCACGGATGGCCGGCATGACCATCGACAGCACGGCCAGCACCAACAGGATGATGGCGATGGGGCTGACGACCTCGAAGAACGGCCGGGTCGGCAGGATCGCGAGCGTGCGCGCGAGGTTCTCCTCGGCGAGCGGCCCGAGCAGCAGACCGAGCACGACCGGGCCGGCCGGCACCTGCATCCGCTTCATCAGCACACCGATGACGCCGAAGACGAGCATGGTGATCACGGTCGACAGGCTGTTCGACGTGGCGTAGGTGCCGATGATGCAGAAGATGAGGATGCCGCTCCACAGGTACGGCTGAGGCACGTCGAGCAGCTTCACCATGCCCTTCATGCGCACCAGGCTGAGCACCAGCGACAGCAGCGTCGCGATGAGCATGATGCCCGCGATGGAGACCACGAGGTCGGGCCGGTTCGAGAAGAGGTTCGGTCCGGGGGTGATGCCCCAGATGATCATCGATCCGATCATCACCGCCATGACCGAGTCGCCGGGGATGCCGAGCGCCATGGTCGTGGTGAGCGAGCCGCCCAGGGTCGCGCTGGATGCCGAGTCAGCCGCTGCCACACCCTCGATCGAGCCCTTCCCGAACATATCGGGGCGCTTCGACACCTTGCGTGCGCGCTCCCAGCCGATCAGCCCGGCGATGTCTCCACCGGCCGCGGGGATGAGTCCGACGCCGAGGCCGACCGTGCCGCCCACTGCGGTGGCCCTGCCACCCTGCTTGAGCTCCGCACGGTTCGGCAGCCAGCGGCCAAGGCTGGAGATCGGCCTCACCTTCGACTCGTGGTGCGTGAGCAGCTGATCGAGAAGCTCGGCGATGCCGAACAGTCCGATGATGACCGCGATGAAGTTCACACCTTCGACGAGCTCGAGCAGCCCGAACGTGAAACGCTGGTCGGCGGTGGCCTGGTACGTGCCGACGGTGCCGAGCATCAGCCCGAACAGCCCGGCCAGGATGCC
>NZ_JAPSHY010000007.1 GCF_031179285.1 Microbacterium sp. | reverse complement strand
AGATCTTCCGCATCGACACGGTGCCCGGTTTCGACAAGCTCCCCTTCAGTCTCAAGGTGCTCCTGGAGAACCTGCTTCGCACCGAGGACGGTGCGAACGTCACGAAGGCGCAGATCGAAGCGCTCGGATCGTGGGATGCCGCGGCCGAGCCCAGCACAGAGATCCAGTTCTCGCCGGCGCGCGTGGTCATGCAGGACTTCACCGGGGTCCCCTGCATCGTCGACCTCGCCACCATGCGCGAGGCGGTCACCGCTCTCGGCGGAGACCCGAACAAGATCAACCCGCTCTCTCCGGCCGAGATGGTCATCGACCACTCGGTCATCGCGGATCTGTTCGGCAGCGACAACGCCCTCGAGCGCAACGTCGAGATCGAATACGAGCGCAACGGTGAGCGCTACCAGTTCCTGCGCTGGGGCCAGACCGCGTTCAACGACTTCAAGGTCGTCCCTCCCGGTACCGGCATCGTCCACCAGGTCAACATCGAACACCTCGCCAAGGTCATCTACGACCGCACCAACGGCGGCGTCCTCCAGGCCTACCCCGACACCTGTGTCGGCACCGACTCTCACACCACGATGGTCAACGGCCTGGGCGTGCTGGGCTGGGGCGTCGGCGGCATCGAGGCGGAGGCGGCCATGCTCGGCCAGCCCGTCTCGATGCTCATCCCGCGCGTCGTCGGCTTCAAGCTGACCGGCGAGATCCCGGCGGGCGTCACCGCGACCGACGTCGTGCTCACGATCACCGACATGCTGCGCAAGCACGGCGTCGTCGGCAAGTTCGTGGAGTTCTACG
Organism: Microbacterium sp.; assembly: GCF_031179285.1. GTDB lineage: Bacteria > Actinomycetota > Actinomycetes > Actinomycetales > Microbacteriaceae > Microbacterium. The sequence goes on along the minus strand of NZ_JAPSHY010000007.1, from coordinate 155,795 downwards.
GTGCGGGCGTGGCATCGGTGCCGCTCGCGAACCGCGCCACCATCGGCAACATGAGCCCCGAGTTCGGCTCGACGGCGGCGATCTTCCCGATCGACGACGTCACCACCGAGTATCTGCGGCTCACCGGACGCGACGAGCAGGCCGTCGCCCTCGTCGAGGCGTACGCCAAGGAGCAGAGCCTCTGGCACGATCCGGCCGTCGAGCCGGTGTTCAGCGAGTACATGGAGCTCGACCTCGGCACCGTCGTTCCGTCGATCGCAGGTCCCAAGCGACCGCAGGACCGCATCCTGCTCTCGGAGTCCAAGGCGCAGTTCGAGAAGGACATCCTGAACTACGCCCAGGTCGGCGAGGAGACCGTCGAGGTCGAGGGGACGTTCCCGGCATCCGATCCCGGCACTGCGCCCGGTGTCGAGCACGAGCATGTCGCCGCGGAAGGCGTCTCTCACCAGCACGAGACCGAGCACGCCGAGTCCATGCTGCTCTTCAGCGGCGGCCCGCACCCGGCGTCGAACCCGGTCGAGGTGTCGACCCCTGACGGCCAGAGGTACTTCCTCGACAACGGAGCGGTCACACTCGCCGCGATCACCTCGTGCACCAACACCTCCAACCCGTCGGTCATGATCGCCGCCGGGCTGCTCGCCCGCAAGGCACGTGAGCGCGGGCTGAAGCAGAAGCCGTGGGTGAAGACCACGCTCGGCCCCGGCTCGAAGGTCGTCACCGACTACTACGAGAAGTCCGGTCTCGACAAAGATCTCGAGGGCCTCGGCTTCTACACGGTCGGCTACGGCTGCACGATCTGCATCGGCAACTCGGGACCCTTGATCGAGGAGGTCTCGGCCGCGATCAACGAGAACGACCTCGCCGTCACGGCCGTGCTCTCGGGCAACCGGAACTTCGAGGGCCGCATCAGCCCCGACGTGAAGATGAACTATCTGGCGTCACCGCCGCTGGTGGTCGCTTACGCGCTCGCAGGGTCCATGCACTTCGACTTCGAGACCGATGCGCTCGGCCAGGACGCCGACGGCAACGACGTGTTCCTCCGGGACATCTGGCCGGCGACCGACGAGGTGCAGGAGATCATCGACTCGTCGATCTCGCGCGAGCAGTTCATCAAGCAGTACGCCACCGTCTTCGACGGCGACGAGCGCTGGACGAGCCTGCCCACGCCGACGGGACCGGTCTTCGAGTGGGATGACCAGTCGACCTACGTGCGTCGTCCTCCGTACTTCGAAGGCATGACGATGGAGCTGACGCCCGTCGCAGACATCACCGGCGCGCGCGTGCTCGCGACGCTGGGCGACTCCGTCACGACCGACCACATCAGCCCGGCCGGCAACATCAAATCCGGCACGCCGGCGGCGAAGTACCTCGAAGAGCACGGCGTCCGCCAGAAGGACTTCAACTCCTACGGTTCGCGTCGAGGCAACCACGAGGTGATGATCCGCGGCACCTTCGCGAACATCCGCCTGAAGAACCAGCTGGTCCGTGCCGTCAACGACGGCGCCGAGGTCGAAGGTGGGTTCACCCGCGACTTCACGCAGCCGGGAGCGCCGCAGTCGTTCATCTATGACGCCAGCCAGAACTATCAGGCCGAGGGCATCCCACTGGTCATCTTCGGCGGCAAGGAGTACGGCTCCGGGTCGTCCCGTGACTGGGCGGCGAAGGGCACCAGCCTCCTCGGTGTCAAGGCCGTCATCACCGAGAGCTTCGAGCGCATCCACCGCTCCAACCTCATCGGCATGGGCGTCGTGCCGCTGCAGTTCCCGGCGGGGGAGAGCTGGGAGTCGCTCGGCCTCGACGGCACCGAGATCGTCTCGATCACGGGACTCGAGGAACTCAACAACGGAGTGACCCCGAAGACGGTGCATGTGACGGCGGCCCCGAGCGAGAACTCGCCCGAGGGCAAGCAGACCGTGGAGTTCGATGCGGTCGTGCGCATCGACACCCCCGGCGAGGCCGACTACTACCGCAACGGCGGCATCCTGCAGTACGTGCTGCGTTCCCTCGTCTAGTCGCAACGGAGTGGGGCCCGGTGGTGTGAACCCCGGGCCCCATTCGCGTACCGGCGCGGTCTCGCCCCCGGCGCACTCTCCGAGGTTTCACGGGTGGGAGCGGTAGGATCGACACGACGTCCGCGTCCGATTCGGGCGCATCGGCGAAGCCTGTGAGGAGGTGCAGATGCCCATTCTTCCGAGCATCTCAGGACCCCGTGACCTGGACGCACTGTCCACCGACCAGCTCGTGGAGCTCGCCGGTGAGATCCGGGAATTCCTCGTTCACAACGTCTCTCAGACCGGAGGCCACCTCGGCCCGAACCTGGGTGTCGTCGAGCTGACGATCGCGCTGCACCGGGTGTTCTCGTCGCCGGACGATCCGTTCATCTTCGACACCGGCCACCAGTCGTACGTGCACAAACTGCTCACCGGGCGACAGGACTTCTCGGGGCTTCGCGTGCGGGGCGGTCTCGCAGGCTACCCGCAGCGCAGCGAGAGCCCGCACGACGTCGTCGAATCCTCGCATGCCTCAAGCTCACTGAGCTGGGCCGATGGAGTGTCGCGCGCGATGACCGCGACCGGCCGTGCCGACCGTCACGTCGTGGCGATCGTCGGCGACGGTGCTCTCACCGGTGGAATGACGTGGGAAGCGCTCAACAACATCTCCGACGACAACGACCGCAACCTCGTCATCGTCGTGAACGACAACGGACGCTCCTACGCGCCGACCATCGGCGGGATGTCGCGCTACCTCAACCGGGTGCGCACCGCCGCGGCGTACAAGAGTCTCCATCATCGATCCGACCGTCTCTTCCGCTCCTTCGGGCCGGTCGGACGCGCGGTCTTCCGCGGTGTGCGTGGTGGCACGCATGGCTTCCTCTCGCGCTTCACGAACAACGAGGCGCTGTACTCGAACCTCGACATCAAGTACCTCGGTCCCGTCGACGGCCATGACATGGAAGCGCTGCTCGAGACGCTGGAGCTTGCCAAGTCCTACGGAGCGCCGGTGATCGTCCACGCCATCACGGAGAAGGGCCGCGGATATCAGCCGGCTCGCGACGACGAAGCCGATCAGTTCCATGCCGTCGGACGCATCGATCCGGCAACGGGGGAGACTCTCACCGGCAGCGCGGGCCAGGGCTGGACCGATGTCTTCTCGGAAGCGCTCGTGGACATCGGCGGGCGGGACCCGAGAGTCATCGCGATGACGGCGGCGATGCTGCGCCCGACCGGGCTCGCGCCGTTCGCCGAGCGCTTCCCCGACCGGGTCTATGACGTCGGCATCGCCGAGCAGCATGCCGTCGCGTCAGCCGCCGGACTCGCATTCGGCGGCCTCCACCCGGTCGTCGCGGTGTACGCGACCTTCATGGGCCGCGCCTTCGATCAGGTGCTGATGGATGTGGCCCTGCACCGCGCCGGGGTGACCTTCGTCCTCGATCGTGCCGGCGTCACCGGCCCCGATGGTCCCAGCCACCACGGCATGTGGGATCTCGCGATGCTGCAGATCGTGCCGCACATCCGGATCGCTGCTCCGCGCGACGGAGTGCGGTTGCAAGAGGCGTTGAACGAAGCCGTCGCCGTCGACGACGCGCCGACGGTGATCCGTTTCCCGAAGGGCGAGATCGCGCCCGAACTCCCCGCCCTCGAACGCCTTCACGACGGCGTGGACGTCCTCGCTCGAGGCGACACTGAGGATGTGCTCCTCGTCGGGATCGGGCCGTTCGCCGCGCTCGCGACGGATGTCGCAGAGCGGCTTCGCGCCCAGGGGATCGGCGCGACGGTCGTCGACCCGCGCTGGGCGATCCCGGTGCAGCCGTCGGTCGTGGCACTCGCGGCGCGCCACCGCCTGGTGATCACGATGGAGGACGGCATCCGCGTCGGCGGCATCGGCACACGGGTCCGGCAGGTGCTTCGAGAGTCCGGCATCGACACCGCGGTGGACGAGCTGGGGTTGCCGGATGAGTTCATCGACCATGCATCCCGAGACCAGATCCTCGCGGATGCCGGTCTCACCGCCTCGAAGATCGCGCAGGACGTCGTCTCCCAGGTGCTCGGCACTCGTATCCCGGTTGCCCGGAACGCCGGCGAAACCGGCGCGATCGACCTGCCGGTGCACGAGCGGCGCTGACTCAGCGGATCGGTTCCTGGCCTTCGGTCAGGACGGCGTCCTCGAACGCCGCGTCGGCGTCCGCACCCCTGGGAAGGCCGTGTCGGCGTTTCTCGTGATGCCTGCCCCGCCGGGTCGGGGTGATGCCGCGATCGTCGCGGAGCGCGCGGCGGACGGTGAGTGACCAGCCTGCGGGCACGGCCAGCGCTGCCGCGACGCCCAGCACGGCGCCGAACGTGTTCTGCATGATCGGGATGCCGGTCAGCGCGGACGCGATCCCGACGGTCGCGGCGCCGAAGACCAGGCCGAGCGTGACGTAAACGGCCAGGTGGATGCTGAGAGCGGGCTCGGATCGGAGGGCCCGACCCAGCAGCCGGGCAAGCGGCAACCCGAGCGCCATGACCAGGAGCGAGACCGCGCCTCCGATGATCCCGGCGTAGATCGTGACCATCATCACGGAGGTGAGGAGCACACCGGAGAACGACGGCGTGGAGAGAGCGGAGGGGGCGGAGGCGACGAAGATGAGGACGTTGAGCCCAGCGAGCATCAGGGTCATGAAGACGACCCAGGCATACCAGCCCCCGCGCCCCAGCTCGTCGCGCGTGAAGGCCATCGGCTCTTGCGCAGTCCGCGGCGAGAACGGGTGGCGCTGCGTGACCGACGCTCCGTCCGGCACGCTGTCGTCATGTCCGACCATGGTGAGAACGTTACACGCGACCGGCGGCGGCTTCGATTCAGTTCAGAGCATGCAGCGAGGCGACGGCCTGAGCGCCGCGGTCGCTCTCACGGAGCGCAGTGGACATCAGGTATCCGTCGGTCAGCGCGTCTCCGGTGACCATCACGCGGACGAGTTCGACGCCGCAGGCACGGCGGACCTCCTCCGCACTGGCGGCGATCACCCGTGTGTTGATCTCGTCGTTGTGAGGAAGCTCGACGCCGTCGATCCCGCGGATGACGTCTCGCAGAGCGGCACCCACGATGTTCGACGCACGCTCGTTGACGTTGACGACGTCGAGCTCGAAGACTCGCAGGTCGCGGCCGGTGGGGATGGGGCGCCACTCGAAGGATGCGTGAACTCGGAACTGCATTCCCGTCGCCCCGCTCATCTCGCGGGCCGGAAGGTCAGTGGCGCGGCATCGGACGTCGATGAGCCGGTACCAGTAGAAGAGGGGGAACGCACCGTGAGACCCCGGGTCGAGCACGACCACCTCGCCGACCGCGCCGCGGCGGTTCGCCGGCCGGCGCTGCGGGCGGTTGCGGATGATCGGCTTGCCGTTGCGGGTGCGGATCGCAGCCCACCCCTCGTCGACCGTGACGATGAAGATCTTCAGCAGCGCCGGAACCACGAGCAGTATCGTCAGGATCGCGGTGCCGGTCCGGAACAGCCCTGACATCCCTTTACCGCTCATCATCGACAAGATCATGTCCATGACTCCACTGTGCCGCGTCTTCGTCCGCCAGGTCGGAGTCTGACGGCGCCACGCGGGGGAGTTCATGAGCTGTTCGTTCCGCGTTACCCGGCGTGCCCCGAGGCGGAAACGCGGGAGTTCCGAAACGTCGGAGGACTCGTGGCCAGGTCCTCCCGACGGCAGAAGGCGGGACCGCCCCGGGACGGTCCCGCCTTCTGCAGACGATCAGCGGTGGTCGATGCCGCGGATCTGCGGGGTGTGGAAGGAGCCTCCGAACACTCGCTCCGACGCGCCTTCGCGGTCGAGGTACGGTGACGCTCCACCGTCGATGAACGGCCACCCGGCGCCCAGGATCAGACAGAGGTCGATGTCCTCGACCTCCGGCACGACTCCTTCGTCCAGCATGATCCTGATCTCCTTCGCCAGTCCGTCCTGGACGCGGGTCAGGATGGTGTCTGCCGTGGCCGGGGACGAGCCGACAGCGGGCTTCAGCAGTCTCTCCGCCTGCTTCGTCCACCCGGTCACCCGGCCGCCCTTGTCCTTCTCGACGACGGCATCCAGCTCGGCGAGGGCGTGGAAGTTCTCGTTCGCGTAGAAGCGATCCGGGAATGCCTGCACCATCGTGTCCTGCACGTGCGCTGCGACCTTCCATCCCACGAGGTCGATCAGCTGGAACGGTCCCATCGGCAGGCCGAGAGGCGCGAAGGCCTTCTCGACATCGACGACAGGCGTGCCCTCGTACACCGCGCGCGCCGCCTCGCCCATGACCTTGGCGAGCAGGCGGTTCACGACGAAGCCGGGAGCATCAGCGGTGAGCACCGCGTTCTTGCCCAGGTTCTTCGCGACGACGAAGGCCGTCGCGAGCGCAGCCTCCGAGGTGCCGCGCGTCCTCACGATCTCGATCAGCGGCATCACCGCGACCGGATTGAAGAAGTGGAAGCCGACGAGGCGCTCCGGGTGTGCGAGCTTCTCGCCGATCTCCACCACCGAGAGCGATGAGGTGTTGGTCGCGAGGATCGCATCCTCCGCGACGATCTTCTCGATCTCGCCGAACACCTGCTGCTTGACCCCCACCTCCTCGAAGACGGCCTCGATGACGAAGTCGCAGTCGGCATAGAGGTTCTTGTCGGTCGTGCCGGTCACGAGAGAGCGAAGCTTGTTCGCAGAGTCGCCGTCGAGGCGACCCTTGGACTCGAGCTTGCCGATCTCCTCGTGGATGTAGGCGACGCCCTTGTCGACGCGTGCCTGGTCGAGGTCGGTGATCAGCACGGGGACCTGCAGCTTGCGCACGAACAGCAGCGCGAACTGGCTCGCCATGAGACCGGCGCCGATGATGCCGACCTTGGTGACCTTCTTGGCCACCTCTTTCGGCGGCGCCCCGACCGGGCGCTTCGCCCGCTTCTGAACGAGATCGAAGGCGTACATGGATGCGGCGAACTGGTCGCCCGCGACGAGGTCGGCGAGAGCCTCGTCTTCGCGGGCGAAGCCCTCGGCCTTCGTGCCGCTCTTGGCCTTGTCGAGCAGGTCCAGGGCGATGTACGGCGACCGCGGCACCGTTCCGATCTTCGACTCGAGCATCCCGCGGGCCATCTTGACAGCGATCGGCCACTTCGTGAGCCGCTCGATCTTGCCCGGCTCATTCCGGCGATCGACCTTCTTGCCACCCAGCACCGCATCCGCCCACGCGAGCGAATTCTCGAGATAGTTCGCCGGCGGGAAGATGGCGTCGAAGATGCCGTACTCGAACGCCTGCTGCGGCTTGAGCATGCGGTTCTGTTTCAGTGGGTTGGAGATGACGACCTCGAGGGCGTTCTCGATGCCGATGAGATTCGGCAGCAGGTAGGCCCCGCCCCAGCCGGGGATGATCCCGAGGAAGACCTCGGGCAGCGCGATCGCCGCGGCGGAGGCGTCGACGGTGCGATAGGTGGAGTTCAGAGCGATCTCGAGCCCGCCGCCGAGGGCCAGGCCGTTGACGAAAGCGAACGACGGAACGCCGAGCTCGCTGAGCTTGCCGAGCACCTTGTGCCCGAGCTGGGCGATGAGACGAGCATTGTCGCGCGAGCCCACCTTGCCGATATCGGAAAGGTCGGCGCCGGCGGCGAGGATGTACTGCTTGCCCGTGATCCCCACCGCCTGGATCTTGCCGGCGGCAGCTCGGGCACGCAGGGCCTCGAGCGTCTCATCGAGTTCGGTGAGAGTGGCAGGTCCGAGCGTGTTCGGCCTGGTGTGGTCGCGCCCGTTGTCGAGAGTGATGAGGGCGAGCACCTTGCCCGAGGCGAGGCGGATGTCGCGGACCGTCGAGTGCGTGACGACCTCGCCCTCGGTGAGTGCCTGGATGGGGGAGAAATCGATCGCGTCGTAGTTGGTCATGGCGCGTTACTTCCTCTTCTTGCCGTCGTAGTGAGGGTTCTCCCAGATGACGGAGCCACCCTGACCGAGGCCGACGCACATCGCGGTGAGGCCGTAGCGCACGTCGGGACGCTCGGCGAACTGCGCCGCAAGCTGAATCATGAGCCGGACGCCGGAGGCGGCGAGCGGGTGACCCACTGCGATCGCCCCGCCCCACTGGTTGACCCGGGGGTCGTCGTCGGCGATACCGAAATGATCGAGGAGGGAGATCACCTGGATGGCGAACGCCTCGTTGAGCTCGAACAGTCCGATATCGGAGATCTGCAGACCAGCCTTCTTCAAGGCCTTCTCGGTCGACGGGATCGGTCCGATGCCCATGATCTCCGGCTGCACGCCGGCGAACGCGAACGACACCATCCGCATCTTCGGGGCGAGACCCAGTTCCTTCACTGCACCGCCGCCGGCGAGCAGTGACATCGTCGCGCCGTCGGTGAGCGGTGAGGAGGTCCCGGCGGTCACGCGGCCATGCGGACGGAACGGGGTCTTGAGAGCAGCCAGATCCTCCATCGTCGTCTGCGGGCGGCGACCCTCGTCCTCGGTGGCCAGCCCCCAGGCGCCCTCGGCGTCCTTGATGGCGACAGAGACGAGGTCCGGCTGGATCTTGCCCGCGTCATAGGCCGCCTGCACCTTGTGCTGGCTGAGCATGCCGTAGCGGTCGGAGCGCTCCTTCGTCAGGTGCGGGAACCGGTCGAAGATCCGCTCAGCGGTCACGCCCATGTTCAACGCGCCGGGATCGACCATCTTCTCGGCCACGAAGCGTGGGTTGGGGTCGGCGTTGCCGCCGATGGGGTGGTGGCCCATGTGTTCGACGCCACCGGCCAAGGCGAGGTCGTACATCCCGACGCCGATCGATGCGCCCATCGTGGTGACGCTCGTCATCGCCCCGGCGCACATCCGCTCGACGGCGAGCCCGGGAACGGTCTGCGGCAGCCCGGCGAGAATCGCCACCGAACGGCCGAGCGTGAGGCCCTGATCGCCGGTCTGTGAGGTCGCGGCGATCGCCACATCGTCGATGCGGTCGGCCGGAACGGCCGGGTTGCGCTCCATCAGGCCGATGGTCGCCTTCACGGCGAGGTCATCTGCGCGGGTGTTCCAGTACATGCCTTTTTCGCCGGCGCGCCCGAAGGGGGTGCGCACTCCATCGACGAAGAAGACGTCCGAGATCTCGGCCACTCTGCCTCCAAGTTTGTGCGGTGGCCTCAGTCTATGGAGAGCGGAAATCCGGGAAGAATCGGTTGGGTCGAACCTACGAAGCGGGCGTGTCGGCGCTGTCGGGCACTTGAGCGGCCTCTACAAAGGCATCCGCGATCTTCTGTGCAGTGTGTTCAATCTGCCACGGGCGGGCGCCGAGTTCGGCGAGCGCGTGCGCGATCTCTTCCGCCGTGCCGCCGCGCGGTTCCCATGCCACGCGGCGGAGGAACTCCGGGGTCAGCAGGTTCTCGGTCGGCATCCCGAGTTCTTCGGCGACGCCCTCCACGACGGGACGGGCGGCCTTGAGCCGTGCGTCCGCCTCGGGGTTGCGGTCAGCCCACGCCCGGGGCGGGGGAAGCGCATCGCTGGGAACCCGCTCACGGGGAAGCTCGGTGCTCTCGCGCCCTGCCGCGATCGCCTGCCACCAGCGATCGAGCTGACTGCGGCTGGCGCGTCCCTGGAAGTCCTTCAGGGCGGCCAGTGCCTGCTTGCTCTGCGGATTCGCCATCACCGCGGCGACGAGCGAACGGTCAGGGACGAGACGCCCGGGGGAGACGTCCTGCTCCTGAGCGTACGCCTCTCTGGCGCGCCACAACTCGCGTGCGACGGCCAGATTGCGCGCTCCGCGCACCTGGTGAAGCCCACTCAGACGGCGCCACGGATCCTCCCGCGGCGGCTTCGGCAGACGAGCGAGGGTCGCCGTGAACTCTTCAGCGGCGAACTGCGTCTTGTGCTGCTCCTCCAGCTCCGCGGCGAGGACGTCGCGCACGTCGACGAGGTGCAGCACGTCGAGAGCGGCATAATCGAGCCAGGCCGGCGGCAGCGGACGGGTGGACCAGTCGGCTGCGGAGTGCTCCTTCTTCAGGGTGATGCCGAGAGTCTGCTCCACGACGGCGGCGAGGCCGACACGATCGTGGCCGAGCAGTCGCGCGGCGAGTTCCGTGTCGAAGATCCGTGAGGGCAGGAGGTCGAGCTCGCGCAGCGACGGCAGATCCTGGCTGGCGGCGTGGAACACCCATTCCTCGTCGCCGATCGCCTGCTGAAGCGGAGCGAAGTCGCCGAGCGGCGGTGGGTCGAAGAGGAAGACGCCGGCGTCTCGGCGGAACACCTGCACCAGGTAGGCGCGCTGCGAGTAACGGAAACCGGAAGCGCGCTCCACGTCGACCGCGACCGGACCGGTGCCGGCGGCGAGTACCGCACACGCCGCTCGGAACTCCTCGACGTCCGAGATCACGGAGTATTCAGTCACGTGCAGCCTTTCGCGCGCCGATCACGGCGATGTCCTCGGAACCGGGCGGAAGCCCGGCCAGCATCCCGACCAACTCGGCCCATGCTTCGACGTGCGGTCGGAACGGGCCTTCCGGCGTCCAGGACGCCCGCAATTCTATCTGGGCGCCGTCGCCCTCGACGGCGAGCCCCCCGAAGCCCTTCGAGAGCGTCTTGGTGGAAGTCCCGGATGCCGAGTGGTAGACGGCGTTGCGAGATTCGAGCGCATCGACGAGCCAGGACCAGGTCACATCCGCCAACAGCGGGTCGGTGCCGATCTCGGTCTCCAGTGGCGCCTGGGCGAATGTCACGATCCGCCACGAGCCTCCCCAGGCGCCGGGCTCGTCCGGGTCGTACAGCAGCACGAAGCGACCGGTGCCGTAGATCGACTCGCCGTCGCTACCGGGCCGCACGTCCGCTGCGAGCGCGATCGCGAACGGCGCGAGTCCTTGAGGGGTGGGGATCTCGCGCACGGCGATGTCCGCACGGAAGGCGGTCTCACGCAGTTCAGCAGTCGCACCTTCGAAAAGCGCTCCGGCATCGGGATGTGCGGTCACAGCGACAGGCTAGAGTCAGGAAGCGATGAAGAGTCTCAGGCACGCCGTTGCGCTCCTTGTCCCCACTCTGTTCGCGCTCGGGGCAGCGCTGGCGTTCATGGTGTTCGGCGTCGCCCGACGGGTCGTCACCCCGACCCGGCGCGCACCGGACGCGACCATCCTCGCCGTCGACACCGGTGCGCAGACGATCGAGCTCGGACGCACGGCCGACACCGAGCTGCCCGGGCGCTACGGTCTCTTCACCACCGGAACGTACGGGTACGTGAAGCTCGGAGCCGTCCTCAGCACGGACGCGACGACGGTGCGGCGAAAGCTGCTCACCCAGATCGAGGCGGGGGCGCGCATCGACAGGGACGCGGGATTCAGCGGCTGGTACTACGCCTCTCCGAGTGAACTGCACCTGCCGTGGGAGAGCGTGCTCATCGGATCGCCGGCCGGCCCGTGCCCCGCATGGCTGTTCCCCGCGACGTCGACGACCTGGGTGATCCAGGTGCATGGGCGAGGTACGACGCGTGCCGAATGCCTGCGGGCGGTGCCGGTGCTGCACGGTCTCGGGATGCCGAATCTCATCGTCTCGTATCGCAACGACGGCGAGGCTCCGCGGAGCCGTGGCGGCTCGTACGCACTCGGCGCCGCGGAATGGCGTGACGTGGACGCGGCCATCGCCTATGCACTGCGCCACGGAGCGGAGCGCGTGCTGCTGATGGGATGGTCCATGGGGGGAGCAGTGGCGCTCCAGGCGGCGGTGAACAGCGGTAAGCGCGACCGTATCGCCGGTCTCATCCTCGAGTCTCCGGTGGTGGACTGGCGCACCGTGCTGCGCTTCCAGGCGAGGGAGGCGGGCATGCATGCTCCGCTTCCCGACCTTGCCATGGGAGCATTGTCGGTTCCGTTCACCGCTCGATTGAGCGGCGCCGAGAGCGCGATCCCGTTCGACCGGCTCGACATGGTGGCCCGCGCGGATGAACTCACCATGCCCATCCTCATCCTGCACAGCGACGACGACGGCTTCGTGCCGGCCGACGCGTCCCACGCGCTGCAGGAGGCGCGCCCGGATCTCGTGACCATGCCGCACTTCGCGGTCGCCCGGCACACGAAGCTGTGGAACTACGACCAGGTGAGCTGGTCGACGGCGATCACCGACTGGGTGAGCGCCCACGGCTTCAGCGCTTCTGACTGACCTGCTTCTTCGCGCGCATGAGCATGCCGGTCATGCCCCCGATCCGCAGGGGCGAGACCGCCTTCGTCAGACCGATCGACTGCGGATAGTCGTCGGGAATGGCGAGCACCTCGTCGGATGTGAGACCGGTGAGCCCCTGGGCGAGGATGCTGGCGAATCCGCGAGTCGTCGGCGCTTCGGCCGGCGCCGTCGCATGCATCGTCACGATGTCGTCCACGACCTCGACGTAGATGTAGACGGGTGACTGGCACTCAGCCACGCGCTCGCACATCTCCGGATGGCTGGCCACCTCGTCCGAGACAGGAGGAAGCTCGTCGGCGAACTCCAGCAGGAGCAGCAGACGGTCGGCCTCGGGGGTCTCCAGGAACGCGTCGCGGATCTCGGCGAGGGTGTCAGGGACGTCGGTCGTGCTCATCCCTGACATTCTCCCACGCTCAGATCGAGCCGGGCTCGCTGCCGGTCACGATGGGGACGCGCACGGCGCTTCCCCACTCCGTCCACGAGCCGTCGTAATTGCGGACGTTCTCGAAGCCGAGCAGGTGCTTCAGCACGAACCAGGTGTGGCTGGAGCGCTCTCCGATGCGGCAATACGCCACCACGTCGTCGCCGTCCTTCAGCCCGGCGCCATCGCGGTAGATCGCCTCGAGCTCGGCGCGCGGCCGGAAGCCGCCGTCCTCGGCGACGGCCTTGCTCCACGGCACGCTCTGAGCGGTCGGGATGTGACCTGCGCGCAACGCCCCCTCGTCGGGGTACGCGGGTGCGGTCGTCCGCTCACCGCTGTACTCCTCCGGCGACCGCACGTCGATCAGGGGCTTGCCGAGGTGTGCGAGCACATCTTCCTTGTATGCCCGGATGGCGGAGTCATCCCGCTCGACCACGGGGTAGTCGGTGGGCACAGGTGACGGCGTCTCGCGCGTCGTCTCGCGGCCCTCCGCGATCCATCGGTCGCGCCCGCCGTCCAGCAGTCGAACATCCTCATGGCCGAAGAGCGAGAAGACCCAGAGGGCGTACGCCGCCCACCAGTTGTTCTTGTCGCCGTAGATCACGACGGTGTCATCGCGTGAGATCCCCTTGCGGCTGAGAAGCGCCGCGAACCCTTCGCCGTCGACGTAGTCGCGCACCACGGGGTCATTGAGCTCGGTGTGCCAGTCGATCTTGACCGCCCCCGGGATGTGCCCCGTCTCGTACAGGAGCACATCCTCGTCGGATTCGACGACCACGAGTCCCGGTGTGCCCAGTCGTTCGGCAAGCCACTCGGTGGTGACCAGTCGACCCGGTTCTGCATACTCGGCGAACTTCGGTGACGATGAATCCAGCTCGATGGCCACGGGGTCTCCTCAGGGGTGGGCGAGAGATGTGCGGGTGAGGACGGCGTAATGTTGGAGCCGCCCCTTCGACGATAGATCCCCGCCGTGGGTCCCGCACCCGATTCGTAAGACTTCGACACAGGAAACGAATGACAGATCCCACGAGCCGTCCGGGCATCGTCCACCTGACCGAACGACAGCCCGCGGTCTCCGGCCCCGAGATGCTGGCGAGTCTGGTGCCGCCGCCGCAGTTCGATGAGGCGACGTTCGACAGCTACCGGGCAGATCCCGCATACCCTTCGCAGGAGGAGGCCAAGGCGACGCTGCTGCGCTTCTCCGGTCGCGGTGCGCCGTCCAAGCGCGGTGGGTTCTTCAGCCGGGCGAAGAAAGAGCCCGAGGTGAAACCCGGGGTGTACCTCGACGGCGGCTTCGGTGTCGGCAAGACCCATCTTCTCGCCTCGATCTATCACGCGATGCCTGCGCGACGCAAGTACTTCGGATCGTTCATCGAGTACACCGCTCTGGTGGGAGCGCTCGGATACAAGAACACCGTCGACCTGCTCAAGGGCGCCGACCTGCTGTGCATCGACGAGTTCGAGCTCGACGACCCCGGCGACACGATGGTGATGACGAGGCTGCTGGGTGAACTCGTGCCGACGGGCACGCGACTCGCCGCGACGTCGAACACGCCGCCCAACGCCCTCGGTGAGGGGCGGTTCGCCGCGCAGGACTTCCTCCGTGAGATCCATGCGATGTCCGACAGCTTCCAGACGCTGCGCATCGACGGCGTCGACTTCCGCCAGCGAGCTCTGGACGGGCACGCCGTGGTCGTCGACGACGACGCATACCGGCGAGCGATCGATTCGGCAGCGGCGTCCGCCACCGTGTCCGACGACGCCTTCGATGACGTCATCCGCCACCTCGCCCGCGTGCACCCGTCGCGCTACCTCCGCATCATCGAAGACCTGCGGATGGTCGGGCTCCGTGACGTGCGCGAGCTCACGGATCAATCCGAAGCACTCCGCTTCGTGGCGTTCGTGGATCGCGTGTATGACGAGCAGATTCCGATCGTCGCCACCGGATCAAGCCTGGATCAGGTGTTCGCCGCGGAGATGCTCGGCGGTGGATACCGCAAGAAGTATCTGCGCGCCATATCGCGGCTGAACGCGCTGACGCATTCTGCGCAGGAAGTCAGCGCCGCGTAACACGAAGTTCACACCGCGGCCCCGGGCGTAACGCCCCGGAAACACACGCCGTCCGAACCCGAAATCGAGCGTGGCCACACTGAGGGTCTCAGTTACCCGAATGTGAGGTTTGACATGGATTCTCCCGGCAACATCTCGTGGGCGATCACCGCGACCGCCCTCGTCCTGCTGATGACGCCAGGCGTGGCGTTCTTCTACGGCGGTCTGGTCAAGGCCAAGAGCGTCGTCAGCATGATGATGATGAGCTTCGGCTCGATCGGGCTCGTGGCGGTCCTCTGGGTGCTCTTCGGCTTCTCCATGAGCGCCGTCGAGAACCCCGGTCAGTTCTCCGGGAACCCCTTTGCGGACCTCGGGCTGAACAGCCTCGCCAGTGGCGAGGGATCGAACGTCGCGCTCATCGGGGTCGCGTACGGCGCGACCTTCGCGATCATCACCGTCGCCCTGATCTCGGGCGCCATCGCAGACCGGGCGAGGTTCGGCCCCTGGCTCATCTTCGCCGGTGTCTTCGCCACGGTCGGATACTTCCCCGTCGCCGCGTGGGTGTGGGGTGGCGGATGGATCATGAACCTCGGCACGACTCTCTTCGGTGAGGAGAGCGGCATCGCCGTCATCGACTACGCCGGCGGTACAGCCGTGCACATCAACGCCGGAGCCGCAGCCCTCGCCCTCGCCCTGGTGCTCGGCAAGCGCATCGGCTTCCAGAAGGGCATCCTGAAGCCCCACAACGTGCCACTGACGCTGCTCGGCGCCGCTCTTCTGTGGTTCGGCTGGTTCGGGTTCAACGCGGGAGCGGAGTGGCTCTCGGAGGACATGGGCAGGGTCGGCCTGATCGGCATCAACACGCTGGGAGCGACGGCAGCGGCGATCCTCGGCTGGATCTTCATCGAGCGCATCAAGGACGGCAAGGCGACGTCGGTCGGTGCGGCATCCGGTGCAGTGGCAGGTCTTGTCGCCATCACCCCGGCCTGCGCCAACCTGACTCCCGGTTGGGCGCTGCTGCTGGGGGCGCTGTCGGGCATCGCATGCGCGCTCGCGGTCGAGCTGAAGTTCCGCCTCGGCTTCGACGACTCGCTCGACGTGGTGGGGATCCACCTGGTCGGCGGACTGCTCGGAACCCTCTACCTGGGCTTCGTCGCCACCGAGCAGGGACTGTTCACCGGTGGTGACCTGCGGCTGCTGGCCGTGCAGGCGATCGCTGCGGGAGGCGTGCTGCTGTATTCCTTCATCGTCTCCTTCCTCATCGGTTTCGCCATCGAGAAGACCATTGGCTTCCGCGTGACGAACGAGGACGAGATCGCCGGTGTCGACCTGGTCGTGCACGGCGAAGAAGGCTACGCACTCGCCGAGGCGTGAGCTGCGGTTAGGGTGGCCGGGTGAGTTCCTCGAAGAACATCCTGGCCACCCTGACCGAGATCCTGGCCAAGGCGCTGGGATCCGACCGGGCGTCCCGGACACCGATCCGTCCGAGACGCCCGGAGGCGCGTCTGCGGGTGCCCGCGACGGCGGAGAACTCCGGGGGAGCGGGCGAGACCGCCACCGTGCGCGTCGATCCCGACGGCATCCATGATCTGCGCATCGACTACGCCCCCGACCGCGACGGGGCACCCGACGCCGGCGAGATCGTGTGGACCTGGGTGCCCTACGACGAGAACGACGGGCGCGGCAAGGATCGACCGGTGCTGATCATCGCTCGCCAGTCGGAACACCGGGTGTTCGCGGTCCGCATGACCAGCCGTTCCCATGACGGGGATCGCGACTACGTCAGCATCGGCTCCGGCCCCTGGGATTCACAGGGGCGCGAATCGTGGGTCGACATCGAGCAGCTCTACAGCGTCCACGAAACCGGGCTCCGGCGCGAGGCGGCGGTGCTGGAGCGCAGCCGATTCGCCCCGGTGGCGCGCGCGCTCAGCGGCCGATACGGATGGGGAACCGCCGGGTAGCGCCCCGCTCAGCGCGCAACGCCGCCGCTCAGCCGAGCCCCGAACTGCGGGAAGGCGAGCAGCACCATCTCGACGAGGTCGTCGAGCGGGCGAGTGAGCGGATCGGTCGCCGGCAGGCCGAACTCGATCTCGATGTCGTCGATCGCGCCCCCGATCTCATCGGCGGCCATGCCCTCGTGGTTCACGGTGATGCCGATGACCCTCGTATCGGCGAACGCTTCAATCAGAGCGACCTCGCTGGCGAGAGTCGGCATCGACACCATCGGGAAATCCCCGAGCGTGCGACGCCTCGGCGCATGCTGGACGATCACGCCTGCCGGGCGGCTGCCGCGGAGGATGTGGGCAGAGGTGAGGTATGCGGGATGGCTGAGGGCACCCTGCCCCTCGACCACGATGACGTCGGGGTTCTCGCCCTCGAATGCGGCGACCACCTGATTCTCGACCTCGCCCGAGCAGTACTGCGGGACGAGTGCGTCGAGTGCGATCCCGTACTTGCCGCCCTGGATGATGGTCGTCTGCCCGGTGCCGACGAGCACGGCGCGGACGCCTCGCTCGTTCAGAGCGCGCACCAGTAGCGTCGAGGTCGTGCGCTTGCCGATCGCACCGTCGGTGCCGAGCACCGCGATGCGCGGGCAGGTCACGTCGAAGATGCGGCCGGAGAACAGGTGCAGGTCCTGCATGCTGCGCGGTCGGCGGACGTCGGTGATGGTCACGCCCGCCAGCAGGGCCGCGGCGGCGAACTCCGCATCGTCACCGAGGAACTCGTGGAGGCCGTTGATGATGTGCATGCCACGGGCGATGCCGTCCAGGAGCACGATGCGCTGTGCCGGCGAGAGGAGCCCATCGGCCGGAGCGACGCCGCAGATCAGGTAGTCGGGCACGCGGTCGGCGTGGACGATGGCCTGCGCGAGATTCGCGAGAACAGGGATGCCGTTGGGTGCGCCGTCGAGGAACATCCCGGCATCCGTGCCCGCACGCGTGCTGTCGATGACACTGAGGATGTCGTACTTCTCGGAGTGGCGGACCAGGCCGTTGGCGGTCTTGCCGTCCTGCTCGCCGAACTGGCCCTCGCAGTAGACGACGGCGGTCGCGCCGACGGGGAGGACGGCGGCGTCGCCAGACACGACAGCGTGGACAGGGGTGAAGGCGTTCATCGGGTTCCTCAACGGTCGCACAGAGGAGGCGACAAGAAGCGCAAGGGCCGTGAAGCTGTCGGTCGACGAGAAGTCTTCCCTGATGATCGGCGAGATGCCGACACCCCACGGTACCAGGCGGCCGCGGACGAGAGCTGTGAGCCGCGTGAGGCAGCGTTGACCGTGATCCGATCCGACAGTGATCCAATCCGATATGCGGTGCGCGCCGAACCCTGGGTGAGCCGCATCCGCGGCGGCATCCCCCAGGAGGAATCATGCGTTTCATCCCCACCAAGGTCCACGGCATCCTCGACTACGTCGTCGGCATCGCCCTCATCGCCGCGCCGTGGGTCTTCGGCTTCGCAGCAGTCGGCGGAGCGGCAGTCGTCATCCCCGTCGTCCTCGGCATCGGACTCATCGTCTACAGCCTGTTCACCAACTACGAGTGGGGTCCCTTCGGGTTCATCCCGATGCCCGTGCATCTCATGTTCGACATCGCCGCCAGTGTCTTCCTCGCGCTCTCGCCGTGGATCTTCGGATTCGCAGGAGAAGCGCTGAACGTGTGGCTTCCGCACGTGGTCGTCGGCGCAGCCGTGGTCGTGGTCGTGCTGTTCTCCCAGCCGCAGCCGCAGCCGCAGCCGGCTGCGGTCCGCGGACGCGCTGTCCGCGCCTGACACCCGACAAGGGCGCCTCTCCTGCACGAGGAGAGGCGCCCTTTGCGCGTTCGGGCAGGGTCACTCCGTCGTGAGCGCGTCTTCCTCATCGTCGGCGACATCTGTCACGTCGACTTCGCTGTCCTCCAGCCGTTTGTCCTGAGCCGGGGGGAGGTCGTTGAGGAACCCGCGGTCACTGTTCGGGTCGCCGCTTCCGTTCCCGGCCAACCGATCCTCCTCTCGGCTGCCGGGTTCCGATGACGTCGGCTGCTCGTGGCTGTCGCTCATGACATCTCTCCGTTCGATCGGGGTCGTCCGTGCCGACCACTGCCCATCACTCCCACCACGGTGCCGCACCCCGCGGTGGCTCGCCAAGGCGGTGGCGGATCGCCGAGGCGAGTGCTATCAGTTCGAAACGCGTCGCAGCCGACGGGATCGGATGCGATCGGACGCGGACGACGCAAGTCAAGTCTCTTTCCGCATCGGCTGCCCCATGAAAGGAATGGTCGTGACCGTGAGGAGAGCGCATGACTGCACCCGAGCCCGCACCGTACACCGCGTCCATACCGATCCTGACGCAGGAACCATTCCCGGACACCCCCGGAAGCCCCGAGCCGGAGTGGTTCAAGACAGCGGTGTTCTACGAGGTGCTCGTGCGCTCGTTCAAAGACGGGGACGGAGACGGCACCGGTGACTTCCGCGGTCTGATCGACAAGCTCGACTACCTGCAGTGGCTCGGCATCGACTGTCTGTGGGTGCCACCGTTCTTTCCGTCTCCGCTGCGTGACGGCGGTTACGACGTGTCCGACTACACCGGAGTGCAACCCGGTCTCGGCACGACCGCCGACTTCCAGGAGTTCCTCGACGCCGCCCACGAGCGCGACATCCGTGTCATCGTCGACTTCGTCATGAACCACACGAGCGACGAGCATCCGTGGTTCCAGGCGAGCCGTTCGGATCCGGACGGTCCGTACGGCGACTTCTACGTGTGGAGCGACACCGACCAGCTCTACGAGGACGCGCGCATCATCTTCGTCGACACAGAGCCCAGCAACTGGACGTGGGACCCGGTGCGCCGGCAGTACTTCTGGCATCGCTTCTTCTCCCACCAGCCGGACCTCAACTTCGACAACCCCAAAGTCCACGACGCCATGATCGACGCGATGCGGTTCTGGCTGGAAATGGGACTCGACGGCTTCCGCCTCGACGCCGTGCCGTACCTGTACGAGCGGCCGGGGACCAATGGCGAGAATCTCCCGGAGACGCACGAGTTCCTCAAGAAGGTGCGCCGGTTCGTCGACGAGAACTACCCGGGTCGTGTGCTGCTCGCCGAGGCCAACCAGTGGCCGGCCGATGTCGTGGACTACTTCGGGGACCCAGACGTGGGAGGCGATGAGTGCCACATGTGCTTCCACTTCCCGGTCATGCCGCGGATCTTCATGGCGGTACGGCGCGAATCGCGGTTTCCGATCAGCGAGATCCTCGCCGAGACGCCCTCGATTCCCGCGGGATGCCAGTGGGGCATCTTCCTGCGCAACCACGACGAGCTGACCCTCGAGATGGTGACGGACGAAGACCGCGACTACATGTGGAACGAATATGCACAGGACCCGCGGATGAAAGCCAACATCGGCATCCGTCGTCGCCTGGCACCGCTGCTGGAGAATGACGTCGACAGGATCGAGCTGTTCACTGCGCTCCTGCTCTCGCTGCCGGGCTCGCCGGTGCTGTACTACGGCGACGAGATCGGCATGGGAGACAACATCTGGCTGGGAGACCGCGACGGCGTGCGCACGCCCATGCAGTGGACGTCCGACCGGAACGCGGGTTTCTCCACGGCCAACCCGGGCAAGCTCAACCTGCCGGTGGTCCAGGATCCCGTGTACGGATATCTCGCCGTCAATGTCGAAGCGCAGCAGGAGGACCGCTCGTCGCTGCTGCACTGGACGAAGGACATGATCCACGCCCGAAAGAACCATCCCGCTTTCGGGCTGGGCAGCTTCAATGATCTGGGCGGCAGCAATCCCTCGGTGCTGTCCTATTCACGCGAGCACACGAACGAGGACGGCACCGTCGACATCATCATGTGCGTCAACAACCTCTCCCAATTCCCGCAGCCGGTGGAACTGGATCTGCGTCGTTTCGAGGGGATGGTCCCGGTGGAGCTGCTGGGCGGCGTGCCGTTCCCGAGAATCGGAGAGCTGCCCTACCTCCTCACACTCGGAGGCCATGGGTTCTACTGGTTCCAGCTGCACGGGCCGGTGGAGGAATCGGAGGAGGTGGGGATGCTGTGAGCGCCATCGATCATGCCCTTCTGGAGGGCTACCTGGTGCGGACCCGCTGGTTCGGCGGGAAGGGCCGGCCGTTCCATGTCTCGCACGTGCGAACGCTGGCGGAACTCTCCGACGGCGAGGGCGGGCCTCGCGCGACGGTCCATCTCGTGACGGTCGAGTACTCCGACGACGAGGGCGGCCGTGAGCTGTATCAGGTGCCGCTGGCCGCCTACCGCGAGATCCAGGACCGGATCGGCCACGCCTACGTCGGCGAAGCCGATGTCGACGGCGGCGTCCTCCACCTGTATGACGCGATTCATGATCGTGACGCCATGGCACTCTGGCTCGACGGGTTCATCGCCGCAGAGCAGGACGGCACGTCGGAGCGCGGCGGACTCCGATTCCGCCGGGTGTCGGGCGGCCGCGCACTGGACCCGGATGTCCGCTCCTCTCCGCTGACGGGGGAGCAGTCGAACTCTTCGCTGCGGTTCGACGACTCCGCGATCATGAAGATCTTCAGGAAGGTGAATGCGGGGGTGAACCCCGACATCGAGATCAACCACGAACTGACCCGCGGCGGCTCCGAGCACATCGCCGAGCTGTACGGATGGATCGAGGCAGAGGTCGAGGGAGAGCTCTTCCAGCTCGCGATGATGCAGGAGTTCTTCCGGACGGCCGCGGACGGGTTCGAACTCGCGGTCTCCAGTGTGCGAACCGTTCTCGCGGATCTCGACCAGACCATCGCGGATTCCGGCGGCGACTTCGCAGGAGAGGCAGCACGACTCGGTGAGGCCCTCGCGGAGGTGCATGCGAGTCTGCGCGAGCGATTCCCCGCCGAACGCTGCGGAGCCGAGACCACCGCCGCGCTGGCGCAGGCCATGGCCGCTCGGCTCGATCAGGCACTTCACAGCGTGCCGGAGATCGAGCCGTTCACCGGTCGGATCCGCGCTGCCTATGATGCCGTCGCGGCGCTGGAAGGACTGGACGTGCAGCGGGTGCACGGCGACCTGCATCTCGGTCAGGCGCTGCGCACCTCGCACGGCTGGCGCATCGTGGACTTCGAGGGAGAACCGGGGCGCGATTTCGCCGAGCGCGCGCTGCCGGACTCCCCATGGCGGGATGTCGCCGGAATGCTTCGCTCCTTCGATTACGCACCAGGAGTGGTGGAGATGTCGGCGCATGGCGCCGGCTCGCCCGGTGAGCCGGAAGACGAGCTGCAGCGGCGGGCCGAACGCGCGAGGGAGTGGTCGCAGCGGGCAAGGGAGCATTTCCTGGCGGCTTACTCGGCGGCCCTCGCCTCGCGTGAGGTGAGCGACGACTCATCCGCAGACACGCCGCTCGGCACCGCGGAGCGGCGTGTGCTGCTCGATGCGTACGAAGCGGACAAGGCGGTGTACGAGGCCGTGTACGAGAAGCGGAATCGGCCGGCGTGGGTGGCGATCCCGCTCGCCGCGATCGCCCGCCTCGGGTCATGACCGCGGCCGCCTCCCGACGCGTCGCCGTGTCGGGAGGCGGATCCGGCTCGCTGCCCACACGAGTACGCCCGATATCAGGAGCGTGCAGATCAGCCCCACGACATGCGCCAGCAACGCGGGCATACCCCGTTCGGGCAGCAGGAAGCCGTAGGGCACCCAGCCGTCGGTGACGCCCCTGGCGAGGACGACGACGAGCCAGGTCGCCGGATAGGGGAGCACGATCCACAGGCGTCGCCACGGCAGCGTCGGCCGATCAGGATTCAGTGCCCAGTCGAGTGCGATGAGGGAAGGGAAGACCAGGTGCAACGCGACGCTCACCCATGGCGGTGCAGAGCCGGTGCCTGGGACGAGCACGTTGTAGATCAGCGCGACGACGAGCATGCTCGCCACGCCGATCGCCCGGATGTAGACGAGCCAGACAGGAATGCTGCGCGAGGCGAACTGCCGGATGCCGATGACGAGCAGCAGCACACCGCACAGCAGACTTGTCAAATTGGTGAAGTACCCGAAATAGTCGAACGGATTCGCTCCGTCCTCCGGGATGGCGATCATGTACGCGTGCGCAAGGATGGCGATGACCGATGCGCCGACCGCGGCACGAGCGATCCCCACCCACCGAGGCGTGGGCTGACCCGGAGCGGTCATGCGAAGAAGGCGGAGAGCGCTGCGGCGACCTCTTCGGGCGCCTCCTCCGCCATGTGGTGTCTGCTCTCGATGCGGAAGCCGGAGACGTTCTCGGTCCACCGGCGCCAGATCGCGAGCGGATCGCCGTGCAGCTGCTCGAGGTCGTCGCGCGATGACCACAGGATCAGGGTGCGCATGCCGAGGCGCCGTCCCGCCGCCATATCCGCCTCTTCGTCCGCGCGGTCGATCGTGAGTCCGGCCCGGTAGTCCTCGAGCATCGCGCGCACCACCGACGGGTTGTGGACGGCGTTCATCAGCTCGGCATGGTTCTCGTGGCCCATCGTCGCCGGATCGGCCTTCGGCCGGTACCAGGCCACAGGGTCGGCGTTGATGACCCGCTCGGGTATCTCGGGCTGGGCGAAGAAGAACCAGTGCCACCACGCGGTCGCGAACTCGGGGGTGATGTCACGGAGGTGCTCGCTGATGGGCACGCAGTCCATGAGAGCCAGCCGCTGCACGACCTCGGGGTGATCGAGTGCCAGGCGCAGAGCCACATAGCTGCCGCGATCGTGCCCGGCGAGCGAGAACGTCTCGTGTCCCAGGCGATGCGCCACCGCGAGCATGTCGGCCGCGACGGCGCGCTTGGAGTGCGCGGAGTGATCGCCCGCCGGATCCGGGCCGATCGACCGGCCGTAACCGCGCAGATCGGGGCAGATGACGCTGAATCCGCCGTCTCGCAGCATCGGAGCTACGCGGTGCCAAGTCGCCGACGTCCGGGGATGTCCGTGCAGCAACATGATCGGGGGGCCGTCACCCCAGCAATGGCGGACGAAGATCCTCGCGTTCCCGGTGTCGATCTCCTCGGTGGTGAAACCCTCGAACATCCTCCGATGATGTCAGCTACGGGTTCCGCCGGGAATCCTTCATGCGCGCAACGATTCGCTCAGCCAGCGCGCGTAGAGCTGCCATGGGTCGCCGACCGCCCGCAGCGCGGCGACGTGGGCGCCGATCTCGTCATCGAGGGTGAACCACTCGCCGCCCTCGCGCGTGGCGGCGAACTCGCGGTGCCGCTGCTGCTCGAGCTGCCGGCCTCCTCTTTCGAAGGCGAGGAGCTCCTGATGGTGGATGCTCGCCAGCCGACGGCGGGGCCGTGCGCTCGTACCGATCTTCACTCGACGGTCATAGCGGATGTAGTACACGACCTCGATCCGTGGGATCGGAAGGTCGTAGTCGGGCACGTCTCCGTATCGCCAGCCGCACGACGAGCACACCCAGCATCCGTCAATCCGAGCGCCGTGCCTGCCTGCGCAGAGGTTGCAGGGCCCGGGGAGCATTTCTGTCGTCGGCACAGCGAGACTCTACGCCGGGTCTCGGACGCCCGTTGCGGTTCTGATGCCCGATGTCGGAGGCTGGGCGTAGCCTGGGCGACATCACCGCCGATCGACACGATGGAGCCCATGATGACACTCGCCGCCGAACGCCCACGGAGTGCACTTCTCGTCATCGACGCGCAGAACGGCGTCCTGGCCGCCGCCCATGAGCGCGACGCCGTCCTGGCCAATGTCGCATCGCTGGTCGGTCGAGCGCGCCGAGAATCCGTTCCGGTGGTGTGGGTGCAGCATTCGTCCGGTGAGCTGCCGTTGGGGAGCGACGCCTGGCAGATCGTCCCCGAGCTGGATCCTGCTCCCGACGAGGTCATCGTCCGCAAGGAGTACGGCGATTCCTTCGAAGCGACCGAACTCGAGCAGGTGCTCGCCGACGCGAACGCCGGGCACCTCATCGTCACGGGCGCGCAGACCGATGCGTGCGTGCGGTCCACCCTTCACGGCGGCTTCACCCGGGGGTATGACGTCACGCTGGTCTCCGACGCTCACACGACCGATGACCTCAGCACCTGGGGTGCACCGTCACCGGCTGAGGTGATCGCCCACACCAACCTGTACTGGTCGTTCCAGGCGGCGCCGGGCAGAACCGGCAAGGTCGTCTCGACGGTCGAGATGACGTTTTGAAGGGTGATGGCATGCAGGCATCGGGAACCTTCACCGTCACGGCCTTCCAGCCGTCGACCATCGAATCGGACACCACCATCGCCACCGCGTTGCCCACAGGCATCGCGATCATGCAGAAGCAATACACCGGAGGTGTCACCGGACGATCGAGTACGGTGTTCGTCTCGGCATTCGACCAGGATCGGGGCTTCGGAAGCTACGTGGCACTGGAGTCGTTCGAAGGATCGCTGAACGGCGTCGCGGGAACCTTCAACTACATCCACTCCGCGGCGACCCGAGGCAGCGACCGGTACCAGGAGCACTTCACCGTCGTTCCGGAGAGCGGCACGGCCGGGCTTCACGGCATCACCGGGGTCGGACGGATCGCGGTCGGTGCGGACGGCGGACATGAGATCGTCTTCGAGTACGACATTCCGGCCGAGAAATCGCGGTGATGGTGGGCGATACCGGACTCGAACCGATGACCTCTTCCGTGTGAAGGAAGCGCGCTACCAACTGCGCCAATCGCCCATGACCCGTAGGGTCGCCCTCGATATTACCCGACCAGGAGGCGTGACGCTGACCACCTCAGGAGACACGCGCGAGATTCGGTTTGAGTTTGGCCGAGCGTCGATTTTCAGCTAATGTTTCATGAGTGCCCGGGTGAACCGGGAACGAATGCGGATGTAGCGCAGTGGTAGCGCATCACCTTGCCAAGGTGAGGGTCGCGAGTTCGAATCTCGTCATCCGCTCGAGTGCAGTGAGTTTCTCATCGAGGCTCGAAGCACGTGGGGTCAATCCACACGGTGGCGTGGCCGAGCGGCTAGGCACCGGCCTGCAAAGCCGTTTACACGGGTTCGAATCCCGTCGCCACCTCGCCATACAAGTGAATAGCCCATACGGGCGCGATTGGCGCAGCGGTAGCGCGCTTCCCTGACACGGAAGAGGTCACTGGTTCGATCCCAGTATCGCGCACAGACGAAACCCCCGGCTCACCGGGGGTTTTTCGTATCCAGCGGGATCATTCGCTTCCTCCGGCAGATCGCTTGACCACGTCGTACGCTGCGAGGGCCGCCTTTCGCGTCTCGCCGAGGTCGACGATCGGCTCATTGGGGGAGTCCTCAGCCCACTGCCTGACATAAAGACCCTGGGCGTCGAACTTCTTCGCTTGCAACAGCGGGTTGAAGATCCGGAAGTACGGTGCGGCGTCAGCACCGGAGCCGGCGACCCACTGCCAGTTGAATGCGTTGTTCGCGCCGTCGGCGTCGACGAGCGTGTCCCAGAACCACTCCTCACCGCGGCGCCAGTCGATGAGCAGGTTCTTGACGAGGAACGATGCCGTCACCATCCGAATGCGATTGTGCATGTGACCGGTGTGCCAGAGCTCCCGCATCCCGGCGTCGACGAGCGGGATGCCGGTCCGGCCCTGCTGCCAGGCACGAAGATGCGACTTCTGCAAAGGGGGCCAGGGAAAGGAGTCGAATTCCGGGTGGAGATTCTTCGTCGCGAGCTCGGGAAAGTGGTACAGCGTGTGCCACGCGAACTCGCGCCAGCCGAGCTCCGACAGGAAGCCGCCCGCACCGTCGACGGCCGCCGACTCGTGCCAGACGGTGAACGGGCTCAGCTCGCCCCATCGCAGCCGTGGAGACAGCAGCGACGTCGCGCCGGCGGCCGGCTCGTCGCGCGCGCGGTCGTAGGCGGCGAGGTCGCGCCCGAGGAACTCCTGCAGGCGGCCGCGTGCTGCCGGTTCTCCGGGGTCCCACGCGTCTCGAAGACCACCGGTCCAGTCGGGGTCGGTCGGCAGCAGGTGCCAGTCATCGAGGGAGTCCGATACCGCGTTGCTTCGGAATCCGTCGATCTCACCCGGCTCCGGCAGGGGCGCACGGGGCGTCGGCAGCGAGAGGCATGCCCGCCAGAACGGCGTGAACACCGAGTAGTGCGTACCCGCGCCGGTCGCGAGCGTCCACGGCTCGTGGAGCAGCGATCCGGCGAAGGATGCGACGCTCACCCCGTCAGCCCGCAGCGATGACTTCAGGTTCGCGTCGACAGCGCGCTCTGCGCCGCCATACCGGCGGTTCCAGAAGACGGCAGTGGCTCCGGCCTCGTCGACGGTCTGCCGCACGACACGCTCAGCCGGTCCGCGGCGCAGCACGAGCGTCGCACCGCGCTCGCGCAGACGCTCCCGGAGGGACGCGAGAGAGTGATGCAACCACCAGCGCGCGGCACCGCCGAGGGGCCGGATGCCCGCGGACTCCTCATCGAGCACATACAGAGCGACGACCGGTTCGCCTCGATCGATCGCGGCCTGCAGCGCGGGGTTGTCGGCGAGCCGGAGGTCATCGCGGAACCACACGATCGAGGGGGAATCCATCGGACCATTGTGCTCGGATCGCTGTCCTCGAGCAGCGTCACCGGATCGCGCGGCGCGAGCGCGGGCGAGGCGCGCGGCTGCCGGTGGACCACAGCGCCCAGAGCACGAAGACGGGCTGAAGGAAGAGTCGTCCCAGCCGCTTCGTGTCGGTGTCGAGCCCCGGCGCAGACCGTCCCGTCCGCCACTGGTGGACGTTTCCCGGGAACACCGCGACGAAGAACGCCGCCGTCGCGCATCCGATCCGGCGTCGCTCTCGGGGCAGTGCCAGCAGACCGGCCGCCAGCGCGAGCTCGACAACTCCGGAGGCGATCACGATCGCATCCTTGTCGAGCCGGGTCAGGCGCGTCGCCCAGTCGGGCACCACGATGCGAAAGCCGCGGGTGGCAACGAAGTGGGCGATGCCCATCGCCCCGAGTGCGATCGCGAGGGTCCACCGTGCGACAGCTCTGATCATCCGTTCACGGTACATGCCCGGTGCCGGCGGGTCGGTCCTCCTCGCGATGTCAAGGCCCCTGGCAGTCTCGTGATGATGAGGAAGTGTGGCCTCGACGCCTTCGAGAGGACGACGATGTCAGATTCATCCACGACACCGGACGAGGACCAGCCGCTCAACTCGCACGGGACAGCGCCGCGCCCGCAGAGCGATGATCCGTTGCGCGAGGCGAGGTCCCCACTGGCGACGGCAGACGACGACGAGCCAGGTGATCGGATCGACCTCGAGGATCTTCCCTGAGCGCGTCTCCCGCGCCGAGGGGCGACGCCGCGGGCAGGGGGCGTGATGCGCGGTTTCGCGACATGGCGTAGCGACGCCATCCGCGGTGAACGCCTGATCCTCGCTGTGAAGGCCGCCGTCGCGGCATCCGTCGCCTGGTTGCTTGCCCCGTACGTTCCCTTCGCGGACAGCGCGTATTCCTATTACGCGCCGCTCGGCGTGCTGGTGAGCATGTACCCGACCGTCGCGGGTTCCGCGCGCGCCGGTGCGCAGTCGCTCCTCGGCCTCGGCATCGGGATCGCTCTGGGACTCGGCGGACTTGGACTGGTCTTCGCCGGCGCCCCTGGCGTCGTGGCGATCGCTCTGGTGATCGGCGTCGGGATCGTCATCGGGGGAGTGACGGCTCTGGGGGCCGGTCGCGACCTGGTCGCCGTCGCGGCGCTGTTCGTCCTGCTCATCGGCGGCCTCGACGCGGAGCAGTTCTCGTTGTCGTATCTGCTGACGATGGGGTTCGGGGTCGTCATCGGGGTCTTCACGAACCTCCTGATCGTGCCGCCGCTCTACCTCCGGCGGGCGTCGGAGCAGCTCACGTCGCTCCGGGATGCCGCTCGCGACGTGCTGCGCGATGTCGCGGACGCACTTGACGACAGGGAGATCGACAGCGAGCGCATCAGTGGTTCCGCTCGCGAGCTGGCCGACCTGCTGGCCGATGCCGCCGACGAGGTCAATGTGGCAGAGGAGAGCAGCCGCGGCAACCCGCGCAGTCGGGGGCGCGCAGCTGACCGCCGGCTCAATGCGCTTCGACTTCGAGCGCTGGAGCGCACCACGCGGGCGACGATCGAACTCGCCGAGATCCTCGCGCAGGCGGGCGCGGAGAGTCGCGGTTCGGATCTGGAGACCTGGCGGGTGCTGTCGGACGCGGTGCGGGCGAGCGCCGATCTCGTCGCGGCCCCGCCGAACGACTCGACCGCAGAGAATCGGCTGCAGACCGCGGGCGATGCCCTCGATGCTGCCGTCGCGGAACTGGGGCGGTTGGCCTCGCCCGCCGACGCGCCGGCGTACACTCGCGCCTTCGCGTACGCTGCTGCCGTCTGCGTGTGCCGGATCGTCGACGCTTCCAGGGAGTTCGTCGACGCCCCGGCGGACTGATCCGGAGCGTCAGCGCGACCGAGCCGGCAGGCGAGGGCGAGTAACCTGGAGGCGACCCCGAGATGGAGATCCTCTGTGCCTGAAGATGCTCAGCCGAAAGACGGCTTCGCCCTGTTCTCTGACCGATCCGTCGTCGCCATGCGCGTCAACGGCACGCTCAAGGACCTCGCGACCACAGTGACAGACGCCGACGACGTCGAGCCCGTCACGATCGACAGCCCTGACGGGCTCAGCATCCTCCGCCACTCGACGGCGCATGTGCTCGCCCAGGCGGTGCAGCGCATCAACCCGCAGGCGAATCTTGGGATCGGTCCGCCCATCACCGACGGGTTCTACTACGACTTCGGCGTCGATGAGCCGTTCACCCCGGAAGACCTCAAGGCGATCACGAAGGAGATGCAGCGCATCGTGCGCGAAGGGCAGCGCTTCGTGCGCCGCGTGGTCACCGACGAGGAGGCACGGGCCGAGCTCGCGAACGAGCCGTTCAAGCTCGAGCTCATCGGGCTGAAGGGCGGCAAGGAGGCGGCAGAGGGCGCGTCGGTCGAGGTCGGCGAGGGCGAGCTCACCATCTACGACAACACCACGCGCGACGGCGACGTGGTCTGGAAGGACCTCTGCCGCGGACCGCACCTGCCCAGCACGCGGATGATCGGTAACGGGTGGGACCTCACCCGCATCGCCGCCGCCTACTGGCGCGGAAGCGAGAAGAACCCGCAGCTGCAGCGCATCTACGGCACCGCCTGGCCGACGAAGGACGAACTGCGCGCCTACCAGCACCGTCTCGAGGAAGCCGCCAAGCGCGACCACCGCCGGCTCGGCAAGGAACTCGACCTGTTCTCATTCCCCGAGGAGATCGGATCCGGCCTCTCCGTCTGGCACCCCCGCGGCGGCATGATCCGCGGTGAGATGGAGCAGCACGCACGCAAGCGCCACATTGAGGGCGGCTACACCTACGTGTACACGCCGCACATCTCGAAGGAGGACCTCTTCCTCACCTCGAACCACCTCGTCACGTACAAGGAGGGCATGTTCCCTCCGATCGTGATGGACGAGGAGCGCGACGAGAGCGGCGAGATCACCAAGCAGGGCCAGGACTACTACCTGAAGCCCATGAACTGCCCGATGCATATCCTGATCTACAAGGAGCGCGCACGCAGCTACCGCGACCTTCCGCTCCGCTTCGCCGAGAACGGCACCGTGTACCGGAACGAGCTCTCCGGCGCCCTGCACGGTCTCACCCGCGTTCGGGGCTTCACTCAGGACGACTCCCACCTGTTCGTGACCCCCGATCAGTTGGAGGAGGAAGTCGCCAAGGTCCTCGATTTCATCCTCTCGATGCTGCGCGACTTCGGCCTGACCGAGTTCGAGCTCGAGCTGTCGATGAAGGACGACGAGAAGTCGAAGTGGATCGGGTCCGACGAGTTCTGGGAATCGTCCACGGATGCGTTGCGCCGGGTCGCGCTCGCGTCGGGTCTCAAGCTGACAGAGGTGCCGGGAGAGGCCGCGTTCTACGGCCCCAAGATCGACCTCAAGACGCGTGACGCGATCGGCCGCGTCTGGCAGCTCTCGACGGTGCAGGTCGACCCGAACCTGCCCGAGCGCTTCGACCTGGAGTTCATGGACAGGGACGGGCAGAAGAAGCGCCCGATCATGATCCACCGCGCGCTGTTCGGCTCGATCGAGCGGTTCTTCGCCATCCTGCTGGAGCACTATGCCGGTGACTTCCCGGTGTGGCTGTCGCCGTTGCAGGTCGTCGGCATCCCGGTGGCGGACGAATTCGCCGACTACCTCGGCGAGGTGATCCGCACGCTGCGCGACGCCGGGGTGCGTGCCGAACTCGACACCTCTGACGACCGGATGCAGAAGAAGATCCGTACCCACACCACCGGCAAGGTCCCACTGCTGCTGATCGCGGGGGAGCAGGATCGAGCCGCCGGCACTGTCTCGTTCCGCTACCGAGACGGCTCGCAGGAGAACGGCGTGCCGATCTCCGACGCCGTCGCCCGCATCCGTTCCGCGATCGACGAGCACATTCTCGTGCAGACGGCAGGGGACCTGGGGTGACGGACGCACCGCAGCACCCGCTGGAGGATGCCGGGCACCTGGTCGGTGTACCGGATGAGTTCCAGCGGCTGTGGACGCCCCACCGGATGGCCTACATCAAGGCGGGCCCGGAGCCGCTGCGGGAGGAATGCCCCTTCTGCGAAGCACCGAGGTATCCGGATGCCGAGCGACTGATCGTGGCGCGCGGCACGACGGCGTTCGTGCTGCTGAACCTCTTCCCGTACAACTCCGGGCACCTGCTCGTGTGCCCCTACCGCCACATCGCGACCTACGATCAGGCGACACCCGAGGAGGTCGCCGAGATCGGCGCGCTCACCCAGACCGCGATGCGCGTGCTGCGCGAGGTCTCCCACTGCGACGGCTTCAACCTGGGCATGAACCAGGGTGTGGTCGCGGGTGCGGGTGTGGCCGAGCACCTTCACCAGCACATCGTGCCGCGATGGGCGACGGACGCCAACTTCTTCCCGATCATCGCCAAGACGAAGGCGCTGCCGCAGCTTCTGGGCGAAGTGCGGGAAGCAGTGGCTGACGCCTGGCCCGTGTGAGGGGTGCCGCGCTCGCGGGGCAGGCGCCTGCGAGCGTCAGCGCACCTGACGGGCGGTGAACTGCATCCGCGGGTTCGCGTAGTACTCCTGCGACTCGACGAGCTGCAGTTCGCGCTCGCCCGAGTCGAGCGTCGCCTTCAGCAGATCGAAGACGCTGGACGCCGTGCGCTCCAGAGCCGTCTGCGCACTGCCGGTCTCGACGTAGTGCGCGGTGAACAGCGCCGCCGTGACATCGCCGGATCCGTTCGCCTTCATCGGAAGGTGCGGCGTCTGCACGATCCACGCACCCTGATCGTCGACGGCCATCATCTCGATCGTGCCCTCCTCGCGGTCGGGGCGCTCGACGCTGGTGACCAGCACGGTGCGCGGTCCCATCGCCCTCGCGAGGTCGACGGACTCCAGCGTCGACTCGAGCGTGTCGGGCTCGGTCTCGGTGAGGAAGCCGAGCTCGAACTGGTTCGGGGTGATGATGTCGGCGACCGGCACCACGCGCTCTCTCAGCAGCACCGGGATCGCCGGCGCGACGAAGCACCCGGACTTCGCGTTGCCCATGACGGGGTCGCAGGCGTACACCGCGGCGGGGTTGGCGGTCTTGACCCGTGCGACGGCGTCGATGATCACGTCGCCGATGCCCTCACCGCCCTGGTAGCCGGACAGCACGGCATCTACCTGGCCGAAGACGCCCCGCTCCTCGATGCCGGTGATGACCTCACGGACGTCGTCGGGGGCGATCAAGGGTCCGCGCCAGGCACCGTAACCGGTGTGGTTCGAGAAGTTCACGGTGTACACCGGCAGCACCTCGACGCCGATTCGCTGCAGCGGGAACACGGCGGCCGAGTTTCCGACGTGGCCATAGGCGACGGCCGACTGGATCGAGAGGATCTTCATCCTTCGATCTTCTCACTTCGCGATGCGGTCAGCGGATCGCCGCCGCGAGGTCGTCCACGAGCGTGTCAGCGTCGGCGTCCGGCAGGTCGTGAACCGTGAGGCGCAGGTGGCGGGAGGGCATGGCGCGCTCGTCGAGCACGAAGTCGTCGCCCGTGCGCACCAGCCACCCCCGTCGCATCAGCCGCTCGGAGACGACGCGCGCCGGCCGGGGGAGTTCGACCCAGAGACTCAGGCCGTCGCCGGGGACGACGCCGATCCCGTGCGCCCGCAGTCTCTCGGCGAAAGCCTCGTTGCGCTCTGCGTAGTGGCGCCCGGCAGACGTTATCCGGGCGGCGACCTCGTCGTCGGTGAGCTGGGCGAGTGTGAGACGCTGCAGCAGGTGACTCACCCAGGTCGTGCCGGGGCTCAGGCGCATCGCCAGGCGATCGGCGGTCTCCGGGTCGGTCGCGGCGACCGCGAGGCACATGTCGGGTCCCAGGAACTTCGACACCGACCGCACGAGGGCGAAACGTCGATGACCCGCCCCGATCAGCGTTTCGTACGGCCGCTGCGAGAGCATCGAGAAGTGGTCGTCCTCGATGATCAGCACGTAGGGATGCTCGGCGAGGACTGTGCGCAGCACGGCTGCTCGGCGAGCGCTGAGACTCGCTCCGGTCGGGTTCTGCGCCCGCGGCGTGCAGATGATCGCGCGCACACCGGCGTCGAGGGCCGCGCGCAGGCCGTCGACCGTCATCCCCTCGGCGTCGACGGCCACGGGTGCGGCTCGATAGCCGCCGAGTCGCACCGTGTGGATGCTGGCGAGGAAGCAGGGATCCTCCAGCGCGACCGCGTCATCGCGCATCAGCGCCTGCGCGAGCAGGCGCTCCACGGCATCCACCGCGCCACTGGTGATGGTGATGCGGAAGTCGGCTCCGTGGAGGTCGGATGAGACCCACGCGCGCGCCCAGTCGTCGAGTGCACTGTCGATGACGGGCTCGCCGTAGAGCACGGGCCGCCCGGTGACCGTCGCCAGCGCCGGGGTCGGGTCGGGGATGAGCCGGGGGTCCGGGTTGCCGGTTCCGATGTCGCGCAGCACGGTGTCAGCGGCGTACCCCTCTTGCGCGACGGAGTCACCGCCGGCGACGATGGTGCCGGCACGCCCGCGGGAAACGACGAGTCCTGCCTGAGCGAGCTGCCGGTAGGCCGCGACAGCGGTGTTTCGGTTGACGCCGAGGGTCTGCGCGAGTTCCCGCACGGGGGGAAGCACGCTTCCGTGGCTGAGCAATCCGCGCTCCAAGAGCGATCGAACGCTCGCCGCGATGTCGGCAGCCGTCGTCCCTGTGATCTCGTCGTCCATGTCACCCCTCGTCATGCTGAGTCTAGATCGCCCGGAAGAGTGCTAGCGTTTGTCATAGATCAAAACTTTCATTGAATCACCACCGATTCGAGCGAGAGATCACACCGAGAGGACTGCGATGACCGCCACCGACCAGAACCTGACCACCGGATCCTCGCGCGTCAAGCGCGGCCTCGCCGAGATGCTCAAGGGTGGCGTCATCATGGACGTCGTCACCGCGGAGCAGGCGAAGATCGCCGAGGATGCCGGCGCCGTCGCCGTGATGGCGCTGGAACGGGTCCCCGCCGACATCCGCGCCCAGGGGGGCGTATCCCGCATGAGCGACCCCGACATGATCGACAGCATCATCGATGCGGTGTCGATTCCGGTGATGGCCAAGGCGCGCATCGGTCACTTCGTCGAGGCACAGGTGCTTCAGGAGCTCGGCGTCGACTACATCGACGAGTCCGAGGTGCTCTCGCCCGCCGACTACGTCAACCACATCGACAAGTTCGGTTTCACGGTGCCGTTCGTGTGCGGGGCCACCAATCTCGGTGAGGCCCTCCGCCGTATCAACGAGGGCGCCGCGATGATCCGCTCCAAGGGTGAAGCCGGCACCGGTGACGTCTCCGAGGCGATGAAGCACATCCGCAAGATCCGTGGCGAGATCGCGGCTCTCACCGCGCTGCGGAAGGATGAGCTCTTCGTCGCCGCCAAGGAACTGCAGGCCCCCTACGACCTCGTCGCAGAGATCGCCGAGACCGGGACGCTTCCGGTCGTCCTCTTCGTCGCCGGCGGCGTCGCCACCCCCGCGGATGCCGCGATGATGATGCAGCTCGGAGCGGACGGCGTCTTCGTCGGTTCCGGGATCTTCAAGTCGGGGAACCCGGCGGAGCGTGCCAAGGCGATCGTCAAGGCGACCACCTTCTACGACGACGCCAAGGTCATCGCCGAGGTTTCGCGCGGTCTCGGCGAGGCGATGGTCGGCATCAACGTCTCCGACCTTCCGGCGCCGCACCGCCTCGCAGAGCGTGGCTGGTAGCAGCTCCGCGCCGCGAGTCGGCGTGCTCGCGTTGCAGGGTGACGTGCGCGAGCATGCCGCCGTGCTCACCGGCCTCGGCGCGGACGTCCGTCTGGTGCGCAGGCCCGAGGAGCTCGCCGCCGTCGACGGTCTGGTGATCCCGGGCGGAGAATCCAGCGTCATCGACAAGCTCTCTCGGATCTTCGGGATGCAGGAGCCGATCCGAGCCGCCATCCAGGACGGGATGCCGGTGCTGGGCACGTGTGCGGGACTCATCATGCTGGCCGATCGGCTCGTCGACGCGATCGACGGCCAGGAGTCGTTCGGCGGGCTCGATGTGACCGTGCGGCGCAACGCTTTCGGCCGTCAGGTGGAGTCGTTCGAGGCTCGACTCGACGTGCCGGTCCTGGGCGCGGAGCCGGTGCACGCCGCCTTCATCCGAGGACCGGTGATCGAGAGCGTCGGCGAAGCGGCATCCGTGCTCGCAGCGCTCGATGACGGCCGTGTCGTCGCGGTGGAGCAGGGAGACCTGCTCGGACTGAGCTTTCACCCGGAGATCACCGGCGAAACCCGATTCCACGAGCTCTTCCTGTCGCGGGTCTCGCGTCGGCAGTGAGGCGACGGGGCCGATCGGTCCGGCTTGGTAGCGTTGCGGCATGCGTGTGCCGATCGGAACCACCGATGTCAGCTCGAGCGGCGGCGTCGTCGAGCTCATCGGCCGACGCGGTGAGGGGTGGAGTCGCCTCGCGACCTCCGAGATCCCTCTCGATGCGGCGATCGCGACCGTCGATGCGCGTCCGGCTGTCGGTCCCGGCCTCGCAGGCGAGGTGCCGTCGGATACGCCCGGCGCCCCGCGGTTCATTCCCGGCGAGGTCATCCTCTGGCAGTACCGACGCCATGTCGAGGTGGCGCGGGTCGTGCGTGATGACGCCCGCGGCCTCGTGGTGTGGATCCCGTCGGGATCGCAGAGGCTGGAGGCGGCTCCGGCAGACGGACGTCGAACGCGTGACGTGCCGCTGGAATCGCGGTTCCGGGTTCCATGGGTCATGCGGGAAGCCACGTGGACCGGTCCCGGCGTGCTGCGTGTCGCGCCGTCGGGGAAGCCGTGGTCGGTGTGGTTCTTCCGCCGCGACGACGACAGCCCGGACGGCGCGTACGTGAATCTCGAGTTCCTCATCGGCGGCGGGCTGCAGGAGACGGCGCACGCGGCATCACGACCGGCGACCTGATCCTGGATCTGTGGATCGACGCCGAGCACCCCGGGTCGGAAGACGTCTGGCTCAAGGACGCGGACGAGCTGGTGGCGGCGGTCGAGCAGGGGAGATTCTCTCCGGCTGAGGCCGAAGCCGTGCGCGCGCTGGCGGATGCCGCCGGTCGCGATTTCATCGAATCCGCGTCGTGGCCGCTCGACGAGGGGTGGGACAGCTGGATGCCGGATGCCGACATGGACGCGCCGCTCGCGCTGCCCGCGACCGCGTACATCGACGCGGCTCGGCGCCGGTCGGGTTCCGTCGGCGAGAACGACTAGAGCATCGTCGAGATCCAGCGCAACGCCGCGCGGGCTTGATCCCGCTGAAATCGGCGCAGACCGGGAATCTCGGGGATCTCCGGCAGCGACTGCCCGTGCCAGAGGAACGACGCGAACCCGACCGCGATCGGCAGCAGTGCTTCGGGCGACGGTGCGCCATGTCTTCGGAAAATCTGCCATGCTGCCTCGCATCGCGGGCCTCCGCCGGATTCGATGCTGGGCAACAGTACGGGCAGGTCGGCCCACGGCGCCGCTCGCAGGGCGTGCGGCCAGTCAAGCAGGTGAGCAGTGCCGTCGTGGAGCAGGATGTTGTCGGCGCGAAGATCGTTGTGCATGACCGAATCGCCGGCGATGGTCGCAGCCAACTCGCGCTCGATCTCGAGGAGCGCCGGGAGGCGTGCGCGGATGGCGAGCGGCAGTCCGTGCAGCATGGCCTCATCACGCGCGATGTCCTGCCATCGCGTGTAACGCGGCACTACTGCTTCGCTCGCATCCGGTAAGGAGATGGGCGCGGCCGCGGCGGCGAGCTCGGCCATGGCTGCGGCAATCGCATCGAGCTGACCGACGGTCCACGGGGAGCCGGGGTGCTCGCCGTCGATCGGATCGAGGACGAG
Source organism: Microbacterium sp. (assembly GCF_031179285.1). Classification (GTDB taxonomy): domain Bacteria; phylum Actinomycetota; class Actinomycetes; order Actinomycetales; family Microbacteriaceae; genus Microbacterium. The sequence goes on along the minus strand of NZ_JAPSHY010000007.1, from coordinate 118,877 downwards.
CGCCGCGCCGTCCTCGCTGTCGACGCACAGTCGGAGAGTGGGAAATAACGTCGCGGGAATCGCGCTCAGCACGCTCATCTCCTGCCGCAGGAATCCGAGCGAGTCTGCGTGGCCGTCGGCGGACACCGCTTTCACGAATGCGCGCCCTTCGGTCGTCTGCACGACCCCGGCGTAGCCGGCACCGAATCCACGGTGCGACGGAGAGTCCGATTCGTAAGCACCGCCGATATGGTCGATGACTGTCGCGCGCATCGCGGCGGGCAGCGTTTGCCACGCAGGTCGGCGTCGATCAGCCCCGTGCACCGCGTCCTCATTCCCCTCCACCTGAGACGGAGTGTCTCCGACACGAAAGTAGCAGAGCAGTTCCGGGCGTTCAGACGGCGGCGAGTCGACGGATCGCCGCCACGGTGCGGTCGATGTCGTCGCTCGTCGTCGCCCAGGAGGACATCGAGCAGCGGAGCGTCGCGAGACCACGCCACTGGGCACCGGTCACCGCAGCGGTGCCGTCAGCGAGGATGGCCTCTCCGAGGGCCCGGGTGGCGTCATCGGTGTCGAGCCTGAACATCACCTGCGTGTAGTCGACGTCGTTGAGCACCTCGATGCCGTCGACGCTCCGAAGCCCCGCCGCCATCGCCACCGCATTCTGGTGCAGCCGGTCGAGAAGCGCGATGATCCCCGTTCTGCCGAGGCTTCGCATCGCGGCCCACGCGGGGACGCCGCGGGCACGCCGCGAGAGTTCGGGCGTGACGTCCCACGGGTCGAGCCCGGAGTAGATCAGGTAGTCGCCGCCGGTGCGGAACGCGGCGATCGAGTCGGCAGGAACCCGGACGATCGCCATGCCGCAGTCGTAGGGGACGTTGAGGGTCTTGTGCGCGTCGGTCGCCCACGAGTCCGCCTGGTCGATGCCGTTCGTGAGATGCCGCAGCGAGGGAGAGGCGGCAGCCCAGAGTCCGAAGGCCCCGTCGATGTGAACCCATGCATCGTGCTGCCGGGCGATCGGGATGAGCGTCGAGAAGTCGTCGAACGCGCCGGTATGCACCTCGCCCGCCTGCAGGCAGACGATCAGCGGCCCGGCGCTCTCGTGCAGAGCGCGCTCCAGCGCCTCCGCCCGCATGCGTCCCTGGTCGTCCGAGTCGACGACGATCATCTCTGCGCGCCCGATGCCGAGGAAGCGCGCGGCCCGGTCGATGGAGCCGTGGCGGTCTGCGCCGACGACGAATCGCAACGGCGGGGCGGCACGGAGCCCGCGCTCGGCGAGATCCCACCCTGCCCGCATCAGGACGGCATTGCGCGCGGTGGAGAGGCACGTGAAGTTGGCGAGCTGCCCGCCGGTCACGAAGCCGACGCTCGCGGAAGACGGGAGCCCGAGCACCTCGAGCATCCACTGTCCGGCGACTCGTTCCATGGCGACCGTCGCAGGAGTCAGCTTCGAGGAGCCGGCGTTCTGATCCCACGCCGACACGAGCCAGTCGGCGGCGAGAGCCGCCGGATGGGTGGCGCCGATCACGAAACCGAAGAACCTTCCACCGGGGATGGCGACCAGGCCCGGGTCGGCGCGCTCGGAGATCTCTGCGATCACGGCCGCGGGATCGGTCCCGTGCTCCGGAAGTTCGCCCCCGAACGCGTCGAGCATCTCCTCCAGGCTCGCGCGAGGCCAGACCGGCCTGTCAGCGAGCGTGACCAGGAACTCGTTCGCGCTGCGGTGCGCGGCGTCGAGAGCACGCTCTCGTTCGTCCATGTGCGCAAGTCTCCCACCGGGCCGGGACCCGGACAAGCCCTTCCCGGTGAGCCGCGCCGGCCGGTTGTTAGACTGGACGACGCCCTGGGCACGGCCCGGGCGGAGACGACGAGCGGAGAATTATGTCCGGGCATTCCAAGTGGGCGACGACGAAGCACAAGAAGGCGATCATCGACTCTCGCCGTGCGAAGTCGTGGGCCAAGCTCATCAAGAACATCGAGGTCGCCGCGAAGCTCGGCGGTGCCGACCTGCAGGGCAACCCGACGCTCTTCGACGCGGTGCTCAAGGCGAAGAAGACCTCGGTTCCCAAGGACAACATCGACCGCGCGATCAAGCGCGGGGCAGGCATCGGCGGCGAGTCCGTCGAGTACACCTCGATCATGTATGAGGGCTACGGTCCCAACGGCGTCGCTCTCATGATCGAGTGCCTGACGGACAACAAGAACCGGGCGGCCGCCGAGGTCCGCACCGCCCTGAGCCGCAACGGAGGCAACCTCGCCGACCCCGGCAGCGTCGCCTACAACTTCACCCGCAAGGGCGTCATCGTGGTCGGTTCGGAGGGCACCACGGAGGATGACATCATGATGGCCGTCCTCGAGGCCGGTGCCGAAGAGGTCGAGCCGCATGGTGACGGCTTCGCTGTCATCACCGAGGCCTCCGATCTGGTCGCTGTGCGAACCGCCCTGCAGGAGGCGGGCATCGAGTACGAATCCGCCGATGTCGAGTTCGTGCCGAACCTGAAGGTCGAAGTCGACGCGGACACCGCCCGCAAGATCTTCCGCCTCATCGACGCACTCGAAGACAGCGACGACGTGCAGAGCGTCTTCAGCAACTTCGATCTCACAGCTGAGGTGCAGGCCGAACTCGAGAACGACGAGTCCTGAGTCGTCGCTGAGCCGAGAGTCCGCGGCGATGCCCGATCCGATGCACTTCGAGGCCCACGCGGACGACTACGTGAGCTCCAGACCCCCGTACCCGCCTGAGCTCTGGGCGACGCTGCGGGACCGCGGGCTCCTTCGCCGCGGGAACCGTGCGCTCGACATCGGAGCGGGCACAGGGCAGGCGACCGGTCCGATGCTCGCCGCGGGCCTGCACGTCACGGCGGTCGAGCCCGGTGCCCGGCTCGCCGCCCTGCTGGCGGAGGCGTGTCCGGCTGCGGAGGTGATCGTCGGCCGCGCCGAGGACCTCGAACTCGACCGAGCCTCGTTCGACCTCGCCGTCGCCGCCACGTCGATCCACTGGATGGATCTCGACATCGTTCTGCCGAAGATCGCGCGGGTGCTGAGACCCACCGGGCGCTTCCTGGTCTGGCGCAACGTCTTCGGCGACGCGACGGTGGTCACGCCGTTCCGCGAGCGCATCGCACGGATCGTGCGCGATCGTCAGTCTCCACTCCGGCGCGGTGCGGATGCCGAGGACGCGACGGTGACGGCCGCCCGGCTGACGGCAGGCGGCCGCTTCGAGGTCGAGCACTCGTCGGCATACCGATGGTCGGTCGAGCTCGATGCGGGGCAGGTGCGGGCCCTCTTCAGCACATTCAGCGACTGGAGCACGGCAGAGGTCGATCAGGCAGCGGGCGCGGTGCGCGACCTCGGAGGTCGCGTGATCGAGCACTACACCTCCTGGCTGATCGTGCTGAAGCCCGTCGCTTCGGGCGACGCGGAACCCGCCAGCGTCGAGGCGAGTCTGCGCCGAGGCACCGCTTCGAGCGCTTAGCCTGGCGAGGTGACCACCTCCTCGTTGCGCGTGCTCGGCATCGATCCCGGCCTCACGCGATGCGGGGTCGGCGTCGTCGACGTCGGCCGCGACCGCCGCGGCACGCTCGTGCACGTCGGCGTGATCCGCTCCTCGCCGGACGCGCCCATCGGCGAACGGCTCGCCGTCGTCGCCGCCGGCATCCGTGAGGTCATCGCCGCACACCGGCCCGACGCGATCGCGGTGGAACGGGTGTTCGCGCAGCAGAACAGCCACACCGTGATGGGCACGGCGCAGGCCAGCGGCGTCGCGCTGCTGCTCGCCGCAGAAGCCGGCCTCCCAGCCGCGACGCACACGCCGAGCGAGGTCAAAGCCGCCGTGACCGGGTACGGTTCCGCCGACAAGCGACAGGTGCAGTCGATGATCGCCCGGATTCTTCGCCTCGACGCTCCGCCGCAGCCGGCGGATGCCGCCGACGCTCTGGCGATCGCGCTCTGCCATGCCTGGCGGCGGGGGAGTGGCGACGCCTCCGCTGCAGGCGCACTCACCCCCGCCCAGCGCGCCTGGGCGGACGCCGAGCGTGTCGCTCGAACATACATACGATCCGCGCCATAGGCTGGGCAGATGATCTCCTCCCTGCACGGCGTCGTCCTGCACACGACGCCTGATCAGGTCGTCCTCGATGTCGGCGGCGTGGGGTTCGCCGTCGCCGTTCCCCCCGACGTCGCTCACACGGCAACCGTGGGTGAGAGGCTGCTGCTGCACACCAGCCTCATCGTCCGCGAGGATGCGCTGTCGCTCTACGGATTCGCCGAGCGCAGCGAGCTCGAGGTGTTCGGGCTGCTCATCAGTGTCACCGGTGTCGGACCGAAGTCGGCTCTCGGTGTGCTCGCGCATCTCACCGTCGACCAGATCGCCGAGGCTGTGACCGGCGAGGACGACGCCCCGTTCCGGCGCGTATCGGGCATCGGGCCGAAGACGGCGAAGCTCATCGTGCTGCAGCTTGCCGGCAAGGTCCGGCCCATCGGTCTCGCGCCCAAGACCGCAGCCGGCACCGAGAAGGACATCGTGAGCCAAGTGGCCGCCGCGCTCGTCGGACTGGGCTGGTCGGAGAAGGTCGCGGCCGAGGCTGCCGCGCAGACGGCGGCGGAGGCGACCGTGGCCGAGCAGGCTTCGGTCGCGTTGCTGCTGCGACGCACGCTCGCGCTGCTCGGACCGGCGCAGGGGGGTCAGCCGCGTGGTTGAGGGTCGCGAAACGGCGGAACCGGTCGACGACATCGAGCTCGCGATCGAAGGGGCACTTCGACCCACGAGTCTCGGCGAGTTCGTCGGTCAGCAGAAGGTCCGCGGTCAGCTGCAGCTGCTTCTGGACGCTGCCCGCATCCAAAGCCGGCCCGCCGATCACATCCTCCTCGCGGGCCCGCCGGGACTCGGCAAGACGACGCTGGCCATGATCGTGGCGCACGAGAGTCAGCGCCCGTTGCGACTGTCCAGCGGGCCCGCGATCCAGCATGCGGGCGATCTCGCCGCACTGTTGTCGAGCCTCGTCCCCGGCGAGGTGCTCTTCATCGACGAGATCCACCGCATGGCCCGATCCGCCGAGGAGATGCTGTACCTCGCGATGGAGGACTTCCGCATCGACATCATGGTCGGGAAGGGCGCCGGTGCCACCAGCATCCCACTGGATCTCGCACCGTTCACCCTGGTGGGAGCGACCACCCGCTCAGGGCTCCTGCCCAATCCGCTCCGCGACCGCTTCGGCTTCACCGGTCACCTGGAGTTCTATGAGGAGGCGGAGCTCGAACAGGTGATCGGGCGGTCCGCCGGAGTGCTCGGTGTGGATCTTCCCGCGGATTCGCTCGCCGAGATCGCCCGCCGATCCCGCGGCACCCCGCGCATCGCCAACAGGTTGCTCAGGCGCGTGCGCGACTACGCGCTGGTGCACGGCGCGGGATCAGCCGCCTCGATCGGCGACGTGCGCGCAGCTCTGGAGCTCTACGACGTCGACTCGATCGGTCTTGACCGGCTCGATCGCGCCGTGCTCGAGGCGCTCGTGCGGCGGTTCCGCGGCGGTCCGGTGGGTCTGAGCACCCTTGCGGTCGCTGTCGGTGAAGAGGCAGAGACCGTGGAGAGCGTGGTCGAGCCATACCTCGTCCGCATCGGCTATCTCGGCCGGACGCCTCGAGGGCGGATCGCGATGCCGGAGGCGTACACGCACCTCGGCGTGCCCCACCCGGACGGGGCACTGCGCCTCGATGACCTATAATCGCTGAAGACTTCTCCCTGATCCCCTTGTGCGCCCAAAGGCTGGCGCGTGCACCTGAGAAAGGCGCTTACCCATGCCAATGGAATTCCTCCTCTTCGGCCTCCTTGCGGTCCTCCTGGTCTTCATGATCTTCAACACGCGCAAGCGCACGAAGCAGATGAAGGCAGAGCAGGAGGAGAAGGCGTCCAAGACCCTTCCGGGTGTGAAGGTGCTCCTGCAGGGCGGCATCTTCGGCACCATCGTCGCGTACGACGCCGAGGATCTCGACGCACCCGCTCTCGTCGAGATCGCCCCGGGCACGATCATCGAGGTGCACAGCCAGGCGATCCTGCGCATCGTGGAGCCCAAGGACGTCATCGTCGAGGATGCCGTCGCCGACGACGCAGCGCTGCCCGCAGATGACACGACCCCGAACACCGCGCCCGCGTCGGGCGCGCAGGCGACCTCGGGCATGGAGACGACGGAAGAGACGCGCGCGCGTCTCGATCGCGATTCCGACGACACCAAGTAAGTCCTCGGCGATCCGCCGCTCGCGGCACTCCGGCAACTCAGAAAGCTGAACTCACGTGGCTTCATCCTCTCCGGTCCGTCACGCCTGGCGGGTCCTTCTCGGCCTGCTCCTGGTGACGGCAGCCCTCTTCGGCGTCAACGCCCTCGGCGTGTACGGGTTCCAGAAGAGCTCGTGGACGCCGGAACTGGCGCTCGATCTTCAGGGCGGCACGCAGATCATCCTCGGCGCGGTCACGGAGGACGGCTCCGCTCCCACGCAGGAGCAGCTCGACCAGGCGGCGGCCATCATCCGGCAGCGCGTCGACGCCTCCGGCGTCGCCGAGGCCGACATCACCACCGAGGGCGGCCGGAACATCGTCGTCCAGGTACCGGGTGCGGTGGATGACGAGACGCGCGAGCGCATTCAGGCCAGTGCGCAGCTGGAGTTCCGCGCCGTGCTCGCGACGAACGCGCCGACGAACGAGTTCGTCGGCGAGGACGGCAACAACACGCCGTACCCGGCACCGGACCCCTCCTTGGAGGCAGCTCCGACAGCCGAGCCCACCGATGCGAGCGATCTGGCGTGGATCACCCCGAAGCTCAACGCCGAATTCCTCGCCTACGACTGCAGCAACCCCGCCGAGGATGCCGCGAATGCACCGGCCGACGAGCCGCTGATCACCTGTGACGACCTCGGGACGGCGAAGTTCCTCCTCGGTCCGCAGGAACTCGACGGCACCGTCATCAACGACGCAGTCAGCGGCCGCGATCCGCAGTCCGGCACGTGGACGGTTCAGCTCACGCTCAACGGCAAGGGCACCGACGTGTTCGGCGAGGTCAGCCAGCGCCTGAACCAGAACCGACTCGAGGGGCTGACGCCGCGCGACCAGTTCGCGTTCGTGCTGGACGGCAAGGTCATCTCCGCGCCGAGGATGAACGGTCTCATCCTCGACGGCCGCCCGAGCATCTCCGGCGACTTCACCCAGGAGAGCTCCAAGACCCTCGCCGATCAGCTGAAGTACGGCGCGCTGCCGCTGAGCTTCGTCGTGGAGAGCTCCGACACCATCTCGGCGACCCTCGGAACGCAGCAGCTGCAGATCGGTCTCATCGCAGGTCTCATCGGGCTCGCGCTCGTCGCGATCTACTCGCTCATCAGCTACCGGGCCCTCGGGACGGTGATCATCGCCTCGATCATCGTGATGGCGGTGCTGACCTACGTCATCGTGTGCATCCTCGCGTGGCGCCTGGGATTCCGGCTCTCGCTCGCCGGTGTCGCGGGGTTGATCGTCTCCATCGGGTTCACGGCCGACTCGTTCATCGTGTACTTCGAGCGCATCCGAGACGAGCTCCGCGACGGCAAGTCGATCACGACCGCCGTGGAGGACGGCTGGGGCCGTGCGAAGCGCACCATCTACATCTCCAAGTCGATCAACGTCCTCGCCGCCGTCGTGCTCTACGTCCTCGCGGATGCCACGGTGAAGGGCTTCGCGTTCACGCTCGGTCTCACGACGCTCATCGACGTGTTCATCTTCGTCATCTTCACGCACCCGGTCATGCAGCTGCTCGCCCGCACGCGATTCTTCGGGGGAGGGCACCCGCTGTCCGGGCTCGACCCTGAGTCGCTCGGTGCGGTGTACCGCACCCGCACGCAGTATCGCGAGGTGGCACCGACCACCGTCGGTCGCTCCGCGAAGATCGCCCGCTCGCGCGGCGAGGCCGAGCGACGACAGACCATCGCGGAACGCAAACGCGCAGAAGCCCTCGCGGGCGATCGAACGACGAACTCCGCAAGTGAGGGAGACGCCTGATGGCTTCCATGAATGAGTTCGGCAACAACCTCTACACGGGTAAGACCTCCTTCCCGTTCGTGGGCCGCCGCCGGCTGTGGTTCATCATCGCGATCGCGCTGGTCGTCGCCTCGGCCCTCGTGCCGCTGCTGCGCCCCATCCAGTTCTCGATCGAGTTCACCGGCGGCTCTCAGTTCACCGTTCAGGCGCCTTCCACGACGGATCAGGGTCGTGCCACCGATGCCGTGCGATCGGTGGTGCCCGGTGCCAACACGAAGGTCGTCGTCGTCAGCGACCGGGACATCCGCGTCCAGACCGACCAGATGAGCGCCGAGGAGACCCAGCAGGTCGCCGATGCCCTCGCCGAGGCGTACGAGGTGGATCCCGACGGCGTCGCGTCGTCGTTCATCGGACCCGCCTGGGGCGAGAACGTGACGCGGCAGTCGCTCTGGGGGCTCGCGATCTTCCTCGCACTGACCTTCCTCATCCTCGCGATCTACTTCCGGACGTGGAAGATGTCGGCCGCCGCGATCCTCGGCCTGCTCGATGTGCTCGTGATCACGGTCGGGGTGTACGCACTCGCCGGATTCGAGATCTCGCCCGCCGCTGTGATCGGCTTCCTCACGATCCTCGCGTACTCGCTGTACGACACCACCGTCGTCTTCGACAAGATCCGCGAGAACACCACGGAGGACGGCGAGAACAGTTCGCGCACTTTCGGGGAATCCGTCAACCTCGCGGTCAACCAGACCCTCATCCGCTCCATCAACACCTCTGTCGTCGCGGCTCTTCCTGTCGGCGCGATCCTCTTCATCGGCGCGTTCTGGCTCGGTGCGGAGACGCTGACCGACATCTCGCTCTCGATCTTCGTCGGCATCCTCGTGGCGACCTACTCGACGCTGTTCGTCGCGGCGCCGCTGTACTCGCTGTTCCGCGAGAGGGAACCGCAGATCGCGGAGCGCGACGCGCGGATCCGCGAGGCGCGCGCCCGCGCGACCGTCGACGCGTAGACCGGCCCGTCTGATGCGGGGCTGACACCTCGCACGCGCGCGTAGGATGTTCTGACCCGGAGGTGAATGGATGGCGGAGGCTAATCCGCAGGCGCAAGGCTCGAGCCTGCGTCGCCTCGTGCCCCGCATCTTCTCGCGCGCCTCGCGCGTCAACGATCTGGACAATCTGATCAGAACGGTGAGGGCGAACCACCCGAAGGGCGACTTCTCCGTCATCGAGCGGGCGTACGCGGTCGCGAAGGACAAGCACGCGGGGCAGTTGCGCCAGAGCGGCGAGCCGTACATCACCCACCCGCTCGCCGTCGCTCAGATCCTCGCCGAACTCGGCCTCGGGCCGAGGGCGATCGCGGCAGCGCTGCTGCACGACACCGTCGAGGACACCGGGTATGCGCTGACCGATCTGACCGCGGAGTTCGGCGACGAGGTCGCGATGCTGGTCGACGGGGTCACCAAGCTCGACAAGGTGAAGTACGGCGAGAGTGCGCAGGCCGAGACCGTCCGCAAGATGATCGTGGCCATGTCGAAGGACATCCGCGTGCTGCTGATCAAGCTCGCCGACCGGCTGCACAACGCCCGCACCTGGGGTTTCGTACCTCCCGAGAAGGCCTCCAAGAAGGCCAAGGAAACGCTCGAGATCTACGCGCCGCTGGCCAACCGGCTCGGCATCCAGGCCGTGAAGTCCGAGCTCGAAGACCTCTCCTTCGCAGTCCTGCATCCTAAGATCTACAACGAGATTCACAGTCTCATCGCGCAGCGCACGCCGCAGCGGGAGAAGTATCTGCAGCAGGTCGTCGAGGAGATCGATGAGGACCTTCGCGACCTGCGCATCCGCGGCAAGGTCGTCGGGCGGCCGAAGCAGCTGTACTCGGTGTATCAGAAGATGGTCATCCGCGGGCGCGAGTTCGATGACATCTACGACCTCATCGGCATCCGCGTCCTGGTGGGCTCGGTCCGCGACTGCTACGCGGTCCTCGGTGCGATCCATGCGCGCTGGACTCCTCTGCCCGGCCGCTTCAAGGACTACATCGCCACGCCGAAGTTCAACCTGTATCAGTCGCTCCATACGACAGTGATCGGCCCCGGCGGCCGCACGGTCGAGATCCAGATCCGCACGCACGAGATGCACCAGCAGGCGGAATACGGAGTCGCCGCGCACTGGATGTACAAAGAGCGGATGAACGGCGGCAAGACGGAAGTCCGCGCCTCGGACGCCGACATGGCGTGGCTCGCGCACATCTCGGACTGGCAGGCGGAGACGGCCGACCCGGGCGAGTTCCTCGATTCGCTCCGGTTCGAGATCGGCGCGAAGGAGGTCTACGTCTTCACGCCCAAGGGCCGCGTCATCGGTCTGCCCGCCGGTGCCACCCCGGTGGACTTCGCCTACGCCGTGCACACCGAGATCGGTCACCGCACCATGGGGGCCAAGGTCAACGGACGACTCGTTCCGCTCGAGTCCGAGCTGAAAAGCGGCGACGTGGTCGAGGTCTTCACGTCGAAGAATCCCGATGCAGGGCCCAGTCAGGATTGGCTCGGGTTCGTCCGCAGCACCCGCGCGCGAAACAAGATCCGCGGATGGTTCACCAAGGAGCGCCGCGAAGAGGCGATCGAGCAGGGCAAGGAGTCCATCGCCAGGGCGATGCGCCGGCAGAACCTGCCCCTGCAGCGCCTGATGAGCCAGGACTCGTTCGCCGAGGTCGCGCAGCAGCTGCGGTATGAAGATGTCTCAGCCTTGTACGCAGCCGTCGGCGAGGGGCACGTTTCGACGCAGTCGGTGCTCGAGAAGGTCACGGCGCTGGTCGCTGCGAACGACACCACGACCGGTGCGATCGAACTGCCAGGCAACATCCCGACGCGCGAGCCGCGCGCCGGCGACTCGGGAATCCTCGTGCGCGGCGCGGCTGACATCCTGGTGAAGCTCGCAAAATGCTGCACGCCGGTGCCCGGAGACCCCATCGTCGGATTCGTCACCCGCGGCAGCGGAGTCTCGGTGCACCGCGCCGACTGCGTCAACGTGAAGGCTCTCGGCGCGGAGCAGGACCGCTTCGTCGACGTGTCCTGGGCGCCGACGACCAAGAGCGTCTTCCGGGTTCAGATCCAAGTCGAGGCCCTCGATCGGTCCGGACTGCTCTCCGACGTCACCCGCGTGCTCAGCGAGCACCACGTGAACATCCTCTCGGCCACGGTCTCGACGACCGACGACCGGCTCGCACTCAGCCGTTTCGTGTTCGAGATGGGCGACGCCGTCCACCTCGACCGCGTGCTCAACGCGGTGCGCCGTATCGACGCCGTCTACGACGTGTATCGCGTCACGTCGTCATAACCGCCGCTTCAGGCGATCCACCTCGGCGCGCGCCGCCCGGCTTCCCGGCACGCGATGCATCGACTGCAGCGCGACACCCGCCTCGTCGAGCAGCGGCGGCAAGACTTCGAGGAGGGCTTCGGCCCACACGGCCAGCGTCGCGTCCCGATGGATGCCGAGCAGCAGATCGATCATGGTGCGCAGTGGCGTCGCGACGGCGATCCCGCCGATCCAAAGCATCTCGTGATCTTCCAGCGCGGTGTCGTGGAATGCGAGCCGGGCGCTCTGCGGCGCACGCACGCGGTGAGGAACCGCTCGGTGCGCATGGTGGCGCAGCGGCGGACGGTCGCCCGCACCATGGACCCAGGCAGCGGACGGGCCTGATGCAGCGAGGCCCGGAATGATCAGCGCTGCGAGCCCGGCGGCTCGCGCCTGGGGACTCTCCACGAGGTCGGCCGGGATATAGCCCTCACCGATCTCGACGACGTGACCGTCGATCCTCGCGGCACTCAGCTCCGGCTGGCTGAGACGCTCACCGGGAAGATAGAACAACGCGGGGTGCATCACGCCAGTGTGGCGTGCCGCACCCCGCGCTCGGATCCGGCGAGAGGATCTGTGGATAAAGGGCTCAGCCGCCGAGGGCGCTGAGCCAGGCCCGACGAGCCTCGAGGGCGTCGGCCGCCTCCTTGGCGGCCTTCCTGTCGCCGGCCTTCTCGGCCGCGGCGAGCTCCGCCTCCAGCTTCTCGATGGCTTCGAGCAGCTGCGAGCTCATGTCGTTGGCGCGGGCCTTGGTCTCGGGGTTGTTCTTCTTCCAGTCGACGTCCTCGCGAGCCTTCAGCGCCTGCTCGATGGCCCGCAGCCGGTCGTCGAGTGCGCGCTCCTTCTCGCGGGGGAAGATGCGTCCGAGCTCGTCCCACTGCCGCTGGATCCGGGTGAGCAGAGCACGAGCGCGCTTGATGTTCGGCTCGTCCGCGACGGCCTTTGCCTCGTCGAGCAGAGCCTCGCGCGCCTCGATCTTCGGCGCGGAGTCGGCCTCTTCGGCGGCGGCCTGCTCGGCGCGGGCGGCATACAGTGCATCGCCGGCCGCCTTGAACTTCAGCCAGAGCGCGTCATCGGCCTTGCGTCCGGCGCGGCCGGCCGCCTTCCACTCGTCGAGCAGAGTGCGGTATGCGGGGATGCCGTCGACACCGCGAGGGGCGAGGGCCTCGGCGCGCTCCACGAGGCGGGCTTTGGCATCGCGTGCGGACTTGTGCGTGTCGTCGAGCTCGGCGTAGAACGCGCGACGGTGCTTGTCGACGACGGCGCGGGCGTCACGGAATCGCTTCCACAACTGCTGGGAGATCCCTTTGGACAGGCGCGGGCCGTTCTGCTGCTGCGCCTGCCAGGCGTCGAACAGCTCCGCGAGTTCAGCGGTGACCTGCTTCCACTGGACCTTGGAGAGGTCACGCGCGGCAATGGCCTCGGCGCGCTCGACGAGCGCGGTGCGCTCCGCAATCGCCTGCTCGACGAGTTCCTTCGCCTGCTGCGCCTCCCGTGCAGTCGCCTCCGACAGGGACGACGTCAGAGCGTCCAACCGCGCGCGGAGGGAAGCGAGATCGCCGACGGCGGCGGCATCCGTCGCCTCCTTCATGAGATGAGCTGCCTGCTTGGCCAGGTCACCGGCCGATGCGCCGCCCGCCGCGTGGCGCTGCTCGAGCGCTTGGACCTTGAAGGCGATGTCGTCGAACTTGCGCACGAAATAGGCAAGAGCCTCGTCAGGGGTGCCGTCCGGATACTGGCCGACGACCCGCCACGAGTCACCCTCTCGCACCTCGACGGTTCCGTCGTCGGCGACCCGGCCCCACTCGGCGGCATTGGCGGCCTGAGCGCCCTTCACAGGTGCGGCCGGCGCGGCCGGCGCCACCGCGGCCGGGTTGGGGATCTTCCGCGGCAGCGGTGCTGCGGGCGGAGCGGGGATGGGGGGAGTCGGCTTCGAAGGCTCGTTGGCAGACACAGTGATTCTCCTTGCGCGGTCAGCCCGCGGGAGGCGGAAAGGACGAGGTTCAGCCTAGTACGTGACCCGTCCGGGGTAGAGGCCTGCCCTCACACCATGGTTACCGGATTGTGAGCAGATCGTTCGACGGGCGAAACACGCAGTATCGGCTGTGGGAAACACCGCGCTTCTATCGTCGCCAGCACAGCATGTACGCCGGCCGACAGGAGCACGATGAGCGACATCGAGAGCACGCAGCGGGAGATCCTCGTGGTCGGGGCGGGCATGGTGGCGCATCGCTTCGTCGAGAGCCTGCTCACCCGCACGGGCGAATCGATGAGGGTGACGGTCATCGGTGATGAGGGGCGCCACCCCTACGACCGGGTCGGGCTGTCATCGTTCTTCTCCGGCGCGACCGCGGATGAGCTGGTGCTGGATCGCGCCGTGTTCGATGACGCGCGAGTCCGCCTCATCCCCGACGACCGGGTGCTCCGGATCGACAGGGCGGCGCGGAGCGTGACGACGAGGGCCCGGCGGTCACTGCGCTATGACACGCTCGTCCTCGCGACCGGCTCCTACGCCGCCAGGGTGGCTGTCGACGGCGCCGACCTGCCCGGATGCTTCGTCTATCGGACCCTAGATGACGTGCAGGCACTGCTGGACTTCGTGCAGGCGCGCTCACGGATGCTCGGCCGCCCCCTGCGCGGAGCCGTGATCGGCGGAGGCCTGCTGGGGCTCGAGGCCGCGGGCGCCCTGCAGGGGATGGACGTGGAATGCACGGTGGTGCAGTACTCGGACCGCCTGATGTCCGCCCAGCTGGACGTCGCCGGGGGCGGAATGCTACGCCGACTGCTGGAAGGACGGGGGATCGCCGTGCGCACCGAGGCCCGCACCACGCGCCTCGACCCGGATGAGTCCGGGGCGGTCACCGCACTCGAATTCCAAGACGGCTCGTTCCACCGAGCCGACGTCGTCGTCTTCACCGTCGGCGTGCGTCCGCGGGACGAGCTGGCGCGCAACGCCGAACTCGAGGTGCACCCGCGAGGCGGAGTGGTCATCGACGCCGAGTGCTCGACTTCGGACGAGCACATCCTCGCCATCGGCGAGGTCGCGAACTTCGAGGGGCGCTGCGTCGGACTCGTGGCTCCCGGATACGCGATGGCGGAGGTCGCCGCGACCCGGCTGCTCGGCGGGGACGCCACCTTCCCCGGTTACGACGAATCCGCGAAGCTCAAGCTCTCCGGCGTCGACGTCGCGAGTTTCGGTGACGCGCTGGCCACCACCCCGAATGCGCTCGACGTCGTCTACGCCGACCCCGTCGCCGGCGTCTACAAGAAGCTCGTGCTCTCCGACGACGCGCAGACGCTGCTCGGCGGCATCCTGGTCGGCGACGCCGCGGCCTATGGTGCCCTCCGGCCGCTCGTCGGCGCCCGCCTCGGAGCCGACCCCGCCGCCTATCTGCTGCCGCAGGGCGGCGTCGAGGCCCCGGGCGGCGAGCTGCCGGACGAGGCGGTCGTCTGCTCCTGCTCGAGTGTGACAGCGGGGCGGATCCGTCGGGCGGTGCACGAGGAAGGTTGCGCCGATGCGGGCGCCGTGAAGGCCTGCACCAAGGCGGGAGCGACCTGCGGCTCGTGCGTCCTCATGGTGAAGAAGCTCGTGGGGCAGGAGCTCACGAAGCTCGGGCAGTCGGTGTCGAACGCGCTGTGCGAACACTTCGACATGTCCCGCCGCCAGCTGTTCGACGCGATCCGGGTCTCCCAGCTCACCACCTTCAGCACGATCGTGGAGCGGTTCGGCCGCGGGCGCGGTTGCGACATCTGCAAGCCGGCCATCGCCAGCATCCTCGCTGTTCTGGTCGGCGCGCACGTGCTGGACGGCGAGAACGCGACGCTCCAGGACACCAACGACCACGTGATGGCGAACATGCAGAAGGACGGCACGTACTCAGTCGTGCCGCGGATGCCGGGCGGTGAGGTGACGCCGGACGGCCTGCTGGTGATCGGACAGATCGCGAAGGATTTCGCGCTGTACACCAAGATCACCGGCGGGCAGCGGATCGACATGTTCGGAGCTCGTATCGAGCAGTTGCCGGCCATCTGGAGCCGGCTGGTGGAAGCGGGCTTCGAGTCAGGACACGCCTACGGCAAGTCCCTGCGCACGGTGAAGTCCTGCGTCGGGTCGACCTGGTGCCGATTCGGCGTGCTGGATTCGGTCGGGATGGCGGTGCGACTCGAGCTGCGCTACCGAGGACTGCGTGCGCCGCACAAACTGAAAGTAGGTGTCTCCGGATGCGCACGCGAATGCGCGGAGGCGCGCTCGAAGGACGTCGGCGTGATCGCCACGGAGACCGGCTGGAACATGTACGTCGGCGGCAACGGCGGATTCTCCCCCCGCCACGCCCAACTGCTCGCCTCCGACCTCGACGACGACGCACTGATCCGGGCGATCGACCGGTTCTTCATGTATTACATCCGCACCGCCGACCGGCTCCAGCGCACCGCACCCTGGTGTGAGGAGCTCGAGGGCGGGCTCGATGGCCTGCGTGCGGTGATCTTCGACGACAGCCTGGGGATCTGCGACGATCTGGACGCGGCCATGGCCGCGCATGTGGACCGTTACGAGGATGAGTGGGCGGCGACGCTGCGTGACCCGGCGAAGCTCGCCCGGTTCCGGTCGTTCGTCAATGCCGAGGACACCCCCGATCCCTCGCTCGCCTACGTCGCCGAGCGCGGGCAGGTGAGGCCGGCCACTCCCGAGGAGCGGCAGGCCGGCGTGCTGATCGCGGGCACAACTCTGGAGGTGAGGCGGTGACGATCGTGATGACGCACCAGACGATGACGCGAGTATGCCGGTTGGAGGAGCTCGAGACTGAACGCGGCAGGGCTGCGCTCATCGGTCAAGAGCAGGTGGCGCTGTTCCTCACCCGCGACGGTGCGGTGCACGCGGTCTCCAACCTTGATCCGTACAGCGGCGCGAATGTGATCTCCCGTGGCATCGTGGGAACGAGGGGGGATGCTCCGACGATCGCATCTCCACTGCACAAGCAGGTGTTCGATCTGCGTACCGGCGTCTGCCTGGACACTCAGGGCAAGCAGGACGCCGCTCTGCGGGTCTGGCCCGTGCTGATCGCGGACGGTGTCGTTCACCTCGACACGGCGCAGGGGAGATCATGACGACGATGCTCGGCGTGTCCCTGCGCGGACGTGAGGTGCTCATGGTCGGCGGAGGGCTCGTGACGGCGCGGCGCCTGCGACGATTCCTCGACGACGGCGCGTTGGTGCGGGTGGTGGCCCCTGAGCTCGCACCGGAGACGCGAGCCATCATGGTGGAGAACGCGGTGCCGTGGACGAAGCGGCCGTTCCGGCGAGGCGATGTGAGAACGGCGTGGCTCGTGCACACGGCGACCGGAGACCGCAGGGTCGACAGGGCGGTGGTGGCTCAGTGCGAGCGCCAGCGCAGGCTCTGCATCAACGCCTCGGACGGCGCGATGGGGTCGGCGCGCCTCACAGCCCAGACCTCTGCCGGCGACGTGGTCGTCGGTGTCACCGGCGTGGTGGGCGTGGATCCTCGCCGCTCGATGGACGTGCGCGACGCGGTGGCGGCGATGCTCTCATCCGGTCGGCTGCCTCTCCGGCGACGTCGCCCGGGGCTCGTGGGCCGCGTCGATCTGATCGGCGGCGGACCGGGGCCGGCAGACCTGATGACGGTGCGTGCACGACGACTCCTCGCCGAGGCCGACGTCGTGGTCGCCGATCGCCTGGGGCCGGCGGCGGAGGTGAGAGGCGAACTCGGCTCCGATGTGCTCGTGATCGACGTCGGAAAGCGCCCGGGGGATCATCCTGTCCCGCAGGAGGAGATCAACGCGCTCCTCGTCGAACACGCCCGTGCCGGCAAGCGTGTGGTGCGCCTCAAAGGCGGAGATCCCTTCGTGTTCGGTCGTGGGGGAGAGGAGGTGCTCGCCTGCGTCGCGGCCGGAGTGCCCGTCATGGTCACCCCCGGTGTGAGCAGCGCCATCTCGGTGCCGCAGTCCGCCGGTATCCCGGTGACGCACCGCGGTACGGCATCCGCCGTGCACGTCGTCAACGGACAGGGCGGCATCGCCCCAGCCACCCTCGCCGCGATGCTCGACGATGCCGTCACCACCGTCGTCCTCATGGGAGTCGCCGCTCTGCCGCGGCTCGTGGATGCGGCCCTGGCGCACGGCGTACCGACGGAGAGCCCTGTCGCGATCGTCGAGAACGGACACAGCCCGCACCAGCGCACCATCCGCGCCCGGCTTTCGGACATCGTGACGGTCGCGCAGGCGGAGCGGGTCGAGAATCCCGCCGTGATAGTGTTCGGCGACGTGGCCAGAGCAGACCTTCTCCTTCCCGTCTCCGCGACGGTGGAGAGCACCGCGTGACCGGATCCCGCGTGCTGGATGCAGCCCTCGCCGGGTGCACGGTCATCATCGCGGCGGACCGGCGGGCGAGCGACCTCGCGACGGCGCTGGAACGTCGTGGGGCGCAGGTGCATCGAGCGCCCGCCATGACGATCGTTCCGAACGCCGATGACGCGGAGCTGCTCCGGCGCACCGAGCGGCTCATCGTGTCGCCGCCCGACATCGTCGTCGTCACCACGGGGGTGGGCTTCCGCGGCTGGATGGATGCCGCGCACGAACACGGCCTCGATGAGCAGCTGACCGCCGCGTTCGCCGGCGCGCAGTTCGTCGCGCGGGGTCCGAAAGCGCACGGCGCCATTCAGCAGGCCGGATTCACCGCCGACTGGGTGGCCGAGTCCGAGACATCCGCGGAGGTGGGCGAGTATCTGCGGGCTTCGCGAATCGCGGGCAAGCGGATCGCCGTCCAACATCACGGTGCCGGCGCCGACGGACTGGACGAACTGCTCGCCGCGGACGGCGCCGAGGTCGTGAGCATCACGGTCTATCGATGGGGACCGCCACCTGATCCGGAGGTGGTACGGCGCTCGGCGCTCCAGGCGGCTTCGGGTGAGGCGGATGCGGTGCTCTTCACCTCCGCGCCCGGCGCCTCGTCGTGGCTGCAGGTCGCGGCGGATGCCGGAGCGTCCGAGGGCATCTCGCGTCGCGCGTCCCAGGGCCGGCTCCTTCTCGCGGCCGTCGGACCGATCACCGCAGCGCCACTGCTCGAGGCCGGCATGCGCACGACGGTGGCGGACCGCGGCCGACTCGGGTCCCTCGCGCGCTGTGTGATCGCCCACTTCGGCGGCGGCCACGCTCCCGCCCTGCACACGGCCGCGGGACGGATCGAGGTGCGAAGCGGTGGTGTCGTCGCCGATGGCTCTCTGATCCCACTGTCGCGAACGGCGGTCGGACTCCTGGAGGCCCTCTTCTCGGCCGGGGGCAACGTGCTCTCGCGCTCCGAGCTCGGGAGGGTGCTGCCGGGCACGGAGCGCAATCCGCACGCCGTCGAGGTCGCTGTCGCGCGGCTCCGTGAGGCGCTGGGCGACCTCGACCTCGTTCGCACGGTCGTCAAGCGCGGCTATCGCCTCGCTGTTGACGAGACGACCGACTGAATCCGCGGCGCCCCTGGGCTGTCCGTGGCGGCCTTCTCCGCGCCGTGCGCACAACGGAGCCCGGTGAGCGCGACGCTCACCGGGCACCGACGTCGGCAGGATCAGCCGGCGTTCGCGGGCTCAGCCACGCGATCTGCGAGTACCGGTTGCTTCGGCGCGCCGACCTGCCCGCGAGCCGCGGAGATGCGGCCGGCGCGGGGTGCGCGGACCTTGCGCGTCGAGGTGCGCCCGTGCGTCAGGTAGAGCGGGAGGCCGACGAAAAGGAGTCCTCCGACGAGATTGCCGAACACGGTGGGGATCTCGTTCCAGATGAGGTAGTCCATGATCGTGAAGTCGGCGCCGAGGAGCAGCCCCGACGGGAACAGGAACATGTTGACGATCGAATGCTCGAAGCCCATGTAGAAGAACAGCATGATCGGCAACCACATGGCGACGATCTTGCCGAGAACGTTGTCCGAGATCATCGCCAGGACGACGCCGGTCGAGACCATCCAGTTGCACAGCACACCACGGATGAACAGCGTGAGCATGCCGGCGGCACCGTGATCGGCGTATCCGACGGTGCGCCCATGACCGATTTCTCCGATCGCGTGCCCGACGGCACTCGGCTCGGTGGCGAAGCCGTAGGTGAAGTACACGGCCATGAGGATGGCGACCATGAACGCGCCGCCGAAGTTGCCGACGAAGACCAGACCCCAGTTCCGGAACATGCTCCCTAAAGTCGCGCCCGGACGCCTGTCGAGAAGAGCGAGCGGGGTCAACGTGAAGACGCCGGTGAGCAGGTCGTACCCGAGCAGATACAGCATGACGAAGCCGACCGGGAACAGCAACGCCCCGAGCAGCGGCTGGCCGGTGTTCGTGGACACCGTCACCGCGAAGGCCGCGGCGATCGTGAGAAGGGCAGCGCCCATGAACGAACGGATGAGCGTGTCGCGGGTGGACATCTGGAGTTTGTAGGCACCGGCGTCGACCATGCGGGTGACGAGTTCGGCGGGCTTGACGTAGGACACGGGCGACCTCCACGGGAAAAGGAGCATTGAGCTCGGCTGCGACCAGCGTGGCTCAGCGTCGTTTCCTGCGGGGGCCTTCCGCGTTACAGGCGTGAAGCGTTTCGCTCACATCGGCCCGAGTGGCGCGTGAGCGGGAGTCGCGTTACGGAGCGGGTGTCTCGGCGGGCGTGTCGGAGGGGATCGGTGCCGGGGTCTCGACGGGCGTCTCGACCGGCGTCGGCGAAATGCTCGGCGTGGGCTCGGGTTCGGGTGCGGTGACCTGCGCGTGCACGACCTGGCTGGCGATGACGGCGGCGAGGATCAGCGCTCCTGCGACGCCCGCGACCGTGTTGTCGCGCACGCGGCGACGCCCCAGTCCTTCGTGCCACGCGCGTCGTGCGGCATACACCCGCGCGCGTTCCGCTTCGGTGCGTGCTCGCTGGTCACCTCTCGGACCACGTCCGGCCATGCCGTTCTCCTCCTCCGGGCCCACCCGTGGGCGCCGCATGCGAGCCTACCGCCGTCGACGTCGGAGGCGCGCATTAGCCTGGGAGGATGACCTCCGCCGCCGCTCTGCTCTCCGGGCAGACCCCGCTCGCCGTGCGGATGCGACCGATCTCGCTCGCCGAGGTCGCCGGCCAGCAGCACCTCCTGCGGTCGGGCTCTCCGATCGTCGCTCTCGCCGATCCCGATGCGGCCTCTCCCGGTGCGGTGTCGATCATTCTCTGGGGTCCTCCCGGCACCGGCAAGACCACGCTCGCGCAGGCGATCGCGCGGTCGTCCGGACGCCGCTTCGTCGAGCTCTCCGCCATCACCGCCGGTGTGAAGGACGTCCGCGAGGTGATGCAGGAGGCGATCACCCAGCGCGACCTGTACGGCCAGACGACGATCCTCTTCCTCGATGAGATCCATCGGTTCACCAAGGCGCAGCAGGATGCCCTGCTTCCGGGCGTGGAGAACGGCTGGGTCATCCTCATCGCCGCGACGACGGAGAATCCGTCGTTCTCGGTGATCTCGCCGCTGCTGTCCCGCTCGCTGCTGCTGACCCTGCACGCGCTCACGGACGACGACATCGGAGTGCTCGTCGACCGCGCGGTCACCGATCCCCGAGGGCTCAACGGTGCGGTGACGCTGTCCGCGGAAGCCCGGGGGGCCTTGATCCGGCTCGCCTCGGGAGATGCCAGGCGAGCCCTCACCGGTCTCGAAGCGGGCGCGGCTGTCGCGCTCTCGCACGTCACCGACGAGAATGACGATGACGATGACGATGACGATCATCCCGTCTCGCCGCCCGAGATCAGCGCAGACGACGTCGCGCAGGCGGTCGATCGCGCCCTGCTGCGGTACGACAGGCAGGGGGATGAGCACTATGACGTCATCAGCGCGTTCATCAAGTCGATCCGCGGCTCCGACCCGGATGCCGCGCTGCACTACCTCGCGCGGATGATCGAGGCCGGCGAAGACCCTCGTTTCATCGCCCGTCGTCTTGTCATCTCGGCGTCCGAGGACGTCGGGCTCGCAGACCCGCAGGGTCTCGTCATCGCCGTGGCCGCCGCCGATGCCGTGGCGTTCATCGGCATGCCGGAGGGTCGGATTCCGCTGGCTGAGGCGACGGTCTACCTCGCGACGACGGCGAAGTCGAACGCGGCGTACACGGGCATCGACGCCGCGATCGCCGATATCCGCTCCGGAGGGTTCGGCCGAGTGCCGCTGCATCTGCGCGATGCGCACTATTCAGGGGCCAAGCGCCTCGGGCACGGCAAGGGATACGTCTATTCGCACGACAGCGAGTACGGCGTCGTGCCGCAGCAGTACCTTCCCGACGAGCTCGACGGCCGGCGATACTACGAGCCCAAGCAGCTGGGCGCCGAGCGCGACATCGCCGCACGGCTCGAGAAGATCCGACGCATCCTCGAGGACCGCTGATCGCGTACGGACCGCCGTTCCGCTGATCTGTTAGACTTGACCGGCTCGAAACACAGTTTTCGGGCATCCCCTCGCTCTCACTCACCTTCCTTCGTGCCCCGGCGTGCACACGGAAGGGCCGGCGGGGGAGATACGTCCGTGAGTCGTGAAAGACACGTCCACGTCATCGGAAGGAACACTTCGTGACCACGAAGTCCCAGGACCGCCGCAAGGTCCGCCTGTCCCGCGCCCTCGGCATCCCGCTCACCCCGAAGGCCGCCCGCTACCTCGAGAAGCGCCCGTACGCTCCCGGAGAGCACGGCCGCACGAAGCGCAAGACGGACAGCGACTACGCTGTGCGTCTGCGTGAGAAGCAGCGTCTGCGCGAGCAGTACGGCATCCGCGAGAAGCAGATGCGCAACACGTTCAATGAGGCACGCCGTCGCGACGGCCTGACCGGTGAGAACCTGGTCGAGCTGCTCGAGATGCGCCTCGACGCCCTCGTCGTGCGTTCGGGCTTCGCCCGCACCACCGCGCAGGCGCGCCAGCTCGTCGTGCACCGCCACATCATGGTCGACGGCCAGCTCGTCGACCGCCCGTCCTTCCGCGTGAAGCCGGGTCAGCTCATCCACGTCAAGCCCAAGAGCGAGGGCACCGAGCCCTTCCAGGTGGCCGCAGCCGGCGGTCACGCCGAGGTGCTTCCCCCCGTTCCGGGTTACCTCGAGGTCGAGCTCGACAAGCTTGAGGCGCGTCTCGTGCGTCGCCCGAAGCGCGCCGAGGTCCCCGTGACCTGCGAAGTGCAGCTCGTCGTCGAGTACTACGCGGCTCGCTGAGCATTCCGGCGGGTTCGAACCTGTCATACAAGAGGCGTCGGGGGTTCCCGACGCCTCTTGTCGTTTCGGCCTACGATGGACACACCGCGTCTCCGCGGGCAGAGGGCGAGGATTTCGACATGAAGAACGTGCTGTGGTTCCTGATCGGCGTGATCGGTGGTTTCGTCGCCGCCCATTTCATGAACAAGGATCCCCGCGGCCACGACATCCTCGCCGAGGTCGATGCCAGGATCAACGGTTTCACCGCGATCATCGGCGACTCCTACCGGGAGCAGCAGGCGCGGCTCACCGAGCCGGGCGACGACTGACCCCCTCGCCCCGCGACGCGCACGCGCGAACTCTCACACTTCACACGCAAGGACACCCGGCACCACTATGAAAACTGCGGAGATCGCGCAGCGCTATCTCGACTTCTTCGAGAAGAACGACCACGTCATCGTCCCTTCCTCCTCGCTCGTGAGCGACGACCCGACGCTGCTGTTCACGGTGGCGGGCATGGTGCCGATGATCCCGTATCTCACCGGGGTGGTGCCGGCGCCGCACCCGCGGATCGCAGATCTGCAGAAGTGCATCCGCACCAACGACATCGAAGAGGTGGGCAAGACAGCCCGCCACGGAACGTTCTTCCAGATGCTCGGGAACTGGTCGTTCGGCGACTACTTCAAAGAGGGCGCGATCCGCTACGCGTGGGAGCTGCTGACATCATCCGAGGCAGACGGAGGCCTCGCGTTCGATGAGAAGGACCTCTGGGTCACGGTGTACGAGACCGACGATGAGGCCGAGGCGATCTGGCGCGACATCATCGGGCTGAAGCCCGAGCGCATTCAGCGTCTGGGTCGCGCCGACAACTACTGGAACACGGGCCAGCCCGGACCCGGCGGTCCCGATTCGGAAATCTTCTTCGACCGGGGCCCGGCCTATGGCAGAGACGGTGGACCCGCAGCCGACGACTCCCGCTTCCTCGAGATCTGGAATCTCGTGTTCATGCAGGACTTCATCGAGAACATCCGCGGCAAGACCGAGTTCGACATCGTCGGGGAGCTTCCGCAGAAGAACATCGACACCGGGATGGGACTCGAGCGCGTGGCGTTCCTCAAGCAGGGCGTCGAGAACATGTACGAGAGCGATCAGGTACGCCCGGTGCTCGATCGCGCCGTCGAACTCTCCGGTCGCCGCTACGGCGCGGTGCACGAAGACGACGTCCGTTTCCGGGTGATCGCCGACCACGTCCGCTCGTCGCTCATGCTGCTGTCCGACGGCGTCCGCCCGTCGAACGAGGGCCGCGGTTACATCCTGCGACGCCTCATGCGCCGCACCGTTCGTTCGATGCGACTGCTCGGAGTGGACGAACCGGTGTTCCCCGAGCTGTTCGCCGCGTCTCGCGATGCCATGAAGACGGCGTACCCGGTGCTCGAGAAGGACTGGTCGACGCTGTCCGCCTCCGCGTTCGCGGAGGAGGAGACGTTCCGCCGCACGCTGGCGCAGGGGTCGACGATCCTCGACCTGGCGCTCGACGAGACGAAGAAGGGCGGCGGTGCGACCCTCAGCGGATCGGAGGCCTTCCTCCTTCACGACACCTACGGATTCCCGATCGACCTCACCCTCGAGGTGGCGGAGGAAGCCGGGCTCGACGTCGATCGGGCGGCCTTCGACTCATTGATGCAGGAACAGCGCACCCGGGCCAAGGAGGACGCACGCAACCGCAAGCGCCAGCTCGCGGACATGTCGGTCTACCGCGAGCTGCGCTCGCTGGGCGAGACCGGGTTCGACGGCTACTCCGAACTCGAGGTCGAGTCGCGCATCCTCGGGATCCTCGTCGACGGCCAGCCGGTGAAGACAGCCGCCGAGGGTCAGATCGCCGAGGTCGTGCTCGCTGAGACCACCCTCTACGCGGAATCCGGCGGACAGGTCGCCGACAAGGGCACGATCGTCGGCGCCGGCTTCGTGCTCGACGTGCTCGACGTGCAGCGTCCGGTGGCGGGGCTCATCAGCCACACGGTCGAGGTGACGCAGGGCAGCGTCTCGGTCGACGACCCGGCGACGACGGTCGTGGATGCTGCCAACCGCCGTGCGGCGCGTCAGGCGCACTCCGCGACGCACCTCGTGCATGCCGCGCTCCGTGACACGCTCGGTCCGTCCGCGACGCAGGCGGGGTCGCTGAACCGCGCCGGCTACATGCGATTCGACTTCACGTGGTCGCAGGCGCTGTCGGCCGAGACCCGATCGGAGATCGAGGAGATCACCAATCGGGCCGTGCAGGACGCCCTCGAGGTCACCACGCGCATCGTCTCGCTCGACGAGGCCAAGGAGGCCGGCGCCATGGCGCTGTTCGGCGAGAAGTACGGCGACGTGGTGCGGATGGTCGACATCGGCGGTCCGTGGTCGCGTGAACTCTGTGCCGGAACGCATGTGGATTCGAGTTCGGAGATCGGCCTGGTCAGCCTCGTCGGAGAGTCGTCGGTCGGCGCATCGAACCGCCGCATCGAGGCCCTGGTCGGTCAGGATGCGTTCCGAGAGCTCGCCGCGGAGCGCGCGATCGTCTCGCAGCTGACGACCGCGTTGAAGACGCCGCGCGACCAGCTGGCGAGCCGTATCGCCGATCTGACCGCGAATCTCAAAGCGGCAGAGAAGCGCATCGCCCAGTTCGAGGCGAAGGAACGCGCAGGCCACGTGCCGGCGATCGCCGACGCGGCCGTGCGCGTCGGCGCGCATCGCGTCGCCGCGCTCTCGCTCGGAGAGATCGCCTCGGCGGACGACATCCGCGGGCTCGCTCTCGGTGTTCGTGAGCGCCTGGGATCGGATGCCGCGGTCGTCGCCCTCGGCGGGATCATCGGCGGACGGCCGGTCGTCGTGGTCGCCACGAACGAGGCTGCCCGTGCCGCAGGAGCCAAGGCGGGAGCGCTCGCGAAGCGAGCCGCCGGGGTGCTCGGCGGAGGTGGCGGCGGCCGCGACGACGTCGCGCAGGGAGGCGGAGCCGACGCGTCGGCGCTGCCCGCAGCGCTCGACGCCGTCACTCAGGAGCTTCGCGGCGCGTGAGCGGATTCCGGCGGGGCGTCCGGCTCGGCATCGACGTCGGTAGGGCTCGGATCGGCGTCGCCCGCTGCGATCCGGACGGGATGCTCGCCGTGCCCGTCGAGACCGTGCCGCGTTCGGACACCTCGATCGAGCGGCTCGCGGACCTCGCGCGCGAGTACGAGCCCATCGAGTTCGTCGTCGGCCTGCCGGTGAACATGCAGGGCGCCGACACGCCGTCGACGACCGACGCACGCGCTTTCGCGGCCCAGCTGCAGGCGCACGCGCAGATCCCTGTCCGGCTCGTCGACGAACGGTTGAGCACTGTCAGCGCACACGCCGCCCTCCGATCTTCGGGGAGAACGCAGCGAAGTTCTCGTAGCATTGTGGATCAGGTCGCCGCCGTGGTGCTTCTGCAGCAGGCGATCGACACGGAGAAGAGCACCGGAAACCCGCCCGGTGCGGCCATCCCGTTCGACGAGGAGACCGTCTGAGATGCCCGAACGCGACAGTGCTTCCCCTCGGCGCGATCCGGACGCACGTCTGGGTGACCTGTTCGAGAACCTTCCTGCGCCGACGCAGCAGCTGCCGACGGTCGACAACAACAGCGCCCCGTCGCCAGGGTCGCGCCGGGCGGCACGGCAGGCGGCGGGTACACCGCAGCCGGATGCCGACGCCGACCAGTCCGTCGCGGCCGCCGAGGTGCCGTCGACGAGCGCGCCGATCGCAGAGTCACCGAGCGGGCGGCTGGAGGACCTGTTCCAGGCCGATCATGACGACTCCGATCTGCGCCCGCCGAAGAAGAAGCGCCGCCGCGGCTGCCTGGTCGCGCTCGTCGTCGTCCTGGCGATCGTCGGTGGTCTGGCCGCCGGGGGAGTCTGGGCATGGAACACCTACGGCGACAAGATCAGTGAGACTCTCGGCTGGGGCGAGCCGAAGGACTGGGAGCCCGGTATCGCCACCGGAGAGGCTCTGGTCACGATCCGCGAGGGCGACACCGGCCGGCCGGTGTCGACGGCGCTGCACGAGGCCGGAGTGACCAAGACGGAGGACGTCTTCTACGACTACCTCATCGATGAGGCGGTCGCCGTCACGTTCTATCCCGGCGTGTACAAGCTTCAGAAGAAGATGACGGCAGAGGCAGCGCTGGCTGCGCTGCGAGATGAAGGCAACAAGCTGGAGAACACCGTCGGGATGGCCGAGGGCGGCACGATCGCGGCGTCGCTGCAGAGCATGGCCGACACACTCGGGCTTCCGGTCGAGGACTTCGAGGCCGCGGTCGCTGACCCCGCTGCCTACGGAGTCTCGGCCCAGAGTCTCGAGGGGTGGCTCTTCCCGGCGATCTACACCTTCGATCCCGGGGTCACCGCCACCGACGTGATCGCCCGCATGGTGGAGCGCACCAGGGAGTCGCTCGCCACCGCCGGCGTGCCCGAGGCCGACGCGCAGCGCGTGCTGACCATCGCCTCGATCATCCAGCGCGAGGCGCGGACCGCTGATTTCGGCAAGGTCTCCCGTGTCATCCAGAACCGGCTCGACATCGACATGAAGCTGCAGATGGATTCGACGGCGCAGTACGGCTACGGCTCGCTGCACGAGGGCGTCGTCTCGAGCTCCGCCGAGGCACTCGCGGATCCGAACCCCTGGAACACCTATGTCCACGAGGGGCTTCCGGTCACCCCGATCGCCAGCCCCAATGACGCCGCCATCGCGGCGGCGATGCACCCGGAGGAAGGCCCGTGGCTCTACTTCGTCACGATCGACCTGCACACCGGAGAGACGCAGTTCTCCGAGACTTACGAGGAGCACCAGCAGGGCATCGAGAAGTGGCGCACCTGGTGCAAGGCCAACCCTGACGCGGGCTGCTGACGCGTGAGTCGCAGACGACTCGCCGTCTGGGGCGACCCGATCGCGCATTCGAAGTCTCCAGCGCTGCACGCCGCCGCCTATCGGGTGCTCGGTCTCGACTGGGAGTACACCAGAAGGCAGGTATCCGCGGACGGCTTCATCGTTGCCCTGGCATCCATCGACTCCTCGTGGCGCGGGCTCTCGCTGACGATGCCGCTCAAGGAGGCGGCGTTCCGCGCCGCTGCGGTCCGCGACCGGCATGCCGAGATGACCGGGGCCGCCAACACGCTGCTCCTCGGCGGAGAGCCTGCGGGATTCAACACGGATGTCGGCGGCATCATCGATGCCCTTGCGGAGCACGGCGTCAGCGACGTCGCCTCTGTCCGCATTCTCGGGGCGGGAGCGACGGCGGCATCGTCGCTCGTCGCGGCGGCGGAGATCGGCGCGCGACGGGCCGACGTGCGCGCCCGACGACCCGACCGTGCATCCGGACTCGTCGACCTCGGTGCACGGCTCGGTGTTCGGGTCGACATCGCCGGTTTCGAACGGGAGGCGGATGCCGTCGACCTGACCCTCGCTACGCTTCCCGGCGGCACCGCGCTGCCAGAAGAGACCGTGTCGACACTGGCCTCCGCGGGTGGCGCGCTGTTCGACGCCGCCTATGCCCCATGGCCCTCGACGCTTTCGGCGGGGTGGGGCGACGGGGTGGTCGTCTCCGGGCTCGGGATGCTGCTGCACCAGGCCGTGAGACAGATCCGCATCTTCCTGCAGGGCGATCCGAACGGAGTCCTGCCCGACGAGGCCGAGGTCGTCTCGGCGATGCGGGAAGCGCTCGACGCGGCGCGCTGAGGATGCCGTGCCCTCAGTGCGCGATTGCGCCTGCGGAGAGGTCGACGATCGTCGCGGTCATCGCCGCAGCATGATCTGAGGCCAGGAACACGGCCGTCTCGGCCACCTGAGCGAGGGTGGGCAGCCGCTTGAGCATGGTGCCCTGCGCCATCTCCGTCCTCAGGAAGCCCTCGACCGATCGACCCGAGGCGTCAGCCGGCGCCTGGAAGAGTTCGCCGGTGTAGGAGCCGGCGGAAGGCGCGTCGACGACGGCATGCGGGCGGATGCCGACGACGCGCACGTTGCGAGGAGCCAGTTCCGCGGCGAGCAGTCGCGTGAAAGTCTCTTTGCCCGCGGCGCTCACCCCGTGTCCGAGGATGCCGTCGATGGCCAGCTTCGAGCCGGGCTCGGACAGCGTGAGGATGACGCCCGGGTGCTCTCCGCCCATGTGCCGCGCCACCGCCTTGCTCGTGATGAACAGCGTCCGCAGGAAGCCGTCGATCGGGCGAAGGAACTCCTCGAGTGACAGGTCGGCCAGGACCGTCCCCTGGGTGTGCATGATGCTCACCGCGTTGAGGGCGATGTCGATCCTGCCGGATCGGGCAGCGACGGCATCCGCGTGGTCTTCGACCGCCTGCTGGTCGAGGACGTCCACCTCCGCGGTCTCGACGGTTCCTCCGGCGTCACGGATCGTCCGCGCGACGGCGTCCAGCTTCGACCCGGTGCGTCCCGCGAGGAAGACCACCGCTCCCTCCCGGGCGAATGCGCGCGCAACCGCCCCGCCGATCGCCCCACCACCTCCGTAGATCACGGCGTTCTTGTTCTCGAGCAGCAAGGAAGTCATGGGTTCTCCGATCGGGGTGATCTGCAAATGATTGATTGCACTACCGAACCACAGATCTCCGCGAGATGCAATCGGGCAGTTGCAATAGCCCAGAGGGGCGGTGTGCACACCACGGGGACGACGGCGACAGGCTGATGCGTCGAAACGCGGGCGGGCCGCAGTCGAATGGCGTGGGAGACTAGAGCAATGCTCCGCGTGCTCACGGCCGGCGAATCGCACGGTCCAGAACTCATTGCCGTCATGGAGGGTCTTCCCTCCGGCGTTCCGGTGTCGTCCGAGGCGATCCAGGCCGACCTGGAGCGTCGCAAGCTCGGATACGGCCGCGGGTCCCGGATGAAGTTCGAGCAGGACGAGCTCACGATCTCCGGCGGCGTGCGCCATGGCAAGACCCTCGGAAGCCCGATCGCCCTGCGCATCGGGAACACCGAGTGGCCGAAGTGGATCGAGGTCATGAACCCCGAACCCGTCGAGCTCACCGACAAGTCCCGCGGTCGCGGAGCGCCTCTCACGCGTCCGCGTCCCGGTCATGCCGACCTCGTCGGCATGCAGAAGTACGACTTCGACGAGGCCCGCCCCATCCTCGAGCGGGCGAGCGCGCGGGAGACCGCGGCCCGGGTCGCACTCGGTGCTGTGGCTCGTTCGTTCCTCGGCGAACTCGGCATCCGTCTCGTCAGCCACACGCTCTCCATCGGACCCGTCCGGGTGCCAGAGGGGAGCGCACTGCCCACGCCGGACGACGTCGACGCCCTCGACGCCGATCCGCTGCGGTGCTTCGATGCGTCCACGTCCGCGCTCATGGTCGCAGAGGTCGACGACGCCAAGAAGGACGGCGACACGCTCGGCGGCATCGTCGAGGTCCTCGCATACGGGCTCCCGCCCGGCCTCGGTTCGCACGTGCACTGGGACCGCCGACTCGACGCACGCCTGGCCCAGGCCCTCATGAGCATCCAGGCGATCAAGGGGGTCGAGATCGGAGACGGCTTCGAGACCACCCGCCGGCGCGGTTCGGCCGCGCATGATGAACTCTTCGCGACCGCCGACGGCATCACCCGCGGCTCAGACCGCGCCGGAGGCACCGAGGGCGGCATGTCGACGGGCACCGTGCTGCGGGTCCGCGCCGGCATGAAGCCGATCGCCACCGTGCCGCACTCGCTGCGCACCATCGACGTCACCACCGGTGAGGAGGCGACCGCGCACCATCAGCGCTCCGACGTGTGCGCGGTTCCCGCCGCCGGTGTCGTCGCCGAGGCGATGGTGGCCATCGAACTCGCGCGCGCTGTGCTCGAGAAGTTCGGCGGCGACAGCATCCGTGAGACCCGCCGGAACCTCGAGGGCTACCTCGCCGGCATCCCGGACGAGCTGCGCACCGCTCCGGCGTCCGAGGCCGCGCTCATCGCGTCCGATGTCGGAGACTGACGAGACCACGCTGGTGCTCGTGGGCCCCATGGCCGCGGGCAAGACCAGCATCGGTCGGCGTGTGGCTCGCCGCCTCGGCGTCGCGTTGATCGACACCGACAAGAGGATCACCGCCGAGCACGGGCAGATCTCCGAGGTCTTCGCCGTTCAGGGCGAAGCGTACTTCCGCGATTTGGAGCGCGCCGCCGTCGCGGAGGCACTGGAGGCGGGGGGAGTGATCTCGCTGGGGGGCGGCGCCGTGACGGATGCCGGAACGCGAGCCCTGCTGCAGGCGTACCCGGTCGTGTACCTCGCGGTGTCCGAGGAGGCGGTCGCGGATCGGATCCGCGGCTCGAAGAGGCCGCTGCTGGCGGGCGATGACCCGCTCGAGCGTTGGAAGAGGATCTTCGCTGAGCGGCGCGACTGGTATGAGGAGGTCGCCACGGTGACCTTCGACACCTCACGGCGCCCGATGCAGCGTATCGCAGACGAGATCGTGGCATGGAGAAGAGAGCTGAGATGAGTACGACGACCATCAGTGTCACCGGGAACGACCCCTATGGCATCACCATCGGACGCGGCATCCTGGATCGCGTGTCCGCGGCGCTCGATCCCGGTGTGCGCAAAGTCCTCGTGGTGCATCCGCCCACCCTCGCCGCGCGTGCGGCGGAGCTGCGCGACCGCCTCCTCGCCGACACCGCCAACGGCCGGCGGGAGGTGCTGCTCGCTGAGATCCCCGATGCCGAACAGGGAAAGCGCATCGAGGTCGCGGCATTCTGCTGGCAGGTCATGGGGCAGGCGGACTTCACCCGCACCGACGCCGTCATCGGATACGGCGGGGGAGCGGTCACGGACCTCGCGGGTTTCGTCGCGGCGACATGGCTCCGCGGCGTCCAGCTGGTTCAGGTGCCGACCACCGTGCTCGGACTCGTGGACGCCTCGATCGGGGGAAAGACGGGCGTGAACACCGCCGAGGGGAAGAACCTCGTCGGAGCGTTCTGGGCTCCGCGAGCCGTCGTGGGTGATCTCGATGAGCTCAAGACACTCAGCGAGAACGAGGCGACCGCCGGGTTCGCAGAGGTCGTCAAGGCCGGCTTCATCTGGGCGCCCGAGATCCTCGACATCATCGAAGCCGACCCTGCCCGCGCCGTCGACCCCACCACCGACGAGTTCCGCCGCGCCGTGGAACTCGCCGTGGACATGAAGGCTCGCGTGGTCTCTGACGATTTCCGTGAGGCGGGCCTGCGCGAGATCCTCAATTACGGCCACACCCTCGGGCACGCCATCGAACACGCCGAACGGTACCGGTGGCGCCACGGGGCCGCGATCTCGGTGGGGATGCTGTTCGCCGCCGAGCTGTCGCGACTCGCCGGGCGCCTGTCCGATGACGGTGCCAACCGGCACCGGTCCGTGCTGGAATCGCTCGGCCTGCCGACCTCGTACCGTGCGGGGGCCTGGCCGCAGCTGCTGGCCACCATGCAGCGTGACAAGAAGAGTCGCGGTGGGATGCTGCGGTTCATCCTGCTCGACGACATCGCCAAGCCGACCGTGCTTCAGGCGCCTGACGAGTCGCTGATGTTCGCCGCATACCAGGAGGTCGGAGCATGATGACGGTACGACGCATCCGCCCGGACGAGTGGCGCGAGGTCAAGGCACTCCGGCTGCGCGCACTGGCTGACCCGATCGCGAATCTTGCCTTCCTCGACACGCTGCCCAACGCCTCGGCTCAGCCTGATTCGTTCTGGCAGGATCGCGCGCGCAACAGCGCGGAGGGCGACGACGCCGCACAGTTCATCGCCGTGTCCGACGGCGGCGACTGGGCAGGCACCGTCACCGTTCTCCGCCACAGCGAGCGCAGCGACACCGGGCTCGTCGTCGGCGTCTTCGTCACGCCGGAGCATCGCGGCAGCCACACGATCGAGGCGCTTCTGGAGGCCGCGGCGCAGTGGGCGCGAGGACGAGGGTGGACCGAGCTCGTGCTCGAGGTGCACGTCGACAACGGCCGCGCTGTGGCAGCCTACGAGCGCTGCGGCTTCACCCGCACCGGCGAGATCACCGAGCACGTCAACGGCACGGAGTACGTGATGAGCCGGCCGCTCGCAGCGGGCACGACGCGGCGCCTGCTGCTGGTCAACGGCCCGAACCTCAACCTGCTGGGCACGCGCGAGCCCGAGATCTACGGCACCGCCACCCTTCGGGACGTGGAGGATACGGTGGCGGATACCGCCGCCGTGCTCGGATACGAGGTGCGCGCGGTGCAGAGCAATCATGAGGGCGTGCTCATCGACGCGATCCACGCCGCCCGCGACGACTGCGCCGGAATCGTGATCAACCCGGGTGGCCTCACCCATACCTCCGTGGTGCTGCGCGACGCGCTCACCGGTGTCACGCTGCCCTTCGCCGAAGTGCACATCTCCGACGTCCACGCGCGCGAGGAGTTCCGCCATCACTCCTATCTGCACGACGTTGCCGCGGTGCGCGTGATCGGTGAGGGCGTCGCCGGCTATGCGAGGGCCGTGCGACGGCTGATCGCGCTCATCCCGTAGAATCGACTGTCGGCCCATCCTGAGCGTGTCGGCCGCAACGATCTCAGACGAACGGAACTCTCAGCGCATGGCATCTACTGCAGACATCAAGAACGGCGTCGTCCTCTCGATCGACGGTCAGCTCTGGAGCGTCATCGAGTTCCAGCACGTCAAGCCGGGCAAGGGTGGCGCGTTCGTGCGGACCAAGCTCAAGAACGTCGTGTCTGGCAAGGTCGTCGACCGCACCTACAACGCGGGCGCCAAGATCGAGATCGAGAACGTCGACCGTCGCGACTTCACCTACCTCTACACCGACGGTGACAGCTTCGTCTTCATGGATGCCACGGACTACGACCAGCTCACCGTCGGCGCCGCCACCGTCGGCGACGCGAAGAACTTCCTGCTCGAGAACCAGCAGGTCACCATCGCCCTGAACCACGGCAACCCGCTCTACATCGACCTGCCGGCGTCGGTCACCCTCGAAGTGACCTACACCGAGCCGGGCCTCCAGGGAGACCGCTCGTCCGCAGGCACGAAGCCCGCGACGCTCGAGACCGGCTATGAGATCCAGGTTCCGCTGTTCCTCGAGACCGGCACCAAGGTCAAGGTCGACACCCGTACGGGCGAATACCTCGGTCGCGAGAAGTAAGGCGTGAGTGCCCGCACCAAGGCGCGCAAGCGCGCTCTCGACATCCTGTTCTCCGCCGACGTGCGCGGTGACGACGTCGCCGTGACGCTCGCCGCCGAAGCCAAGCGCGCCGCCAGCGAACCGGCGCGTGAAGCTTCCTGGCTGTATGCGCGCGAGATCGTCGACGGCATCATCGACCACCGCGACGAGATCGACGAGCAGATCACGACCCACAGCCGCGACTGGAAGCTCGAGCGGATGCCGGCCGTCGATCGTGCGCTGCTGCGCATCGCCGCCTGGGAGATCCTCTACAACGACGAGATCCCGACGGCCGTCGCGATCGATGAGGCCGTCGAGCTCGCGAAGGAGTTCTCCACGGACGACTCCGGTGCGTTCGTGCACGGCGTGCTCGCCCGCGTCGCCCGTTCCGTCTGACCAGGCAGCCGACCGCTCGGTGTCGGCGGCTCGCGAGAGGATGACGCCATGTCGATCCCCGCTTCGACACCCGCGTCGCCCGGCGACCCGGCGCCGGCGTGGCGCACGCTCATCTCCACCGCGGCGGCGGGACGCGGTTCCCGGCTCGCCCTCGGTGTGGAACTCCGCCACCGCGAAGCGCGGGCGGCGAACCCGTGGGGACCGAGGCCGATGCGTGCCGCCACCGCCCGTGATGTGGCGCGGAACGAGGGGGAGTGGCATCTCGGCATCCGCCCGCTCATGCGCAGCGACGCGACGGGCGCATGGGTCCACGGGAGCGTCTCATGGGATTCGGTACGTCGTCCCACGTCCGAATTCGGTCGCGAGAGCACCCGCTGGTTCGCGGATCTGCTCAGCATCGCACGCGACACCCTCCTCTCCGGCACGGCAGGGGACTGGCTGCTGGTCGACCACATCGACTCCGGCCTGCTGTGGGCCCACCTGCGTGCCGGCGAGGCGATCGGCATCCCCCTCGTCGCCAATCAGAAGGGCAGCAGTGTCTCGCTCGCGGCCGACTGCGCGATCACAGCGCGGGTCGCACGAGGGAGCGACGGGGGTCTGATCGTCGCTCCTGAGGTCACCGTCGACGGACGCCTCGTCGAACCCGCCGGCGTGCGCACCATCGGCCGCAGCGGCGTGTACGCGGTGTCGATCGCCGGCGCCCGGATCGCGGTCACGCTCGCAGAGGTCTCCCTGAGTGAACCCGTGCACGCCCTGTTGAACGTTCAGGGTCCGCTGCACGTTCCGCCCGAGGACGAGCGTGCTTTCCTGCGCGACGCGTATCCGCTCCTCGCGCGTCGCATGTCCGTCCGTACCGCTGGCGGCGTCGTGCTTCCTGATCTTCCCCCGCCGCGCGCGGTGCTGATCCTGTCGTTCCATCGGGGCGACACTGTCAAGTACGCCTTCGAATGGGAGTATCGAGGTTTCGGCAGGGTTCCGTTCGATGCTTCGGGCGATGCGGTGCGCGACGACGCAGCCGAACAGGAGCAGCGGCGTGCGCTCGAAGCAGTGTGGCGTGAGAAGACCGGCGGGCCCCTGCAGACATCCGGGGCGTTCCACGACGTGGAGGCCGCGGAGTTCGTCACCCACGGCGTCCCGGCACTCGAGGCGACCGGTGCGTCGGTGTCGGTCTCCGGGCGGCGCAAGACTTACCGCGAGCTGTCGGGTGAACCGGAGATCACGGTGTCCACGCTCGAGACGACAGACCCGGACTGGTTCGACCTCGGCGTGCTGGTGAAGATCGACGGCAGGACGATCCCGTTCCAGCCATTGTTCACGGCGATGAGCAAGGGCCGACGCAAGCTCCTCCTCGTCGACGGCAGCTACCTCTCGCTGACTCACCCGGCGCTCGACCGGCTGCGCGAACTGATCGAGGAGGCGGGTGAGCTCGCGGAGTGGGAGACGGGACCCCGCATCAACCGCTATCAGCACGCGCTCTGGGAAGACTTCGAGGATCTCGCCCACGAGGCTGTGCCGGCGGTCAGCTGGCGGAAGACGTCCGAGGGACTGCGCGCTGCGACCGGCGTACCCGCGGTACCGATACCCGACGGTCTGCGCGCCGAGCTTCGCCCGTATCAGCGGGCCGGATTCGAGTGGCTCGCCTTTCTCTGGCGGCACCGGCTCGGTGGCATCCTGGCGGATGACATGGGGCTCGGCAAGACGCTGCAGCTGCTGACGCTCATCCTGCACGCGAAGAACGAGGGCGAGGGGCGTCCTTTCCTGGTGCTCGCGCCCACCTCGGTGCTCGCGAGCTGGCACACCGAATCCTCACGCTTCACGCCGTCGCTGCAGGTACGCGTGCTGGAGCAGACGGCGGGAAAGCGTGACGAGCCGCTGTCGGATGTCGCCCGCGGTGCCGACGTCGTCGTGACCTCGTACACCCTCGCCAGACTCGACGAGGAGGAGTTCCGCGCCGTCGAATGGGCCGGTCTCATCCTCGACGAGGCTCAGTTCGTCAAGAATCACGCGACGAAACTCCATCGCGCCATCGCCGCGTTCCGAGCCGACGTGACCTTCGCCGTCACGGGGACGCCGATGGAGAACAGTCTCAGCGAACTCTGGGCGCTGCTGAAGCTCGCGGCCCCTGGTCTGTTCCCCTCGGCGCGGAAGTTCCGCGAGGACTACATCCAGCCCATCGAGCAGGGAAAGGTGCCGGAAAACGCCGAGGGCGGAGAGTACCGGCGGCGCAGACTCGAGCGCCTGCGCCGTCGGATTCGCCCACTGATGCTCCGCCGTACCAAAGAACTGGTGGCCTCAGACCTCCCCGCGAAGCAGGAACAGCTGCTGGAAGTGGAACTGAGCCCGTCTCACCGCGCACTGTACGACGTCGTGCTGCAGCGTGAGCGCCAGAAGGTGCTCGGGTTGCTGGAGGACCTCGATCGCAACCGGTTCATCGTGTTCCGCTCGCTGACGATGCTGCGCATGCTCAGTCTCGCGCCGGCGTTGATCGATGCCGCAGACGCGCGGATCGGCTCTCGCAAGCTCGACGTTCTGCTGGAGCGGGTGGTGGAACTGCAGGCCGAGGGCCACCGCGCGCTCGTCTTCAGCCAGTTCACGTCGTACCTCGCCATGGCCGCAGAGCGACTGGAGGCGGCCGGAATCCCGTTCGCCTCCCTCGACGGGTCCACCCGGCAGCGGCAGAAGGTCGTCGACGGGTTCCGAGACGGTGAGCAGCCCGTGTTCCTCATCAGCCTCAAGGCGGGCGGATTCGGCCTCACGCTGACCGAGGCGGACTACGTCTTCCTTCTGGATCCGTGGTGGAATCCGGCCGCCGAGGCACAGGCCGTCGATAGGACACATCGCATCGGGCAGACCGCTCAGGTCTTCGTCTACCGGCTGATCTCGACGGGGACCATCGAAGAGAAGGTGCTGGATCTGCAGCGTCGCAAGTCTCGCCTGTTCACCAGCGTGATGGACGACGAGGCGCTGTTCTCACAGATCCTCACCGCCGAGGACATCCGCGGGCTCTTCGACGACTGAGCGCCGGGTCGTTCGGTGCGCCGCAGCACGGGACGGGTACACTTTCGCGATGCTGCCGAGTGGACTGTCGATGTTGTGGGAGACCGACGAACCCGGTGAAGCACTGCGTCAACGGTTCGGATTCGGCGATCAGGATGCCGTCGCCGACTGGTTGACGGATGTGCTGGCAGAGGAGTGGGGAATCACGGTGCGCGACTGTCCGCGCCTGGTGATCAGCGACCAGAACGCCATCGCGTGGGTCGCGAGCGATGATCGCGACTATGTCGTGAAGTGGTCGCGGGACCGCGACAGGTTCCCGCGGCTGGATGCGTCGACCCGCCTGCTGCGAGACCTGGCGGCGCACGACCTCCCGGTGGCGGCCCCGGCCGCCTCGACAGCGGGGCATGTCCGTGTCGAGCTGGAGGGGCCGGCGGGGCGGCTGTCGATCGCCGTCCTCCCGGAACTTCCGGGCAGCTGGCTCGACGTGACGGACCGGGATGCCGTTCGGGCAGCGGGCGCGTGCCTGGCCGACCTGCACCGGGCCCTGCGGATCAGCGACGTGGACCCGGCCCTTCGAGAGGGCAGCCCACGGTCGGTCAGAACCCGCATCGAGGGGTGGTTGAGCTCCCAGCGACACCGAGCCGGGAATGCCGCCTTCTCTCGACTCGAACGCCTCGTGGAGGACGCACCCCCGCTGGAAGGTGGCCCGCAACTCGTTCACCGCGACTATCGAGCGGCCAACATCCTCACGCGGGAATCGACGGTCGTCGGCATCCTCGATTTCGACGACGTGACGATGGATCATCGCGTCAACGACCTCGCGCAGGCGTGCGTCTATCTCGCGACGCGGTTCACGAACTGGGGGCCGACAGAGCCGGCGACCCAGCGCCTCCTGTGGCAGGCGTATCACGCGGTTTCCCCGCTCAGCGCCTCGGAACAGGTGTGGCTGGAGATTCTGGTGCTCTGGCAGGGGCTGCAGGCATTCCCGAATCCCTGACACCGGGTGCGCCCAGACAGCCCCGGGTAGAATCGAGCGGTTCACACCTGAAGGAGAGCAATGCGGATCACGGGACTCGGCCACGCCGGGATGTTCATCGAGACAGTCGGCGGGAACATCATCTGCGACCCCGTGCTCGGACCGTCCTTCTTCGGTTCCTGGTTCCCGTTCCCGGACAACCGCGGCCTGGACTGGGAGCGGCTCGGGCGCGACGCCGACTTCCTGTACATCTCGCACCGCCATCGCGACCACTTCGATCCGAAGCTGCTCCAGCGGTACATCCGCAAGGACATCGAGGTCCTGCTTCCCGAATATCCGATCGACGACCTCGAGCAGGACATCCGCGCTCTCGGCTATCACAACATCACCTACGCACCCGCTGGCGAGGTGATCCAGCGCGGCGAACTGAAGATCATGATCACGCCGCTTCGCGCCCCCAGTGACGGCCCCATCGGCGATTCCTCCCTGAGCGTCGACGACGGCACCGGTTCCGTGCTCAACCAGAACGACTCGCACCCGCTCGATCTCGAGAAGCTGTTGGGCTTCGGCAAGCCGGACGCGTACTTCACGCAGGTCTCCGGTGCGATCTGGTGGCCCATGGTGTACGACCTGCCGCTGGACGCCAAGCAGAATTTCGCGCGGCTCAAGCGCGAGGCGCAGAACAAGCGTGCGATGTACTACATCGAGAAGGTCGACGCCCCGCACGTGTTCCCGATGGCGGGTCCGCCGATGTTCCTGCGCGATGATCTGTTCGACTACAACGGGCTCGGCAGGCAGGACGACTCGATCTTCACGGATCAGAAGCAGTTCCTCGAGCACCTGAAGGAACTCGCCCCGCAGTACGACGGTCAGCTGTTCGTGCCGGGGACGGTGGTGACGATCGATCAGGGCGAGGTGACCACGCAGCAGTCGCTGTACACGGATGCCGAGATCGCCCGCATGTTCGATGAGAAGTGGGACTACCTCGAGGAGCAGCGGGCGTCGCGTCAGCAGGAGCTGCGCGACGAAGAGGCATCCCGCGCCGCGATCATGCCGGCCGACGAGATGCTCGAGGCTCTCCAGCAGTGGTGGGAACCGCTGCTGAAGAAGTCGAGGACCATCCGTCTCGGCGTCGGCGGACCGGTGCGCATGACGATCGGAGAGCTGGACATCGTCGTCGACTTCCCCCGTGCGAAGGTGCGGCGGTTCGACGGCGAGGATGTGGAGTTCTGGTATTCGATCCCCGCCGACCTGGTCTCCACCAACATCCGGGATCACGAGATCGACTGGTCCAACTCGATCTTCCTCTCACTGCAGTTCTCGGCCGGGCGCAAGGGCAAGTTCAACGAGTTCATCTACACGTTCTTCAAGTGCCTCTCGGTCGATCGCATCGAGTACGTGGAGAACTGGTATCAGGAGCAGACGGACCAGACCGAGGATGCCGAGATCGGCGACTGGGTCGTTCAGCGTCGCTGCCCGCACCTGCGCGCTGACCTCACCAAGACCGGCAAGGTCGACGAGGACGGTGTGCTCACCTGCAGCATGCATGACTGGAAGTGGGACCTGAAGACCGGGCGCTGCCTGTCGACCAGCGGCCACCCCATCCGATCGAAGAAGGCAGACGAGCTCACCGACGAGGCGCTGCGTCCGGCGAGCTGAGCGCGGCACCGAATCAGTCTCGCCGACCCGGTAGACTCGACACCGCAAGCAACCTTTAACACCGTCCTGTGAGGCGGAGAAGGGAGTGGCTGATGAGTACGCGAACCGTATTGCAGGAAGCCGATATCGCGCGGGCACTCACCCGCATCGCGCATGAGATCCTCGAATCCAACCGCGGTGCGGAGAACCTCGTCCTGCTGGGCATCCCGACCCGCGGCGTGACACTCGCGCATCGCCTTGCGGCCCTGATCGGCGGCATCGCCCAGACCGACACCCCGGTGGGATCGCTCGACATCACGCTCTTCCGCGACGACTTGTCCAAGCACCCGACCCGATCTCCTCATCCGACGGACATCCCGGCGGGCGGGATCGATGGGAAGACCGTCGTGCTCGTCGACGATGTGCTCTTCTCCGGTCGCAGCATCCGCGCCGCCCTCGACGCGATCCAGTCGATCGGACGGCCCGCCGTCGTCCGCCTCGCCATCCTCGTCGACCGCGGACACCGAGAACTGCCGATCCGGCCCGACTTCATCGGCAAGAACATCCCCTCCGCCCGCACCGAACGCGTCAACGTGCGACTGCATGAGATCGACGGGGCCGATGAGGTGACGATCGGCGTATGAGACACCTCCTGGACACCCGCACTCTCGACAGGGCCACGGCGCTTCGGATCCTCGACATCGCGGAGGACATGGCCGACACGCAGTCGCGCGAAGTCAAGAAGCTGCCGACCCTTCGGGGCAAGACCGTCGTGAACCTCTTCTTCGAGGATTCGACGCGCACTCGCATCTCGTTCGAGGCTGCGGCCAAGCGTCTCTCCGCCGACGTGATCAATTTCGCCGCGAAAGGCTCGAGCGTGTCGAAGGGCGAGAGCCTCAAGGACACCGCCCAGACACTCGAGGCCATCGGCGCCGACGCGGTCGTGATCCGGCATCCGGCATCGGGCGCCCCGCAGACCCTCGCCACCAGTGGCTGGATCTCGGCGGGAGTCGTCAATGCGGGCGACGGCACGCACGAGCACCCCACGCAGGCGTTGCTTGACGCCTTCACGATCCGCAAGCGCCGTTTCGGAGCCGCAAGCCGCGGCCGTGACCTCGAGGGAATCCGCGTGGTCATTGTCGGAGATGTGCTGCACTCCAGGGTCGCCCGGTCGAACGTATGGCTGCTGGCGACGCTCGGAGCCGAGGTGACACTCGTCGCACCGCCCACACTCGTGCCGCAGAACGTCTCGTTGTGGCCGGCGCGCGTGCTCTTTGACCTCGATGAGGCCCTCTCGGAAGCACCGGATGCCGTGATGATGCTGCGCATCCAACTCGAGCGGATGAACGCGGCGTATTTCCCCACTGAGCGGGAGTATTCGCGCAGATGGGGGCTCGACGCACTTCGTGTCGCGCGTCTGCCGGAAGGTAGCATTGTGATGCACCCCGGTCCGATGAACCGAGGACTGGAGATCTCCTCCGAAGCCGCTGATTCGCCCCGCTCGACGGTGCTGGAACAGGTGACGAACGGGGTGTCCGTCCGCATGGCGGTGCTCTACCTGCTGCTGGCAGGGGAACGAGACGACGAACGAGGGGGAGACCTGTGAGCGAGACCCTCGTCATCACCGGTGCACGGCTGCTCGGCGCGGAGGGCGCCGACATCATCGTCGAGAACGGAGTCATCTCCGAGATCGGGGCAGGTGTCAGCCGAGCAGGCGCGCGCATCGTCGACGCCGACGGCCTCGTCGCGCTTCCCGGCCTCGTCGACCTGCACACGCACCTGCGCGAGCCCGGCTACGAGGCATCGGAGACGATCCTCACCGGAACCAGGGCAGCCGCCGCAGGCGGCTTCACCGCGGTCTTCGCGATGCCCAACACCTCGCCCGTCGCAGACACCGCCGGCGTCGTGGAGCAGGAGCTGGCTCTCGGCGAGGCCGCAGGCTACGCCACGGTGCAGCCGATCGGCGCGGTCACGCTCGGCCAGAAGGGTGAACGGCTCGCCGAACTCGGGGCGATGGCGACCTCGAGAGCGAAGGTGCGCGTCTTCAGCGACGACGGTTTCTGTGTCTTCGATCCGCTCATCATGCGTCGCGCGCTCGAGTACGTGAAGTCGTTCGACGGCGTGATCGCGCAGCACGCGCAGGACCCGCGCCTGACCGAGGGCGCCCAGATGAACGAGGGCACCGTCTCGGCCGAGCTGGGACTGGCGGGCTGGCCGGCCGTCGCCGAGGAGTCGATCATCGCCCGCGACGTGCTGCTCGCCGAGCACGTGGGATCCCGGCTGCACGTCTGCCACCTCTCCACGGCGGGCTCCGTCGACATCATCCGATGGGCCAAGAAGCGTGGCATCGCGGTGACGGCGGAGGTCACGCCGCACCACCTGCTCCTCACCGACGAGCTGGTCCGGGGCTATGACGCTCGATTCAAGGTCAACCCGCCCCTTCGCAGCGAGGAGGATGTGCTCGCGGTCAGGCAGGGCCTCGCCGACGGCACGATCGACATCGTGGCGACGGACCACGCACCGCACCCCAGCGAGAACAAAGCTTGCGAATGGCAGGCGGCGGCCAACGGCATGGTGGGCCTGGAGAGCGCGCTGCGAGTGGT
Organism: Microbacterium sp.; assembly: GCF_031179285.1. Lineage (GTDB taxonomy): Bacteria > Actinomycetota > Actinomycetes > Actinomycetales > Microbacteriaceae > Microbacterium. The sequence goes on along the minus strand of NZ_JAPSHY010000007.1, from coordinate 76,636 downwards.
GCACCACTCGATGGTGCAGTCCGGGCTGCTCAGCTGGGCCGACATCGCGCGCGTGATGAGTTCGGCGCCCGCCAGGATCGGCCGGCTGAACGGTCACGGTGCGCCGCTCGAGGTGGGAAGCCCCGCGCACATCACGCTGTACGACCCGTCCGTCGAGGGCGTCTTCGACGAGTCGGATCTGCACGGTCGCAGCGTGAACTCCCCGTACCTGGGAAGGCGACTGCCGGGCAGCGTCGAGTACACCGTGCACGGCGGCGTCGTCACCGTGGCTGCCGGAGCCGTCGTCGAGGAGCTGAACGCATGAGCCTTCGCGACCTCGCCGTCGCGATCCTCATCGCGATCGCTCTGCTGGTGCTCCTGGCCATGCTGTTCGCCTGGCGACGCCGACTGCGTCGTGATTCCGGACTCTCGGCGCCGCTCGGCGTCCCGGAGCATGCCGAAGTCGCCAGCAGGCATGAGGTCCTCTACGTGTCGACGACCCAGCACGAGAAGCCGCTCGAGCGGCTCGCGATCTCGCCGCTGGCGTACCGGGCACGGGGAGAACTCGCCGTCACCGACCGCGGTGTCGCGCTCTGCCTCGACGGTGCGCCGACCGTATTCCTCGCCTCGGCGAAACTCCGTGAGATCGACAGGGCCACCGTCACGATCGATCGGGTCGTCGAGCCCGGCGGCCTCGTCCGTATCGCCTGGAGCGTCGACGGCGAGACCACCGTCGACTCGTACCTCCGTGTCGCCGACGGCGACCCGCAGACCCTGATCTCCGAACTGCAGCGGCTCGTCCCGGCTGCGCCCGACACAGGAGCAACGCAATGACCTCTCTGCCCGAATCAGCCGTCCTCGTCCTCGAAGACGGCACCCGCCACACCGGCCGCGCCTATGGTGCGCTGGGCACGACGCTCGGCGAGGTCGTCTTCGCCACGGGCATGTCCGGTTATCAGGAAACCCTCACCGATCCCTCCTACGCCGGCCAGATCGTGCTGCAGACGGCGCCCCACATCGGCAACACCGGCATGAACGACGAGGACCCCGAGTCCCGACGCATCTGGGTGGCGGGCTACATCGTCCGCGACCCCTCGCGCGTCGTTTCCAACTGGCGTGCCGACACCTCCCTCGACGACGCTCTCGTCCAGGACGGGATCGTCGGCATCAGCGGTATCGACACGCGCTCGATCACCCGTCACATCCGCTCCGCCGGTTCGATGCGCGGCGGGATCTTCTCCGGTGCCGCGGCGACCCTGGAACCGCAGGAGCAGCTGCGCATCGTGCAGGAGGCGCCCCAGATGTCCGGCAGGAACCTCTCCGCCGAAGTCTCGGTGCATGAGGCGACGATCACCCCGGCGATCGGTGACCGCATCGGCAACCTCGCCGTCCTCGACCTCGGTGTCAAGCAGGCGACGATCAACAACCTCGCCGCCCGCGGTTTCGATGTGCACGTGCTGCCGCAGGATGTGACGATCGACGACATCCGCGCGATCGATCCGGTGGCGGTGTTCTACTCGAACGGGCCCGGCGACCCGGCGGCGTCGGACACCCATGTGGAGCTGCTTCGGGCCGTCCTCGACGACCGCCTGCCGTTCTTCGGCATCTGTTTCGGCAACCAGCTGCTCGGGCGCGCTCTCGGGCTCGGCACATACAAGCTGCCGTTCGGTCACCGGGGCATCAACCAGCCGGTGCTCGACAAGACGACGGGCAGGGTGGAGATCACCTCGCACAACCATGGCTTCGCCGTCGAGGCGCCGCTCGAGGGCCCCTTCGACAGCCCGAACGGCTACGGCAAGGTCGAGGTCAGTCATGTCGGACTCAACGACGACGTGGTCGAAGGGCTTCGCGCCCTCGACATCCCCGCCTTCTCGGTGCAGTACCACCCCGAGGCTGCGGCGGGCCCGCACGACGCCAACTATCTCTTCGACCGATTCGCCGCGATGGCTCGCGAGAACAAGGAAGCCAAGTAATGCCCAAGCGCGACGACATCAAATCCGTCCTCGTCATCGGTTCCGGCCCGATCGTCATCGGACAGGCCGTGGAGTTCGACTATTCGGGCACCCAGGCGTGCCGGGTGCTTCGCCAGGAGGGTGTGCGCGTCATCCTGGTCAACTCCAACCCGGCGACCATCATGACCGACCCGGAGTTCGCCGATGCGACGTACGTCGAGCCCATCACCTGGCAGGTGATCGAGACGATCATCGCGAAGGAGCGTCCGGATGCGATCCTGCCGACGCTCGGTGGTCAGACGGCGCTGAACGCGGCGATCGATCTGCACAACCACGGCATCCTCGAGAAGTACGACGTGGAGCTGATCGGCGCGAGCTTCGAGGCGATCAACAAGGGCGAGGACCGGCAGATCTTCAAGCAACTCGTGCTCGACGCCGGAGCGGATGTCGCCGACTCCCGCATCGCGCACACGATGGACGAGGTCCTCGCCGCGGCGGACGAGCTCGGCTACCCGCTCGTGGTGCGGCCCTCCTTCACGATGGGCGGACTCGGATCCGGATTCGCGTACGACGAGGCGGACCTGCGCCGCATGGCCGGCGCCGGCCTTCATGACTCACCCACCAGCGAAGTGCTTCTGGAGGAATCGATCCTCGGCTGGAAGGAGTATGAACTCGAGCTGATGCGCGACACGGCCGACAACACCGTCGTCGTCTGCTCCATCGAGAACGTCGACCCCGTCGGCGTGCACACCGGCGACTCGATCACGGTCGCCCCGGCGCTGACCCTGACCGATCGGGAGTATCAGAAGCTCCGCGACATCGGAATCGACATCATCCGAGCCGTCGGCGTCGACACCGGCGGGTGCAACATCCAATTCGCCGTCAACCCCGAGAACGGTCGCGTCATCGTGATCGAGATGAATCCACGCGTCTCCCGTTCCAGTGCGCTCGCGTCGAAGGCGACCGGATTCCCGATCGCCAAGCTCGCCGCCAAGCTCGCCCTCGGTTACCGCCTCGACGAGATCCCGAACGACATCACCGGTGTCACGCCGGCGAGCTTCGAGCCCACGCTCGACTACGTCGTGGTCAAGGTGCCCCGCTTCGCTTTCGAGAAGTTCCCGGCCGCCGACACGACGCTGACGACCACCATGAAGTCGGTCGGCGAGGCGATGGCCATCGGCCGCAACTACACGACAGCGCTGCAGAAGGCTCTCCGCTCCCTGGAGAAGCGCGGATCGAGCTTCCACTGGGGTCCGGAGGAGCGCAGCGTCGACGAGCTCCTCGAGATCTCGAAGACGCCGACCGACGGCCGCATCGTCGTGGTCCAGCAGGCGCTGCGCAAGGGGGCGACGCTCGAGCAGGCCTTCGAGGCCACCGCGATCGACCCGTGGTTCCTCGACCAGATCGTGCTCCTCAACGAGGTGGCCGAGGTCGTGCGCACGGCCGCGGAGCTCGATGCCGCGACGCTTCGCTATGCCAAGGAGCACGGCTTCTCCGACGCGCAGCTGGCAGAGCTCCGCGGTACCACCGAGTCCGAGGTCCGAAGCGTGCGGCTCGGGCTCGGCATCCGCCCCGTGTACAAGACGGTCGACACGTGCGCGGGGGAGTTCCCCGCCCTCACCCCGTATCACTACTCGAGCTACGACTTCGAGACCGAGGTCGAGCCGTCGGACCGTACGAAGGTCGTGATCATCGGCTCCGGCCCGAACCGCATCGGCCAAGGCGTCGAGTTCGACTACTCCTGCGTGCACGCCTCCTTCGCGCTGTCGGATGCCGGGTACGAGACGGTCATGGTGAACTGCAACCCGGAGACGGTCTCGACGGACTACGACACCTCTGACCGGCTGTACTTCGAACCGCTCACCCTCGAAGACGTGCTGGAGGTGCTGGACGCGGAGGCCGCGAGCGGCACCATCCTCGGCGTGGTGTGCCAGCTCGGCGGGCAGACGCCGCTGGGGCTCGCGAAGGGCATCGAAGCGGCCGGGTACACGGTGCTCGGCACGAGCCCCGAGGCGATCGACCTCGCCGAAGAGCGGGCGCTGTTCAGCGGCATCCTCGACGCGGCCGGACTGATCGCTCCCCGGCACGGGACCGCCACCGACGTCGACGGTGCCGTCGCGGTCGCCGAGGACATCGGCTATCCGGTGCTGGTGCGGCCGAGCTTCGTGCTCGGCGGGCGCGGCATGGAGATCGTCTACGATTCCGAGAGCCTGCGGGATTACTTCGTCCGCACTGCCGGCGAAGTCGTCATCGAGCCGGGCAAGCCGCTGCTGGTGGACCGCTTCCTCGATGACGCCATCGAGATCGACGTCGACGCACTCTTCGACGGTACCGAGCTGTACATCGGCGGCGTCATGGAGCACCTCGAAGAGGCCGGCATCCACTCCGGCGACTCGAGCTGCACGCTGCCGCCGATCTCGCTCGGCCGCTCGGACATCGACCGGGTCCGTACCGCGACGCTCGCGATCGCCGAGGGCGTCGGGGTGCGCGGGCTGCTGAACGTGCAGTTCGCCATCAGCGCCGGCGTGCTGTACGTGATCGAGGCGAACCCCCGCGCGAGCCGCACGGTGCCGTTCGTGTCGAAGGCACTGGGCATCCCGCTCGCGAAGGCCGCCAGCCGCATCATGGTCGGCTCCACGATCCAGCAGCTGAAGGACGAGGGGATGCTGCCGGCGCGCGATGGTTCGCGCGTGCCCCTCGGTTCTCCGGTCGCCGTCAAGGAGGCCGTGCTGCCCTTCAAACGCTTCCGCACCAAAGACGGCAAGATCGTCGACTCGGTGCTCGGCCCGGAGATGCGCTCGACCGGCGAGGTCATGGGGATCGATAAGGATTTCCCGACGGCTTTCGCCAAGAGCCAGGCGGCAGCATACGGGGGCATGCCGACGTCGGGCACCGTGTTCATCTCGGTCGCGGACTCCGACAAGCGAGCCGTCATCCTGCCGGCGCATCGGCTGCAGCAGCTCGGCTTCACGATCGTCGCGACGGAGGGGACGGCGGAGATCCTCTCTCGCAACGGCATCGCCGTGACGGTGGTCGAGAAGTACAGCGAGACCCAGTCGAGCGGTGCGAAGAACGTCGTCGACCTCATCAACGAGGGGGCGATCGACATCGTCGTGAACACACCGTCCGGCGGCACCGCGCGCGCCGACGGCTACGAGATCCGCGCGGCGGCCGTCGCCGCCGACAAGGCCCTGTTCACCACCATGGCCGTGCTCGGTGCAGCGGTCAGCGGCATGGATGCGGCCGATGAGGGCTTCGAGGTGCGCAGCCTGCAGGAGTACGGCCTCGATCGAGAGGCGGCGATGTGAGCGCACGCTTCGGAGAGCGGGTGCGGCACGCGCTGCGCGAGCGCGGACCGCTTTGCGTCGGCATCGATCCCCATATCGCGCTGCTGGACGCGTGGGGGGTGAGTCTGGACGCCGACGGTGCCAGGGAATTCGGCCTGCGCACCGTGGAGGCCGCGGCCGGCCGGATCGGGTTCGTGAAGCCGCAGGTGTCGTTCTTCGAACGCTTCGGTTCGGCGGGAATCGCGGCTCTGGAGGACGTGCTCGTGGCTGCCCGTGCGTCGGACCTGATCGTGATCGCCGACGCCAAACGGGGCGACATCGGATCGACCATGGATGCGTACGCCGCGGCCTGGCTCACCCCCGGTTCACCGCTCGAGGCGGATGCGATGACGGTCAGCCCGTATTTGGGGGTCGGGGCTCTCGACGGCGCCTTCGCTCTCGCCGAGCGCGCGCACAAGGGGCTGTTCGTGCTGGCGGCCACCAGCAACCCGGAGGCCGCGCAGCTTCAACGCGCACTGGGCGACGGCGGCGAGTCCGTCTCACGTAGGGTCGTCGCCGAAGTCTCCGAGCGCAATAGAGGAGCCGACGCGGGCGAGTGGGGCAGTTTCGGCGTCGTCATCGGAGCGACGGTGTCATGGCACGCCGCCGGGCTCGCCGCGTTCACACCCGCCGCGCCCATCCTCGCGCCCGGGTTCGGAGCGCAGGGTGCCGAGCCCGCTGATCTCCGACGTCGTTTCGGATCCATGAGCGACTGCGTGATCGCGAGCGAGAGCCGCAGCATCCTCTCCGCCGGCCCGGACGGGCTCGCGGCTGCGATCGACGCGAGAAATGCGCAATACCTGGAGGTGCCTCGTGGCTGAGGGAAGAGTCGTCCCGGAGGTCGACCGTGCTGCCGCAGCACGAAAGGCGGTCGAGCGCCGACGAGCGCGAGCCGCCCTGAAGCGCGACCTGACGATGCGCGTCGTCTCGCCGCAGACCGTCCTCGCACGGGCGATCGCCGACGCGGACTCCGTCGCCGGCTCGATGCGCATCACCGACTTCCTGCTGGCGCTTCCCGCGATCGGCGCCGGCAAGCGCGACCGCATCCTCGAGGAACTGCGCATCTCGCCCGTCAAGCGGCTCGGCGGGCTCGGCGCCCGCCAGCGCGTGCAGCTGCAGCAGTGGCTCGACGGGCGTTTCCCGCAGCCTCAGCCCAGGGAAGGTCGGAGCCGGCTGCTGGTTCTCGCGGGCCCCACCGCGGTCGGCAAGGGGACCGTCGCCGCACACATCAGGGACCACCACCCCGACATCCATCTCTCCGTCTCGGCGACCACCCGTGCGCCGCGGCCGGGGGAGATCGACGGCGTCCACTACTACTTCGTCGACGATGCGGAGTTCGATCGGCTCATCGCCGACGGCGAGCTGCTCGAGCATGCCGTCGTTCACAACAGGTCGCGATACGGCACCCCAAGGGCGCCGATCGAGGCCGCTCTCGCCGAAGGCAAGACAGTGCTTCTCGAGATCGATCTGCAGGGAGCGCGTCAGGTGCGTGCCGCCGAGCCGTCTGCGACGCTGATCTTCCTGCTGCCACCGAGCTGGGACGAACTGGTGCAGCGGCTCGTCGGACGCGGCACCGAAGACCAGGAGGAAAGGGCCAGGCGCCTGCGGACGGCGAAGGTCGAACTCGCCGCTCAGAGCGAGTTCGATCACCGCATCGTGAACGACACCGTCGCCGATGCGGCGCGCGAGGTCGTAGAATTGTCCTCAGGCTCTGCGCGCTGAGCAGTCTCGCGCGCCCATTGCACCGTCTTCGCGACGATCCCGTCGCCTGATCAGGAGGTCCCACCATGGCCGGACACCACACCAACGGCATCATCGATCCCCCCATCGACAACCTGCTGGACCGCGTCGACTCGAAGTACGAGCTCGTCATCTACGCCGCCAAGCGCGCTCGTCAGATCAACGACTACTACTCCGACCTTCACGAGGGCAACCTCTTCGACAACGTGGGCCCGCTGGTCGACTCCTCGGTCGAGGACAAGCCGCTCACCATCGCACTCCACGAGATCAACGAGGACAAGCTCCGCCTGCGTCACGCGGAGTGACGTCCGACGGCCGCGCCTCCGCTGTGTCGGGGGCGCGGTTCATACTGGGCGAGACCGCCCGTCCCCCGTCCGTCCCGGTTCTGGAGCATCGATGAGCGCCCTGCGTCTGTTCACGTCCGAGTCCGTCACCGAGGGGCATCCGGACAAGATCTGCGACCAGATCTCGGACAGCATCCTCGACGGCCTGATCGCAATGGACCCGGGGTCGCGCGTCGCAGTCGAGACCCTGGTCACGACGGGCCTCGTGCACGTGGCCGGTGAAATCCGCACCGAGGCGTATGTCGACATCCCCACGATCGTGCGGCAGGTCGTCAACGGCATCGGCTACACCTCCAGCCACACCGGCTTCGACGGCGACTCCTGTGGCGTGAGTGTCTCGGTCGGCGAACAGTCCAGCGACATCGCACACGGTGTCGACAGTGCGCAGGAGCACCGCGACGGCTCATCGATCGACCCGCTCGACGCGCTCGGGGCGGGGGACCAGGGCATCATGTTCGGATTCGCCACGTCCGAGACGCCGCAGCTCATGCCGATGGCGGCCTGGACGGCGCATCGCATCGCCGAGAGACTCGCCGACGTCCGCCGGTCCGGCCTTCTCCCGTTCCTGCGCCCCGACGGCAAGACGCAGGTCACCCTCGGCTACGACGGGTTCACGCCCAAGACAGTCGACGCCGTCGTGCTCTCCACCCAGCACAATCCCGACATCTCGCAGGACGATCTGAAGGCGCTGATGCGCGAGCATGTGATCGACCCGATCCTCGAGAGCACGGGCCTGGACCTCGCCGAGGTGACGTACTACATCAACCCCGCGGGCCCCTTCGTCACCGGCGGCCCCAAGGGCGACGCCGGGCTTACCGGCCGGAAGATCATCATCGACACCTACGGTGGCGCTGCCCGGCACGGCGGCGGCGCCTTCAGCGGCAAGGATCCGTCGAAGGTCGACCGCTCCGGCGCCTACGCCACGCGATGGGTCGCGAAGAACGCGGTCGCCGCGGGCCTCGCCGACCGTCTCGAGGTGCAGGTCGCATACGCCATCGGGGTGGCGCGGCCGGTGGGACTCTATGTCGAGACCTTCGGCACCGGCAAGGTCTCCGACGAGAGCATCACCAACGCGATCAACGAGGTCTTCGATCTGCGCCCCCAGGCGATCATCGAGCAGCTCGACCTCCTGCGACCGATCTATGCCCAGACGGCCGCGTACGGGCACTTCGGCCGCGAGCTCCCCGACTTCACCTGGGAGCGCACCGACCGAGCCGAAGAGCTGCGTCGCGCTGCCGGCCTCTGATGGGGCACCGGTTCGCATGACGACGGAGAGCCGGCGCATCGCGCGGGTCCTCCTCGACTCCCCGCTGCCGCAGCTGGACCGACTGTTCGACTACACCCTGCCCGCCGAGTTCGGGGAGGTCCCGCTCGGGGTCAGGGTGCGCGTTCCCCTGCGCACGGCCAATCGGGTGATCGACGGCTACATCGTCGAGATCGACTCCGAGGACGACGCCGATCGACCGCTGTCCGCGGTCGAGAGCGTCGTCTCGGCGACACCGGTGCTTCCGGAGCGGCTGTACCGGCTCGCCCGCCGCGCCGCCGATCGTGCGGCGGGTTCCGCCTCGGACGTCCTGCGACTCGCGATCCCGAAGAGGCAGGTGCGCGTCGAGAAGGCCTGGACCGCCGATTCGACAGCAGTGGTCCCGCACGACACCGCCGTCGCTCGTGCGGCGGAGGTCGTGACCCGATACGAGGGCCTGGGGGAAGTGCTCGATGAACGCGGCCGCGCCGCGGTCGAGGCCGTGCCCGCTCTCGACGACGGCGCCCCGGCTTGGGCCGAACTGATCGCGGCGGTGGCGGTACGCACGCTCGCCACCGGAGGCTCGAGCGTTCTCGTCGTCCCGGACCATCGCGACGTCGACCGGCTCGTGGAGGCGCTGTCGCGGCTGGTGCCGGACGAAGCCGTGGTGCGCCACGACTCGAGGCAGTCCAACCCTGACCGCTATCGCGCTTTCCTGCGAACGCTCGAGGACGCGCCGTGCATCGTCGTCGGCAATCGCTCGGCCGTGTACGCCCCGATCCGAGCACGTCTGGTCGTCATCTGGGACGACGGCGACCCGCTGCTCGGAGAGCCGCTCGCCCCGTACATCAACGCGCGAGATGCCGCGTTGCTCCGCCAGGAGCAGGAGGGGTCGGCACTGCTGATCGCGGGACACACGCGCACCTCTGACACCGAGCGTCTGGTGCTGCACGGCTGGCTGAAAGACGTCCGCGCCGCTCGGCGTGTGCTGCCGCGCGTGCTGCTCAGCACGCCGCAGGAGATGGAGCAGCCGCAGGCACAGCGCATGCCATCCTCGGCGTTCCTCACCGCCAGGACCGCCGCTTCGGAAGGCCCGGTGCTGGTGCAGGTCGCGCGGCCCGGCTTCTCTCCGTCACTGGTGTGCGCGCAATGCCGTGCACCCGCGCGTTGCGCTCACTGCGGCGGCCCACTGGGCGCCCGCCACCGTGGCGCCGTCCCGGTGTGCGGCTGGTGCGGACGATCCGCTCGGGCGTGGGCGTGCCCGTTCTGCTCCTCGACCAAGCTGAGGCTCGCATCATCGGGAAGCGAGCGCACGGCCGACGAGCTCGGACGCGCGTTCCCGGGCGTGCGCGTGATCGTCGCCGACGGCACCCATCCGGTGGAGCGCGTCACCGCGCGCCCCGCTCTCGTCGTCGCCACCAGGGGCGCGGAACCCCTCGCTGAGGGAGGGTATCGTGCCGTCGTCCTCCTCGACGGAGCACGGATGCTGCAATCGCCCGATCTACGCGTCGGCGAGGCCTGCCTGCGCTGGTGGTCGAACGCGGCGGCGCTGGCCGCCCCGGGCGCTCCCATCAACCTGGTCGGCGTCAACGGGCCGGTGGCGAAGGCCCTCGCGACCTGGAACCACGCCGGCTACGCCAGGGGAGAGCTCGAATCCCGGGCGCCGTTGCGGATGCCGCCGACCATGCGCGTCGCCCAGATCGAGGGCACGGCCGAGGCTGTGGCTCGTGCGCTCACCGAGCTGCGTGAGCTGGCGTTGCCCTCGGATGCCGTCCTCGGACCGGTTCCGGTCGAATCCGACGACACGCCTGCGCGCGTGCGGGCGCTGCTCCGGTTCGACTACGCATCCGGCACCAGGGTCGCCGCGATCCTGCGCGCGGCGGTCGTCGCCGAAGCCGTTCGCCATCGACGCGGGCGGGGGCGTGCCACACGGAGCGCTCTCACGGTTCGCCTCGATATCCTCGACCCAGAGCTCTGACCCCTCCGGAGAACCTTCATGCGCCTCGTCTTCGCCGGCACACCTGCCGCTGCCGTTCCGACCCTTCGCCGCCTCGCGTCGGAGCATGACGTGGCCGCGGTCGTGACCCGGCCGGACGCGCCACTCGGGCGAAAGCGGGTGCTGACCCCTTCTCCGGTGGCCCTGGCGGCCGCAGAGCTCGGTCTGCCGGTGATCAAGGCCTCGCGGCTCGACGACGATGCCACCGCGCGGATCGCGGCGCTCCGCGCGGACCTCGGCGTGATCGTCGCCTATGGCGGGCTCGTGCGAGAGCCGTTGCTCTCTACGCCCCGCCACGGGTGGATCAATCTGCACTTCTCTCTGCTTCCGCAGTGGCGGGGCGCAGCACCTGTACAACGCGCCCTGATCGCCGGCGACGCCGAACTCGGCGTGAGCGTGTTCCAGCTCGTCCCGGAGCTGGACGCCGGTGATCTGTTCGCGACGACGACGGTCGCCGTCGCGCCCGACGCCACCGCCGATGTCGCGCTGGATGTGCTCGCCGTCGAAGGGGCAGCCGTGACCGCGGATGTCGTCGCGGCGATCGACTCGGGAGACGCACGCGCCTCGGCGCAGAGCGGAGAGGTGACGCTCGCTCCGAAGCTCACGCTGGACGACGGGCGCCTGGACTGGTCGGAGCCGCTGAGCGCCGTCTATGCGAGATTCCGTGGCGTCACGCCCGAGCCGGGGGCGCACACGACGTTCGGCGGCCAGCGGGTGAAGATCCTGGAAGCGGCACCGTCTGCGGGCGCCGATGCTCTCGCACCGGGCGCCATCGCTCAGACCAAGGGCGAGCTGCTGATCGGCACCTCCACCTCGCCGCTCGCCGTGACCCGCGTCCAGCCAGCGGGGAAGGCCGCGATGAGCGCGGTGGACTGGTGGCGAGGTCTCCGGGGCACCGAGGGTCTGCGAGCGGGCTCGTGAGCGGCCCGCAGCGGCCGGCACGCCGGGGCGCGTCGCGCGACGGGGGCGCGAACCGGGACCGGCCGACCGCCCGCGGCGTGCAGCCCGCCCGCCGCGTCGCGTACGACGTGCTGCGCGCGGTCACCGAGTCCGACGCCTATGCCAACCTGGTGCTTCCGCAGGCGATCGCCGATGCGGGACTGTCGCCGCAGGACGCGGCGCTCGCGACCGAATTGACCTACGGCACACTCCGGCGTCTCGGCACCTACGACGCGGTCATCTCGGCCGCAGCCGACCGCGACACCAGCGCGATCGATCCTGCGGTGCTCGACGCGCTGCGGCTCGCCGTTCATCAGCTGCTCTCCACCCGCGTCGCGCCCCATGCCGCGGTGAACGAGTCGGTCACCATCGTCGGGGCAGCGCAGAGCCGAGGTGCCGCGAGCTTCGCGAACGCGGTACTGCGCCGGATCACCCGGGAGACGCCCGAGGAGTGGCAGGAGCGGATCGAGCAGGCGGCACGGTCGGACGACGAACGGCTCGCCCTCCGCAGCGCCCACCCGGTGTGGATCATCCGTGCGCTGCGTCGAGCTCTCGCCGCAGAGGAGCGCGCCGACGAGCTGGAAGCTCTGCTCGATGCCGACAACGCCTCGCCCGAGGTGACGCTCGCCGCCCTGCCCGGCCTCGCCGAGAGGTCCGAGCCTGCGCGCCCGTACGCCCCGACCGCCTTCGGTTCTCCCGGTGGCGATCCGCACCGTGTCGTCGCCGGCTCCGGCGGGCGGATCCGCGTGCAGGACGAGGGATCCCAGCTGGTGGCACTCGCTCTCGCGGAGGCTGCGCCGATCCGCGCGGGGGAGCGCTGGCTCGACCTGTGTGCGGGCCCCGGCGGCAAGACCGCCCTGCTCGCCGCGATCGCCGCGCAGCACGGCGCCGTTCTCGAGGCGAACGAGGTGGTGCCGACCAGGGCACGGCTCGTGCGCAACGCGCTGCGCGCGGTACCGGGGAACGTTCCGGTGCACGAGGAGGACGGCCGGGTGCTGGCGCGATCGAGGAACGGGCAGTACGACCGCATCCTGGTCGATGCGCCGTGCACGGGTCTCGGAGCTCTCCGCAGGCGCCCCGAGGCCCGCTGGCGCAAGACGCCGGCGGATGTCGCCGAGCTCGTGCCGCTGCAGGAGGAGCTTCTCGCCGCGGCGATCGACGCGCTGGCTCCGGGCGGGATCGTGGCGTATGTCACCTGTTCGCCGCATCTCGCCGAGACATCCGGTGTCGTGCGGGAGGTCCTCCGCGGCCGCGCCGATGTCCGTCGGCTCGACGCGAGGGCGGTGATGGCCGATGTCGCCACGTCGGCCATCGATCTTGCGGGCGACGACTCCGACGAGGACGGTGGATCGGTGCAGCTGTGGCCCCACCGTCACGGCACGGACGCGATGTTCCTGGCACTGCTTCAGCGCACGTCAGCGGGTGCCGTGCCAGAGCAGGGAGAATAGACGCGTGGATCTTCCCAGCGCACCCCGCATCAATCCCAGCATCCTCGCCGCCGACTTCGTCAACATGCAGCGCGATCTCGCGCGCATCGCGACCGCCGACTTCGTCCACGTCGATGTGATGGACAACCACTTCGTGCCGAATCTCACGTTCGGACCGCAGATGGTGGAGCGGATCCAGCAGACCAGCCCCATCCCGCTCGATGTGCACCTGATGATCACCGATCCCGACGAGTGGGCTCCCGGCTACGCGGAGATCGGGGCCGCGAGCGTCACTTTCCACCTCGAGGCCGCGGCGGATCCGATCGCCCTCGCCCGACGGCTGAGAGACATCGGCGCTCGCGCCGGTGTGGCGGTGAAGCCCGACACGCCGGTCGAGGGACTCTACGAGGTGCTCGACGAGTTCGATCAGATCCTCGTGATGACGGTCGAGCCCGGTTTCGGTGGCCAGGGTTTCATGTCGGAGACGATGCCCAAGCTGCGGGCTCTCACCGATGAGGTCCGCCGCCGCGGATCGACGGTGTGGTTGCAGGTCGACGGCGGCATCTCCGACAGCACCATCGAGCAGGCCGCGGCTGCCGGTGCCGACACCTTCGTCGCCGGTTCCGCCGTGTACGGCGCAGACGATGTCGAGGCCGCCGTCACCCGGCTCAGGGACCGGGCACGAGCCGCTAGCCTGGAATCGTGAAGACTTTCGACGAGCTGTTCGCCGAGCTCAGCGCCAAGGCCGAGACCCGCCCGGAGGGCTCGGGCACGGTCGCCGAGCTCGATGCCGGCGTGCACGCCATCGGCAAGAAGATCGTCGAAGAGGCCGCCGAGGTCTGGATGGCGTCCGAGTACGAGTCGAACGATGCGGCGGGCGAGGAGATCTCACAGCTGCTGTACCACCTGCAGGTCATGATGCTCGCCAAGGGCCTGACGCTGCAGGACGTGTACCGACATCTGTGATGCGCCCCGTTCCGACCCCTCCCATCTGAAAGCCCATCCCATGCTGCGCATCGCCGTTCCCAACAAGGGGTCTCTGTCCGAGACCGCCGCCGAGATGCTCGCCGAGGCCGGCTACGCCGGGCGACGCGACCCCAAGACGCTTCACCTCATCGACGCCGAGAACGACGTCGAGTTCTTCTTCCTGCGCCCCCGAGACATCGCCACGTACGTCGCGTCGGGCGCTCTGGACGTCGGCATCACGGGGCGCGACCTGCTGCGTGACGTTCCCCAGCAGGCGCGAGAGATCGAATCCCTCGGCTTCGGCGGCTCGACGTTCCGCTTCGCGGGCCCTCCCGGACGCTTCACGTCCGTCGAGGACCTTGCCGGTGTGCGCGTCGCGTCCGCCTACCCTGGGCTGGTCGGAACCTTCCTGCGCGAGCGCGGGATCGACGCCGAGCTCGTGCAGCTGGACGGCGCGGTCGAGTCCGCCGTGCGGCTGGGGGTGGCGGATGCCGTGGCCGATGTGGTCTCGACCGGAACGACGCTCCGTCAGGCGGGCCTCGACATCTTCGGACCGGTGATCCTGGAGTCCGAGGCCGTGCTCATCAGCCGCCCCGGAGACGCCGAGGGCACCGAGACGCTGCTCCGGCGTCTGCGCGGAGTCATGGTCGCCCGGCGCTTCGTCCTGCTGGACTACGACCTCCCCGCCGACCTCGTCGACCAGGCCGTCGCCGTCGCCCCTGGCCGCGAGTCGCCGACGATCTCACCGCTGCGTGATCCCGCCTGGGTGGCCGTGCGGGTGATGATCCCCAGCAAGGGCGTCAATCAGGTGATGGACGCCCTCTACGCGATCGGCGCTCGCGCGATACTGGTCACCGCGATCCACGCCGCGAGGCTCTGATGGCACTCGCACGGCGCGTCATCCCGTGCCTCGACGTGGCTGACGGTCGCGTCGTCAAGGGAGTGAACTTCGAGAATCTGCGCGACATGGGTGACCCGGTCGAGCTCGCCCGGCACTATGCCGCCCAGGGTGCGGACGAGATCACGTTCCTCGACGTCACCGCGACGGTCGATGCCAGAGCCACGACGTACGACGTGGTGCAGCGCACGGCTGAGCAGGTCTTCGTTCCCCTCACCGTCGGCGGGGGAGTGCGCACGGTCGACGACGTGGCACGGCTGCTCTCGGTCGGGGCCGACAAGGTCGGCGTGAATTCCGCCGCGATCGCACGTCCTGACCTCCTCGGGGAGATCGCTGATCGCTTCGGCGCACAGGTGCTGGTCCTCTCGCTCGACGTCAAGCGCGCCGAGGGCACCACGTCCGGCTTCGTCGTCACCACGCACGGCGGCCGGACCCAGACCTCGCTCGATGCCGTCGAGTGGGCGAGGGAAGCCACCGAACGCGGCGCCGGGGAGCTGCTGGTGAACTCGATCGACGCCGACGGCACGCGCGACGGTTTCGATCTCGAGCTCGTCCGCCTGATGCGCGAAGCGACGCCGGTGCCGGTGATCGCCTCCGGCGGTGCGGGAAAGGTCGGCGACTTCGCCCCGGCGATCAAGGCGGGCGCCGACGCGGTGCTCGCGGCGAGCGTGTTCCACACCGGGGCCCTCACCGTCGGTGAGGTCAAACAGGCGATGCGGGCAGAGGGAGTGCTGGTGCGATGACGGATCTCGAGACGCGGATCGCTCAGGTCGCATGGAACGGCGACGGACTCGCTCCCGTGATCGTCCAGCAGTGGGACAGCCGTGAGGTGCTCATGCTCGCCTGGGTCGACGATGAGGCGCTGCGGCGCACGCTCACCTCCGGCCGGGCCACATACTGGTCGCGCTCGCGCCAGGAGTACTGGCGCAAGGGCGACACGTCCGGCCACATCCAGACCGTCCGCGAGGCTCGGCTGGACTGCGACGGCGACGCCATCCTGCTCCTGGTCGAGCAGACCGGCCCCGCCTGCCACACCGGCACGCACACCTGCTTCGACACCACTGACCTCGAAGCGGTACCGGGCTCAGGCGACGTATGAGCATCGCGCGCCGCGGTCGCTCGCTCGCCGTGTCCGGGTTCCTCCTGGCCGGGGCCGTCGGGATCATCTCCTCCACGCAGACCTGGCTCGTCGTCGACCGAGCTGATGCGGGGGAGGCGATCGCAGTAGCGGGGGCCGCCGCTCTGCCGCTGCTCGCCCCGCTCAGTCTCGCGGTGCTCGCGCTCGGCGCTGCCCTGTCGATCGCGGCGCCGATCGTGCGCCTGGTGTTCGCGGTGCTCGCGGGGGCAGCGGCCGTCCTCCTCGGGTGGTCGAGCCTGCAGCTCTTCATCGCGCGCCCCGTCAGCGCGGTGTCATCCACCGTCACCGACAAGACCGGACTGGCCGGGGGCGATGCTCTGACCGACGTCATCGGAGCCGTCACACCCACCGCCTGGCCCGCGCTCGCGCTGGCCGGATGGGTGCTGCTGCTCGCGACGGCTGTACTCGTGCTGCTGACCTGGCGTGGGTGGAAGGCCGGAGGGCGCCGCTACCGCACCGACGCCGACATCGCCACCGGAGAACGCGGTGACGGCGCCGTCGACGCTGTCGAATCCTGGGACGACCTGTCGCGCGGAACCGACCCCACACGATGACACCGATAGACTGATCGCGACCCCGCACGTCGTCCCCCGGAGGAGAACATGACCAACCCGATCGCCGATCCCGGCCACGGACACTCGCCTGCGGCCTGGACTGCCGTGGTGATCATGCTCGTCGGCTTCACCGCCGGCACGGTCGCGTTCTGCTTCGAGCAGCCGGTGCTCGTCTGGGCCTCCGTCGGGATCATCATCATCGGTGCGATCGTCGGATGGGTCCTGGCCAAGGCTGGCTATGGCGTGAAGGGTCCCAAGTACTCGCCGAAGGCGCACTAGTGGTTCTCGCCGACCTGACGGCCGGCGCTGTCGCAGACGCCGAGCGGCGAGCCATCGAGCGCCCGCTCGCCGAGATCGAGCGCGCAGCTCTGGCGCGGCCCGCCGCGAAGGATGCCGTCGCCGCGTTGGCGCCGACGGAGCGCGTGAAGATCATCGCGGAGGTCAAGCGCGCGAGCCCCTCGCGCGGAGCCCTGGCCGACATCCCCGATCCTGCGCTGCAGGCGTCCCTCTACGAGACCGGTGGCGCCTCGGCCATCAGCGTGCTCACCGAAGAACGCCGATTCGGCGGCAGCCTCGCCGATCTTGAGGCGGTCACCGCGCGCGTCTCGGTGCCGGTGCTCCGCAAGGACTTCATCGCAACGCCCTACCAGGTGTTCGAGGCGCGTGCTGCAGGTGCCGATCTCGTGCTGCTCATCGTCGCAGGGCTCGACGCATCGGTGCTGCGCGAGCTGTTCACGCTCATCCAGCAGCTCGGTATGACTCCGCTCGTCGAGACGCACTCCGCCGATGAGCTCGAGCAGGCGATCGACCTGGGCGCGCCGCTCATCGGCGTCAACGCTCGCGATCTGAAGACCCTCGAGCTCGACCGGGATCTCTTCGGGCGTCTCGCCGAACGGATCCCCGATTCGGCCGTCAAGATCGCGGAATCCGCTGTGCTGACCCCGGACGACGTCGCGCACTACCGGGCCGCCGGGGCCGATGTCGTCCTCATCGGTGAGGCGCTCGTCACCGGCGATCCCGTCGCGACCCTGAAGAGCTTCCTGGAGGTGGGATGAGCCTGCGCGATCAGCACGGTCCGTTCTTCGGATCGTACGGCGGGCGGTACATGCCCGAATCACTCATCGCCGCGATCGACGAGCTCACCGCGGCGTACACGGCCGCCATCGCCGATCCCGCTTTCCGCGACGAGCTCGCCGGTCTCCTCAGTTCCTACGCGGGTCGTCCTTCGCCGCTCACCGAGGTGCAGCGGTTCGCCCAGCACGCCGGCGGCGCGCGCGTCTTCGTCAAGCGGGAGGACCTCAACCACACGGGTTCCCACAAGATCAACAACGTCCTGGGTCAGGCGCTGCTGACCAGACGCCTCGGGAAGAGCCGTGTGATCGCCGAGACCGGGGCGGGCCAACACGGCGTCGCCACCGCCACCGCCGCTGCCTTGTTCGGTCTCGAATGCACCATCTACATGGGTGAGGTCGATACCGAGCGCCAGGCGCTCAATGTCGCCCGTATGCGCCTGCTGGGCGCTGAGGTGGTGCCGGTGATCACCGGATCGCGCACCCTGAAGGATGCCATCAACGACGCGTACCGCGACTGGGTCGCCTCGGTGGCCACGACCAACTACATCTTCGGCACGGCAGCAGGCCCTCACCCCTTCCCGGCGATGGTGCGTGATTTCCAGAAGATCATCGGCGAGGAGGCGCGGCAGCAGCTGCTCGACGTGGTCGGCAGGCTTCCGGATGCGGTCGTCGCGTGCGTCGGCGGCGGATCGAACGCGATCGGCATGTTCGACGCCTTCCTCGACGACGAAGGCGTGAAGCTCTTCGGTGTGGAGGCCGCGGGCGACGGCGTCGACACCGCGCAGCATGCCGCGTCGATCGAGCGCGGCCGACCCGGCGTCCTGCACGGTGCCCGGACGTACGTGCTGCAGGACGAGGACGGGCAGACCGTCGAGTCCCACTCGATCTCGGCCGGGCTCGACTATCCGGGCGTCGGCCCCGAGCACTCCTGGCTGTCCGACATCGGTCGGGCCGAGTACATCCCCGCCACCGACGACGAGGCCATGCAGGCGCTTCGCCTGCTCAGCCGCACCGAGGGCATCATCCCGGCGATCGAGTCGGCGCACGCGTTGGCCGGCGCGATCCGCCTCGGTCGGGAGCTGGGCGAAGAGGCCGTCATCGCGGTCTGCCTCTCCGGACGGGGCGACAAAGACATGGACACCGCTGCGCGCTACTTCCACCTCTACGACGAGTCGGCGGCGGAAGCGGCACAGGAGGCCGAAGCCGCAGAGGCGGCCGAGCGAGCCGAGGTCGCCTCATGAGCCGAGTCGAGCAGGCGATCCAGAAGGCGCACGACGCCGGGCGTACCGCGTTCGTCGGCTATCTTCCGGTCGGGTTCCCCGACCTCGAGACGAGCATCCGGGCCGCTGTCACCCTCGCTGAGAACGGCGTCGACGTCATCGAACTCGGGCCGCCCTACAGCGACCCGGTGATGGACGGCGCCATCATCCAGGAGGCCACCCGGGCAGCACTCGCCGCCGGCTACCGGACGCAGGACCTCTTCACGGCGCTGCGTGCGATCACGGCCGCCACCGACGTCCCCGTCGTCGTGATGACGTACTGGAACCCGGTTCTGCAGTACGGCGTCGAGCGGTACGCGGATGACCTGCTCGCCGCGGGCGGTGCCGGACTCATCACGCCCGACATCACTCCGGAGGCGGCATCCGACTGGATCGCCGCGAGCACGCGGACAGGCCTCGACCGCATCTTCCTGGCGGCTCCCACCTCCACCGACGATCGGCTCGACCTGATCGTGGCCGCCTCGACCGGATTCGTCTACACGGTCTCGACCATGGGCATCACCGGAGAACGCGCTGCCCTCGACCGAGCGGCACGCACGCTCGTCGCCCGGCTCAGGGAGCACGGCGCACAGCGTGCGTGCGTCGGCATCGGAATCTCCACCGCCGATCAGATCGCCGCCGTGGGGGAGTACGCCGACGGCGCGATCGTCGGCACGGCACTCGTCCGCGCCCTCCGCGACGGGGGCCTGCCCGCCCTCGCCGAGGTCACCAGAACCCTGGCCGCCGGCACGACGTCCGCGCGCCCCGACACCGAGAACTAGAATCGCACTCATGTCCCTCGCGCTCCACAGCACCGTCAACGGCGTGCTCGCCAGTATTCCGAGTCCGCCGGTCGCCTACCTCGACCTGGGCCCGATCCGCATCCACTTCTACGCGCTGTGCATCATCGCCGGCATCATCGCCGCCGTCTTCCTGACGAATCACCGACTGACCAAGCGCGGCGCGGAGCCGTGGGTCGTCATCGACATCTCGATCCTCGCGGTGCCGCTCGCGATCATCGGTGCGCGGATCTTCCATGTGCTCACGCACCCGAGCGACTACTTCGGCGAAGGCCACAACACCTGGAATCCGTTCGAACCCGGATCGGTGTGGGCGATCTGGGAGGGCGGGATCGCCATCTTCGGCGCGCTCATCGGCGGCGCCGTCGGTGCGTATCTCGGATGCCGCTGGACCGGCATCCGCTTCTGGACCTTCGCCGACGCACTCGCCCCCGGTCTGTTGCTGGCGCAGGCGATGGGACGCTTCGGCAACTGGTTCAACAAGGAGCTCTACGGTCTTCCCACAGACCTGCCGTGGGGGCTGGAGATCCCGGCCGACAACCCGGCCTTCCCGCCGGGGCTCGCCGAGGGCACGCTCTTCCACCCCACATTCCTGTACGAGGTGCTCTGGAACGGCCTCGGCGTCGTGCTGCTGCTGTGGCTGAGCCGCAAGCTGTTCTTCCAGTGGGGCCGGCTGTTCGCGATCTACCTGATCTGGTACAGCGCCGGCCGCATCGTCTGGGAGTCGATCCGGATCGATCCGAGCGAGATCATCCTGGGGCTGCGCACCAACGTGTGGGCGGCGATCGTCGGCGTCATCGTCGGCCTCGTGATCCTGATCGTCCAGCGGCGCCGGCACCCCGGTCTCGAGCCTTCGCCGTACATGCCCGGTCGCGGGCGGAAGGATGTCGACGCTGATGTACAATCGCAAGACAATCCCTCCGATTTCGTGGACGTGAGCGAGCCTCCCTCCGAAGAAGTCACCGCAGGAGCCACCGCCACAAGCACCGCTCCCACGGACGCGGACGGCACCCGATAGCCGCCAGGTCCGTGAGGACCCAAGCATCCACCCGGCCAATGACGTCCCCGGGTCATTTGAAGATCTGAGGACGGTACCGCATGGAATCCAGCGACCTCCGCACGCCCACCGGCATGGGGTTCCCGGCCAAGCAGGGCATGTACAACCCGGCGTTCGAGAAGGACGCGTGCGGCCTGGCCATGGTCGCGACGCTCCGCGGGCAGGCAGGCCACGACATCATCTCGCTGGCGCTCGAGGCGCTTCGCAACCTCGAGCACCGCGGCGCGATCGGGTCGGATGCCGGAACCGGTGACGGCGCCGGCATCCTCACCCAGATGCCGGACGAGTTCCTCCGTGCCGCGACGACGTTCGAGCTGCCGCCGGTCGGGGAGTACGCCGCGGGCCTCGCGTTCCTTCCTCGTGACTCGGGCCAGCGTCGCCAGCAGAAGGCGGGGATCGAGCAGATCGCACGCTCCGAGGGGCTGCGGGTGCTCGGCTGGCGTGAGGTGCCCACCGTCAACGAGCATCTGGGCAAGCTGGCCGATGAGGCTCGTCCTGCCTTCGAGCAGCTCTTCGTGAGCGCGGGCGGTTCGACGCTCGAGGAGGCGCCGCTTTCGGGCATCGCCCTCGATCGCGTCGCGTATCGGCTGCGCAAGCGCGCAGGGCACGAGCTGGGCGCCTACTTCGTCACGCTCTCCAGCCGCACCCTCGGCTACAAGGGCATGGTGACCACGCTCCAGCTGGAGCCGTTCTACCCCGACCTGCAGGACGAGCGGTTCGCGTCAGAGCTCGCCGTGGTCCACTCCCGATACTCGACGAACACTTTCCCCTCGTGGCCGCTCGCGCAGCCCCTGCGCATGCTCGCCCACAACGGCGAGATCAACACCGTCGGCGGCAACCGCAACTGGATGCGGGCGCGGCAGTCCCAGCTCGAGTCCGAACTGCTCGGCGACATCTCGCCGCTGCTGCCCATCTGCACCGACGGTGCGAGCGACTCGGCGTCGTTCGACGAGGTGCTCGAGCTGCTCACTCTCACCGGCCGCACTCTGCCGCACGCGATCATGATGATGGTGCCGGAGGCCTACGAGAAGCAGGCCGACCTCTCGCCGGAGCTTCGCGCGTTCTACGAGTACCACTCGAACCAGATGGAGCCGTGGGACGGGCCGGCAGCTCTCATCTTCACCGACGGGACTCTCGTCGGTGCCACGCTCGACCGCAACGGGCTCCGCCCCGGCCGCTGGACAGAGACCACCGACGGCCTCGTCGTGATCGGCTCGGAGACCGGCGTGCTCACCTTCGAGCCGGACCGGATCAAGCGCCGCGGCCGGCTTCAGCCCGGCAAGATGTTCCTCGTCGACACCGCACAGGGCCGCATCGTCGAGGACGAGGAGATCAAGCACGACCTCGCCACCCTCCACCCGTGGCAGGAATGGCTGGATGCCGGCGCCGTGCGTCTGGCGGAACTGCCCGAGCGCGAGCACATCGTGCATCCGCCTGCGTCGATCACGCGCCGCCAGCGCACCTTCGGCTACACCGAGGAGGAGGTGCGCATCCTTCTCACCCCGATGGGACAGAACGGTGTCGAGCCCCTCGGCGCGATGGGATCCGACACGCCCATCGCGGTGCTGAGCAAGCGTCCGCGTCTGCTCTTCGACTACTTCACGCAGCAGTTCGCGCAGGTGACCAACCCTCCGCTGGACTCGATCCGCGAGGAGGTCGTCACCAGCCTGAAGCTCGGTCTCGGCCCGGAGCGGAACCTGCTCTCGTGGGGGCCGGAGCACACCAGGACGGTGTCTCTCGACTTCCCGGTCATCGACAACGACGAACTCGCCAAGATCCGGCACATCGACAAGGCCCTGCCGGACCGCTCGAGCGTGACCATCCGCGGGCTGTACCACTTCGACGCCGGTCCTCAGACGCTCGAGGAGCGCCTCACGGAGATGTGCGCCGAGGTCGATGAGGCCATCGAGAACGGGGCGGAGTTCATCATCCTCTCCGACCGTGACTCCAACAAGGACCTCACTCCCATCCCGTCGCTGCTGATGGTCTCGGCCGTGCACCATCACCTCATCCGTCGCGAGAACCGGATGAAGGTGGGTCTGATCGTCGAGGCCGGCGACGTCCGCGAAGTGCACCACGTCGCCACGCTGATCGGCTACGGGGCGTCTGCGGTCAACCCGTACCTCGCGATGGAGACGGTGGAGCACCTCGTGCGCACCGGGTACATCACGGGCATCACCCCCGAGAAGGCCGTCCGCAATCTCATCTACGCCCTCGGCAAGGGCGTCCTGAAGATCATGTCGAAGATGGGCATCTCGACGGTGTCCTCCTACGCCGGTGCGCAGGTGTTCGAGGCCGTCGGCCTCAGTCAGGAACTCATCGACGCCTACTTCACCCGCACCGAGTCGAAGCTCGGCGGTATCGGGATCGAAGACATCTTCGCGGAGAACCAGGCGCGCCACGATTACGCCTACCCCGAGGATGCCGCCGCCCGTGCTCACGAGAGGCTGTGGACCGGTGGCGAGTACCAGTGGCGCCGCGACGGCTCTCCTCACCTGTTCAACCCGGAGACCGTCTTCCGCCTGCAGCACTCGACGCGTACCCGTCGCTATGACATCTTCCGCGAGTACACCAAGCTCGTCGACGACCAGGCCGCAGAGCTCAAGACTCTGCGCGGGCTCTTCAAACTGCGCACCGGAACGCGCAAGCCAGTGCCGCTGGACGAGGTCGAGCCGGTCTCCGCGATCGTGAAGCGCTTCTCGACCGGGGCGATGAGCTACGGATCGATCTCGAAGGAAG
Organism: Microbacterium sp.; assembly: GCF_031179285.1. Taxonomy (GTDB): domain Bacteria; phylum Actinomycetota; class Actinomycetes; order Actinomycetales; family Microbacteriaceae; genus Microbacterium. The sequence continues at coordinate 53,206 of NZ_JAPSHY010000007.1, read as the reverse complement.
CGCACGAGACGCTCGCCATCGCCATGAACCGGATCGGCGGAAAGTCGAACACCGGAGAGGGCGGGGAGGACACCGATCGCCTGCTGGACCCCGAGCGGCGCAGTTCGATCAAGCAGGTCGCCTCCGGGCGCTTCGGCGTGACGAGCCTGTACCTCACCGAGGCGGATGACATCCAGATCAAGCTCGCTCAGGGCGCGAAGCCAGGGGAGGGCGGCCAGCTGCCCCCGGCCAAGGTCTACCCGTGGGTGGCCCGCACGCGGCACGCGACCGCGGGAGTCGGCCTCATCTCGCCGCCCCCGCACCACGACATCTATTCGATCGAAGATCTCAAGCAGCTCATCTTCGACCTGAAGCGCGCGAACCCCGAGGCACGCATCCACACCAAGCTCGTCAGCCAGTCGGGCATCGGCGCGGTGTCGGCCGGCGTCGCGAAGGCGCTCAGTGACGTCATCCTCGTCTCCGGCCACGACGGCGGCACCGGCGCCAGCCCTCTCAACTCGCTCAAGCACGCCGGGACCCCGTGGGAGCTCGGGCTCGCCGAGACACAGCAGACGCTGATGCTCAACGGCATGCGGGACCGCGTCGTCGTGCAGGTGGACGGTCAGCTCAGGACCGGTCGTGATGTCATCATCGGCGCCCTGCTCGGGGCCGAGGAGTTCGGCTTCGCCACGGCGCCGCTCGTCGTCAGCGGGTGCATCATGATGCGCGTCTGCCACCTCGACACCTGCCCGGTCGGCGTCGCCACGCAGAACCCGGTGCTGCGCGAGCGCTTCACCGGCAAGCCCGAGTTCGTGGTGAACTTCATGGAGTTCATCGCCGAAGAGGTACGCGAGCTGCTCGCCGAGCTCGGTTTCCGGTCGCTCGATGAGATCATCGGGCGGGCCGAGCTCATCGAGGTCGACGAGGCGATCGAGCACTGGAAGGCGGAGGGACTGGATCTCAGCCCCGTGCTCGAGGGCCCGGCATTCCCGGCCGGCGAGCCGCGCCGCAGCGGGCGAGCTCAGGACCACGAGCTCGACAAGCACTTCGACGTGCAACTCATCGACATCGCCAAGGACGCACTCCTCAACGGCGAGCCCGTCGTCGTCGAGCTGCCGATCAGCAACACCGAGCGCGCCGTCGGCACCATGCTGGGGCACCAGGTGACGGCCCGGCACGGTGCGGCCGGGCTCGCTCCGGAGACGATCGATGTCACGCTGCACGGCACGGCCGGGCAATCGCTCGGCGCGTTCCTGCCGCCCGGCATCGTGCTGCGTCTCGAGGGCGATGCGAACGACTACGTCGGCAAGGGTCTCTCCGGCGGCGACATCACGATCCGGCCGCCGCGCGGCTCTGCGATCGCTCCGCACGAGAACGTCATCGCCGGCAACGTGATCGGCTACGGCGCGACCTCGGGGACGATGTTCATCTCCGGTGTCGTCGGCGAGCGGTTCCTCGTGCGAAACTCCGGCGCGACCGCTGTCGTCGAGGGCGTCGGAGACCACGCCCTCGAGTACATGACCGGCGGCCTCGCCGTCATCCTCGGCCCGACCGGACGCAACCTCGGCGCCGGTATGTCCGGGGGAGTGGCGTACGTTCGAGCGCTCGGCAGCGAGAAGGTCAACGCCCAGGCCCTCGAGAGCGGAGAGCTGCTGCTCGAGCCGCTCGATCGCGCCGACCTCGAGGTGCTGCGCAGTCTCCTCGTCGCGCATGTGGAGCGCACGGCGTCTCCGCTGGCGGCCGAGATCCTGGAAGGCTTCGATGCGAGCGCATCGGAGTTCGTGAAGGTGCTTCCCCGTGACTTCGCCGCCGTGCGGAGCATGCGTGAAGAGGCCGAGGCCGCGGGAATCGACCCCGACGGCGACATCGTGTGGAACCGCATCCTGGAGGTGACCGGTGGCTGATCCCAAAGGTTTTCTGAAGGTCACGGAACGTGAGCTTCCCGCCCGCCGTCCGGTGCCGGTGCGCATCATGGACTGGAAAGAGGTGTACCAGCCGGGGGACCAGGCGGTGCTGCGGCGTCAGGCCGGCCGCTGCATGGACTGCGGCGTGCCGTTCTGTCACTCGGGCTGCCCGCTCGGCAACCTCATCCCGGAGTGGAACGACCTCACCTGGCGGGGTGAGGGACGCGCGGCGATCGAGCGTCTGCACGCCACCAACAACTTCCCCGAGTTCACCGGTCGACTGTGCCCCGCTCCCTGCGAGAGCGCCTGCGTGCTGAGCATCAACCAGCCCGCCGTCACTATCAAGCAGGTCGAGGTCTCGATCATCGACGAGGCGTTCGCGAAGGGCTGGGTCGAGGCGCAGCCGCCGGCACGTCTGACCGGGAAGACCGTGGCCGTCGTGGGCTCCGGGCCTGCCGGTCTCGCCGCTGCCCAGCAGCTCACCCGCGCCGGCCACACCGTCGCCGTCTTCGAGCGGGACGACCGCATCGGCGGGCTGCTGCGCTACGGCATCCCGGACTTCAAGATGGAGAAGTCCCACCTCGAGTCGCGCCTTCGCCAGATGCAGGAGGAGGGCACCCGTTTCCGCGCCGGCGTCGAGATCGGCAAGGACATCTCGTGGGCGGATCTTCGGGCTCGCTACGACGCCGTGGTCATCGCCACCGGCGCCACCGTGCCGCGCGATCTGCCGATCCCCGGCCGTGACCTCGCCGGAGTCCACTTCGCGATGGAGTACCTCGTGGAGTCGAACCACGCGGTCGCCGGCGACAAGGTGCCCGAGCAGATCACCGCCGAAGGCAAGCACGTCATCGTGATCGGCGGCGGCGACACCGGTGCCGACTGCATCGGAACCGCGCACCGCCAGGGGGCGCTCAGCGTCACCAACCTCGCGATCGGCAGCCAGCCGGCGACGGCCCGTCCGGATCACCAGCCGTGGCCGACGATGCCGACGCTCTTCGAGGTGCAGTCCGCCCATGAAGAGGGCGGCGAGCGGGTGTTCCTCGCATCGACCGTCGAGTTCCTGGGCAACGAGGTCGGAGAGCTGCGTGCGCTGCGGGTCGCTGAGACCGAGTACGTCGACGGTCGCCGGGTGCCCAAGAGCGGCACCGAGCGAGAGATCCCCGCCGATCTCGTGCTCATCGCGATGGGATTCACCGGTCCCGAGCAGGATGGCTTCACCGAGGACACGCGTCCGCAGGTGACCGATCGCGGCGCTTTCCAGCGCGACTCTTCCTACGAGTCGACGCTGCCCGGAGTCTTCGTGGCGGGCGACGCCGGTCGCGGCCAGTCGCTCATCGTCTGGGCCATCGCCGAAGGTCGAGCCGCGGCCGCGAGTGTCGACCGGTACCTCATGGGCGAGACGGTGCTGCCGGCGCCGGTGCGCCCGAGCGATGTCGCGATCGGCCTTCAGCCCGCGTAGGCTGAGCCGCGGCACCGTCGCCTGTTCTGTCATCCCCCTCTACTCTGGAGTATCTGTTGAGACGCGCGAAAATCGTCGCCACCCTGGGCCCTGCCACATCCACCTATGACACCGTGCGCGCGCTGATCGACGCCGGTGTCGATGTCGCCCGCCTCAACCTGAGCCACGGAGACTACTCCGTGCACGAGAACAACTACGCGAACGTCCGTCGTGCCGCAGAAGACTCCGGTCGCGCCGTCGCCGTGCTCGTCGACCTGCAGGGGCCGAAGATCCGCCTCGGCAAGTTCGAGGGCGGCCCGTACGAGCTCGCGGTCGGCGACATCTTCAAGATCACGACCGAAGACATCGTCGGCAACCGAGAGATCTGCGGCACGACCTTCAAGGGTCTGCCGCAGGACGTAAAGGCGGGCGATTTCCTGCTCATCGACGACGGCAAGGTCAAGGTCGAGGTCGTCGATTCCGACGGCGTCACCGTGACGACCCGCGTCGTCGTCGCGGGCGCCGTCTCGAACAACAAGGGCATCAACCTGCCCGGTGTCGCCGTCAACGTCCCCGCACTGAGCGAGAAGGACGAGGACGATCTGCGGTGGGGTCTGCGCATCGGAGCGGACATCATCGCGCTGTCGTTCGTCCGCAATGCCGCCGATGTGGTGCGGGTGCACGAGATCATGGCCGAAGAGGGCGTGAAGATCCCGGTCATCGCCAAGGTGGAGAAGCCTCAGGCCGTCGATGCGCTCGAGGAGATCGTCGACGCGTTCGACGGCATCATGGTCGCCCGCGGCGACCTCGGGGTCGAGCTGCCGCTGGAAGCGGTGCCGATCGTGCAGAAGCGCGCCGTCGAACTCGCACGCCGCAACGCCAAGCCGGTCATCGTCGCCACGCAGATGCTCGAGTCGATGATCAACAGCCCGGTGCCGACGCGGGCCGAGACCTCCGACGTCGCGAACGCCGTGCTCGACGGCGCGGACGCGGTCATGCTCTCGGGCGAGACCAGCGTCGGCGACTACCCCATCGTGGTCGTCGAGACGATGGCGCGCATCGTCGAGTCGACCGAGGAGCACGGCCTCGAGCGCATCGCGCCCCTGACGACGAAGCCGAAGACGCAGGGTGGTGCGATCACCCTCGCAGCTCTCGAGGTCGCGGAATTCGTCGACGCCAAGTTCCTCTGCGTCTTCACACAGTCCGGAGACTCCGCTCGCCGTCTGTCGCGTCTGCGCTCACGCATCCCGATGCTCGCGTTCACGCCGGAACCCGGCATCCGTCGTCGTATGGCGCTGACCTGGGGCATCCGTTCGACGCTCGTCGACATGGTGCAGCACACCGACCTGATGTACCACCAGGTCGACGAGTACCTGCTCGAGAGCGGCCTGGCGTCGGAGGGAGACAAGGTCGTCGTGATCTCCGGTTCCCCTCCCGGAATCATCGGTTCGACGAATGACATCCGCGTTCACAAGGTCGGGGATGCCGTCAACGGCGCAGCTCCCGTCTACAAAGAAGGTCTCTGAACGCACGGCTTCGCGAGGGGGAGTGGCCGCACGGCTGCTCCCTCTCGCTCGTCCGCATCACGCTGCGCTGGCGACCCATGTCAACCCGCTGCCGGCTTCCGGTCCGGCCCGGTAGCTTTCTCGCATGACCACGGAGCGCCGACAGATCGACATCGAGGGGCTGGCGTTCCGGCTGATCGTGAGCCCGCGGCCCGCCGCTTCGACAACGCCGACGATCGTGCTCGTCCATGGCATCGGCATGTCACACCGATACCTCGCCCGGTTGCACCGAGTGCTGGCCCGCTCGGCCCGTGTCGTCTCGATCGATCTGCCGGGGTTCGGTGGCCTGCCGAAGCCGGGTTACGACCCGGACGTGCCGCGGATGGGTCGCGCTCTCGCCGAGGTCATCTCGACCCTCGGTGATGCTCGGGTCGTCCTCGTCGGGCATTCGATGGGCGCGCAGTGGGTGGTGGAGGCGGCGGCGCAACTGCCCGGCGTCGTGGCGGCGGTCGTGGCGATCGGTCCTGTGGTCGACCAGGAGAATCGGACCTTGTCCGCGCAGGTGCGCGCACTCGCCATGGACACGCTCGGAGAGACCCCCCGGATCAACGCGATCGTCTTCAGCGACTATGTCCGGTGCGGTCCGCGGTGGTATCTCACCCAGGTTCGTCACATGCTGGCCTACCCGATCGAGCAGCGGGTGAGGGCTCTGGAGGTGCCGCTGCTGGTGATCCGCGGCGAGAAGGATCCCGTGGCCGGGCGTGATTGGTGCCGTCGCCTGACGGCTGCGGCCTGGTCAGCGCGACTCGTGCACGTCCCCCGTCGGCATCACGTGGTTCAGGAATCGGCACCGCTGGCCGTCGCTGACGCCATCTTGTCCCACACGGCGTCTGCGCACCCCGGCTCCGCGCCCGAACCCGTGATGACCTCGACCACGCTCGGCACGCCGTGATACGTGTGTTCCGGGCAGCGGGGTGGTGGCTGTCCGACTACGTCTATGCAGGGTACTGGCAACTTCGTGCGTTCTTCGGTCGTATCGACCCGACGGTGTTCGCATCGGGCCCCGCCGCCCCGGTCGTCGTCATCCCCGGCGTCTACGAGACGTGGAAGTTCATGCAACCGCTGATCGCTCTCATCCACGACCACGGCCATCCGGTCCACATCGTCGACAGCCTCCATCGCAATCGGCATCCGGTGGCGGAGCTCGCCGACGCCATCACGCGGTACCTCGAGACCGAGAACCTCACGGACGTGATCCTCGTGGCTCACAGTAAAGGGGGGCTCGCCGGGAAGCTGGCGATGACGGGGCCCGCTGCCGCGCGCATACGGTCGATGCTGGCGATCGCGACGCCGTTCGGGGGATCGCGCTACGCGCGCCGTATTCCCGTCCGGACGCTGCGTGCGCTCTCACCGGACGACCCCTCGATCGTCGGACTGGCGCAGCAACTGACGGTGAATGAACGCATCGTGTCGGTCTACGCCGACTTCGATCCTCACATCCCCGAAGGGAGCGCCCTGAGGGGTGCGAAGAACGTGCGCCTCGCCACAGGCGGCCATTTCCGCATCCTCGCCCACCCTCGCCTCCTCGCCGAGCTCGCGGTGATGGCGCAGTAGTGCCTCTCACGGCCCCAGGCTGGGCCGCGAGAGGTGTCATTCTCAGGCGTCGTGCGCCGTTCGGCAAGCCCCTCTTAGTAGCGCTCACCGAAACGTAGACAGATACCTGAACCAAGGAGGAGCCATGCCCGCAGGCGATGTCGAGACCTTCCACCCGGGCGGGGCCTGGTGGAATCGGATCGAGGGTGGGGGGCAGGTCATCGGCCATGCCTTCCGAACGCGAGCAGAGGCGGCAGCCGCCGGGCGCGAGGTGGCTCGGGCCCGCCAGGTCGAGCACCTCGTGCGAGACCTCGAGGGGCGAATCGGTGACAGGAGCACGTACGGCCATGATCCGCGCTCGATCCCAGGGTGAGATGACGGGCCGACTCCGCTCGGGTCGACCGAGCATGTGGGCGCCTGCAAATCCGGAGAACCAGCTCTCGGTTCGTGGGGGCACGGTAGGCTCGGCGAGATCCCCCGACCTCTGAGCCAAGTAGACCGGAAGGGGTGATCCTGCTCGGGAAGCGATAACGGGAGCCATGGTGAAGGTGAACAAAGTCAGGTTCGACGGCCAGACATTCCTGCTCGACGCGAACCAGGATGTCGACGAGACCAAGCAGAAGATCGTCGCGGCCATGCGTGAGGGATCGGATTTTGTCGACTTCCGCACGGTCGGGCATGGCACCATCTCGCTGCTGGTCGCACCGGGCGTGCCTGTTCGCTTCGAGGTCGTGGAAAGATCGGCCGAGGAACTCGAGCGCTTCGAGATCGACCCGCTTCCGCTGGATGGACCCTGGCTCGAGTACGAGTTCTGACCCTGCCGCTCATCTCTGGGTGCCGGCGGTGGGACTCGAACCCACACGCCCTTTCGGACAAAGCATTTTGAGTGCTCCGCGTCTGCCATTCCGCCACGCCGGCTCGTGTGTCGCGTCTTCGACTTTAGCGCAGGGGAGCGCGGCATCGGTTCCCGCACCACGTGCCGCCTGTTCGCCGCGGCCTCTCCACTAAGATGGATGTGTGACCGAGCAAGAACAGGCTGAGCAGCCCACGGCATCCGCCCCCCGACGCGTCGTCGTCGCAGAGGACGAATCGCTGATCCGCCTCGACATCGTCGAGATTCTCCGCGACAACGGCTTCGACGTCGTCGGCGAGGCAGGCGACGGTGAGACGGCGGTGCAGCTGGCGACCGAACTGCGCCCCGATCTCGTGATCATGGATGTGAAGATGCCGCAGCTCGACGGCATCAGCGCCGCCGAGAGACTGCACAAGGGCAACATCGCGCCCGTCGTGCTTCTCACCGCCTTCAGCCAGAAAGAGCTCGTCGAGCGCGCGAGCGAGGCAGGTGCCCTGGCGTACGTCGTGAAGCCGTTCACCCCGAACGACCTTCTCCCCGCGATCGAGATCGCGCTGGCCCGTCACGAGCAGATCATCACCCTCGAGGCTGAGGTCGCCGACATGGTCGAGCGCTTCGAGACCCGCAAGCTCGTCGACCGCGCCAAGGGCCTTCTCAACGAGAAGATGGGTCTGAGCGAGCCCGAGGCGTTCCGCTGGATCCAGAAGGCGTCGATGGACCGTCGCCTCACGATGCAGGACGTCGCCAAAGCGATCATCGAGCAGCTGGCACCGAAGAAGTAGTGTTCCAGCTCGACGCCGAGCACGTGCTGCGACCGGTGCGATCCGGTGACGGTGCCGCCCTCGCGAGCGCCTACCGCGCCAACCGCGAGCACCTCGCTCCCTGGGAGCCGATACGCGACGAGGACTTCTTCACCGCGGAGTGGCAGGAGCACCACGCGCGTGAGTGTGAGGCCGAAGCGGATGCCGGCCGCAGTCTGCGATTCGTGATCGAGGCCGCGGACGGCGAGATCCGCGGACGGGCCAATCTCAACAACATCGTCCGAGGCGCTTTCTGGAGCACCGACCTCGGTTACTGGGTGGGCGCGGGCCAGCTCCGTCGCGGCCTCGGCTCCCGCGCCGTGGCGACGATCGTGCAGTACGCTCGGGATGACCTGGGCCTGCATCGGATCCAGGCCGCGACGCTGCTTCACAACCACGCGTCGCAGCGCGTCCTCACGGGGAACGGCTTCGAGCGCATCGGCATCGCGCCGCGCTATCTCCGCATCGCCGGACACTGGCAGGATCACGTGCTGTTCCAGAGGATCCTCGACGACGAGAAGGCGCCACCGGCCTCGACGTTGCTCGGGCCGACTCCCCGGACTAGCGTGAAGGGGAGAGGTGGTGACCGTGGATGAGGGGTTGCGCATCGCGTTGACGCGCCTCGACGATCCTGCCGTCGAGGTGAACACTCTGCCGCGTTCCTTCCTGGCGGTTCTGCCGGTGACCGGTGCCTCGGTGGCAACCCTCGGCGGGTTCCTGGGGAGTCAGACGGTGTCGGCGACCGACAGCTCTTCAGCATGGCTGGACGAGTTGCAGTTCGACCTCGGCGAGGGTCCGTGCTGGGACGCACTCCTCACCGCCCGCCCCGTCATGGAGCCGGACCTGCGAGGAGAGCAAGGGGCGCAGCGATGGCCGGCGTTCGGCCGTGCGGTCAGGCGGCGCAGTATCGCGTCGATCTTCGCGTTCCCGCTCTCGATCGGAAACCTCCGGTTCGGCGCCGTCGATCTGTACTCCAGCGTGCCCTTGACCTTCGACGCCGCCCAGACCGAGCAGGCCAGTGCACTCGCGTCCGCCGTGGCGAGACATGTGCTGCGACGTAGCCTCTCCGATCTCGAAGAGCCCGAGAGCGCACTCTCGCCCTATTCACGCCGACGCGTGCACCAGGCCACGGGCATGGTCCTGGCGCAGCTCGACATCGATGCTGATGATGCCCGGCTGCTGTTGCAGAGCCACGCATTCGCGACGGACCGCAATGTGATGGCCGTGGCAGATGATGTGCTCGACGGTCGACTGATCTTCTCGAAGGACTCCGGCGCGATCGAGGTGGACTCATGACGACTCTCGACCGCGACCGACGGCTTCTGACCACGTTCACCCAGCTGGCAGACACTCTCGTCGATGACTACGACGTGGTGGAGCTGATGCAACGGCTCGTCGACACCTGCGCGGAGCAACTCGAGGTCGCGGCTGCCGGATTGCTGCTGGCCGACGGCGGCGGCGAGCTCGAGCTGGTCGCCTCCACGAGCGAAGTCGGAACCATCGTCGAAGCGCTGCTTCTCGCATCTCAGAGTCCCATCGATCCCACGTACGACACCGCGGCTGCCATCTCGGTCGCAGAGGTCGCGGCGCTCGGACCGGAATGGGAGGACTTTCGCCGGAGTGCACTCGCCTCGGGGTTCACCACACTCGTGACCATACCGCTCCGCCTGCGCAACCAGACGATCGGGGCCCTCAACCTCCTGCAACGCGAAGACGGAGTCCTGCGAGAGGACGACCTCATCGTCGCGAGGGCACTGGCTGACCTCGCGACCATCGGGATCCTCCATGAGCGCGCGCTGCGCGAGACCGAAGCGCTGGCGGAGCAACTGCAGCATGCGCTCAACAGCCGGGTGGTCATCGAGCAGGCCAAGGGCGTGGTCTCTCACATGAACCGCGTGCCCGTCGACGAGGCTTTCACCCTCATCCGCACCTATGCGCGCTCGCACGGCGAGCGCCTCGGCGACGTCGCGCGCGCCATCGTCGAACGGCGCCTGAGGCTCGAGTAGGTTCGAAAACTTCCCGTCAAGGGGTGCCGCGATCGTTGGCTGTGTGCATAAGCTGATCTGGCGTCGCCCCAGACCCGGTGACATTCGACATGAATGCGCTCGGGGGCTTTCGGATGAAGCGGATCATCACCACTTTCGGCGACTTCCATACCGGTGACGAGATCGCCGATGCCGTGGGGCGCTACGGCCTCGCCTTGGCGCGGATCCGCGATACCGATGTCGTCGACGTTCCCTTCGTCACCGAGGACGGCACGGTGGATCGGCTGGAGCTGCGCATCGGCTGGCTCGTGGACATCGGCATTGCGCGCAACGGCAGGGCAGGAATCGCGGTGATCGAACCGGAGACGGTCGAGCAGTTGACCGATCACGCGCTCGCGATCGAGCGCTCTGGGGTGCCGTCCGTCGAGGAGGACGATTCCTGGGCCCTGTGGGACGAGCTCTGAGCCGTCGACGACCGGGCTTCTGCGTTTCTCAGCCCGCCGGTGCGTCCTTGATCATGTTGGTGATCCGGATCGTCGAGCACCGGCGTCCCTGATCGTCAGAGACGACGATCTCGTGCACGGTCATGCTGCGTCCGAGATGCAGCGGTGTGCACACGCCCGTCACCACGCCCGACGTCGCCGAGCGCGTGTGGGTGGCATTGATGTCGACGCCGACGGCCAGCCGCCCCGGGCCGGCGTGCAGATTCGCGGCCATCGATCCGAGCGATTCGCCGAGAACCACGTAGGCCCCGCCGTGCATGAGCCCGACAGGCTGCGTGTTGCCTTCGACGGGCATGGTCGCGACACAGCGTTCGAGACTGAACTCGACCCACTCCATCCCCATCCTCCGGGACAGCTCGCCCATGCCGCGGGCCGTGGCCCAGGCGAGTCCTTCCGACATCCCGGCGTCGCTCATCGATCCTCCTCAGCGGGTGTCAGCGGTCCTCGTTAGGCTGACAGGGTGACGGACACCGCAAAGCCTACCCTCATGGTCGTCGACGGCCATTCTCTCGCCTACCGCGCATTCTTCGCGCTCCCGGTCGACAACTTCACCACGAAGGACAATCAGCACACGAACGCCATCTACGGCTTCCTGTCGATGCTGGTGAACCTCATCAAGGCCGAGAAGCCGACGCATATGGCGATCGCGTTCGACACCTCACGGCACTCGTTCCGCACCGATGTGTATCCCGAGTACAAGGCCACCCGGTCCGAGACCCCGCAGGAGTTTCGCGGGCAGATCCCGCTGCTCCAAGACTGCCTTGCCGCGATGTCCATCCCGGTCCTCACGCAGGAGGGGATCGAGGCCGACGACATCCTCGCGACACTTGCCACGCAGGGCGCCGAGCAGGGATTCGACGTCCTGGTCGTCTCCGGCGACCGTGACACCATCCAGCTGGTCACCGAGGATGTCACGCTGCTCTACCCCTCGGTGCAGGGCGTGTCGCAGCTGAAGCGATACGACCCGGTGACCGTGCAGGAGCGGTACGGCGTGCGCCCCGAGCAGTACCCCGACATCGCCGCCCTCGTCGGCGAGACCAGCGACAACCTGCCGGGCGTTCCGAAGGTCGGCGAGAAGACCGCCGTCAAGTGGCTCACCCAGTTCGGCTCGCTCGACGCGCTGCTCGAGCGTGCCGATGAGATCAAGGGTGTGGTCGGGGGCAATCTCCGCGATCACGTCGAAGACGTCCGACGCAACCGTCAGCTCAACCGCCTGCTGCGTGATGTCGAGCTGGCCGTCGCGCCGGCGGATCTCGCCGTCGCCCCCATCGACCCGCAGGCGGTGAGAGACATCTTCGCGCGCCTCGAGTTCCGCACTCTCCTTCCGCGGGTGTTCGAGGCGGTCGGCGCCGGCGAGGTCGCTGAAGACACCGTCACCGTCGTCGAGATGCCCGCTCCCGTCGAGGTGACCACCGCCGAACTCGCCGCCTGGGCGCAGGAGCAGCCCGGCGACGTCGCGCTGCGCATCCTGCTCACCGGAGGTCTGCCGGTCCGCATCGGCGCCGCCACCGAGTCTGAGCTGCGAGAAGCCGCGTGGAACGATGACAGCCCCGAGCAGCTTCGTGCGTGGCTCGAGTCTGACGCTCCGAAGGTGCTGCACGACGCCAAGCCGCAGGTGAAGGCCCTGGTCCGTGCCGGCATCCATCTCTCGGGTTTCGCCTATGACACGAATCTCGCCGGTTGGCTGCTGCGCCCCAGCTACCCGGACAAGACCCTCACCGACCTGGTGGAGCGCTATCTGGGGGAGCGGCTGCCCGAGGCCGACCCGACGCAGCTCGTCCCCGAGACCGAGGGGGCTACGCCATCGCAGGAAGCCTGGTTCCTGCTGCGCACGGCAGCCGCGCTGCGGGAAGACATCCCGGAGTCCGTCCACACGGTGCTGGTCGACATCGAGCTGCCCACGCTGCTCACGCTCGCGGACATGGAGGTCGCGGGTGTCGCCGTCTCGCACGACGTGCTGTCCACGTTCTCCGGCGAGCTGGCGACGCGCGCCGACGCTCTCGCGCAGGAAGCCTTCGGCATCGTCGGCCGCGAGTTCAACCTCGGCTCTCCGAAGCAGCTGCAGGAGGTGCTCTTCGAAGACCTCCAGTTGCCGAAGACCCGCAAGACCAAGACGGGGTACTCCACGGATGCCGCGGTGCTGGCGGATCTGCAGGAGTCCCACCCGCATCCGTTCCTCCGCGTGCTGCTGCAGCACCGCGAGGCCACCAAGCTCCGTCAGATCATCGAGTCCCTCGACACCGCCATCGGCGCCGACAACCGCGTTCGCACGACCTACGTGCAGACCGGCAGCCAGACGGGCCGACTCTCGAGCACCGACCCGAACCTGCAGAACATCCCGGTGCGGACGGAGGAATCGCGGCGCATCCGCAGCGCATTCCAGGTCGGCGAAGGGTACGAGACGCTGCTGACGGCCGACTACTCGCAGATCGAGATGCGCATCATGGCTCATCTCTCGGGCGACGAAGGTCTCATCGAGGCGTTCAACAGCGGTGAGGATCTGCACCGGTTCGTCGGCGCACGGGTGTTCGGAGTCGAGCCCGCCGAGGTGACGTCCGCCATGCGCACCAAGGTCAAGGCCATGTCGTACGGACTCGTCTACGGACTGTCGGCGTTCGGCCTGTCCAAGCAGCTGCGCATCGAGCAGGCCGAGGCGAAGCAGCTCATGATCGAGTACTTCGCCCGTTTCGGTGCCGTGCGCGATTATCTGCGCGCGTCGGTGATGAAGGCCAAGGAGGTCGGCTACACAGAGACGATCTTCGGCAGACGGCGTCCGTTCCCCGATCTCGCGAGTCCGAACCGGGTGCTCCGCGAGAACGCCGAGCGTGCGGCTCTCAACGCGCCCATCCAGGGCAGCGCCGCGGACATCATGAAGATCGCGATCTTCCGCATCCACGACGACCTGCGGGCGGAGGGTCTCGCCTCGCGCGCCCTTCTGCAGATCCACGATGAACTCGTCGTGGAAGTCGCACCGGGGGAGTGGGATGCCGCGGAGCGCATCGTGCGCTCCCGGATGGGCGGGGCCGCAGAGCTCTCGGTTCCCCTCGACGTGCAGGTGGGTCGCGGACTCGATTGGAACGAGGCCGCCCACTGAGCACCTGATACGGGCCGAGCGTCTCGTTTAGTGTGGATCGCATGACTTCAGCACGCACCCCATCCGCCATCGACCGGATCGCCGACGAATGGGTCGACACCCTTGCGGTGCTGGCTCCCACGCTCGGCACCTACATCGGTCGTACCGAGGCCGCCGACCGTTTCGGCGACCTGAGCCCTGCCGGGAATGAGGAGATCGCGGCGGCGACCCGCTCGACGCTGTCTCGGCTCGATGCGGCAGAGCCCGTCGACGCGATCGACGAGGTGACCAAGACCGATCTGAGCGCCGAACTGCGGCTCGACCTCGAACTGGACGAAGCGAAATGGCACCTGCGTGACCTCAATGTGATCGCCTCCGCTCCGCAGGACGTGCGGTCGGTCTTCGATCTGATGCCGCGGGCGACGTCCGACGACTGGGAGATCATCGCCAAGCGCCTCGGAGCCGTACCCGACGCTCTGCGTGGATACACCGAGACTCTGCGCGAGGGCATCGCTCAGGGAGTGACGCCTGCACGGCGGCAGGTCGTCGAAGTGGCCGCGCAGATCGTGCGCTACACGGCGGACGACGGGTTCTTCGCCGCCTTCGTCGCAGATGCGACCCTCGACGAGGGACAGTTGCCGGCGTCCCTCGCCCGCACGCTCGCGGACAACTCCGCTGCGGCCCGCGTCGCGTACGACGAGCTGCGGCGCTTCCTCGGCGACGAGCTCGCCCCCGCCGCCGGTGACGTCGACGCCGTCGGTCGCGAGCTCTATGCGCTCAACTCACGACGGTTTCTCGGGGCGACGATCGACCTCGATGAGACCTACGAGTGGGGTCGCGAGGAACTTGCGCGGATGGCGGCCGAACAGACGGCCATCGCGAACGAGATCGTGCCCGGCGCGTCCGTCGAGGAAGCGGTCGCGTATCTGGAGTCCGACCCTGCTCGCAAACTCATCGGCACCGACGCGCTGCAGCGGTGGATGCAGGAGACCAGCGACCGTGCGGTGGCCGAACTCGGGGCAACCCATTTCGACATCCCGGAGCAGATCCGAAAGCTGGAATGCATGATCGCGCCCACCCAGGAGGGCGGTATCTACTACACCGGACCGACCGACGACTTCTCGCGCCCGGGACGCATGTGGTGGTCGGTTCCTGAAGGGGTCACCGAGTTCGACACCTGGCGAGAACTCACGACCGTGTATCACGAGGGAGTGCCGGGCCATCACCTGCAGATCGCGCAGGCGGTATACAACCGCGCGGAGCTCAACTCCTGGCGCCGCCTTCTGGCGGGAACGTCGGGACATGCCGAGGGCTGGGCGCTCTACGCGGAGCGGCTGATGCAGCAACTGGGCTACCTCGACGATCCCGCTGACAGGCTCGGGATGCTCGACGGGCAGCGGATGCGCGCCGCTCGTGTCGTGCTCGACATCGGTGTCCACCTCGGTAAGCCCCGTCTCGACGGCACCGGCACCTGGGATGCGGAGTACGCGCTCGACTTCATGCGCCGAAACGTCAACATGTCCGATCAGTTCGTGAAGTTCGAGGTCAACCGCTATCTCGGCTGGCCGGGACAGGCGCCGTCATACAAGGTCGGGCAGCGCATCTGGGAACAGGTCCGCGATGCCTATCAGGCCGAGCGCGGTGCGGATTTCGACATCAAAGAGTTCCACAAGCGGGCGCTCGACATGGGCGGAGTGGGCCTCGACACCCTTCGTACCGCACTTCTGCGTCGCGCGAGCTGACCGGAGCTCCTCGCGGCGAGCCGTGGGGAATGCCCGGGCGATGGCGACGGTTCATCCATCTGAATACGAAAGGATTCACATGGACATCGAGTTCGGGCTGGACACATTCGGCGACATCACCCGCGGTCCGGACGGAACGCTGCTGACCGCAGCGCAGACCATCCGGAATGTGGTGGCCCAGGCCGAGCTGGCCGATCAGGTCGGCGTCGACTTCTTCGGGGTCGGCGAGCACCATCGCCGGGAGTTCGCGGTCTCGGCGCCGGAGATGGTGCTCGCCGCGATCGCTTCGCGCACGGAGCGCATCCGTCTCGGCACCGCGGTGACGGTTCTCTCCTCCGACGATCCGGTGCGGGTGTTCGAGCGCTTCTCCACCCTCGACGCGCTCTCCAGCGGACGAGCAGAGGTCGTGCTCGGCCGCGGTTCGTTCACCGAGTCCTTCCCGCTCTTCGGCTACGACCTCCGCGACTACGAGGCGCTCTTCGAGGAGAAGCTGGCTCTGTTCGTGGAACTGCTGAAGGAGGAGCCGGTGACCTGGTCGGGCACCATGCGAGCACCTCTGGCGAACGCGGACGTGTTCCCGAAGACCGCAAACGGCCTTCGTACCTGGGTCGGTGTCGGCGGGAGCCCTGAGTCCGTGGTTCGCGTCGCGAGGCACGGGCTCGGCCTGATGCTCGCGATCATCGGCGGCCCGGCCGCGCGCTTCAAGCCGTTCGTCGACCTCTATCACCGCTCCGTCGCGACCTTCGGCACGACCTCGCACCCCATCTCCGTGCACTCTCCGGGGCACATCGCCGAGACGGACGCCGAGGCGTGGGATGCCGCCTACTCGGGCTTCGAGGCGATGAACAACACGATCGGCCGCGAACGGGGATGGCCGACCTACACGCGTGGACGGTTCCAGAACGACATCGGTCCCGACGGCGCGCTGTACGTCGGTTCACCCGAGCGCGTCGCACAGAAGATCGCCGACACGATCCGTACGCTCGGGCTCGGCCGATTCGACCTGAAGTACGCCACCGGCACACTGTCTCATGAGGCGATGATGAGGAGCATCGAGCTGTACGGCACCGAGGTGATCCCGCGGGTGCGAGCCATTCTCGACGCCGGGGATTGACCGCGACTCCGCGGAGCGCCGCGCCTCTACGATGATGAGCATGGCCCACACCGCCCTGCCGAACCGTGCATCCCTGGCCGAGCGTCTCGACGACCTTCCTTTCACACGTCGGCATCTTCGGTTGCTGACGGGCTCAGGACTCGGCTGGGCGCTCGACGCGATGGACGTCGGCCTCATCTCCTTCATCCTCGCCGCGCTCGTGCAGCAATGGGACCTCACCAAGGGTGAAGCCGGCTGGATCGCCTCCGTGGGATTCATCGGCATGGCACTCGGCGCCACGCTCGGGGGCCTCCTCGCCGATCGCCTCGGCCGACGACAGGTCTTCGCCCTCACCCTCCTCGTGTACGGCGCCGCAACCGGTGCCAGCGCCCTCGTCGGCGGCCTCGCAGCGCTGCTCGTTCTGCGGTTCCTCGTCGGCCTGGGCCTCGGTGCCGAACTCCCGGTGGCGTCGACCTATGTCAGTGAATTCGCGCCGGCCCGAATCCGCGGGCGCGTGATCGTGGTGCTCGAGGCGTTCTGGGCCGTCGGGTGGACGGCGGCGGCGTTGATCGGCTACTTCATCATCCCGGCATCCGACGACGGCTGGCGCTGGGCGTTCGCGGTCGGAGCGATCCCCGCGCTCTACGCCGTCGTCGTGCGCTGGGCGATGCCTGAGTCGCCGCGGTGGCTTGCCTCGCGGGGAAGGCTCGCCGAGGCCGAGCGCATCGTCTCCACGTTCGAAGCCGATGCGCGGTACGTGACCGCACCCGCGATCCGAAAGGAACCGCAGCCGCGTTCGCTCGCGCTCACGGCGCGCGCACGCCTGCAGACGCTCTGGAACGCCGAGTTCCGGGTTCGGACCCTCAGCCTGTGGCTCGTGTGGCTCGCGGTGAACTTCTCCTACTACGGGGCGTTCATCTGGATCCCCAGCATCCTCGTCGACGCCGGCTTCGATCTCGTGCGGTCGTTCGGGTTCACCCTGATCATCACGCTCGCTCAGCTTCCCGGCTACGCCGTCGCGGCGTGGCTGATCGAAGTGTGGGGGAGGCGCGTCACGCTTTCGGTGTTCCTCATCGGGTCCGCCGGGTCGGCTTTGGTGTTCGGCACGGCGACCACCGAGTCGGCGATCATCGCCGCCGGGATGGCGCTGTCCTTCTTCAACCTCGGGGCGTGGGGTGCGCTGTACGCGGTGACCCCCGAGATCTACCCGACGTCGCTGCGCGCGACGGGCGCCGGCTGGGCCGCCGGCATCGGGCGGATCGCCTCGATCATCGCTCCGCTCGTCGTGCCGGTGCTGCTCGTGTCCGGCGGTGCGCCGCTGCTCTTCGCCGTCTTCGGCGCGTGTTTCGTGCTCGCCGCCGCCGCCGCATGGGGCCTCGACGACCGCCGCGGCGAAGCACTCGACGACCGCTGACGGCGCGTCTCGGTCACCCTTGACGGGCATAGTCTTGACGGGTGACTGACGTGCGATTCGTGGCGATCGGCGACTCGTTCACCGAGGGCGTCGGTGACGTCCTCCCGGATGGGCGCGAACGAGGATGGGCTGACCTCGCTGCCCAGGGTTGGGCGAATGCCGCAGGACATCCCATCCAGTACGCCAACTTGGCCATCCGCGGCAGGCTGGCCTGGCCCATCGTGGAACAGCAACTCGAACCCGCCCTCGCCCTGCGACCGACGCACCTGTCCTTCAACGGCGGGGGCAATGACATGCTGCGCCCGCGCACCGACGTCGAGCACATCGCTGACGCGTTCAGCCGCGTGCTGCGCCGCTGCGACGAGGAGGGCGTCACGATGATCCTGCTCTCGGGCGCCAACCCGAGCGGTCAGCTGCCGATGGGCAACGTCGTCCAGCGGCGTGGGGATCTGCTGTCGGAGGCGGTGCTGCGACGTGTGAAGGACCGGCCCGACGTGATCCGCGCGCTGAACTGGACCGACAAGGAGCTCTCTCGAGGTAAGTACTGGTCGGAGGATCGGCTTCACATGAACACGGCGGGCCATCACCGGGTGGCGGCGCGGGTGCTGCATGCACTCGGATTCGAGCCGCCGGAGACGTGGTGGGCGCCGTTGGATCAGTGGAGAGCGGGTCCCGCGGGCATGGCGTACTACCGGGAGTTCGTCGGCCCCTGGGTCAGGCGCCGCGTCACGCGCACGTCGTCCGGAGACGGTCGAACGGCGAAGTACCCGACCTGGGTGGAGAGGACGCCGCAATGAAGCAGCAGTCCGGCCGCCGTATGCCGAGACGCATCACGCAGTTGCTCGTCGGCCTGTTCCTGTACGGGATCGGCATCGCGTTCATCGTCCGCGGGATGATCGGCGCGGCGCCGTGGGACGTGCTGACCCAGGGCATCGCCACGCATGTTCCACTCTCCTTCGGCACCATCACCATCCTCACCAGCATCGTCGTGCTGCTGCTGTGGATCCCGCTACGGCAGAAGCCCGGAGTCGGCACCGTCCTCAATGCCGTCCTGGTGGGCCCGGCTGCCGACTTCGGCTTCCTGCTGATCCCGGAGACCGACCTGTTGCTCGTGCGCGTGACGTACTTCGTGATCGGACTCCTCGTGCTGTCCGGCGCGACCGGCCTCTACATCGGGGCCAAGTTCGGTCCTGGGCCGCGAGACGGCCTGATGACGGGCCTTCATCGCCGCTCGGGCTGGCCGATCTGGACGGTGCGCACCGGCATCGAAGTCACGGTCGTCGCGATCGGATGGGCTCTCGGCGGCAACGTCGGGATCGGTACCGTCGCCTTCGCGCTCCTCGTCGGACCGCTCTGCCAGTTCTTCATGAGGCTCTTCGATGTCCGGCTGCCCGCCGACGACCCGCGCGCGAAAGGCACCGAAAGCACCTCGACGGGTGAGATCACCACGGTGGGCTGACGGCGTGATGCACGACTTCGAGCTTGCCAGCATCCTTCCCGGCACCGTCACCCTGCACGACGCGCGGCGACGGCTCGAGCGGTCGGTGCGACTCGAGGCGTTTCAGATCGGTGTGTACCCGGTGACCGAGGAGCAGCTGGCCGACGTTCTCGGGATCACGGCCGTGCATCCGCGCCGCCCGGCCGCGGACATGAGCTGGCTGCGGGCAGTGCACCTCTGCAACGCCGCGTCGGAGTGGGAGGGCCTGGAACCGGCGTACCACTTCGAAGGGGAGGATGTCGCGTGGGACGTCACCTCCGACGGGTTCCGACTCCCGACGGAGGCCGAGTGGGAGTACGCGTGCCGCGCCGGATCCACGGGGCCGCACTACGCGCCGCTCGCCGACGCCGCATGGACCAGCGCCGACGGCGTGGACGCGCCCCAGCCGGTCGGCGGGAAGCTGCCGAACCTCTTCGGTCTCTTCGACATGCTCGGCAATGTCTGGGAGTGGTGCTGGGACCTGCTCGACCCGGCCCGCTATGACGACTACCGCGTGTTCCGCGGGGGCGGCTTCGCCGACGAGGCGTGGAGCGTGCGGGCGTCGGTCCGCCGCGGCGGCGCTCCTCACATGCATCACGAGGATGTCGGCGTGCGCCTCGCACGCGGCGCATTCGACACGCCGGGTGAGGCCCAGGGCTGGTCTGCCGACGTCGACCGTGAACGAGCGGGGGAGACCGGCGCACACCCGGTCGGATGGACCCCGCGACGGTGACAGCACTCCCCGGCGTCAGCGCCGGCGTGTCGGCTCGGGGTCGAGTCCCATCCGGATGCGAGTGCGCTTGCGTTCGATCAGGATGAACACGACCCCCAGCACCCACAGCGGAATCGGGGTGAGGAACGCGACGCGGAACGCCTCGAGGGAATATGTCTCCGGTGTTCCCGCGCCCTGAAGGTCGAGGGCGAGGCCGATCAGGAAGATGGCGATCAGTGCGGCGATGAATCCGCCGGCGTTCGTCACGCCGGTCGCGGTGCTCAGTCGATGAGAGGGGTTGTGCGTTCTGGCGTGATCGAACGCGATCATCGAAGCGGGACCGCCGGTCGCGAGCGCGACCGCGAGGAGGTAGAGCAACCAGACGGGCGCCGGTTGCGGCAAGGCGACGACGGTGACCCAGGCGATGAGCTGCACACCGACCGCCGGCAGCACGATGGCGAGCGAGCGTTGATTCGGAAGCCGTCGCGAGAGATCGCCGATGACGGGTCCGAGCGCCATGCCCGCGAGGACATAGACGGAGACGATGCCGGCAGCGTGCGCCGTGTCGAGCCCCTGCGCGGCGGTGAGAAACGGCATTCCCCAGAGCAGCACGAATGCTGTACCCGCGAACGGGGTGGTGAAGTGCGACCAGAACGCCAGCCGGGTGCCGGGGTGTGCCCACGCGGCGCGGATGCCGACACCCGTGTCGATCGCCGAGGTGACGACACGGATCACACCGGTGTCGGTGTTCACCGAGACGTCCGCTCCGCGCTCCGGAGGATGGTTGCGGATGACGAGAGCGACGAGCACGGTGAACAGCACACCGAGGCCTGCGATGCTGCCGAACGTGATCGACCAGCTCGTCGCATGCAGCATCGCCGCGAGCGGCACCAGCGCGACCAATTGACCGGTCTGGCCGAGGATCCCGGTGAACTGGACCATCAGCGGTCCTCGCTGCGCAGGGAACCAGGTCGCCACGAGCCGCAGCACGGCGGGGAAGACGGCCGCGTCGCCCGCACCGAGCAGGATGCGGGCGATGATGGCGACCCCGATGCTCGGCGAGAGCGCCATCGTTAGTTGCCCTGCCGCCATGAGGAGCATCCCGATCGTCATGATCGGGCGCGACCCGTATCTGTCCAGGAGCACACCGATCGGGATCTGCATCCCCCCGTAGACCGCGAGCTGCACGACCGCGAAGAGCGCCAGTGTGGCGGCATCCGCATGGAATCGTTCAGCCGCTTCCACGCCCACGGCGCCGAGAGAAGTGCGGTTCGTGATGGCGAGCACATACGCTGCGACACCCACCGACCAGATCAGCCACGCGCGCCAACCCGGACTCGCGGTGGGGGAGAAATCGGAAGGAGGCACGGCCTCAACGCTACCCGCGGCTCACCCTCCGCAGAGTGAGGCCACAGCCGCAGCGGAACGCTGAACCTCCGACGCTGCAGCGGGGAGGCCCGCGATCGCCGAGGCGTCGCCTTCGAGCAACATCCGCGAGAGAAGGTCTCTGATCGCCTCGAAATCCTCGTAGACAGCGCCGATCGCACCTCTCACTTCGGCGTTCGTCACCGATTCTGCGGCGGCCCCGATCGCGTCGGCGGCCTGCGTGAAGGCGGCGATCGTTCCTTCGGGATCCGACGCTGCCGCGGAGACGTCGAGGTCGGTCAGCGTCTTCGTCGCCTCCTGCACCTTCGCGCCGGCGGAGGCGCACGCGTCGGCCACGGACTGATCGCCGTTCTGACCCTCAGCTGGCGCCGAGCTGCTGGCGTTCGGGGAGGGCGAGTCGACGACACCGG
The DNA here is from genome assembly GCF_031179285.1 of Microbacterium sp. GTDB lineage: Bacteria > Actinomycetota > Actinomycetes > Actinomycetales > Microbacteriaceae > Microbacterium. The sequence goes on along the minus strand of NZ_JAPSHY010000007.1, from coordinate 31,339 downwards.
ACGAAGCCGAGCAGCCGGTGAGCCCGAGGATGGCCACGGTGGCGATGGTGAGCGCGGCGATTCGACGGTTCATTTTCCCCCAAGAGTGCTGTCACCGGGCGACGCTCGCCCGGGCGCCGCTCAGTCAACCACACCCCGGGTGAGGGTTCCCGGCATCCCGTGGTTCACCGGTCCGCGTCGTCGTATTGCACGTTCAACACCATTCGACGGAGGCAATGTATGCAATCTGGCAGATTGCATGCAATGATGGCCTCGTGAGTGTGTATGGACGACTGCGAGATCTGGTCATCGCCGGTGAGATGGATGGGCCGGGCAAAGTCAGCGAGTCCAGCCTCGCCGAGCGCCTCGCCGTCAGCCGCACCCCGGTCCGAGAAGCCCTGCAGCGACTCGAGGCCGACGGCTTGGTGATCGCGAAGGGGCGAGGAGTGCGCACACGACGTCGGACGGGGGAGGAGCTGGCCTGGGTCTACGAGGCCCGCGCGGCGCTCGACGCCTTCGCGGCCGCCACCCTCGCCGGACGTCAGCGCGAAGGGCGGCTCGAACCCGCATCGCTCGACGAGCTGGACCGGCTGGCGGACGAGACGGACGCCGTCAGTCGCACCGGCGACCTGCACGCCGCGACCGCACTCAACCGTCGTTTTCATGAACGCATCGCAGAGCTCGCAGGAAACCCCGTGATCGTGGAGTCGCTCGCGCGCCACTGGGATCAGATCCTCGTCTCGACCCGAACGGGCCTTGCGAACCCCGATCGCACGCGGGCAGTGCACGACGAGCACCTTCTGCTGCTGTCAGCGATACGCCGCGGCGACAGCGAGGGGGCTGCTGCCGCGGCCAGAGACCACGCCCTGACCACTCGTGACATCACCGCTGAGGAGACCGAATGAACCGCGAGCACGAGTATGACCTCGCTCTCACCTGGACCGGCAACGACGGTGACGGAACGCGCACGTACCGCGGCTACCGCCGTGATCACACGGTGGTGGCCGAGGGACGGCCGGAGCTGCTCGGCTCGTCCGATCCGGCGTTCCGTGGCGACCCCGGCCGGTGGAGTCCCGAGCAGCTCCTCGTCGCCTCCCTCAGTCAGTGCCACATGCTCTGGTACCTGCACCTCGCCTCGACAGAAGGCATCGTGGTGGTCGACTATCAGGACGCCCCGACAGGGACGATGACCGAGCACGCCGCCGGTGACGGCCTCTTCCGTGAAGTGCTGCTGCGACCGAGAGTCGTCATCGCTGAGGGCGACAAGGCGGTGGCGGAGGCGCTGCATGGCCGGGTCGGCGAATATTGCTTCATCGCCCGGTCGGTGAACTTCCCCGTTCGTCACGAGGCCACGACCATCGTGCAGACCGCTGTCGCGAGCTGAGCGTATAACCCGCACCCGTGTGCAGTGTCGGGGGAGCGCCGCTACAGTGGGCGCCATGCGAAAGCTCATCGGGCTCGGGAACCGGGCGAGACGCTGATGTCGGCGGTTCCCTGGGTCCTCCACGTGGACATGGATCAGTTCATCGCCGCGGTCGAGGTGCTTCGGCAGCCTGAGCTCGCCGGGAAGCCGGTGATCATCGGCGGGAACGGTGACCCGACCGAGCGCGCGGTGGTCTCCACCGCCTCATATGAGGCGCGCGAGTTCGGGATCGGGTCCGGGATGCCACTCAAGATCGCTGCTCGGAAGGCACCACCGGACGCCGTGTTCCTTCCCGTCGATCACGCGGCGTACGAGGCGGCATCCGCCGACGTGATGCAGACGCTGCGGGCGCTTCCCGGAGTCGTGCTCGAGATCATCGGCTGGGACGAGTGCTTCCTCGGTGTGACCACCGATGATCCTGAAGACGTCGCAAGCGCCGCACGAGCAGCCGTTCTCGAGGCGACCGGCCTGCACTGCTCTGTCGGCATCGGCGACAACAAGATCCGCGCGAAGATCGCGACCGAGTTCGGCAAACCCCGGGGGATGTTCCGGCTCACCGCAGACAACTGGTTCGACGTGATGGGGGAGCGGGAGACACGTGAGCTCTGGGGTGTCGGCTCCCGCGTGCAGAAGCGGCTCGCAGAGCACGGCATCCGCACCGTGCGCGAACTCGCCGATGCCGACCGGGCGGGACTGTTGAGCGAGTTCGGTCCGAAGATGGGTGCCTGGTATCACGGCCTCGGTTCCGGGCTGGGGCCGAGCGTCGTGGACGACACCCCATGGGTCGCTCGCAGTCACAGTCGCGAGACGACCTTCCAACAGAACCTGACGAGCGCGAGCCAAATCGAAGCGGCCATCCGCGAACTCGCCGAGCAGGCGTTCGACGATTGCCTGGCGGAAGGACGGCCCGTCATCCGCGTGCACCTGAAAGTCCGGTACGCCCCGTTCGTCACGAAGACCATCGGACGCAAGCTCACCGAACCGACACAGGATCGTGAGACGTTCGTCGCGGCGGCCGTCGCGATCGGCCGGACGCTGGATGAGGGCCGTGAGGTGCGTCTTCTCGGTGTGCGCGCAGAGATGGAGATGCCCGCGAGCGGCGACTCCGCCGAGCGCACCCCCGTTCGCGGACGGATCTGATTCGCAATGGCCACGTTCGTGCTCATTCACGGCGGCGGTTCGACGTCGTGGGACTGGCATCTCGTCAGCCCTCTTCTGAAGGATGCCGGCCACGACGCCGTCGCCGTCGACCTGCCGATCGAAGACCCCAGCGCCACACTCGACGACTACGTCCGAAGCGTCGTGATCGCTGTCGGCGCCAGAACAGAGGTCATCGTCGTCGGTCATTCGCTGGGTGGGTTCACCGCGCCGCTCGCCTGCGCAGCCCTGGACGCCGTCGGGCTCGTCTTCCTCACCGCGATGATTCCGGCACCGGGGGAGAGCTTCATGCAGTGGTGGGCGAACACCGGTCACGATCAGGAGTCGGTCGACGACGATCCGGCGGTCTCCTTCTACAACGGCGTGCCCGATTCCCTCGTCGCGGAGGCGCAACGGCGGGAGCGTGACCAACAGGGCGCCTGGATGTCGGATCCGTGGCCTGCGGAGCGCTATCCGGACGTTCCCACGTGCGCCGTCGTGTGCCGCGACGACCAGTTCTTCCCGGCGCAATTCATGCGCCGTCAGATAAGCGATCGCCTCTCGATCACGCCCGTGGAGATTCCCGGCGGTCACTACGCGCCGTTGACGCACCCGGGCGCGATCGCCACGGCGCTGACAGCATTCGCGGACCGGATCGCCTCGGCCGAGTAGTCGCCGGTACGGCCCGGGGGCATCGGACGCTGCCGCGGGGGGTCTGATCCCGGACTCCGTCGGCGCACACGACCACGAGGAGTCGCGGCGATACTGGTGTCATGGCGGCTCATCTGCAGATCGTCGTTCCCCGCATCGCGGCGAACGAGATCGTCCTGCGCCCATTCGAGAGCACGGATGCCGACGCGGTCACGGGCTCCGGATACTCATTCGCCATCGAGGTGGGAGACGAGTGCGTGGGGCAGATCGGTCTGTGGCTCCATGAGATGCGCCACGGACGGGCGACGGTGGGGTACTGGATCCGCCCTGCGCGTCGCCGACGCGGGCATGCACTCGCGGCGCTGCAGGTTCTTTCGACCTGGGCTTGGACTCTGCCGGACGTTCATCGTCTGCACCTTCACACCGATCCGACGAACAAGGCTTCGTGGCTAACGGCTGAACGAGCCGGGTACGAGCGGGAGGGGTTGCTTCGCTCGTGGCAGGAGATCGCCGGGGAGCGGCGCGACATGTTCGTCTACGGCAGCGTCAGACCGGCGTGCCACCGGCGGTGAGAGTGTCCTGCTGGCGTGATGCCGATGGTCCGCGCACTCCGAGGGCGATGCCCAGGATGCGAGGAAGGCGACGCCGGTCGCAGGCCCATAACCGGCGATGATGGCACCGATGCTCGCCATCGGGGTACCCAGAGGCGCGGAAGAGAAGAAGGACAGTCCGAGCCCGAAGGTCACGGGCGTCCAGATCACGACCCACAGCGGCGCCCAGCGCCAAGGGGAGGGGACGACCTTCGCGCTGACGATCGCTACGACCGAGACGATCGCGAGCACGGCCACCGCTCCGTAGTACATCATCGCCACGTGCACCGAGGCGTCTTCGGCGGCGTGAGGGTCGTCGTTGACGCTGTCTGGAATCACGGTGTACCAATAGGACTGCGTCAACGGTGCGACCCCCAGCAGAATCGTCGACACGGTGCCGAGGACGCGCCGCCCGGTCACACTCCCGGCGCGGCTGAAGCCGACCACGAGAAGTGTCGCCGCCGCCGCGAAGAGCCAGTCTTTCATCGGAGCGATGCCCGCCAGGGGCCCTCGAGCTGCGATACCGACAGCTCCGGACAGCAGCATCAGCGAGCCGCCGACAACCCAGGTGCGCTGCCGCGCGACGAGGTTTCTGGGTTTCGTATCTGCGTCGTTGCTCACCTGAGCCACGATAGCTCGTGGCTCAGGTGAGTGACGGGGGGTGCCTTTATCCGATTACTGGTGACCCGGCGTAATCGTGACCGGCGTATTCGCTGTCGAGAACAGCCGTCCTGCACTCTGCCGGATACGTACCACACGAGTTTCGGTGCGGTTGAGTTTCGGCGGAGGGTTTCGGCGGGTCACACTTCGGCGTGTCGCGCGGGTGACGGTCGTCATCGGCGGAGCCACCGGAATCGATCGTTTACGGTGGGAGCCATGTGGTGGTCGGACGACGAATGGAAGGCGCTGACGGCGGCGGAGCAGTGCGGTATGTGCGCAGACGCGCACGTGCTAGCGAACGAGCACAGTGCCCTCATCGCCACAACCGGCACTAGCTACGTAAGGCTCGCTCGAAATCAACATCACGCCGGATACAGCCTCGTGATCCTTCGAGAACACGCTGTCGATATGGCGAAACTACCGCCGGACCAGCTCTCGCGGTTCTGGGCAGACGTCCAACGCGCGGCGCGTGTCATTGATGAAGTGTTCCAATCGAAGAAGATCGACTACCTCGTCATGGGTCACAGGATGCCCCACCTTCACTGCCACCTGCTACCTCAGCACGCGACCGACGATCCTCTCCGCAACGTGAACATCGCAGACGGACCGACGCATCTTCCGCCTGATGCGTTCGACGACGCGGTCGCCGCACTCCAGCGAGCCTGGGAGTCGGCGGAACCCCCACTGGACGGGTAGGACGACCCGTCGACTTACGGCTGATCCGCAGGCTCACCCGACCCTCGTCGGTGATCGCGGTTCAGTCCTCGAAGGAGAACGGCATGCCTAGAGCCTTGCGCAGCCTCACCGCGTACGGTGCTCGCTCATCCGGCGCAACCCATCTGGAGTGATCGTGGCGTCGGTAGAGGTCGTCGGCCTCATGACGTGGAAACACGTGCGCGTGAAGGTGCCAGACGTCTTGATCTCCCGCGGGCTCGTTGTGCTGTCGGATCGATGTACCCTCGCATCCGTATGACGAGCGAATGCCCGTCGCAACCCGCTGCGTAAGCTCCCACACTGCCTGGCCGTCCTCCGGCGTGAGTCCGTAGATGTTCTCAACATGTGTGCGCGGAATCACGAGCACAGCACCAGCATTCCCTGGCCACCACTTCGGCGCGATGCGCGCGAACGCACGCTCTGTCACCGCGACGACATCAGAAGGCTGGTTTCGCTCATTGAAGATGCCCTGCTGAAGCCCACAGAAGGGGCACCGGTAAGCATCCGGTTCATGAGTAACGGAGAGCACGCAAGATTGTCCCACGCGTCCTGATAACCCGCGGTGAACCTCCGCGCCCTGCGTGCGCCGGAAACCCCTGCGACTTGGCGATCGTGACGAGCGTTTACGGCAGCCGCTGATGACCTCAAGTGTGGGCCGCGCCAAAAACGATCGTTTACGGAGGACGTCTGCTGCACCGTTCCTCGTGCTGCGCAAACTCGCATGCCACCATGAAGGATGACTTCGAGCGTGCCGTCCCTGCCGACGCTGACCGGTGAGAAGGTCACACTTCGGGCATGGCGCCGTTCGGATACTGCGATCGTCGTTGAGGCCTCGCAGGACCCCCTAATTCCTCTGCTGACCAGCGTGCCAACGAACTCGGATGAGCTGGCAGCGTTGGCCTTCATCGAACGACAACACAAACGCCTTCACGACCGAGCTGGCTACGCGTTCGCGATCGCTGATCATGACGACAACGCGGTCGGGCACATCGGACTCTTCTTTATCCCGGGCGGGTCCGGTCGGGTCAGCGCCGGCTATTGGATCGCCAGCTCGCGGCGACGCCAGGGACTCGCAAGGGATGCACTGACGACCCTCACGTCATGGGCAATCACGCTCGAGGAACTCGATCGCGTGGAGCTCTATGTCGAGCCCTGGAACGAAGGCTCTTGGCGTGTAGCTGAACAGGCGGGCTACGAGCGTGAGGGTCTACTCCGCGCCTGGAAACGGGTGGGTGGCCAACCGCGCGATATGTACATGTACTCGCGATTGACGCGACGAGCCTCTGTGGCCGACGTTTGCGGTGACTAAGCGTGCCGCGGGACCTCTGCGCGCCGTTAACGATCGTTTATGGCTGGATTACTCAGTAGTCCGCAGTCACAATGCGGCGTGCTCCGTCGAGCGCAATGGTGCCGCCATGAGGGACGATCCACTGCGGACGGGTGTGCCCGAACGGCACCCCGACGCAGACCACCGCGTCGGAGTTGTATCTGACGATCTGCTCGATGATGGTGTCCCGTTGCGCCTCGCGCAGGCGGGTTCGCTCCGGCGCCGAGGGGACGGGTGAGTGCAGCTTGCTAACCGGCGGTCTGGCAACAAGCACACCGGCAACGACGCCGAGGACTCCGCGCTCGCCCAGGGCGCGTACCCAACGCTTGACCTCGGTCGCGGACGGCCCCTCCCCGCCGGTCTCCAGCAGAAGAATCGCCCCGTCGAAGTCAGAGACATTGGGCATTCGTCCGGCAAGAGCAATCTGGTCGAGGACCTCGATGCAACCGCCCCAGCTGCGACCAGACACGGCCTTCTCTGGTCCGGCCCACGTCCATGGCTCGGTGGCCTCACGTGCACCGAAGTGCAACAGAGACCGTGGGTCTTCCCACGGCCACCCGAAGTCCTCGGACTCGCCTGGCTCGGTGAGCTCGAGAGTCCCGCCGTCGAGCAGAGCAGCCCGCAGCGACCGCACGTGGATGTCATCGAGATGAGGGCCAGGCCCAAGGTGCACCTGGGTAGACCCGCCGTAGAAGCTCGGCGCGCCGAGGTTCCAGAGCAGATTGTGCAGGTTCGTGTTGTCGCTGTAGCCCAGGAACGGCTTCGGATTCGCCGCGAGCACCCGGGCGTCGATATGCGGAATGACGGTCACCTGATCGTCGCCGCCGATCGTGGCCAGCACGGCGCGGATGCTCGGGTCTGCGAAAGCTTCGGTGACGTCGGCGGCACGGGCCTCCGCACTTGCGCCAAGTTGCCGGGTAGTTGGGTATTCGACCGGGATCAGTCCTGTCGCCTCGGTCAGCCGGCGCATCGCCTGCTCGTGCAGGGTGGGCGAGATCGCTGGAGCGGCGGATGCCGGCGATATCACTGCGACCCGATCACCTGGATGAGCCTTCGGACCAGCTCTGAACGACTTTGCCACCATCCCCTGATTAGACCAGAAGCCCGAGCCGATAGTGGGTCCGGGCTGTCCGAAACTCCCTGCCGCAAGCCCGTTCCGGCGAACCTTTGTGACGTCCTGTTCTGTACTCGCGGCATTGCAGAGCCGCAAACGATCGTTTTCGGCTGGCAGGAGGGAGCTCCAATGGAGATGCGACCCCCACACACTAACGTCGGGGTATGAGCGAGGAGACGAGCGAACCGGTACAGCTGCGTCTTGCCACCGTTGCGGATTCAGAGGGACTGGCTAATCTCAGATTCGAATGGGATCAACCGGACTCGCCTCCATCGCTGGGACTGCGCGAAGATTTCACCACGCGGTTCGAACAGTGGTGGACGGAGGCCCAGCCGTGGTGCGCATGTTCGATCGCTGAGGTTGGCAATCAGCTCGTCGGCATGGCCTGGCTTGTCCTTCACCAGCGGATTCCCAACCCTTCGCAGTTCGAGCGAACAACAGGAGATCTCCAAAGCGTATACGTCCGCCCGAATCATCGTCACCTTGGCGTCGGACGCGGCTTGGTGAATCTTCTTCTCGATGAAGGTGAGCGACGCGGTGTCACCCGATTCACCGTCGAGTCAAACGAACGCGCCACGCATTTCTACGAGCGTCAAGGGTTCACCAGCAGCCCATTGCTGATGAACCGAGATCGCACGCATTGATCTGACCCGTAGCTCCTTGCTACCGAAAACGTCTGCCAGAACCTACTTCCGGCGAGCGTTTGCGGCGTCCCTCTCAGGACACCGCAGCGAAGCGAGCCGGAAACGATCGTTTACGGCAGCCCGCGGGTTGCGGTCCGTGGGCCTTGCTCCTCCGGCTCGGTGGCGGGACCCGAATCGATCGATCGCACCCGCGATACTTGAAGCATGGTGTCGGCCCGAGATCCCGAAAGTCAGCTCAACGCAACAGGACGTGGACCGAGTTGGTCGCGGGCTGAACGTGATCTGCTCGACACACTCGCGGTCGTTCACGCCGAAGCAGTGATGGTCGGCTGGGACTTCTCTCGGCTTGAGGGGCGCTGGTCGGTTGATGAGCCTTGGTGGGATTTCGAGAAGGACTGTCTCGAAGCGATGCGTGCGACCCGCAAGGGCATTCTCGACCTCGGAACTGGTGGAGGCGAGCGGCTTTCCTGCCTCGTGAGTACGTCCCACGAGCCACCGGCTCCCTTGCCTCAGATTTTCGCAACGGAGGGGTGGCCACCTAACATCCCCGTTGCGCGAAACTGCCTTGCACCATGGTCCATCCCCGTCATGCAACATGACGCAGACGCCGGGGAGGCCCTACCGTTCGCTGAGCGGAGTCTCGGTTTGGTGATGGCTCGGCATGAGAGCTACGAAGCCACTGAAGTCGCACGAGTCCTCGCGCCTGGCGGCCGATTCCTCACGCAACAAGTCGATGGCTTCGACGCTCCCGAGATCCACAACTGGTTCGGACACGACTTTCTGTACCCCGACGTCACCGCAGACGCCTACGCCGTGCGCCTGCGGGATGCCGGAATGCGAATCGACCAAGTCGACGAATGGTCGGGTCAAATGCACTTCGCCGACGCCACCGCCCTGGTCACCTACCTTGCTCTCGTGCCGTGGGACGCACCGAACTTCTCAGTTGAAGCGCACGCGCAACGGCTCGTGGATCTCGAAGCCTCAGCGCCCATCGTCGTGACTCAGCGAAGATTCCGGATCTACGCCACCCTCGAATAGCCCCCGAGGCCGTCGCGCGGCACACCGACAAGCAGCAGCAAACGCCCGCCGAAAATCCCCGCCGATACGGGGTTACGAATGACGTTACTGGCACGCATTTGGCCGCAGCCCGCTGTCCACCGCCGTAAACGATCGTTATCGGTGGATCGCGAAGTTCAGGGTGGGAGAGCGCATCCAACCGCAGACATGTCAGGGTCGAGCTGACATAATGTGCATTATCGGCCTATACACATCTATGCGACCAGCGCGATCGTCCATTGTCCCGCGAGATCAGGGATCGGTGTAGAGACACTCACGCACGATACTCATCGCCTCGGACGCTGTGCCCGCACCCGGCGTCTGGTCCAGGCCGTCGATGAAGAATTCATCCTGACTGTCGACGAGCATCGACCACTCGGCCGAGAACACGTCGTTGCCGCCGTCATGCCAGAGAAACCGACCGACGTCTGGGACGTCTTGAACCACGAGGCCGAAGCCATAGAAACTCGATCCTGCGTCATCCTCGGCGATGTGCGGCTTCGTGAGCTGCTCCAGTGACGACGACGACAGGATCGTCCCATCCGTCAGCGCCTGGAGAAACGCGACGAACGTCTCGGCTGTCGTGACGAGGCCGCCGTTGCCGATCAGGTGCCACGAGGCATCATGCCCGCCCCAGCTCGCGTCGTAGATGCTGCCGCTCGAGGAGCGCAAAGATCGAGCATCGTCGTACGACGACAGGTACCCGATATCGCCGAGGCCCGCCGGTGACAGCACCTCCTCGTGGAGATACTCCTCGTACGACCGGCCGCTGCGAATCTCGATCACGGCCGCGAGGATCGAGTACCCGACATTCGAGTACGCGTATCCGGCTCCCGGCGCCTGGACGAGCTCGGACGCGAACGCCCGCGCGAGGAAGTCGTCCCGGTCGAGCTGCTCGGAATCGTCTCCCACCGCCTCCGCCAGGCCGCCACTGTGCGTGAGCAGCTGCTTCGCCGTGATGGCGGACTTGTCCGTGGGAACGTCGGAGAAGACGTCGCCGAGGGTCTCATCGAGCCGGATTTTGCCCTGATCGACCAGCTTCGAGATCGCCACGGCGGTGACCGTCTTGGTGATCGAACCGATGTCGACCAGCGTCTCCTCCGACGCCAGCCCGTCGACCCGCAGCAGCCCGAACTCCTGCACCGCAGGCTCCTCACCGTCGCGCGAGTACGCCACGATCACCGGGAGTTTCCGGCGATCCAACTCCTCCAGTGCCGTCTCGAGACGGCATCCGCTCGATCGACGCTCCGCACCGGAGGGCTCTCCAGCCTCGCCTCGGCATCCCGAGACGGTCAGCACGAGAACAAAAGCGGCGATGACACTCAGCAGACGACGCACGTCTCGATGCTAGAGAGGTCGAACCGCTCCGCACTCCGTTCATCGGGAACGGAGAACGAAGTTTCGGCTCATGCATAACTCCTCGCGGCATCCGCGCTCGCGCCGAGCCGGTGCCTATCGCAGAGCGCCGGAACCCTCCAGGACGTACGCTGCGAGGTACTCCCCTGTCAGTGTCGATTTTTGGGATACCAAATCTGCCGGCGTGCCCTCGAAGACGACCCGACCTCCGTCGTGTCCTGCCCCAGGGCCGATGTCGATGATCCAGTCGGCGTGGGCCATCACGGCTTGATGATGCTCGATGACGATCACCGTCTTGCCTGAATCGACGAGATGGTCGAGAAGGCCGAGGATCTTCTCGACGTCCGCGAGGTGAAGTCCGGTCGTCGGCTCGTCGAGAACGTAGATGTCGCCCTTCTCCCCCATCTGGATGGCGAGCTTGACGCGCTGCCGCTCTCCTCCGGACAGCGTGGAAAGGGGCTGGCCAAGTGAGAGGTAACCGAGCCCCACGTCTTCCAGGCGACCCAGGATGGCGGCGGCGGCAGGAATCTTCGCCTCCCCCGTCGAGAAGAACTCCCGCGCCTCGGAAACCGGCAGGTCCAGCACCTCGGTGATGTCGCGGCCGGCGAGTTTGTACTCCAGCACGGCCGCCTGGAAGCGCTTGCCGCCACAATCTTCGCAGGGAGTTTCGATGGTGTCCATGAAACCGAGTTCCGTGATGATCACGCCCGCGCCTTTACAGCTCGGGCACGCACCTTCGGAGTTCGCGCTGAACAGTGCCGGCTTGACACCGTTGACCTTGGCGAAAGCCTTGCGGATCGGTTCGAGCATTCCGGTGTAGGTCGCCGGATTGCTGCGTCGCGACCCCTTGATCGCACCCTGATCGATCGCCACCACACCGTCGCGGGGCGAGACCGACCCATGGATGAGCGAGCTCTTGCCGGAGCCTGCCACACCGGTGACCACCGTGAGCACTCCGAGAGGGATGTCGATGTCGACGCTCTGCAGGTTGTTGGCGTCGGCCCCCCGCACCTCGATCACGCCGTCGCCGGTACGCACCTCGGGCTTGAGTGTCGCCCGATCATCCAGGTGATCGCCCGTGAGCGTGCCGCTCGCCTTCAGCCCCTCCACGGTGCCCTCGTAGCAGATCATGCCGCCGCGACTTCCCGCCCCCGGACCCAGATCCACCACGTGGTCGGCGATGGCGATCGTCTCCGGCTTGTGCTCCACCACGAGCACCGTGTTGCCCTTGTCTCTCAGCTGCAGCAGCAGTGTGTTCATCCGCTGGATGTCGTGCGGATGCAGTCCGACGGTCGGTTCGTCGAAGACGTACGTGACGTCCGTGAGCGACGAGCCGAGGTGACGGAGCATCTTGATGCGCTGCGCCTCTCCCCCGGACAGCGTGCCGGACGGACGGTCGAGGCTCAGGTACCCCAATCCGAGGGTGACGAAAGAGTCGAGGTTCGCGCTCAGCGCGTTGAGCAACGGCCCGGCCTCCGGCAGCTTCAGACCGCGCACCCAGGCGGCGAGATCCGTGACCTGCATGCGGCAGGCATCCGCGATGCTGACGCCCTCGATCTTCGAGGATCGAGCGCCCTCGGTCAGGCGGGTGCCGTCGCATTCGGGGCAGGTGGCGAAGGTGGCCACGCGCTGCACGAAAGCCCGGATGTGCGGCTGCAGAGCTTCGATGTCCTTGGAGAGCATCGCCTTCGTGATCTTCGGGATCAGACCCTCGTAGGTCATGTTGATGCCCGAGATCTTGACCTTCGTCACCTCTCCGTAGAGGAAGAGGTGTCGCTGTTTCTCGGTGAACTGCGAGATCGGCTTGTCGGCCGGGTAGAAGCCGGAAGCGGAGAATCCTTTCACCATCCACCCGTCCGGCGTGTAGCCGGGAACCATGATGGCGCCCTCGTCGAGGGACTTCGACTCATCGACGATCTGCGTGAGATCGAGGTCCGACACCACTCCCCTGCCCTCGCACCGCGGGCACATTCCGCCGAGGTAGATCGCATCCTTCACGATCTTCTTCTCGCCGCCCGGCCCGGTCATCACCCCGCTCGCCTTCTGGGTCGGGATGTTGAAGGAGAACGCCGTCGGGCCGCCGATGTACGGCGTGCCCAGTTTGCTGAACAGGATCCGGAGCATCGCGTTCGCGTCCGTCACTGTGCCGACCGTGGAGCGCGGATTCGCGCCGAGCCTCTCCTGATCGACGATGATCGCGGTCGTCAGCCCTTCGAGCACGTCGACATCGGGACGCGGGACGGACGGCATGAAGCCCTGCACGAACGCACTGTACGTCTCGTCGATCATCCGCCTCGACTCTGCCGCGATCGTGTCGAAGACGAGGGAACTCTTCCCCGACCCGGAGACACCCGTGAACACGGTGAGACGGCGCTTGGGTATCTCGACGCTGACGTCTTTGAGGTTGTTCTCGCGCGCACCCTGTACGCGGATCGTGTCGTGGTTGTCGGCGGCAGAGGTCATCGGCATCCTTCGGGTCGTGTCTGAGCGGTCACGCCGCCTGGTTGATGCGGAGCAGGTTGCCGGCGGGATCGCGGAACGCGCAGTCACGAACACCATAGGGCTGATCCATCGGCTCCTGCACGACATCAGCCCCCTTCTCCACGAGCCGCTCGAAGAGCCCGTCGAGGTCATCGCTGGCCAGCGTGAGCGCGGCGTAGCTGCCCTTGGCGATCAGCTCGAGGATGGTCTGACGCTCGGCCTCGGTGATCCCGGGGTCGGTCGCCGGCGGATGCAGCACGATCGATGTGTCCGGCTGCCCCTCGGGGCCGACCGTGATCCAACGCAGGCCGTCATAGCCGACGTCGCTTCGCACCTCGAAACCGAGGGCGTCTCGGTAGAACCCGAGGGCGGCGTCGGCGTCGGTGTGGGGAAGGAAGGCGTAGTGGATGCTGACGTTCATGGTGTCCATCGGCTCAGAGTATGTGCGCGTCGGTACGCGGTGCTTCTTGATTCCTGATCGGTCGGATGACCTGCTTGGCCTGGAACGTCGGGATCCCGTCGACGTTGGCCGCGCGCTCACGGTACACGCTGGGTGAGACACCCACCAGCTCGGTGAAGCGGGTGCTGAACGTGCCGAGTGACGAGCAGCCGACTTCGAAGCAGACATCGGTCACGCTCAGGTCACCACGCCGGAGCAGGGCCATCGCACGCTCGATGCGGCGCGTCATGAGGTACGAGTACGGCGACTCCCCGTACGCCTCGCGGAACTTGCGGCTCAGGTGTCCTGCTGACATGTGCACCCCCTTCGCGAGCGCCTCGACATCGAGCGGGTTCGCATACTCCCTGTCGATGCGATCGCGCACCCTGCGCATCGTCGCGAGCTCACGGAGCCGATCTTCGTCGACGGGTTTCACGGGAGAATCCTCCCACGACGTCCCTCTTCAGCGCACGATGCTCAAGCGGGTCGGATCGGCATGCCCTCCCCCTTCGCGCGCCTCGGCGCTACGCTGAGGGCATCCCTCACAGGATCTTCTCAGAAAGGGCCACCATGTCTGAATCGACGGTCGGATCAGCCTCTGTCTTCAAGTCGATCCGCATCACGCTCGCCATCTCGGGGGCGCTGGCCCTCATCGCGGGCATCGTCCTGCTCGTCTGGCCGATCAAGTCGGCTGTCATCATCACGGGCATCTTCGCCTCGTACCTCATCATCGCCGGCCTCGTCTACGTCGGTCTCGGCATCTTCACCGGCAAGAACCAGGGGTTGGCGCGGATCGGCCACGTCCTCCTCGGCCTGCTCTACGTCGTCGGCGGCATCATCGCATTCGCCAACCTCACCGCGGCGGCCGCGGCCCTCGCCCTCGTGGTCGTGATCTTCATCGGCGTCGGGTGGATCGTCGACGGCATCGTCTCTCTCACGCTTCTCGGACACGACGGGTCGAGGGTGTGGACGCTCCTGTACGCGCTGCTCAGCATCGTCGCGGGGATCGCCGTGCTCTTCCTCGGTCTCGCCGCGGTGCCCTTCTTCTGGATCATGCTCACCGCCTCGCTCATCGCGCTCGGCGTCGTGCAGATCGTTCGTGCGATCACCCTCGGCCGGAGAGCGGGCGCGCCGATTCACGCCGAGTGATGATTCACTCCGAGGCGAACGCGCTCACATCCCCGACGAGTCGTGTGTTGTCCGCTGGTACCGGGTCGACGGCGCCGCGGGCGACCTCCGCTGCGAACTCCGAGACGTTGTAGAGCTTGCCGGCGGACTCGCGTCGCTGGGCGATCGCGCCCGGGTTCGCCCGTTCCAGCAGCGTGGCGGTGATCGTGCCCTCGATCATGTCGCCGGAGACGACAGTGAAACCGATGCCCTTCTCGGCGAGCTCCGGAATCAGTTCGCGCAGCGCATCCTCACCGGCGCGCTTCGAAAGGGCGACGGGTTCGTACTCAGGCATCGTCGGCGTAGTGCGGATGAAGTGAGCCTGGTGACTGGTGACGAACACGACGCGTGCGCCGTCCTCGAGGAGGGGCCGAGCCGCGTTCAGCACGCTGAGCTGCGCATCGCGATTCAGGCTGAGTGCGTAGTCCTCGGCCATTCCCGACTCCATGCCACCTGAGGCGTTGAGCACGAGCACATCGAGGCGCCCGAACTCGGTGCGCACCGCATCGAACATCTCGGCGACGGACGTGGGATCGGTCAGGTCGGCCCCGACGACCAGGACCCGACGGCCGAGGTCGCGCAGCTCACCGGCGAGCTTCTCGGCGCGCGGCGCCTTGTTGCGATAGTTGATGACGACATCGGCCCCGGCCTGCGCGAGATAGCGCACCGTGTCCGCACCGATGCCCCGGGACGAGCCGGTGACGAGTGCGACCTTGCCGTCGAGGGAGCCTGCGGGGAGAACGTCGGTCACGGTGACTCCTTGTGATGCGTGAGACGCCGCGATGACGCGGCGTTCTCACACTATCAATCCCGCTGTGAAGCACCCATTCGCGTCGAGCCTGCGTGATAGGTTGACCGCAAAGGAGGCCGCATGGACAACTTCGCGACATTCGTTCAGTTCATCGACCAATGGGCCTGGATCGGCTGGATCGTGCTGATCGCCGTCTTCCTCGTCATCGAGATGCTCACCCTCGACTTCACCTTCCTCATGCTGAGCTTCGGCAGCGCCGTCGGGCTCGTGTCCGACATCGTCGGGGTGCCGGTGTGGGTGCAGGTGATCGTCGCCGCGGCCGCCGCCGCGATCTTCATCCTGTTCCTCCGCCCCCCTCTGCTGAAGCGGCTGCGGCGCGGGGAAGACCCCACGAAGTCGAATGTCGAGGCGCTCACCGATCTGCGCGGCGTCGCCCTCGACGACATCACCCAGATCTCAGGCCAGGTGAAGCTGAGCAACGGCGACACCTGGACCGCGCGAACCGCCGCCGTCGTGCCGATCCCCCGAGGCTCGACGATCGCGATCACCGCCATCAACGGCGCCACAGCCATCGTCCGTCCCGTCAACGACTAGGAGAACCCCGTGAACGACTCCTCGTTCATCCCGACCGCGATCGGGTGGATACTCGCGATCGCCGTCATCATCTTCGTGGTGGTGACGGTCGCACGCTCGATCCGCATCATCCCGCAGGCCACGGCGGGCGTGGTGGAGCGGCTCGGTCGCTACCACAAGACGCTCATGCCGGGTCTGAACATCCTGGTTCCCTTCATCGACCGACTCCGACCCCTGATCGACATGCGCGAACAGGTCGTCTCCTTCCCGCCGCAGCCGGTGATCACGGAGGACAACCTCGTCGTGTCGATCGACACGGTCGTGTACTTCCAGGTGACGGACGCGCGGGCTGCGACCTACGAGATCGCGAACTACCTCGGTGCGGTCGAGCAGCTGACCACCACGACCCTGCGCAACGTGGTCGGTGGCCTCAACCTCGAAGAGGCTCTCACCAGTCGCGACAACATCAACGGCCAGCTGCGCGTCGTGCTCGATGAGGCGACCGGCAAGTGGGGCATTCGCGTCGGACGCGTCGAGCTCAAGGCGATCGATCCGCCGATCTCCATCCAGGACTCGATGGAGAAGCAGATGCGCGCAGAGCGTGATCGCCGCGCCGCGATCCTGACCGCAGAGGGTACGAAGCAGTCCGCGATCCTGGAAGCCGAAGGTGCACGTCAGGCAGAGATCCTGCGCGCCGAGGGCGACAAGCAGGCAGCCGTCCTGCGCGCTCAGGGTGAGGCGGAGGCCATCCACAACGTGTTCACCGCCATTCACCAGGGTGCACCTGATGACAAGCTCCTCGCCTATCAGTACCTGCAGATGCTGCCGAAGATCAGCGAGGGGCAGTCGAACAAGCTGTGGATCATCCCCAGCGAACTGACCGAAGCACTCAAGGGCATCGGCACCGCCTTCACGCCTCGGCCGGGTTCGGCGCAACCGCCCACGAACACTCCCCCTGGCGTGTGACCCACCCCTACTTCAGCAAGACGCGGCATCCCCGAGTCCTCGCCCATCGCGGTCTGGTGACCGCAGAGGGTGAGGACTCGGGCGTCTGGGAGAACACCGCCGCGTCGTTCGCCGCCGCTCACGCCGCCGGTGCCGAGTACATCGAGACCGACTGTCAGGTCACTGCGGACGGCGACGTCGTCCTGTTCCACGACGAGACACTTCTGCGGACGGCCGGTGACCGACGGCCGGTCAGTGAGGTGAGCACCCTCGAGCTCAGACGCCTGTTCTCGGACCACGGCGGCCTGCTGACCGTCGCCGAGGCGCTCGATTCGTTCCCGACCACCCGGTTCAACATCGATGTGAAGACCGCGGCCGCCATCGAACCGCTCGGTCCCGTGCTCGCGGAACATGCACATCGCGTGCTCGTGACGAGCTTCTCCGACACCCGCCGCAGGAAGGCGGTCGCCGCCGTGCTGCGCGCCGGTGCGGAGATGCGGCCCGCGACTTCCGCAGGCACGAGCGTGGTCGCGGCAGTCCGTGTCGCTTCGTCTCTTCGCCTCTCGCCCGCGCGCCTCCTGCGCGACATCGACGCCCTCCAGATCCCGGAGCGCCGCGGTGCGCTCCGCGTGCTCACCCCGGCGCTCCTGCGAACGGCGCACCGGCACGGTACCGAGGTGCACCTGTGGACCGTCAACGAGCCGGCGGACATGTTCCGACTCGTCGAACTCGGGGTCGACGGCATCGTGTCCGACCGTTCCGACATCGCCGTCCGAATGCTTCACCGCCCATAGGCGCGTGCGCTGGGATTCCGCTGTGAATCCCCGCGGGAACCGGCCTACGTGGATGAAGCGCACAGGCTGGAGCGTTATACCTGACAGCGACGAGAGGACCACACAATGGCAGATCGCAGCCTGCGCGGCATCCGACTCGGCGCCCAGAGCCTACAGAGCGAAGAGGGCGTCGTTTTCATGGAGCGCCGCGAGACCACCTACACCTGTGACGCGTGCGGACACGTCACCAATCTCATGTTTGCGGCCGACGCAGAGCCCCCTCAGACGTGGGAGTGCCGCTCCTGTGGTGCCGAAGCACGTCTGAACGTCGACGGTCATGCCGTCACGCTCGAGGCGACCGACGAGAAGCAGGCTCGGACCCACTGGGACATGCTGCTGGAGCGCCGGACGCGCGCCGAACTCGAGGAGTTGCTCGAAGAGCGCCTCGCCTTCATCCGGGCCCGCCGCGGAGCCGGCGAAGACCCGACCAGGGCGAGGATCGGCGCCTAGCGCCGACGGGCGCGCACTCCACTGAGGACCAGCGCGCCCAGGCCCCCCCAGAGCAGGATCTGCTGCACCCAGGGGCCCAGCACAACGCCTGCCGTGAGGCCGGAGCGGAGCTCGACATCCTCGAGCATCGCCCCGGCCTCATCTGCATCCAGGAACGAGACGGTGGATCCGTCCGGCCGGATGATCTGACTGGTCCCGACAGTGGAGATGTTGACGACGGAGCGCCCCGTCTCGATCGCGCGCATCCGGGCGAAGGCCAGCTGCTGCAGGTTCTCATCCGTGCCGCGGAAGTCGGCGTTGTTGGTCTGGAACACCAGCAGCTCCGATCCGGCGTGCATGCTCTCGTGGATGACGTCGTCGTAGATCACGTCGAAGCAGATGGCGAGGCCGATGACCGTCGCATCGATGTCGATGGCCGGCGGGTTCTCCCCCGGTGAGTACTCGCGTTGCAGCAAGCCGATGAGGTCGGGAGCGAGGGCGTTGAAGAAGGGCCGGTCGGGCACGTACTCGCCGAAAGGCACCGGGTGGCGCTTGTCGTGCTGCTCCCCCGACGCGCCGTCTCCGGTCCACAGCACGGAGGAGTTGAAGTACCGCCCGTCGCGCTCCGTCGCGGCGTTCACGAGGAGCGGCGCATCCAGACGCGTCGCCAGCATCGTGAGCCGCCGCGCGATGGCGTCGCTGGCGAACGGCGAGCCGTCCAAAGATCCCTCCGGCCAGACGACCAGATCGACGTCCTCACCGATGAGCGACGACGTCGCGTCGGTCTGTGCCTGAATGACCGAGAACGGCGGGCGCTCATCGAAGTAGCCGGTCGGACCGTTCCCCTGCACGGCGCCCACCCGCAGCGATCCGACCGCCGTCGTGGGAAAGGTCGGCGTGAGCACCGCGACGAGGATCAGCGCGACCGGAGCGATCAGGCGAAGAGGCCTGCTCCAGGCACGGAGCCGCACGATCTCGACCAGCATGGCCACGATCAGGACGATGAGGAAGCTCAGTCCGCTGACCCCGAGCCAGGAGGTGACCGGAGCCAGCGGGCTCTGGGCCTGGCTCATGCCGATCCGGGCCCAGGGGAATCCGCCGTAGGGCCAAGAGCCCACGAACAGCTCTCGTCCGACCCACAGTGCCGCGACCACTACGGGAAGCGCGACGAGGCGCCCTCCGGCGCTGGGGAATGCCCGGGGCATCCAGCGATACGCCAGCGCGATCGGAACGATCGCGACGGCGGTGAGAACACCCTCCACCACACTCAGTGCCACCCAGGGAACGGGACCGAGGTAGCGGGAGGTCCACGACACCAGAAGGGCGAAGAAGACGACACCGTACACGGTGCCCACCAGCAGCGCCCCGCCGACACGGCGGCCGATGAGCGTGAGCAAGAGCAGGGCGGTCGCGGGAAAGGCGAGGATCCAGACCGCCGCCTCGGGATACGCGAGATCCATGAGGAGCGCTGCCACGGCGGCGGCGATCAGCGCGGCCCACAGCGGCATGAGCGCGGGAGGGCGCATGAGCTTCTCGGACATCCTCGTCGTCCTCACATCGACGAGTACGACACGATGCCGCGGCGCACGCCGTCCAGCGCCACGCGCGCCGTACGCGCCAGCGCACCGTCCTCAGCCACGATCGAGAGCTGGTCGAGCAGGTCGATCGTCTGCTTCGCCCACCGCACGAAGTCGCCTGCGGCCATGTCGGCTTCGACGAGTACTCGGTCGAGCATCCCGCCGCGCGCCCAGCTATACATGGCTCCGGCGAGTCCGGCGGCGAGGGGTTCGCTTCCGGGGAGCTGATGGTCTTGCTCGAGATCGTCCAGCTGCGCCCAGAGCGCAGTCGTCTTCTCGTACGCCGATCGGAAGGCCCCCCGGGGCAGACCGCGCTCCCCCGAGTTCGCCTCGTCCCGACGCGGCTCGTACACGAGGCAGCACGCCATGGCTGCGAGCGAAGGGGCATCGAGCCCTTTCCACAGGCCCTGGCGCAGCGACTCCGCGATCAGCAGGTCACGCTCGCCGTAGATGCGGCGCATGGTGCGCCCAGCGTCGGTGAGAGTCGTGTGCTCCGCGGTCCCGGTGACGTATTCCAGGGCCTCCAGGACCTCGACCACGCGGTCGAAGACCCGCGCGACTGTTCCGGTCCGCGTCCCGATCTGTCGTCGAGTGCGGTCGGTCTGACGTTTGAGCTTCCAGTACCGTTCGGCCCAACGAGCATGTGCTTCCCGATCCGGGCAACCATGGCAGGGATGACGCTGCATCCGCGTGCGCAGCGTCTGCATCCGCTTGACCCGCTTGTCTCGTGCGGCGCGCGGCGCGTGCGAATCCTGCCGGTTCTTCTTCTCCAGGTCGCTCAGTTCCCGTCGGATCGAGGAGTACTCGAAGAAGTCGCCGCGCTCGCACGCCATCGCCTCCTGGTACCCCGCGAGCGAGGATTCGGCTTCCCTCACCTGGGTCGCGAGCCCCACGACCGAACGATCCGCCTGGAACTGCGCGAACGAGGATTCCAGTATCTGCCGCGCCCTGACCTTCCCGAACAGGTCGATGAGGTTCACGGCCATGTTGTAGGTGGGGCGGAAGCTGGAATTGAGCGGATAGGTGCGGCGCGAGGCGAGGGCGGCGACCGCTTGGGGGTCCATCCCCTCGGTCCATTGCACGACCGCGTGGCCTTCGACGTCGATGCCGCGGCGCCCGGCTCGGCCGGTGAGCTGCGTGTACTCCCCGGATGTGATGGCCACCCGCGCCTCGCCGTTGAACTTCTCCATCTTCTCGAGCACCACGGTGCGAGCCGGCATGTTGATTCCGAGGGCGAGAGTCTCGGTCGCGAAGACGGCCTTGACGAGTTTGCGCTGGAAGAGTTCCTCGACGACCTCCTTGAAGGCAGGGAGCAGGCCGGCATGATGTGCGGCGACCCCGCGCTCCAGGTTCTCGAGCCAGTCCCAGTACCCCAGCACCCCGAGATCCTCGTCCTGCAGCGATCGGGTGCGTTCCTCGACGATGGCGCGGATCTCCGCGCGCTCCTCGGCATCCGTCAGGCGGATGCCGGATCGGCGGACCTGCTGCACTGCGGCGTCGCAGCCGACACGGCTGAAGATGAAGAAGATCGCCGGCAGCAGGTTCGCGCGCTCCAGCAGCTTCACCACATCCGGGCGATCCATCCGTTCGATTCGTCTGACGTTGGCGGACCGAACCGGTCGTCGGCCGCCGCGCGGAGGCCGCGGCGAGGTGTTGCCCGCATGCTTCCCGCTGATGTACGACTGGGCTCGTCTGTTGTTGTCGTAGTGCGAGCCGGTGAAGGACCGGATGCGCATGAGCTCCTGATTCACCTGAGCCGTCGCGATCCCCGCCCGGTCGTCGAACAGCGGAAGGAGATCGTCGCGGACGAGCACGTGCTGCTCGAGCGGCACCGGCCGGATCTCCGAGACGATGACCTCTGTGTCGCCTCGTACAGTGTCGAGCCAATCGCCGAACTCCTCGGCATTGGAGACCGTGGCGCTCAGGGAGACCAGGCGTACCTGCGGGGGCAGGTGGATGATGACCTCTTCCCAGACGGCGCCCCGGAAGCGGTCGGCGAGGTAGTGCACCTCGTCCATGACGACGTAGCGCAGGTCTCGCAGCGCGGGCGAGTCCGCGTAGATCATGTTCCGGAGCACCTCGGTCGTCATCACGACGATGCGTGCGTTCCCGTTGATGTTGGTGTCGCCGGTGAGGAGCCCGACGTGTTCGGCGCCGTAGACGTCGACAAGCTCGCGGAACTTCTGATTCGACAGCGCCTTCATCGGCGTCGTGTAGAACGCTTTGTCGCTCGGAGTCTGCATGGCGAGGTGGATGGCGAATTCGCCGACGATCGTCTTGCCGGCGCCCGTGGGAGCGGCGACGAGCACGCTGTGGCCGCGCTCGAGCGCATGGCATCCCGCAACCTGGAACGGATCCAGGTCGAACCGCTGACGGGCGGCGAACGCAGAGGTCTCCGGGTGCTCGGCGGCATCACGAGCCGCCGCGTACCGATCCGACGGCGAAATCATGCGATGTCCGGCACAAGCCCGGCCGCCGCGTCGCGTTTGCGACGGCGCCGGTCGAAGAGAAGCGAGACGAGGGCGGCGGCGAAGTACAGCACGACGAGGATGCCGGCGAGCATGAACATGCTCACCAGGTCGGCCGCGGGTGTCGCCAGAGCGCCGAAGACCGTGGCGATGAGGATCGCCACTCGCCACCCCTTGAGGATGGCGCGCCCCGACATCACCCCGGCGACGTTCAGGGCCACCAGGAAGACCGGCAGCACGAAGGAGATGCCGACCACGAGCATGAGCTTGAACACGAAGTCGTAGAAGGCGGATGCCTCGTACAGGTTGTTGCCGCCCTCGGGCGTGAACCCGGCCATCAACTCGATGACGTGCGGCACGATGAGCGTGCCGACGTAGCACCCGGCGAAGAACAGCGGAATCGCCGCCGCGACGAAGCTGACCGTGTAGGTGGTCTCCTTCTTCGTCAGACCGGGCATGATGAAGGCCCAGATCTGCCAGAGCCAGACGGGAGCCGAAAGGAACAGCCCAATCGAGAAGGCGATGCGCATGCGCAGATCGAACGGCGCCGTGACCGACGAGAAGCTGAGCCCGACGATCTCGTCGCCGCGCTCCTGCGCGACCTTGCCGATGGGCACGGTGACGAAGTCGATGATCGGATCGGTGACCAGGAACGCGACCACCATGCCGGCGAGCAGTGCGATCGCCGCGATGATCAGACGCCTGCGAAGCTCGACGAGATGCTCGCCGAGCGACATCCTCCGGTCTCGCCGCCCCTCGCCTTCAGCCTGTGCGGCCGATTCGATAGCGGCCACAGTGATCAGCTGATGCGATCAGGTCCGGGAGAGGCGTCCTTGTCCGAAGACGCGGCGGTCGAACCGTTGCTCTTCGGGGCTTCGGCCTGCTCCGCCTGAGCGGAATCCTCTTCACGCATGGCTTTCATCTCGCCCTTGAACACGCGAGCGGACTGCCCCATGCTCTTCGCGAGAGCGGGAAGCTTCGCTGCGCCGAACAACAGAAGCACGACGACAACGAGGGCCAGCAGATGCCAACCAGTCAGGCCAGCCATAGAGTACTCCTCACATCGGGTGTGTTGTCAGTCTACAGTTCGAACCGAGGTATCCGGCTGGTGATACAGGGCGAGTCCGGCAGCCGCCCATTCTCTCGTGGCCGCTCGGGCGATGGCCGGTTCCACGACCTCCAGCCCTCCACCGAGCTTGGCGGCGATCCGTTTGATTCCCCGAGGATCGGCGAGGTGGAGCCGCGCGTGGACGACCCCGTCCGACACGTGCATGTTGTCGGCGGAGAGGAAACCTCCGAGCAGCGGAGCGAGCCGCTCCGGGAGCTGCACGGTCACTTCGCCGTCGTTCGCGGCCGCAGCGAATGCCTCCGGGACGAAATCGTCCCCATGTTCGATCGGGATATCGGTCAGGCGCGGATCGCTGACCCGGTCCAGGTGGAACGTGCGCATCGCCTGCCGCATGTGGCACCAACCCTGCAGATACCACTGGGCATTCGTGATGAGGATCTGCACGGGGTCGACCGTGCGGGTCATGGGCGCTGCATCCGGCGCCTGATATGTGAAGGAGACGGCGACCCCCTCCTGCACTCCCCTGGCGACGACCTGACGGACGTCGTCGACCGCTGTCGGTGCGACGACGACCTCGGCCGGAGCGTCGGCGGCCCCCCGGGAGAGCTTCGAGATGAGTCCGGCGACCAGGCCGGAGTCCGACACCGCCGGCACGGCGGCCACCATCTGCAGTCCGGCGAGAAGGGCGGCCGCCTCGCGGGCGGTGAACCGTGGCACCCGACGAAGCGCGACGTCGTTGGTGATCTCGATGACGTCCTCTTCGTCGAGGAGATCCCAGTTGATGTCGAACATCTCCTGCGGCTGCTGCCAGAACCCGGAATCGCCGGGGAGGCCGATCACCGTGAGCTTCTCCACCATGGAGCGCATCTCGGACGGTGTGACACCGAACTCCTCTGCCGCCTCCGCGAGCGAGACCTGCCCGTGCTCGAGCAGATACGGCACCAGCGTGAGGTACAGGCGCACCCGATCGGCGGCCAGCAACGGTTTCGGCTGGGCGCTCATCGCGTCTCCTCACGGTCACGGTGCGCCTCGACGACCGCGCGCAGCCGCTCGATGACCGCCTGCCGCAGCGGCTCGGGCGAGACTACTCTCACCTCGGGTCCGTAGGAGGCCAGTTCGTCCGCGAGGATGTGCAGGTCGACGAACGGCACGTGGATGCCCTGCGGTGCTGCCGTCGCGCGACGTCCCAGTCGCAGCGCCGCCTCCGTGCCGGGGGTGACCTCGAGCAGCGCGGAGTTCGACGCGGCGACGCGCTCCAATCCCGCCAGAGCACGCTCGCCCGCGCCTTCGCGCAGCTCCGGATCGAATCCCTCCGCCGTCACCGTGACCTCACCTGCGATGCGGCTGAGCAGGAACATCCTTTCGGCGTCGATGTCGACGTCCACGCCGAAGACATGCCAACGAGCCTCGTAGTCGACGAGGGCGAACGGACGGATGCGGCGGCGACGTGGTGCGTGCTCCCCCGGCTTGAGGTAGTCGAACACGACGACGCGTGACTTCTCGATCGCCTCCTGCAGCGGTGCGAAGCCGGGATCGCGCGCGGTGATCCTCGGCGCGAAGCCGATGATCGGCTCGTCGCCGTCGATCCCGAGCGCGCGGATCTTGCGGACGCCGGACTGGGCGTCAGCCGAAACCGACTCGGCGCTCCACACGCTGCCGGCCAGCCGGAGCACCGCGAGTTCGGCGGGGCTGAACTCGATGTCTGCGGGCAGGTCGTATTCCGCCTGGGGAATGCGATAGCGGGCCTCTCGGAGGTCGTTCGGATCGGATGGATCGCCGATCGTCTCGATCGGGACGCCCAACGTCCGCAACTCGTCCTTGTCGCGCTCAAACATCTTCTCGAGTGCATCGGTGCGGGTCCCGGCATCCGCACGCTGCCGGTAGCCGGAGACATTGTCGAGGATCTGCTGTTTGGTCAACCCGATCTCCGTGGCCATCAGCGCCACGACGAGATTCGTCAGGCGCTCCTCCGCAGGGATCCGGGCGACCATCATTGCGCTGGTGCCGTGGTCACTCCGAGAACATCGACGACGACGGCGATCGCGGGTGAGCCCTCGGCCTCGGGAAGCACGACGAGCAGCTGCGAGCCGATGTTCTTGCCGACCAGCGCCTCGGCCACCGGGGCGGCGATCTGCTGGATCTGAGCGCTGGGCTTGTCGCCCCAGGTCGTCTGCAGGATCTCCTTGTCGTCCCACCCGATCGCGGTGAAGTTGACCAGCGGCGTCTGCTCCGACGTGAGTGCATCGCCGTCGCCCTTGATGAGCGTCTGCACGACCTGCTCCTTCGGAGCCGCCGTGTCGGGGACGATGATGCCAGGGGTGCCGTCTGCGGCGCGGACGACCGTCGGCAGTCCACCGGCGGCGTTGAACTGCAACGAGCCCTCGGCCTTCGGCAGGAATGCCTTATCGATGTCCACGATGAAGATCGCCGTGTCGTCCTCCCCGAGTCCGAGCCCTTCGAGGTTGGCGGGGCCGAAGCCATCGGGCGTCAACGCCGCGAGCACACGCGAGCCGGCGGTGGCGCACCGCAGCACGTCCTCGAGCCCGGGAGACTGGGCGGCCCACTGATCGATGGTCGATACGGGAGTGGACGCTGGGTCGTACGAGGTCGCGAAGACCTGCTCCCCCGTCTCGCCGCTGTAGATCGAGATCTGCACGCTGATGCCCTGAGCACCGTCGGAGATCGCGCGTCCGTCACCGGAGACGACATCGACGAACGAGGTCTTCTTCACGTGCACCGGCGCGAAGACCTCGACATCCGGTTCTTCGCCGACCTCACCGTCGACGTTCACGGCTTCGTCGATGCCGTTCGCCGAGCCCACCCGCTCGCAGGCGGCACCGTTGAAAGTCGGGACTGCCGTGCACCCGGTCAGGGCGAGGACAGCGAGGCTGAGAGAGGCCAGAGCGGCGGACGTTTTACGCACGCGCTCCAGTCTATTCCGTCCCCTGCTCGGATTCGCGCGATGCCGCCGCCAGCCGCGAGCCCTCGGCGGCCTTGGCAGCCTCCCTGGCGCGCTTGCGAAGGTTCTTGTCGGTGATCTCCCTGTCGCCGACCGCGCCAGGAGTCCATTGCTCGACGTCGGAGTCGTCGTAGCTCGACTTCGATGCGCGCCGTTTCACTGAGGGGGCGACGACTCCCGGAGCCAGCCGACGGGCGGTGAGCAGGAACCCGGTGTGCGCCACCATCCGGTGATCGGGACGAACAGCGAGGCCTTCGACGTGCCATCCGCGCACCATGGTCTCGGAGGCGTCCGGGTCGGTGAACAACCCGGTGCTGCGAATGTACTCGGCGACACGCGACAGCTGGGTCGCCGTCGCCACGTAGCAGAGCACCACCCCACCCGACGTCAGCGCGTCGGCGACGGCATCCATGCACTCCCACGGGGCGAGCATGTCGAGCACCACACGATCGACGCTCCCCGCCGGCAGTTCGACGGGCAACGCCTCGGTCAGGTCCCCGACGACGACGCGCCAGGTGTCGGGCGCCTCCCCGAAGAAGGTCTCGACGTTCGCTCTCGCGACGTCGGCGAAGTCGGCCCTGCGCTCGAACGACACGAGACTCCCCGCCGGTCCCACAGCCCGCAGCAGAGAGAGCGACAGTGCGCCCGAGCCGACCCCCGCCTCCACCACGGTCGCGCCAGGAAAGATGTCGGCCTGCATGACGATCTGCGCGGCATCCTTGGGATAGACGATCGCGGCGCCCCTCGGCATGGACATCGCGAAATCGCGCAGCAGCGGACGCAGTGCGAGATATTCGTGCCCGGAGCTGTTGGTGACGACCGAACCATCCGGCAGGCCGATGAGGTCGCGGTGGCGGAGCACGCCGTGATGCGTGTGAAGTTCGCCGTCATCGCGCAGCGTGACCGTGTGAAGACGCCCCTTGGGACCGGTGAGCTGGACGCGGTCACCCGCCCGGAACGGCCCGCTCGGCCGGTGCATGGGCCGCCCGCTCATCGGGCGAGCCCGCTCACCGATCTCATACGCTCGACCAGATCGGCCAGGTCAGCGGTGGTGCGCCCGTGCAGGGTCGGCCAGAGTTCATGAGCCCCGAGGCCGTCGAGCGAGACGACGTGCGGAACTCCGAGCGTCACAGCGCCCGACGCCAGGCCAGCTTGCAGGCCCGTGGGCGAGTCCTCGATCACCACGGCCTCCGCGATGTCGATGCCGAGCAGTTCTGCGGCGCGGAGATAGGGCTCAGGGTGCGGCTTGGGCTCGAGCACGTCGTCGCCGGCGACGAC
This sequence comes from Microbacterium sp., assembly GCF_031179285.1. Classification (GTDB taxonomy): domain Bacteria; phylum Actinomycetota; class Actinomycetes; order Actinomycetales; family Microbacteriaceae; genus Microbacterium. Next base: position 3,719 of record NZ_JAPSHY010000007.1, on the reverse strand, counting down.
GTGGTCGAAGGCGTCGAAGCCGACGAGGTCGGTGACGCTGAGCGCCATCCGGCGCAGTGACATCGTCACCAGCGCCGTCGGCACTCCCGCGTTCTTGAGGTCGAGGAGCAGTTCACGGGCGCCAGGACGGAACGGCACTCCCTGCGTCCGCAGTGTCGCCGCCACACGATCGGTCAGGTGATCGACGATCGCGGTCGGTTCCATGTCGACCCCTGCCCCCTGCAGGATCAGTGCGCTGTCGATCAGTCCGCTTCCGACGAGCTGCAACGCGTCCTCGTGGCTCCACGTGCCGCCGTAGGATTCGACCAGTTCGGTCTCGGCCAGCATCCAATACGGCTCGGTGTCGACGAGTGTTCCATCCATGTCCCAGAGGACCGCGCGGGGCTGACTGCTCACCGAACCATGTTAGCCGGGGCGCACCCACACCCCCGTCGTCGCCGACTAGCCTGGACTGATACCCGTCCACGACCTCGAAGGGAGTATTCGATGGATGTTCTCGGCTCGCGCATCATCATCGCCGCCTTCGACGGCTGGAACGACGCCGGAGAGGCGGCGAGCGGGGCCATCGAAGCCCTGCGTGCGTCGACCGAGTATGACCTCGTCCACTCGATCGACCCCGAGTTGTATTTCGACTATCAGTACACCCGCCCGGCGACCCGCGTGGACGCCGAGGGGCGTCGCCAGCTGAAATGGCCCGAAGCCGGTCTCTGGCGCCCTCGCGATCCCGGCCCTGGTCCCGAGTTCTGGCTGCTGACCGGCGTGGAACCCGCCCGCACCTGGCAGGCGTTCGCCGGGGAGTTCATCGACGTCGCGCTGCGCGACGATGTCACCGGGCTCGTGACCCTCGGCGCGATGCTTTCGGACGTGCCGCACACCCGGCCGATCTCGATCTTCGCGTCGAGCCAGAACGACGAGGTCCGCGCGGCTCACGGCCTGGAGCGTTCGCTCTACGAAGGCCCAGTGGGGATCCTGAGCGTGTTCGAGCACTTCGCGGAGAACGCCGGAATCCCCACGGCCAGCCTGTGGGCGAGCGTGCCGCACTACGTCGCGACCGCTGCTCCTTCGCCGAAGGTGACGCTTGCGCTGCTCGATCGCCTCGAGGAGCTCACCGGAGTCGACGTCGCGCGCGGGCACCTGCGCACCGAAGCTGCGGCATGGGAGGCTTCGATCGACGCCGCCGCCGCGGACGACGAGGACATGGCGGAGTACATCCGTCAGCTGGAGCGCACCCGGGACACCTGGGACTCCCCCGACGCCTCGGGCGACGCGATCGCGCAGGCGTTCGAACGATATCTGCGCCGACGCGGCGACGGACCCGGCGACCTCAAGCGCTGAGCCGACTCGCACCGGCCCTCAGTCGCGTCCGCGGCGTCAAGCGGTGATCACTCCGGTGCCGAGCAGGACCAGGAGGACCACGCCGAGCAGGATGCGGTAGATCACGAACGGCAGGAAGCTGCGCTTGGAGATCCAGTTCATGAAGAATGCGATCACGCCGAGCGCGACGACGAAGGCGATTCCGGTCGCAGCCAGCGTGTCACCGAGCGAGAAGATCGACGGCTCTCCCCAGCTCTTGAAGAGCTGATAGAAGCCGCTGCCGAACACCGCGGGTATGGCGAGCAGGAACGCATAGCGGGCGGCGGCGGCCCGCTCATATCCGAGGAAGAGACCCATCGTGATGGTTCCGCCGGAGCGTGACACCCCCGGGACGAGCGCCAGCGACTGCGCGAGGCCGAATGCGATGCCATGAGGAAGCGTGAGGTCGTCGAGCTTGCGCCGCTTTGCCCCGACGTGATCCGCGACCCCGAGCAGAACGCCGAACGCGATGAGCATGATGGCGACGAGCCACAGCGATCGGAAGACCGTCTCGATCTGATCCTGGAAGAGCAGTCCGAGCACCACGATCGGGATGCTGCCGATGATGATCAGCCATCCCATCCGGGCGTCCGGGTCGTTGCGCGGCGCCTTTCCGGAGAGCGAACGGAACCACTGGGTGATGATGCGGACGATGTCCCGCCAGAAGAACACCACCACGGCGGCCTCGGTTCCGATCTGCGTGATCGCGGTGAAAGCCGCTCCCGGATCCGCGCCCGACGGCAGGAAGATGCCGAGGATGCGCAGGTGCGCACTGGAGGAGATCGGCAGGAACTCGGTGAGTCCCTGGACGATGCCGAGGATGAGCGCTTCGAGCAGGTGCATAGAGGGCCTTCTGGTTCGTGGCGGCGGCGTCGGGGCGAGGATTCGCGGTCAGTATCGACGCAGCAGATCGGCCAGCACCTGCTGGCCGAAGACAAGCGATTCTACGGGCACCCGCTCGTCGACTCCGTGGAACATCCCCGTGAAGTCGAGATCCGCAGGAAGCCTCAGGGGGGCGAAGCCGTACCCGGTGATGCCGAGGTACGACAGGGCCTTGTTGTCGGTTCCCGCTCCGAGGAGGTACGGAATCACGGGAACACCGGGGTCGTGTCGGCCGATGCTCGCCACCATCGCCTCGACCAGTTCGCCGGCGAACGGCGTCTCCATCCCGATGTCACGCACGACGGTCTCGATCACGATCTCGTCGCCGACGATCCGCTGCAGCTGCGCGAGCACATCGTCCTCCGTTCCGGGGATGACGCGGACATCGATCAGCGCCTCGGCGCGCTCCGGGATGACGTTGTGCTTGTAGCCGGCGGTGAGCGCGGTCGGGTTGGTCGTGGTGCGAAACGACGAACGCAGGAACGCCTCAGCCGGACCCGCCGCCCCGGCCAGCGCATCCGGATCGTCCACAGGCCGCCCGCTGAGGTCGCTGAGCCCGTCCAGCAGCGCGGACGTCGTCGCCGTGAGCTGGATCGGCCATCGGGTGCGCCCGATTGCCGCGACCGCTTCGGCGAGTCTGGTGACGGCGTTGTCATCGTGCAGCCTGCTGCCGTGACCCGCTCTCCCCTTGGCCACCAGGCGGATCCAGATCATCGCCTTCTCCCCCACCTGCAGCAGATACGCCCGCCGGTCATCGACCGTGATCGAGTACCCGCCGACCTCACTGATCGCCTCGGTCGCGCCCGAGAACCACTCCGGCCGATTCTGGACGACGAGGGCCGATCCCTCGACGCCGCCGTTCTCCTCGTCGGCGAAGAACGCCAGCACGAGGTCCCGCTCCGGCTGCTCCCCCGCTCGCAGGATGTCGGCGACGGCGGTGAGGATCATCGCGTTCATGTTCTTCATATCGACGGCGCCCCTGCCCCAGAGCATTCCGTCCTGCACGATGCCGGCGAAGGGGTCCACGCTCCAGTCCTCCGCGACCGCCGGGACGACGTCGAGGTGCCCGTGCACGACGAGCGCGGGTTTGGAGCGGTCCCGACCGGGGACACGGGCCGAGACGTTCGTGCGACGCGGGATCGGCTCGTAGTACTCGACGTCGAGTTCGAGCCGCTCGAGGTAGTCACCGACGTACGTCGCTGCCTCCCGCTCCCCCTTGGCGTTGCCGCCGCCGAAGTTCGACGTGTCGAACCGGATCAGGTCGCTCGCGATGCGGACGACCTCGGGCAGCGAGGGGTCGGTCATGCTCCCCAGGGTATCGAAACCGGCGGGCGCGCCCGGATGCCGGCCCGGTTCGAACAGCGTCTCGGATCGTGCTAGTCTCGTTCTTCGGTCGGCAACGATCATCCAACACCTGCGCGGGTGGCGGAATGGTAGACGCGCTACGTTGAGGTCGTAGTGCCCGTAAGGGCGTGGGGGTTCAA
>NZ_JAPSHY010000049.1 GCF_031179285.1 Microbacterium sp. | reverse complement strand
CGAAAAGCTGGCCGATCCAGCCCTCGGGGCCGGTGGTGTGCTGCGGCCAGTACCCCGCGAAGATGTCGTAGGTGCGCCGGCCCAGCAGCAGCGCGTCGAGGGTCTGCATGCCCTCGGTGACGCTGCGGCCGACGGCCTCGCTCGGCAGCGGCGCCTGCCATCCGCCGAACCGGAAGCCGCCGCTCGGGTCCTCCTCCGGCCCGCCGGGCGCCTGCGCGACGCCGTCGAGAGTGGTGAACAGGTCGATGATGATGCGTCCGCTCATGAGGTGCTCCCTTGCAGCTCGGATGTGACCGGTGCGATGTGGAAGGTGGTGGCGAACGCGTTCAGCATCCGCTTCTCGCCGCGCACCACGGCGACGATGTCCTGCGCGATCGCCTCGTCGGGCGTCACCTCTCCCCCGATGAGCAGGCGGATGCCGGGGCCGGCGACGATCACGGCATCCGGCTCGCCCTCCGGCATCCGACCCCCGACGGGCGGCGCGGGCGGTGCCAGCTGCGCGACCGACAGGCCGCCGTCGCGCACGATCACGCGCAACGCCACATCGCCGACGTGCAGCTCGATGTCGAGATCCTCGGCGCGCTGCGGCTGGAAGGAGGTCCGCAGCGCCATGGTGATCGAGTCCGGGGTGACCACGTCGTCGGGCGAGGGGTCTCCCATGGCCTGGAACCCCCAGCGGCCGAGCGCCAGGATGATCGGCTCCAGCGCCCGGCCGTAGGGGGTGAGTTCGTAGACGAGGCCGCAGTGCATCAGCGGGACGCGACGCACGACCCCGCCTTCCTGCAGCTCCTTCAGACGCGTGGACAGGATGTTGGTGGGAATGCGCGGCAGGCCCTGCTTCAGATCGGTGTAGCGGCGAGGACCGACGAGCAGGTCGCGGACGATGAGCAGCGCCCACCGCTCCCCGACCAGCTCGATGGCCGTCGTCACCCCGCAGTACTGGCCGTAGCTGCGCGCGGCCACGTCAGGCCGACTCGCCGGCGTTCTGCTCGGCCATGTACGCCTCGGGCCCCTTCTCGGCGGCTTCGTCGGACATGTAGAGGAACTCGACGATGTTGCCGTCCGGGTCCTCCAGGCTTCGCGAGTACATGAAGCCGTAGTCCTGCGGCTCGCGGGGCTCGGTGCCGCCGGCGGCGAGGCCCTTCGCGGCGACGTCGTCGACGTCCTCCCGCGACTCGCGGCTGAGCGCCACGAGCACCTGCGCCGCATCCTTCGGGTCGACGATGGGCTTGTCGGTGAACTGCGCGAGGTGCGGCCGGGTGACGACCATGAAATACACGTCCTCGCTCCAGACGATGCACGCGGCGTTCTCGTCGGTGAACAGCGGGTTGAGGTCGCAACCCAGCGCCGTATAGAACGCCTTGCTGCGCTCGAGGTCGCTGGTGGGCAGGTTGACGAAGATCTTGGTCACGATGACTCCTCTGTCGATATCGTTCGGCTCGATTCGTGAACCCCGGTCGGATTGCTGAGCCTGTCGAAGCATACTTGCAAATAACAACCATGCTTGTCAATAGCAAGTGGCCATCCGCCCTGCGACGGATGCCGTCGCCCTGCGCTCGCCCGTACGGTGGATCCATGCCGGCATCCGCCTCGTTCACCCGCGTCCCCACCCAGCGCGAGCTGCAGCAGGATCTGCTGTTGGCCGCCGCGCTGCTGGTGGGCGGGATCATCAGCGCCGGGCTGTCGACCGTGGCCCGCGTCTACGGCGACGAGCAGGCGCCGATGTGGACGGCGCTGGTCTCGGTCGCTGCGGTGTCCGCTCCGCTCGCCGTGCGCCGCCGCTGGCCGGCTGCGGTCGCCATCGTCGTCGCGCTGGTCTTCTTCGTGAGCGTCACGCTACACGTGCCGGAGATGTACGTGCTGAACATCGCGATGTTCGTCGCCTTCTACACCGTGGGCGCCTGGATGCCGAACCGTCGTGCCGCGATGATCGTACGGGTCGCCATCATCATCGGCATGTTCGTGTGGCTGGTCGTGGCCATGTACCGCGAAGCCATCGAACAGGCGGCTGAGGCCGGGGTCGCGGCCGGGCTGTTCTCGCCCTACGTGGCGGTGATGATGCTCCAGCTGCTGCTGAACGTCCTCTACTTCGGCGGGGCGTACTACTTCGGCGAACGCTCTTGGCATGCGGCCGCCCAGCGCCACGCTCTCGAGGAGCGCACCCGGGAGCTCGAGCGCGAACGCGAGGTCACCGCCGCACAGGCCGTCGCCCTCGATCGTGTGCGCCTGGCCCGCGAGCTGCACGACGTGGTCGCGCACCACGTCTCGGTCATGGGAGTGCAGGCCGGGGCCGCGCGATTGGTGTTCGATCAGGATCCCCAGCGCGCGAGGGAGATGCTCGCCGGCATCGAGGAGGGTTCGCGCGAGGCGACCCGGGAGTTCCGCCAGCTGCTGGAGACCCTGCGCGCACCCGGGGATGCCGTCGATGAGGCTGCCTCCACGTTCGGCGTCGACGACATCGCCCAGCTCGTCGCCGCGTCGACAGAGGCCGGCCTGCCGACCGAGCACCACGTGATCGGCGACCCCGTACTGGTGCCGCCGACGGTCGGCGTGAACCTGTACCGCATCGCGCAGGAGGCGCTCACGAACGCTCGACGGCATGCCGGTGCTGGCGCGAGCGCCGATGTACGGGTGCGGTACGAGCCGGATGCCGTCGAGCTCGAGGTCGTCAACACCGGTCGCCCCGTCGGGCCCGTACGCCCCGGGCTCGGGCAGCTGGGCATGCGCGAGCGCGCGCACGCGTCGGGAGGCGCAATCGAACTGCAGCCGCGCGCTGAGGGCGGTTTCCGGGTGCGCGCCACGCTGCCGCTGTCCGCGGCGAAGGAGAGCGTGCGATGACGGCGACGCGGGTACTGCTGGTCGACGATCACGCGATGCTCCGCGCCGGCTTCCGCACGATCCTCGGCACACAGCCCGACATCGAGGTCGTCGGCGAGGCGGCATCGGGCGCCGAGGCCGTCGCCCTCGCCGCCGAGTTGCGCCCCGACGTGATCACGATGGACGTGCAGATGCCCGACATGGACGGTCTGGACGCCACGCGCCGGATCATCGCCGACCCTACGATCCCCGCGGCCGTCGCGATCGTGACGACCTTCGACCGCGACGACTACCTGTTCGACGCGCTGCAGGCGGGCGCCAGCGGCTTCCTGCTCAAGAACGCCGGTCCCGAAGAGCTGATCGCCGCCGTACGGTCGCTCGCCGCGGGCGACGGGATGCTGGCGCCCGAGGTCACCAGGAGAGTCCTGCGAAGATTCGCGGGCCCTTCGACGGGCGAACGACCCCACCCTTCGACAGGCTCAGGACAGGCCCCAGGGGCCCAACGGTTCCCCGCCGAGCCGCTCACCGAGCGTGAGGCGGAGGTGCTGCACCTGATGGCCGACGCCCGCAGCAACGCCGAGATCGCCCGGGCGCTCTTCATCGGGGAGGCCACGGTGAAGACGCATGTCTCGCGCGTGCTGCAGAAGCTCGGCGCCCGCGACCGCGTGCAGGCCGTCGTGCTCGCCCATCGCCACGGCTTGGTGTAGCCATCCGCCGCAGGGCGGATGCGGGGCGATCAGCCCGGCGGGGGATGCCCCGGCATCCACCCCTCCCTAGCGTTGAAGCATGACAGGACTGCTGCAACTCGACGGCATCACCAAGAGCTACGGCTCCCGGCTGGTGCTCGACGGCATCCGCTTCGGCGTCGCTCCGGGGCGACTGACCGGATTCGTCGGCGGCAATGGGGCCGGCAAGACGACCACCATGCGGATCATCCTCGGCGTGCTCTCCGCCGACGGCGGGACGGTCACCCTCGGGGGCACCGCGCTCACCACCGCTGACCGACAGCGATTCGGCTACATGCCCGAGGAGCGCGGCCTGTACCCGAAGATGAAGGTGCTCGAGCAGGTGGTGTACCTCGCCCGCCTGCACGGTTTCGGCAAGGCGGATGCCACCACGCGCGCGACCGCGCTGCTCGAAGAGCTCGGACTCGGCGAGCGCCTCGATGACACCATCGAGTCGCTCTCGCTGGGCAACCAGCAGCGCGCGCAGATCGCCGCCGCTCTCGTGCACGACCCGCAGGTGCTCATCCTCGACGAGCCGTTCTCGGGTCTTGATCCGCTCGCCGTCGAAGTGGTGGCGGGAGTGCTGCAGAGTCGGGCTGCGCAGGGCGCCGCGATCCTGTTCTCCTCCCACCAGCTCGACGTCGTCGAACGGCTGTGCGACGACCTGATCATCATCGCCGGTGGCACCATCCGCGCGTCCGGGTCCCGCGACGAGCTGCGGGAACAGCACTCCACCGACCGATACCGTCTCGTCGCCAGCGGCGACACCGGCTGGCTGCGCGGCGAACCCGGCGTGACGGTCGTCGACTTCGAGGGCGGCACCGCACTGTTCGACGTCGACGCACCGGCCACCGCCCAGCGGGTGCTGCGCACCGCCCTGCAGCACGGCGACGTCAGCTCGTTCGCCCCTCAGCAGCCTTCCCTCGCCCAGATCTTCAAGGAGGTCATCCAGTGATCCCGACGACTGCCCGCGTTGCGGCATCCACTCCTTCGGCGATCTGGCTGGTCGCGGAACGCGAGATCGGCGCCAAGCTGCGCAGTAAGGCGTTCCTGATAGGCACCGGCATCCTGCTCGCCCTGGCACTCGCCGGCGTGCTCTTCGGCGGGTTCGCGGGCAAGTCGGCGGGACAGACGGCTGTCGCCGTCACGGCCGAGACCGCCGAGGTGGTGCAGGGCGTCGATCTCATCGATCCCACCGAGGTCGCCGACCGCGCAGCGGCCGAAGAGCTCGTGCGCTCGGGCGACGTCGAAGCGGCCCTCGTACCCTCTGACGACGGGCCCTTCGGATACACGATCCTGGCGCTCGAAGAGGCTCCTCGCACACTGGCGATGATGCTGTCGCAATCCCCCGAGGTCGAGATCCTCGAGCCGCAGACCACCGACCCGATGATCCGCTACTTCATCGCCCTCGGCTTCGGCCTGGTGTTCCTCATCGCGGCATCCACCTTCGGCGGGACGATCGCCCAGAGCGTGGTGGAAGAGAAGCAGACCCGAGTCGTCGAACTGCTGATCTCGGCGATCCCGACCCGCGCCCTTCTAGCAGGGAAGATCGTCGGGAACACGGTGCTCGCGATGGGCCAGATCGTGCTGCTGGCAGCGATCGCCGTGGTCGGCCTGATCGTGACCGGGCAGAACGAGCTGCTCGCCGGGATCGGCGGCCCCGTGGTGTGGTTCGCCGTCTTCTTCGGGCTCGGCTTCGTCCTGCTGGCGGCCCTGTTCGCGGCGGCCGCCGCGATGGTGTCGCGACAAGAGGACATCGGGGCGACGACGATGCCGATCACGATGCTCGTGATGGCCCCGTACATGCTGGTCATCTTCTTCAACGACAACCCGCTGGTGCTGACGATCATGTCGTACGTGCCGTTCTCGGCGCCGGTCGGGATGCCGATGCGGCTCTTCGTCGGCGAAGCCCAGTGGTGGGAGCCGCTGGTCTCGATCGTCGTGCTGCTGCTGTCGTGCGTGGCGGCGATTCTCGTGGCGGCGAAGATCTACGAGAACTCGCTGTTGCGAATGGGTGCACGGGTGAAGCTGCGGGAGGCACTGCGAGGCTGAGGGAATATGCGCCCGCATAGAATGGTTGCAACCAACGGACGATGAGGTCCTCCCGCATTCGAACCGATCCGAAGGGCCTCATCTCGTGAGCACTCCCGTCCTCGACCGCACCGCCCAGACCGAGCACCCCGTCCTCGACGTCCTCGCCGACCGGTGGAGCCCGCGCGCCTACGATCGTCACGCCCCGATCGACGAGGCGAAGCTGGCGTCCGCGCTCGAGGCGGCGCGCTGGTCGCCGTCGGCGTACAACCTGCAGCCGTGGCGATTCGTCGTCGCGCGGCGCGGCAGCGAACTGCATGCCCGGGTGCTCGAGACGCTCATCGGGTTCAACCAGACCTGGGCGGGTGCGGCGGCCGCCCTCGTCGTCGCAGTGGCGGAGACGGCGGATGCCGACGGCAAGCCGATCCCGCACGCCGTCTACGACCTCGGGCAGGCCGTCGCACATCTGTCGGTGCAGGCGCACCATGACGGGCTGGTCGCCCACCAGATGAGCGGCTTCGCACCCGGTCAGCTCCGCGACCTCCTCGACCTCGAAGAGCGCTTCGTTCCCACGACGGTCATCGCCCTCGGTGAGCTCGGTGACGTCTCGCAGCTTCCCGAGGCACTCCAGGAACGCGAGGTCGCACCGCGCGTCCGCCGTCCGCTGGCCGAGACGGTCATCGCGAGCGCCTGAGCAGCTGACCCCTCCTGGGGCCGTTCGACCGGCTCAGGGACCCAGGAGGGCTCAGCTCAACGCGGGAGGCGGTCGCCCCGCGCGAGAGCGTCCGCCGCGCGCACCAGCCCGAGGTGCGAGAACGCCTGCGGCGTGTTGCCGACCTGGCGCTGCGCGCGCGGATCGTACTCCTCCGAGAGCATCCCCACGTCGTTGGCGAGCGAGCAGAGCCGCTCCATCAGCGCCCGTGCCTCCTCCATGCGACCGGTCGAGGCGTACTGCTCCACGAGCCAGAACGAACAGGCGAGGAACGGGCTCTCGTCACCGGACAGTCCGTCGACTCCGGTCTCGGTGCGGTACCGCAGCACCAGACCGTCGTGCATCAGCGTCTGCTCGATGCGCTCGACGGTCGCGAGCATGCGTGGATCGTCCGGCGCGCAGTAGCCGACCTGCACGAGCAGCAGCAGCGACGCGTCCACCTCGTCGGTGCCGTAGTACTGCGTGAAGTGCCCGTTCACCACACCGTGCTCGTCGATCTCCTCGCGCATGCGGTCGCGCAGTCCGCGCCAGCGCTCGACGGGCCCGGGCAGCCCGTGCTCCTCGACGGCGCGCACCCCCCGGTCGAAGGTCGCCCACATCATCACCCGCGAGTGGGTGAACATGTGCGGTTCGCCGCGGATCTCCCACAGGCCGTGGTCGGGACGCTCGAGCTGCTCCGATACGAAGCGCACCAGCTGCCGCTCCAGCGGCCACGAGAACTCGGCCTCGTTGAGCCCGGCGCTGCGAGCGGCCGAGAGTGTGACGAGCACCTCGCCGACGACATCCGCCTGGTACTGCCCGGCCGCTCCGTTGCCGATCCGCACCGGCCGCGAGCCCTCGTACCCCGGCAGGTCGGGGATGATGCGCTCGGTGAGGTCGCGCTCTCCGGCCAGCCCGTACATGATCTGCAGATCGGCGGGGTCGCCCGCGACGGCCCGCAGCAGCCACTCCCGCCAGCGGTCGGCAAGGCCCAGGAAACCGTGCGCGAGCAGCGCCTCCAGCGTCAGGGCGGCGTCGCGCAGCCACACGTAGCGGTAGTCCCAGTTGCGCTCCCCGCCGATGTCCTCCGGTAGAGACATGGATGCCGCGGCGGCGATGCCGCCGGTGTCGTGGTTGGTCAGCGCCCGCAGAATCAGCAGCGACCGCACGACGAGCTCGCGGTGCGGTCCGTCATGCTCGATACGGTCGGCCCAGCCCTGCCACCATGCGCGGGTCCGCTCGAGCGCGTCGTCGACGTCGAGCGGCTCGGGAACCTCACGATAGGACGGGAACCACGTCAGGTGCAGGTCGCGCACATCGCCAGCCGAGACGGAGACCTCCCCGCGGTGCTCGTGATCGGCGGCTTTCAGAGGGGCGCCGCGCATCGCAACGGCATCCGGCCCCGCCATCGCTACCAGCCGCGGCTCGTCGGCCGAGCCGGTCTGCCGCACCCACGGCATCGCCCGGGAGTAATCGAAGCGGATGCTGAGCCGCTGGCCGAACGTCATCTCGCCCTGCACGCCGACGACGCGACGGACGAGGTCGATGCGGCGGATCTCGACGTGCGGATCCGGGTCGATCGGCATGAAATCGTGCACCTCGGCGATCGCACCACCGACCTCCCAGCGCGTGACCAGCACGAACGTGTCGCGGTCGTAGTGCCGGGTGCACGTCGCGTCGGGATCGGTCGGCCGCACCTCCCACCGGCCGTGCGCTTCGTCGCCCAGCAGGCGGGCGAAGACCGACGGAGAATCCAGGCGGGGCAGGCACAGCCAGTCGATGGAGCCGTACCTCGACACAAGCGCGGCGGTACGGCAGTTGCTCAACAGTGCGTAGTCTTCGATCAGTTCGGCCATCTCGCGAAGTCTCGCACTTGCCCGACTGCCGGTGCCAGGGGGTTGCGTGGCCCGGCCTCCTGGATAAGGTCGGGACATGCCGAACACGACACTGTTCATCCTCGGCGCCTCCGGCGACCTCACCTCGCGCCTGCTCCTTCCCTCGCTCGCGGCGCTGCTGAGCAAGGAGACCGACCGACGCGTCGCCCTTCGCGGGGCGGGTGCGGAGCAGTGGGATGCCGGGCAGTGGGCCTCACTGGTGCGAGCGGCGTTCTCCAGCGCCCCCGACGCGCTGGAACAGGTCGAGATCGGCGAGTACATCGCCGCCGACGTCACCGATCCGACGGCGGTCGCCGCGCTCGTCGAGAGCCTCGCCCCGTCGACCGTGCTGTACTTCGCGCTGCCGCCGGCGATCACGACGGCGATGATCGATGCGATGAAGGGCGTGACCCTTCCGGAGGGCACCGTGCTCGCGATGGAGAAGCCGTTCGGCGAGGACGAGGCGAGCGCGCGCGAGCTGAACGAGAAGCTCACCGCACTCGTGCCGGAACGGCAGATCTTCCGCGTGGATCACTTCCTCGGCCGGTCGACCCTGCTGAACCTGCTCGGCGTCCGGCTCGCCAACCGGATCTGGGAGCCGGTCTGGTCGGCCGAGCACATCGATCACGTGCTCATCCGCTTCGATGAGAGTGTGGCCCTCGAGGGCCGCGCCCGCTACTACGACCATGCCGGTGCCATGATCGACATGATCCAGAGTCATCTGCTGCAGGTGCTCGCCCTGCTGGCCATGGATCCGCCGGCCACCCTCGGCGAGCGCGACCTGCGAGACGCCAAGGCCGCCGTGCTGCGGGCGACTCGGGTGTTCTACGACGACCCGGTCGGCTTCTCGCGGCGTGCGCGCTACACGGCCGGCCGGATCGGCGAGCGTGAACTGCCGTCCTACGCCGACGAGGAGGGTGTGGACGAGGCCGCGCAGACCGAGACGCTCGCCGAGGTGACGTTCGAGATCGCGAGCGATCGCTGGGCCGGCGTGCCGTTCGTGCTGCGATCCGGCAAGGCGCTCACGCGCAAGTGGTCCGAGATCGTGGTCACGTTCAAGCCCGTCCGGCATGTGCCGCCGGGGCTGGACGGCCGGCCGGAAGACGGCGGGCGCCTGACGTTCTCGCTCGGGCCTGACGAGATGCATCTGCGTCTGCACGTGACCGGCGGTGACGACCCGTTCGAGCTGCGCGAGGAGGATCTCGTCACAGATCTGGGCGAGGGCCAGCAGCGCTCGTACGAGGAGGTCATCGAAGAGCTGCTCGACGGCAACGTGGCGCTGTCGGTGCGAGCCGACGAGGCCGAGGAGTGCTGGCGCATCATCCAACCGGTGCGGGAGGCATGGAAGCGCGGCGATGTGCCGCTGGAGGAGTACGCCGCCGGCTCGACCGGGCCGAAGGCCTGGGCGACATCGACGTCATCGTGACCGGGTCGAATCGGGAATCGTCGGGAGGGAACATGGCAGAAGA
>NZ_JAPSHY010000076.1 GCF_031179285.1 Microbacterium sp. | reverse complement strand
GGAACATCTCGCCGAGCAGCACCCACACCAGTGGCCCCCACGTCGCGCCGAAGAACACCACGAATGCGTTTGCCGAGATGAGCGCGACCGTCGCCCACGGGTCGGGCAGCACCACGTCGCCCGCCGCGTTCAGGGCGCCGAACGAGAAGGCGACCGCCATCAGTCCGAGTGTCGCGGCCATACCGATCGATCCCACCAGCAGCATCAGGCGGCGGCCGACGCGGTCCACGAGCATGATCGCCACGATGGTGACCACGATGTTCGTCACTGAGGTGATGACGGTGATCGTGAGGGCGTCTGACTCGTCGAATCCGACCGAGCGCCACAGGGTGGTCGAGTAGTAGAAGATCACGTTGATGCCGACGAACTGCTGGAACACACTGAGCAGGATGCCGACCCAGACCACCGGCTTCAGGCCGAGGCGGTTGCCGCGCAGGTCGCGCATCGAGCCGCGGCTCTCGGTGTTGATGGTGCCGGTGATCTCCTTGATCTTGCCTTCCACGTCGACAGCACCGGTGACCGTTGTCAGCACCTGGGTCGCCTTGTCGATGTCGCCGCGTGCGACGAGGTAGCGGGGCGACTCGGGAAGCCGGAGTGACGCGATTCCGTAGATCAGGGCCGGGACGGCTTCGGCGATGAACATCCACCGCCACGCCTCGAGGCCCCACAGCGGCTCGGCTGCACCCCCTGCGACGTTCGCGAGCATGGCGTCGGAGAGCAGGGCGACGAAGATGCCGGTGACGATGGCGAGCTGCTGGAGCGAGCCGAGGCGCCCTCGGACGTGAGCGGGTGACACCTCCGCGATGTAGGCAGGGGCGATGACGGATGCCGCGCCGACCCCGAGCCCGCCGATCACGCGCCACGCGATGAGATCGACCACGCCGAAGGCGAGGCCAGACCCGAGAGCGGAGATGAAGAACAGCGCTGCGGCGATCAGCATCGTCGGTACGCGCCCAAGACGATTGGCCACCGGTCCCGCGAACCACGCGCCGATCGCACAACCGATCAGTGCGGAGGAGACCGCGAACCCCTTCAGCGCGACGCCGAGGTCGAACGCGCCGGCCAGCGCATCGACGGCGCCGTTGATCACCGCGGTGTCGAAACCGAACAGGAAACCGCCGAGCGCCGCGGCGATGCTGACTCCGATGACGCGGCCACGGATGGCTGCGGGTAGCACTGACTGGGTCACGGGGGCCTCCTCGCCGAGCTGGTGATCGGAGCTTAGTGCCTTCCGTCTGCCCGCTGCAGAAATCGTTCGGGTGTGTACGCCAAATGTCTCAGCGCGAGCCGTACTCCTCCTCGCCGATCTCCGACAGGATGCGATTCAGGTCCTGGATCGACGCGAAATCTATCTTGAGCTGGCCTTTTCTTGCCCCCAGCGTGATCTGCACGCGTGTGTTCAGGCGGTCGCCGAGCTTCGTCGACACCTCGTCGAGGTACGCACGACGCGCACCGGGTGTCGGGCGGGGCGCCGTCCCCGCCGCCGCGGGCAGGTTCTTCGCCGCCTGCTCGGTGGCGCGCACCGAGAGCTCTTCATTGACGACCTTGTCGGCGAGTTGCTGCATGCGCTCCGGATCCTCGACCGACAGGATGGCTCGCGCGTGCCCGGCGGAAAGCACGCCGGCCGCGACACGCTGCTGGACAGGAAGCGGCAGGCGCAGCAGGCGGATCGTGTTGCTGATCTGCGGGCGGGAGCGGCCGATCCGGCTGGCGAGCTCCTCCTGGGTGATGCCGAAGTCCTCGAGGAGCTGCTGATACGCGGACGCCTCCTCCAGAGGGTTCAGCTCGGAGCGGTGCAGGTTCTCGAGCAGGGCATCGCGGAGAAGGTTCTCGTCAGCGGTCTCGCGGAGGATGGCGGGGATCGACGCCAGTCCGGCTTCGCGGGCGGCGCGCGTACGCCGCTCGCCCATGATCAGCTCGAAGTCGTCGTCGCCGTTTCTCCGAACGACGACCGGCTGCAGGACGCCGAACTCCTTGACGCTGTGCACCAGTTCTGCGAGGTCGTCCTCGTCGAAATGGGTGCGTGGCTGCCGGGGGTTCGGCACGATCTTCTGCGGGTCGACCTGGATCAGCCGGATGCCGGGCACCGCGGCGAGTTCGTCGTCGTGCGGCGGCTCGGTCGGCTCGGGCGCGGACGCAGGCTGTGCAGCATCCTGCTTCGGCTTCGAAGCGCCGGGGAAGAAGACGTCCACCGGACGCTCGGCCTGGTCCGCGGTTGGGATGAGGGCGCCGATCCC
>NZ_JAPSHY010000030.1 GCF_031179285.1 Microbacterium sp. | reverse complement strand
AGGGTGGCGACATCCTTGTAATCGATGACTCCGACCCGGATCGACTTCGCGGGAGCGGTGGGCTTGCCACCCTTCCGCGGCTTGCGGCGGTCGCCGCTCGACTTTCCAGCCATTGTTCTTCCTTAGTGATGAGCGGATGCGGTCCCCGAGGAGACGGATCCGAAACTGTTAAAACGGGGTGTCGTCGCCGAAGCTGCCCGGAGTGCTCCAGGCGTCGGCGCTGGTGGACGAACCGGGGGTCGACCACGGCTCCTCCGACACCTGCTGCTGCGCGGGGCGCTGTCCGCCGCCGCCACCGGCGCCACCGGCACCGCCGGTCGAAGCCGCACGGGTGACCTGCGCGGTCGCGTAACGGAGCGAGGGGCCGATCTCGTCGACCTCCAGCTCGATGGCGGTGCGCTGGTTGCCCTCGCGGTCCTGGTAGGAGCGCTGACGCAGGCGACCCTGCGCGATGACGCGCATGCCCTTGGTCAGCGAACCCGCCACGTGCTCGGCGAACTCGCGCCAGACGGATGCGCGCAGGAACAGCGCATCGCCGTCCTTCCACTCATTCGCGGCACGGTCGAAGTTGCGCGGCGTCGATGCGATGGTGAAGTTCGCCACCGGCAGCCCGTTCTGCGTGTAGCGCAGCTCGGGGTCGGCCGTGAGGTTTCCCACCACGGTGATGACGGTCTCGCCGGCCATGGGATCAGGCCTTCGCAGCCTTGGCGGACTTGCGAGCAGCCTTCTCCTCGGAGCGCTTCGCCTCTGCAGCCACCATCGCCTGAGCCTCTTCGGCCCGAAGCACCTTGGTGCGCATGATCTGCTCGTTGAGCTTCAGCTGGCGGTCGAGCTCCTGGGTGGCGGCGCTCGTCGCGGTGAAGTTGACGACGGCGTAGATGCCCTCGTTCTTCTTCTGGATCTCGTATGCAAGACGGCGCTTGCCCCAGATGTCGACCTTGTCCACCGAGCCACCATCGTTGGTGATGACCTTGAGGAACTTGTCGAGCGTCGGGGCTACCTGGCGCTCGTCGATCTCGGGGGTCAGAATGACCATGAGTTCGTACTGGTGCGTCACTTACCCACCTCCTTCGGACTAGAACGGCTCCCGGGGCTTTCCCGGAAGCAGGAGGGTGTGTGAACGTGTCTTTCCCCGGTATCCGATGGATGCCGGCGGGCAGACAACCTTGACAGTCTAACGGATGAACTTCCGGACCGGGTTCACGAGTCTCATCGCCCTGTTGGCATGCTTGAGGGCGTGCGGGCGAGAGTCGCCGGCACGACATAGAGGGGGGACGCTATGCGCGTCAACAAATGGGGTGTCGGCATCATGATCGCCGCCGCCATGGTGCTCACCGGTTGCGCTTCGGGCTCGAATGAGCCGGCAGACAAGAAGCCGACCGAGAGCACTCAGGAAGAAGCCGCACCGGAGTCGAACTGCCCCGAGCTCGCGGAAGGCGCGACCATCGACGGCGCTGTTCTCAGCGAGTGCGCCATGGACGCGATGATGGCCTCCGCCGGCTACGCCGCCACGATGACGACGCTCGGCATGGAGACCACCAGCCGGTACAACCCGGCAGACGGTGCCGTCGAGACCATCTCACCCATGGGTTCGATGATCGTCATCGGCGATGAGGTCTGGGTGAAGTCCTCGACGAGCGAGTGGCAGGTCGCCGATCCGGAGTCCAGTGATCCCGTGATCGCAGGGCTCAGCATGGGTGCCGCCGCCGTCGACCCGAAGGATCCGACGGCGATGGCTGCGCTCTCGGGCGAGTTCACCGTCACCGGCACGGGCATGCGCCTCGGCCAGGACGTGTTCGTGCTCACCGGCACCACCGAAAGCCAGGGTGTCGCGGTCGACATGGTGATCGAGGTCACGTCCGACTACGTGACCCTGGCGACGACCGCCACCACCGAAGCCGAGGGCCAGACCTTCGAGTCCGTGCAGGAAGTCACCGAATGGGACGTCAAGCAGGACATCGTGGCTCCGCTCTGACAGCGAGCCGATGCGGAAGGCCGGGGCCGATGGCTCCGGCTTTCCGTGTCTTCAGCTTGGCCGTCGATCGCGGACGCGGGGTGCTCCGTCCCGACGCCATTCCTGCTCGAGCAGGGCGTAGACGAGCACGGTCGTCCACTCCTCCTTGAACCAGGAACTCTCAACGAGGCGCGCCTCGTGGCGGAATCCCAATCGCTCTGCGACCCGCACCGATGCCGAGTTCCGCTCGTCGATGCGCGCTGTGATCCGGTGCAGCCCGAGCCCGTCGAATCCCACCTCCAGCAGGGCGCTCACCGCCTCCGCCGCATACCCCCGACCGCCGAACCGAGGATCGAGGATGTAGCCGACCTCGCCGGAGCGATCGCTCTCGCTCCGCCAGAACAGCACCACATCGCCGACGAGGCGCCCGGTCGACCTCTCCTCAACGGCCAGGCAGACCGCGTCATCCTGCTTCTCGAAGCGCGTCGTCGACCATCGCGTGGCGATGCGCTCCTCGATGCCGGCGAGATCGAGCGTGCCGTACGGCACGTACCGGACGACGTCCGGGAGCGACTTGTAGGCGAGCATCGCTTCGGCGTCGCCGGGTTCGAGGGGCCTGAGCAGCAGCCGATCCGTGCGGATCGGATACTCCGGTGCGTACATCTTCTCTCCCGTCCGCTGGGTGCAGCGACGACAGGGGCGGCGCTGATCCGGCTTCCACCGTAGCGATCCGCAGCAGGGATCGCGGCATCGGTGCGGTGGCGTCCGGATGCCGCGGGTAGCGTGGTCGCATGGAGTGGACAGCGGATGCATCGGCCGGCGCCTGGCTGCGGGAGCGGCTCGATGCCGAGGCAGTCGACATGCACGTCGTCGTCCCGCGGGGCTTTCCGGCGTATGTGCGCATCTTCCATCCGGCCCACCGTGAGCGACCGATCGGCGAGCCGTGGCCGGGGCTCCCCTACGACGCCCACCGCGCAGAGTGGGAGGCGTTCCAGGCGCGTAGCCCCGAGACCATCGAGGAGCAGGTGAGCTGGGCGGAGACCGCTGGGGCGATGGGGACAGTGATGCACGCCGGTGCCCAGTGGGATCGGATCGTCGCGCCGGGGCGCATCGTCGAGAACGAGGACGGCCCGCGAGACCGCGATGGATGGCGTTACGCCGAACCACCGATCGGCGGGCTCGAGGTCGACGTCCTCGCCGCGGTCGCGGGGCACCTCGTCGAGCACACCACGACGCCGGATGCCGGGATGGCCGGCATTTGGGAGGGATGGGGCCGTCTGCTCGGGTACCACGGAAAGGGGCCGTCGTCGCGAGCCTTCTTCGGCTGGGGAGGCGACCCCCATCACGCCGCGATGCTCTCCCGCAGCGTGCACGACGCCTTCAACAATGTCTTCCGCCGGGCGACGTGGCAGGAAGGCATCCTCTCCCGGGAGATCTCTGAGGGTCCGAGACTCCAGCTGCCCGACCGCGGCCACGTGCTCTTCACCGCCGCTCCGCGCGAGTTCGCCGATCCGGCATGGATCCTGGGTGCGCCATGGCATGATCGTGAGAGCGAGGGCCACGGGTTCCCGCCATCGGCGCAGAGCCCGAGCCTGGTGTGGCCCGACGACCACGCCTGGGTCCTCGTGAGCGAGGTCGACTTCGATTCCACGATCGTCGCCGGCGCGGAGGCGCTGATCCGCGCGATCTGTTCCGATGAACGCATCGAGGCGCTGCCGATCGCCGAGGGTACACGCCTGACGTGGAACGTCGACGAGGTCAACCGGTGACGACTCCTCAGCCGTTCTCGTTCGAGGCCAGCCCGCTCACCGAACCGGTCGACGCGCGTGCGGTGCGCGCCTTCGCCGCGCAGGTCCGTGCGCGCACCGCGACCGGCGCGTCCGCGTCGACGGTCATCGGCATCATCGCTCTCGTGATCGCCGGCGTGGTGTTCGTGCCGATCATGGTCTCGCTCGTCGTCACGCTCGCGTCAGTCAGCGGATCTCCCGGCTCGGCGACGGTCGTCCTCCTTCTCGCCGCGCTCGTCGTCGCCGCAGTCGGGGTGCTCATCTGGGCGGGCGTCCGGCGGGCACGGGAGATCCGTTACCGCCTCGACGGCTTCGCCCGGGCCAACGGCATGAGCTACGTGCCGCGGGTGGCGAATCCGGCACTTCCGGGCATGATCTTCGGCATCGGGAGCGGGCGACTCGCGAAGGATCTGGTGCGCGGGCAGTCCCCTCGGCACGTGGAGTTCGGCAATTATCAGTACACCGTCAAGTCCGGCAAGCACTCGACCACCTACAAATGGGGCTATGTCGCAGTGAAGCTCGACGTTCCGCTGCCGAACATCGTGCTCGACGCTCTCGGCAACAACGCCGTCTTCGGATCGAACCTCCCGGCGTCGTTCCACAAAGAGCAGGCGCTCTCGCTCGAGGGCGACTTCGACCGGTACTTCCGCCTCTACTGCCCGGCGGGATACGAACGGGACGCGCTGTACCTGTTCACACCCGACATCATGGCCCGCTTCATCGACAATGCCGCCCAGCTGGACGTCGAGATCGTCGACGACTGGATGTTCCTCTACACCAAGCGCCAGGTGTCGACCCTGGATCCGGCGACCTGGGCGTGGCTGTTCGGGGCGGTGGGCGCGCTGATGACCAAGTTCGATCAGTGGGCGCGCTGGCGCGACGAACGGCTGCTCGCCGCGAGCGCGGGCCCGATTCCCGTACCGACTCCGGGCGTGACGGATTCGGTCGCGGGTGCGGGCACCACGACCGGCCGGGACGCCGCGAACCCTGCGGCGCTTCCCTTCGCTCCTCCCGCGGGGATGCTGACTCCGCCGCCGGGTGTCGCGCCGCAGGGACGACGACTCCGACGACGCTCGAGCTGGATCCCCGTTTTGTTCCTCGTCATCGCCGGCGTGGCCTGGTTCTGGATCCGGCTGAACTGAGCGGCACACCCTCCGGATGTGCATGCGCAACGGGATCCCGCGTCAGAAACACAGAACGGCCTCGACGCCAGCAATGCTGACGGAGGCCGATCGAGTGTCGGGGTGGGCGCCGTTTGGGGACCAGCGTCCACCCCATCCCCCCTCGGGATGTGGAGAAGAGATTGACTCCCCCTCCGTTTCGGCGGCATAGCCGCCTGCGCCTGCGGTCAGCTGGGGACTGACGATGCTCGGCGCATATGAAAACGGTATACCGGCGGAGGTTGCAATCCGTTGCGGGCGATCCGGCGCGGGTGATCCGGCACTCAGTCGGCCTCGAGCTTCTCGATCCGCGAGACCAGCGCAGCCCGCTTGGGCGACCTCGGCGGGAGCATCTCGAGCGCGAGGCGGAGCACCTCGGCATCCGCTTGCCCTTCGGGGATCTCGGCGTACGACAGCAGCACGTCAAGGCTCGCCCCGGTGAGCATCGCCTCGCGGAGCGCCGATCTCACCGACTCGCGGAAGTCCTCCACGCCCGGCGACATCGATTCCGGGAGCACCGGCCCGCGGTACGCCGTCAGAGCCACTCGGTGCGCACCCCGATCGAGCAACGACAGCACGTCATGGGCGTCGGTCTCCAGAGTTGTCGTCAGCCGGTACGGACGCGACTCCGGCACCAGGTCGGGAGCCGTGCGCTCGAGCACTTTGCGCAGACGCACCATCTCGGGTCGCAGCGTGTCTGGCGAGACATCGGGGCCGTAGACGAGTTCGCTCAGCCGCTCCGCGGACAATCCCTGCCGGTGCACCGTCAGCATCAGCAGGATGGCGGCGTGACGGGCGCTGAGCTCGGTGACGTTCTCCTCGAGCTCGGTAGCCGTCTCCAGTCGAGCCCGGTCGCGCCCGAGGACGTGCAGCCTCGCACGTGCGGTCGTCTTCGGTCTCGCTCTGGGAGCCGGCGTCCGCGGTGCGTCCTTGCGCGCCTGGAGACGTGCCACCATGAGCTCCGATTCCACGGCACGCGCGGTGGCATCCACGAGCAGTCGCGCTTGGGGAGTCACGGCTTCCGCCCCGCCGGTGACGTCGATCACGCCGAGGACTCCGCGCGTCTCCGGATCGTGCACGGGGGCTGCGGAACAGGACCACGGATGCACGAGCCGGTTGTAGTGCTCCGCTCCGCGGATCTGCACAGAATGGCCCAATGTGAGGGCTGTCCCCGGCGCTGTCGTGCCGACGGCATGCTCGGCCCAGTTCGCGCCTGCCACGAAGCCCATATCGCCGGTTTGAGTTCGCAGCTGCCGATCGCCCTCGACCCAGAGCAGGCGGCCCGCCTGATCGCCGACGGCGATGATGACCCCGTCCTCCTCGGAGGAACCCGGCAGCAGCAGAGCGCGGATCATGGCCATCGCCGTGGCGAGCGGATGCGAGAGCCGGTACTCCTCCAGCTCTTCCGAGACGAGTTCGAGCGGAGGGGCGGTGTCCGTTCCCACGCGCCCCCTCAGTGATCGCACCCACGATTCACGCACGAGAGGCCGCACCTGCTCGAGCCGATGATCGTCGAGATTGCCCAGGAGAAGCTGCTCATGCGCGCTCTCGAGAAGCCGACGCGGAGTCGCAGCGCTGCTGGCACCGCGGGCGGACGACCATGAATCTGACACCCGGTCTCCGATCACCTCAGACCTGCCCTGCGCACAGCATACGAGCGTGCCCGGCGATTCGGAACAGGTGCTTGATTTCGACGGCGATCCGTGGTGCGGCCGTGTCTCAATCGCGTGCTGCCCACCACTCGCGCAGGCGCTGCTCGGCGGCATCCACGCCGAGCACGCCTTCATCCAGACGAAGGTCGAGCAGGAATCGATAGGCCTCACCCACCTCGCGTCCGGGTCGGATGCCGAGCACCTCCTGGATGCGGTTGCCGTCGAGTTCCGGGCGGATGGCGTCGAGCTCCTCCTGCTCGCGCAGCGCCGCGATACGGGATTCGATGTCGTCGTAGGCGCTCGCCAGGCGCGCGGCCTTGCGCCGGTTCCGGGTGGTGACGTCGGCGCGCGTGAGGATGTGCAGCCGCTCGAGCAGGTCGCCGGCGTCGCGCACGTAGCGCCGGACCGCGGCATCCGTCCAGGCGCCCTCGGCGTAGCCGAAGAAGCGGAGATGCAGCTCGATCAGGGTGGCCACGGCATCCGTCGTCTCACCGTCGAAACGCAGAGATTGCAGACGCTTGCGTGCCATCCGCGCGCCGACGATGTCGTGATGATGGAAGGTGACCGCACCGCCGTCCTCGAGCTTGCGCGTGCGGGGCTTGCCGATGTCGTGCAGCAGGGCCGCGATGCGCAGGGGAACGTCCGGTGCGGCACCGGGGTGACGCGTGTGTTCGAGCTCGATCGCCTGGGTGAGCACGGTGAGGGAGTGCTCGTAGACGTCCTTGTGGTGATGGTGCTCGTCGACCTCGAGTCGCAGGGCACTGACCTCGGGAAGGAACTCCTCGATGAGGCCGCTGTCGACCAGCACGCGGATGCCGCGCACGGGATCGTCGGTCTGCATCAGGCGCACGAGTTCGCCCTGAATGCGCTCCGGACTGACGATCGTGAGCGTCTCTCGCAGGCGGGCGATCGCGTCCGACGTGGCCTCGTCGATGCGGAATCCCAGCTGTGCGCTGAAACGGGCGGCGCGCAGCATCCGCAGCGGATCGTCTCCGAAGCTCACCGACGGATCTGCCGGAGTGCGGAGCACACCCGCGATCAGGTCTTCGACACCGCCGGTCGGATCGACGAGCTTCACGGCCGGCACCTGCAGCGCCATCGCATTGACGGTGAAATCACGGCGCACCAGGTCACCGTCGATGGTGTCGCCGAACTCGACCGTCGGCTTCCTGGTCACGCCGTCGTAGCTGTCCGCGCGGTAGGTGGTGATCTCCACCTGCTCGCCCTGCACGCGAGCGCCGATCGTGCCGAAGGCTCGGCCGATGTCCCACTGCGCGGTGGAGATCGGCGTGACGATGCGAAGGATGTCGTCCGGCATCGCATCCGTGGTGAAGTCGAGGTCGTGCGTCTCTCGCCCGAGAAGTGCATCGCGCACCGGACCCCCGACCACGGCAAGGTCGAACCCCGCGTCAGCGAACGCCCGGGCAAGCGTCGCGACGACGGGATGCGCGGCGAGCGCGGCCAGGCGCGTCAGGCCCTCGGCCATGTTGAGCATGGTTTCCAGCGTACCGGCGGCGTGAGCCGCGCCCGGACCCGTCCCGGGAGAGGCGGGAGACACCGGTCGGTCAGAAGAGCGGGTTCTCGCCCCTGGCCTCCGCGATCGCGGCGTTGCGGCTCTTCATATGCTGCATGAGGAGCAGGCTCAGACCGAGCCCACCGAGCACGGCGACGCCAGCGAGCACGAACTTCCCGATCTCGGGATCGACGAGCCCGAAGACATACACGATGAGAACGACGGCGGCGAGCAGCGCGCCTTCGACGAGCGCGAAGTTGCGGAACATCCGCGCCTGGCGCGAGCGGTACTCGGCTTCGACCGCCTGGACGCGGCCGCCGATCGATGAGTCTCCGAGGTCGGTCATGCCACCAACGCTATCCCTTCCCGCACTCCTCGAGACTGCAGCTCCGCGCCGAGAGCATGACATTTCGCCACAGTCTCGGCGCACGAGTGCAGTCTCGCGGTCAGCCCCAGCGATCAGGCAGGGTCTCCCTGCACCGGGCCTTCCGTGTTCGGCTTCCAGCCCAGCGCCGGCGCGACGTGAGTGGCGAACGCCTCGAGGACGTGGAGGTTGTAGTCGACGCCCAACTGGTTCGGGATCGTCAGCATCAGCGTGTCCGCGGCCATCACGGCCTCGTCGGCGAGCAGCTGGGAGATGAGCACATCGGGCTCGGCTGCGTAGGTCTTGCCGAACGTCGAGCGGAAGCCGTCGATGATGCCGACCTGATCGTGGTTCTCCTCCGATCGCAGGCCGAAGTACGCCCGATCCATGTCGGAGACGAGAGGGAACACACTGCGGCTCACCGACACCCGTGGCGTGCCGGTGTGGCCGGCTTCGCGGTACGCGGCGCGATACAGGTCGATCTGCTCACGCTGCAGCTGGTGGAACGGCACTCCGGTGGCCTCGGTGAGCAGCGTCGAACTCATCATGTTGAGGCCACGGCGGCCGGTGTCCTCGGCGGTCGCTCGCGAGCCCGATCCCCACCAGATGTGGTCGCGCAGCGTCTCAGACCGCGGCTCGATGGCGAGGTACCGGCCCTCCCCGACCTGCCGGGGATCGCCCTGAACGACTCCCGCGCCGTCGATGGCCTCGAGGAAGAGGTCGAACTTGTCACGGGCGAGGTCGGCTCCGCGCGGATCGGCCGATCCGGTGTAACCGAACGCCTCGTAGCCGCGCAGCGCGGTCTCGGGTGAGCCACGGCTGACGCCCAGCGCGATGCGGCCGTCGGCGATGAGATCCAGCGCCGCCGCCTCCTCGGCGAACTGCAGCGGATTCTCGTACCGCATGTCGATGACCCCGGTGCCGACCTCGATGCGCTCGGTCTTCGCCGCCATCGCCGCGAGCAGCGGCATGGGCGACGCCGCCTGACGGGCGAAGTGATGAACGCGCACGTAGGCACCGTTCACTCCGATCTCGTCGGCTCCCACCGCGAGATCGATCGTCTGGCGCAGCATGTCGCCGGCGGTGCGCGTGCCGGAGCCGGGCACCGGGGCGTAGTGCCCGAACGAGAGGAATCCGAATGCCTTCATGGTCTATGCGAACGAATGGACGACGCCGGATATTCCGGATCAGTCCGCCGCAGTGAGGAAGCCGTCGAACACGAGGGAGCGGATGCGCGGCTCGAGGTCTGCCCACAGCTCACCGAGCGGCACCTCGAACAGGTCGGCGAGCGCCGCGGCGATCTGCATGACGGTGAGGTCACCGTCGCACGCACCGACGAATCCGGCGAGCGCCGGATCCACCGACCGGGTACGGGCGAACCCCCCGCCCTGGCGCAGTTCGATCACGCTGGGGTCGTCGGCTCCAGGAAGCAGATGCCGCGCCTCGGTGACGTCGGATGCCGTGATCAGAGTCTTTGGCAGGCCCGATGCCAGCAGGTCGTGCGCCGCCAGCCCGTCGCGCAGCGCCGCGCCCACCCCCGACACGGGCTGCGCGATCTTCTCGATGCGTCGGAGGGGATCACTCGCGGCTTCCGGCCGGCGCAGCAGCACATACCCGAATCCGACGGACGAGACCGCCCGGCGCTCGAAGTCGTCGAGCCATGCGGTGAGCAGCGGCGTGAACGCGGCGTCCCTCGGTGTCGTGCCGCCGTCACGGATCCACAGCTCCGCATAGGAGAGCGGGGTGAGCTCTTCCCGCTCGATCACCCAGAGATCGAGGTCACCCTCGACCCAGGCCGCCAGGCGGTCGAGTCCGGACCATCCGTCGCGCGACTCCCAATTGCCGAGCAGCTGCGCAGTGCCACCCGGCGTCAGGTGCGACGGCACGGTCCGGATGAACTGCTCGACGAGCGAATCGCCGACGAGGCCGCCGTCGCGATACTCGTATTCGGGCACGTGCTCGCTTCGCGGGGTGATGACGAACGGCGGGTTGGACACCACCAGGTCGAACGCCTCGCCGGCGACCGGCTCGAACATGCTGCCCCGGCGGAAGGAGATGTTTGATACGCCGTTGAGCCGGGTGTTGAGCTCGGCATAGGCGAGCGCGCGCGCCGAGATGTCGGTCGCGACGACGCTCCGGGCATACCGGGCGACGAGGAGAGCCTGGATTCCGCACCCGGTGCCGAGGTCAAGAGCGCGTTCCACCTCGACCGGCAGGATGATCTCGGCGAGGGTCCGCGACGCACCGCCCACGCCGAGCACGTGGTCAGGAGGAAGCGCTGTTCCCAGTGCGACCTCGTCGAGGTCGCTGGCGATCCACCACTCGCCGACGCCGTCGGCGTCGACGAACGACTGCGGCCGGATGAGGGCCGTCGGAGCGACCGAGTCACCATCGACGGTGGCGAGGCCCAGCGCGACCAATCCCGAGACACCGAGGCGCGGAACCGCCGTGGCCACCCGTGACGTCGGCTGCGGCATCCCGAGGACGAAGAGCCGACCGAGGGTCGCGAGTACTCCGCCGTCGCCGGCGATCGCGCGCAGGATCGGTTCGCGCATGCCGCGACCGAGCGCATCGTCGGCCTCCTCACCCCACAGTCGCCGCAGCGGCTCGGAGCGGAAGTCGGCGGCGTCGAGGTCGGCGGCGAGCGCGGCGCAACGCAACGGCTCTGGCACGGGGGC
This sequence comes from Microbacterium sp., assembly GCF_031179285.1. Classification (GTDB taxonomy): domain Bacteria; phylum Actinomycetota; class Actinomycetes; order Actinomycetales; family Microbacteriaceae; genus Microbacterium. Next base: position 24,875 of record NZ_JAPSHY010000030.1, on the reverse strand, counting down.
GGGGCTGTCGGACACGGCCGTCACTCTACGCGTGTTCAGGATTCTCCTTCAGGCGGCCACCTAGAATCGCAGGGTCAGTACTCACGAGCAGCCTGCGTCGCCGGCGTTCGAGGAAGACCCTATGACAGTGACCACTCCCGAAACCGGCCTTCGCGCGCAGCTGCTGCGGCTCGCGAGCGGCGCGGTCGCCTTCGCGATGGCGCTGGGCCTCGGCGTCACCGGTGCGACGAGCGCGACGGCGGCGACTGACGAGGCTTCCGAATCGGGTTCGGTCGAGTTGTTCGTCTCGGCAGGACTGTACGGAACGGTCGCCCCTGGTTCTGCGGTGTCGGCGACCGTCACGGTGCAGAACGAGACCGACACCGCTCTGTCACCCGGGCGGGTCGCCGTCGAGCTCGGCAGGACGCCTCTCGCCGACGCTGCATCCGTCTCCGCCTGGCTCGACAGCGGTGAGGGCGACGCGGCTTTCGGTTCGCTCGGCGCTGAGGCCACGGACGCCGTCGAAGCCGGTGGCGCGGTGACCGCGTCGATCTCGGTCCCGCAGGAGACACTCGGCGATCTCGCACCAGGGATCTATCCCCTGCGCGCCGAGCTGAACAGCACGGCGGCCGACGGGGTCGACTCCGACAGCCCGCCCGCCGCGGAGGTGTCCGGCACCAGCGTGCTGATCGTCGCGGCCGGCCCCGCCCCGGAGGTGGGCGTGCTGGTGCCGATCACGGCCACTCCCGAGAGCGGTGCCCTGCTGAGTTCGATCGAGCTGGTCGCCCTCACCGCGCCGGACGGCGCCCTCACCGCGCAGCTGGACGCCGTGGCAGGCACGTCCGCCACCCTGGCCGTCGACCCCGCCATCCCCGCCGCGATCCGCGCGCTCGGCACGAACGCCCCGACGCGAGTCACGGAATGGCTCACGCGCCTCGAGAACCTGCCCAATGAGCGGTTCGCCCTGCAGTTCGGCGATGCGGATGCCGCCACGCAGGCGCACGCGGGGCTGCCCGCCCTCCTCGACCCGACGACACTGAGCCCGTTCGTCGACCCGAACTCCTTCCCGGGCACCCAGACGCCGAGCCCGACACCGGCGCCGACCGAGGCCGCGGCAACCGAGTTGCCCGACGACGCCGAGCTCATGTCGGTGCCGGGCGCGCGGCCCCGCATCCTGTGGCCAGGCGGCGACGTCACGACCGAAGCCCTCGCGACGTTCAGTGAATACATCGGCGGCCCCGGGGTGACCATCGTGCCGTCGAGCGCCGTGGCCGAGAAGATGAGTGGGCATGCCGCGTCCGGCGACCACGAACTACTGGTCACCGACGCAGCCGTGTCTGCGGCGCTGTCGGCAGCGGCCGCCGAGCCCGATGCGCCTGCGCGCGAGCGCTGGCTCGCCGCCGCGCGGGCGCAGCTCGCACTCGCTGCGCAGCATGCTCCCGGCGCCCCGCTGCTGGTCGGGTTGGAGCGAGACGAGACGCGCACCGCCGAAGCGCTTCGGGCGGCCATCTCCGCCGTCGATTCGCCGACCGTCGAGCTCTCCTCACTGCGGGCGACTCCTCCGACGGCGGTGACGCTGACGGCCGAAGCCGATACGGCGAGGGCGGCCGCACTGCAGACTCTGCTCGATGACGAGGTGGCTCTGAACGACTTCTCATCGGTTCTCACCGACCCGCAGATGCTGATCAGCCCGGAGCGGATCAAGCTCCTCCGCGTCATCTCCGTCGGCAAGACCGCCGAGGAGTTCGCCGATGATGTGGCGGCCCACCGGGAGGGCACGCAGGCGACGCTCGGCGCGGTCGGCATCGAACGCTCCAGCACCATCCGGCTCTACGGAGCCAACGCCGACCTCGGGTTCTGGGTTCGCAACGACCTTCCCTGGCCGGTGAATGTGAGGTTGTACGCCAACCCGTCGGATCCGCGCCTGGACGTGCAACGGATGACGGATGCCGTCGCGGACGCCGCAGGCAACACCCGGATCAAGGTGCCGGTGTCGGCGCGCGTCGGCAGCGGCGACCTCACCGTCCGCCTGAGCCTCAGCAGTCCCTCCGGCGTGGCGATCGGCTCCACCCAGTACGCGAGCGTGTCGGTGCGTGCGGAGTGGGAGACCATCGGCCTCATCGTCTTCGGGGGACTTGCGACGTTGCTGATCGTGCTCGGAGTGGTGCGCACGGTGCTCCGCAAGCGGCGAGAGGCCGCGGATGCCGAGAAGACCGCGGATGCCGAGAAGACCGCGGATGCCGAGGCGGCACCGCTCGAGGAGGATCAGTGAGCAGTCTGGGTCGCGCGAGCGCCATCCTCGGTGCCGGGACGCTCATCTCGCGGCTGACGGGACTCGTGCGCACGATCGTGCTGGTTGCCGCGATCGGATCGATCGGCCGCGCCGGAGACGCTTTCGGCACCGCCAACCAGCTTCCGAACAACATCTTCACGATCATCCAGACCGGCATCCTCACCGCCGTGATCATCCCGCAGATCATCAAGGCCGGCAGCCATAAGGACGGCGGGCAGGCGTTCATCTCGAAGCTGTTCACCCTCGGCACGATGGTCTTCGTCGGCGCGACCGCTCTGGCGATGCTGGTCGCGCCCTGGCTGGTCTTCATCTACGCGAAGGACTTCACGGCCGACCAGCACGCACTCGCGACGGCGTTCGCGTACTGGTGCCTGCCGCAGATCCTGTTCTACGGACTCTACGCGCTGGTGGGCGAGACGTTGAACGCGAAACGCGTCTTCGGTCCGTACACCTGGGCGCCGATCGCCAACAACGTCATCTCGATAGTCGGCTTCCTGCTGTTCATCGCCCTGTTCGGCGACGACCGGCGCGACGTCGACATGTGGGATCCGTCGATGATCGCGGTCCTCGGCGGCACCGCCACCCTCGGGATCGTGGTGCAAGCGGTGATCCTGCTCTTCGCCTGGCGGCGGACGGGCCTGCATCTGCGCCCGGACTTCCGCTGGCGGGGAGTCGGACTCCGACACGTCGGTCGACTCGCCGGCTGGACCTTCGCGATGGTGATCGCCGGCCAGCTGGCCGGCCTCGTCCAGGCGACGACGGTATCCGAGGCGTCCGGCGATCACCCGTCGGGGTTCATGATGATGGCCGCCTGGCTGGTGTTCATGCTGCCCTACTCGATCTTCACCGTGTCGATCGGCACCCCCTATTTCACCCAGATCTCCGAGCACGCCGCCGAGGGCCGCGACGACGAGGTGCGCGGCGATGTGGCGCGCTGCATCCGCGTTGTCTCCCTGTTCGTCGTCGTCTCGACCGTCGCGTTGTTCGCGGCAGCGATTCCCGCCACGCGCATCTTCACCAACGGCGATACCGAGGCGATCGCGGCGGCCCCCGTGCTCGTCGGTTACCTCGTGGGCCTGCTGCCGCTGTCGGTCCTGTTCATCGTGCAACGCACGTTCTATGCGTACGGAGACACCCGCACGCCGTTCTGGTTCACCGTCGTGCAGTGCCTGATCATCGTCGGATCGGCGCTGGTGCTGCCGTCGTTCGTGCCGCTCTCGCAGCTGGCCGCCGCCATCGCGCTCAGTCAGTCGATCGCCGGCACCGTTCAGATGATCATCGCCGTCTGGATGCTGCGACAGCGCCTTGGGAGCCTCGAGCTCGGTCGCACGGCACTGTCGCTCGGTCGCTACGCGATCGCTGCGATCCCAGCCGGATTCGCCGGGTGGGGCGCGTTCCTCCTGCTCGGCGGAGCGGAGGGCTGGACGACAGCGGACAAGCTGCTCGGTGCGCTCGGCACCGGCGTCATCGGCGCCGTGACGGTCGTGGTCTACATCCTCGTGCTGCTCGCGCTGCGTGCGCCGGAGCTGAAGGTCGCCACCGGCCTCCTGCGGCGATTCCTGCCGGGCCGCTAACACGCGGCGCCCGCGCCGTGCGGCGCCGCCCGTGCGCCGCCGCCCGGGGGAATGCGCCGCGGCTACCATGGGTTGAAGCAGGAGAACGGCTACGAAGGCCCTGCATTCACCATCGGAGAGCACATGCGTCAGGTCATCATCATCGGCTCCGGCCCCGCCGGTTTCACTGCTGCCATCTACGCGGCACGTGCGAGCCTGCAGCCGCTGCTCATCGCCAGCTCGGTCGAGGTCGGCGGTGAGCTGATGAACACCACCGAGGTGGAGAACTATCCCGGCTTCCCCGAGGGCATCCAGGGCCCGGAGCTGATGGCGAAGTTCCAGGAGCAGGCCGAGAAGTTCGGCACCGAAGTGCTCTACGACGACGTCACCGACCTCGACCTCGACGGTCCCGTCAAGACGGTGACCCTCGGCAGCGGCGCTGTGCACGAGGCGCGCACGGTGATCTACGCGACCGGCTCCGCCTACCGCAAGCTCCACATCGACGGCGAAGAGCGCCTTTCCGGCTACGGCGTCTCCTGGTGCGCGACATGCGACGGCTTCTTCTTCCGCGAGAAGACGATCGCCGTCGTCGGCGGCGGCGATTCCGCGATGGAAGAGGCGACCTTCCTCACCCGGTTCGCCTCGAAGGTGTACATCATCCACCGCAAGGACACGCTGCGTGCATCGAAGATCATGCAGGAGCGCGCCTTCGCGAACGAGAAGATCGAGTTCATCTGGAACACCGAGGTCGCCGAGATCCTCGGTGCGGACGCGGTGAGCGGTGTGACACTGCGGTCTACCACCGACGGCTCCACCCGCGACTTGCCGCTGGACGGACTGTTCGTCGCGATCGGCAACGACCCGCGCACCCACCTCGTGCACGACAAGCTGAAACTCACCCCCGAGGGCACCATCTGGGTCGACGGCCGCTCGTCTGTCACCTCCGTCCCCGGTGTCTTCGCCGCCGGAGACGTCATCGACCCGACCTACCGGCAGGCGATCACCGCCGCCGGCACCGGCACGATCGCCGCCCTCGACGCCGAGCACTTCCTCGCGGATCTCGAAGACGCCTCGGTCGAGATGCCAGCAGCCGAGGCTGCGGAGATCATCGTCGCCTGAGCCACCGGGAACAGATTCCGGTCATCCGCTGTTGTAGCCGATGATTCCTACGATCAAGGAGAGTTTCTGATGAGTGCAAAGGCCACGACCCAGGCGACCTGGCAGCAGGACGTGTTGCAGGCCGAAGGTACCGTTCTGGTCGACTTCTGGGCGGAATGGTGCGGCCCTTGTCGCATGGTCTCCCCTGTCCTCGACGAGATCCAGTCGGAGCACCCCGAGAAGATCACCATCCTCAAGCTCAACGTCGACGAGAACCCCGAACTCGCCATGAAGTATCAGATCACGTCGATCCCGGCGATGAAGGTCTTCCAGGGCGGCGAGGTCAAGACGACCATCATCGGCGCGAAGCCGAAGTTCGCGCTCGAGAAGGACCTCGAAGCCTTCATCGGCTGATCCGACCGGTCCACGGCTGTCGATCCGAAGCCCGTCGTCTCCTCGGAGGCGACGGGCTTCGTCGCGCAGCACGCGGGGCTGGTCGCGCTACTTGTCCCAGACCCGCACCGACTCGAGGCCGCGCTCAGCCCGTGCCCGGTCGACGATCTGCTGGATGATGTCGGTCTTACCGGCGTTGTACGCGCGGCCATCCTGCGCCGACGCGTCGGCCGCGATCTTCACCCGTTCATAGCGCGCGGCATCCGCCGGGCGCGTGCGCAGCGAATCCCGCAGGCCGCGCTGGTGCACGGCATCCCACTCCCGCACGTCGAAGAAGCGGGCGATGCTCACCCGCACGTCGAAGAAGTGGGCGATGCTCACCCGCACGCCCTGACGCTCGAGGATCACGACCGGGTGGGTGCGCACGCCGCTGCCGACCCGCCAGCCCGCCTTGTCCAGCGAAGGACGATGCACATCGAACTCATCGGTGCCGGCGACCCGCACGGCGATGTCGATGATCGGCTTCGCGATCATGCCGGGAACAGCCGTCGAAGCCGATGTGCTCGATGTGCCACTGATCGTCGCCATGGCGCCGCAGGTCATCGGCGAGGCGCTCGAAATCGGCCGGCTACCGCGGATCGTACGCGACCAGCCGTGACGGCACGCGGGGCGCCGAAATCAGGAGGCGTCGGCGACGGTCGGGTCCCAGCGCCGATGCTTCTGCTGTTCGTCGAGCAGTCCCCACACCGCGGGCGTCAACTCGGGATACTCCAGGGCGATCTGGCGAAGCACGCGATAGTGGCGGGCGGCGTTCGGGCGGACACCGTCGTTCGCCGTGATGTTGTCGGCGCGCAGCAGGTACACGACGAGCTCATCGACGCTCGGCAACTCCTCCATGAAGTCCCAGGGGTCCTCGCCGCCGAGCAGTCGTTCCTGCACGAGGACGGCCAGCTCGTCCGACGCCTCGGCGCGCAGCACCTCGAGGCTTGCGCGGCGCGGCACGGACTCGGTCATGCATCCAGCCTACGCTCGCTGCCGCCGGGGTCGGCGCTCCACCTTTGCCTCATCGGTCATCTCCTCGAGTTCCTTGCCCTTGGTCTCGGCGACCTTGAAGTACACGAAGAAGAACGACAGGAGCGCGAAGAACGCATAGAACCCGTATGCGAAAGGCAGGCCGATCTGGGCGAAGGCCGGGAACGTCGTCGAGATGAAGAAGTTCGCCGCCCACTGGGCTGCAGCGGCGACGGCCAGGGCACCGGCGCGGATGGAGTTCGGGAAGATCTCTCCGAGCAGCACCCAGACCAGCGGTCCCCACGTCGCTCCGAAGAAGACCACGAACGCGTTAGCGCAGATCAATGCGACCGTCGCCCACGGATCCGGCAGAGTGACGGCGCCCGCGGCATCCAGCTCGCCGAAGGAGAACGCCAGGGCCATCAGGCCGAGGCTGATCGTCATGCCGACGGACCCGACGAGCAGCATGATGCGGCGGCCGATCTTGTCGACGAGCATGATGGCGATGATCGTCACGACGATGTTCGTCACCGAGGTGATCACGGTGATGGTGAGTGCCTGCGATTCCCCGAATCCGACGGACTGCCAGAGGGTCGTCGAGTAGTAGAAGATGACGTTGATGCCGACGAACTGCTGGAACACCGACAGCAGGATGCCGATCCAGACGACCGGCTTGAGCCCGAACCGGCTGCCTCGCAGATCGCGCAGCGACGCCTTGCGTTCGGTGTTGAGGGTGCCGGTGATCTCGGTGATCTTCGCCTGGACGTCGATCGCCCCGGTGACGTTGGTGAGGACGTCCGAGGCCCGCTCGAGATCGCCTTTGGCCACGAGGTAGCGCGGCGACTCCGGGAGCCGGAGGGCCATGATCCCGTAGACGACGGCGGGAATCGCCTCGGCGATGAACATCCACCGCCAGGCGTCGAGTCCCCACAGCGGTTCGGCAGCGCCGCCCGCCACATTCGCGAGGAGGGCATCAGACAGCAATGCGACGAAGATGCCCGTGACGATGGCGAGTTGTTGCAGCGAGCCCAACCGCCCCCGGATCCTCGCGGGGGCGACCTCGGCGATGTACGCCGGTGCGATGACAGACGCGGCACCGACGCCGAGCCCGCCGACGACGCGCCAGATGATCAGGTCGATCACGCCGAAGGCGAGCCCCGATCCGACGGCGGACAGGAAGAAGAGCACCGCCGCCGCGATCATCACTGGAATGCGACCGTACTTGTTCGCAATCGAACCCGAGAACCACGCGCCGATCGCACATCCGATGAGCGCGGACGACACCGCGAAGCCTTTCAGGCCGACCCCGAGATCGAAGCCCGACTTGTCCCCGGCCAGCGCGTCGACGGCACCGTTGATCACCGCGGTGTCGAAGCCGAAGAGGAATCCGCCGAGCGCCGCGGCGATGCTCACCGCGATCACCCGTCGTTGAATGGCCGAACCGGTCGGGGTCTGCGACATGTCACTCTCCTCAGCGTCGAGATGCCGTGAGTCTAGGGGACGAGATCGGCTCCCCGTGGATCACGAGGCTCCGTAGGTCTCTTCGCCGAGTTCCGAAAGGATGCGGTTGAGATCCTGGATCGATGCGAAATCGATCGTGACCTGGCCTTTACGAGCTCCCAACGACACCTTCACCCGCGTGTTGAGGCGGTCGCCGAGTTTGCCGGCCACCTCATCGAGGTAGGCGCGGCGTGCGCCCGGGGTCGGCTTCGGCGCTCTGACAGCCGACGAGGGCTGGGCCTTCGCGGCCTCCTCGGTCGCGCGCACCGACAGGTCTTCATTGACGACCTTGTCGGCCAGACGCTGCATAGCCTCCGGGGTCTCGAGGCTGAGGATCGCCCGCGCGTGCCCGGCGGTCAGCACGCCGGCCGCGACCCGCTGCTGCACGGGCACCGGAAGCTTCAGCAGGCGGATGGTGTTGCTGATCTGCGGGCGAGAGCGGCCGATGCGTGCCGCCAGCTGCTCCTGAGTGATGCCGAAGTCCTCGAGGAGCTGCTGGTAGGCGGATGCCTCTTCCAGCGGATTCAGCTCGGACCGGTGCAGATTCTCGAGCAGTGCGTCTCGAAGCAGATCCTCGTCGGCGGTGTCTCGCACGATGGCCGGGATCGCGGCGAGGCCGGCCTCGCGCGCTGCGCGCGTGCGCCGCTCCCCCATGATCAGTTCGTATTCGCCCTGGGCGTTCTTGCGGACGACGACGGGCTGCAGCACCCCGAACTCGCGGACGCTGTGCACGAGCTCAGCGAGATCCTCGGGATTGAAGTGAGTTCTCGGCTGCCGAGGGTTGGGAACGATCTCGTGGGGGTCGATCTGAACGAGGTGGATGCCGGGCACCTCCGTCAGGTCGGGTTGGGTCTCGTTGGCAGGGCCGTTGACGGCGCCGTCCTGAGCAGGGCGCAGGTTCGCGCCGGGGAAGAAGACGTCGACCGGCCGCTCCGCCTGGTCGGCCGTCGGGATGAGTGCGCCGATTCCTCGGCCCAGTCCAGTGCGCTTGGCCATCATTTCTCCTTGCTCTGCGTCGCTTCACGCGACGCGATCTCGACGGCTGCTTCTCGATACGCGATCGCTCCGGCGGACTGCCCATCGTAGGCGATCACGGTCTGTCCGAAACTCGGCGCCTCGGACACGCGGACCGATCGCGGAATCACCGTGCGCAGCACCTGTTCGGGGAAGTGGTTGCGAACCTCATCGGCCACCTGCTGCGCGAGGCGCGTTCGTCCGTCGAACATGGTCAGGAGGATGGTCGACAGGTGCAGCTCGGGGTTGAGGTGCTTCTGGATCATCTGGATGCTGCCGAGTAACTGGCTGAGACCCTCGAGCGCGTAGTATTCGCACTGGATCGGGATGAAGACCTCGGATGCCGCGGTGAACGCGTTGATCGTCAGGAGCCCGAGCGAGGGCGGGCAGTCGATGATGACGAAGTCCGCCGGGTTGTCGGCGAGGTAGTCGTGCAGTGCTCGACGCAGCCGGTGCTCGCGGGCGACTTGGGCGACGAGTTCGATCTCGGCGCCGGCGAGGTGGATCGTGCTCGGGGCGCAGAGGAGGTTCGGGTTCTCCGGGCTGACCTGCACGATGTCGGCGAGGGGGAACTCCTCGATCAGCACGTCATAGACGCTGGGGATGTCAGCACTGTGCGGGACACCGAGGGCGGTGGAGGCATTGCCCTGTGGATCGAGGTCGATGACGAGGACCTTCGCACCGAGGTCGGCCAGCGCCGAGGCGATGTTCACGGCGGTGGTCGTCTTGCCGACGCCGCCCTTTTGATTCGAGACGGTGAGCACTCGGGTCTCACCGGTGAACTCGACTTTCGCGGACTCCAGTGCACGACGACGAGCAGACAGGTCGGCGAGCTCCCGCGCGAGCGGTGTATCCATCCCGAATGATTCCTTCGGCGATGCCTTTTCGGGTTGTTTCACGTGAAACATCCACTCCTTTCGGGGCCGCGTTCCACTCTAATCGCTGTGGGAGACGTTGCCGGCGGGCGCCGATGTCTGCTTGGTTGAGTTTCTCGCAGTTCGTCGGCACCCGGGCGTAGGGGTGTCCCCTTCGTTCGCAGAGCGGGCTCCTTCCCGCTTCGCGGGCCCCTCCCGATGCTCACTCCCGGGAACACCCCTGCGCCCTCCTGTTTCCGGCATGGGAACGCCACTCGGGTACGCCTGCCGGGCGGGGATGCTGGGGTGGGCAGCGTCTCGCTTTCGCTCGACGGCTGCGCATTGGAAGGAGAGGGTGAGCCGGTCGTTGCTGCAGGCGATGTTTCACGTGGAACATCGGCGCGCGGACGCGATGAGGTAACCGAAGAAGGCGGAGTTATCGGGCGAGGAGGAGGTCGATGGCTTCGACGAGAGTGGCTGTCGGCACGGTCGCGTCGCGTTCGAGGGTGGCGCCGGCAGGAAGGAGAGGCTCGACGTGTGTGACGTAGTGGCGAACGTCCTCCTGCTCGCGCGCCGTCTTGCCGTATCGATTGTTGGTTCGCGACGAGACACGTGCGATGAGAACCTCGACAGGCGGGACAGCAGCACGATGTGATCGAAGAGTTCGTAGAACTGCCCCTGATTCTCGACGGTCCCTGCGACGACGATGTCCGGGTGCGCGTCGAGCAGCTCCGTCATCCGACCGACGCGCCAGTTGCCGTTGTCAGCCTTCCAGGGGCCATAGTCCGTGTCGACCGCCGCCCGACCCCGCTGCCGCAAGGCATCCACCAGAGTCGACTTCCCTACGCCCGACATCCCGGTCACCAATACGCGCACGCTCCCGACCCTATCCCCACCTCGCCGCACCGCCCCACAACGCCCCGATCGCCCACAATCGAACAAACCGGGACGCTACTCCCCGCACCTGCACGCCGACGGGATCGTGACTCACCTTTTGTCAGACCCGGCGCCTCGACGGGATGCGCACCACGGGCGCGCATCAGGAAGAGACGGGCACCTCGAATGCAAAGAGACGTCCGTGTGCCCCACCCCAGTGGGAGATGCTCATAGTCGCCTGTTTCACGTGAAACATCACGCAACTAGGCGTCCGCCCATCACGACAGGTTCTCCCGTCGAACGCAGTTGTAGAGCGAAGCGAGACGCTGCCCCCGTACTACCTCTCTCCTCCGGCTCGCCGATTTGCCGTAACCGAGGGCGTAGAAGGTGTCCCCGGGGGTGAGCATCGGGAGGGGCCCGCCAAGCGGGAAGGAGCCCGCTCTGCGAACGAAAGGGACACCCCTCCGCCCCGCATCCGAGACGAAGAGCCTCAGGCAGACCTGTTTCACGTGAAACAACAGCCCCACGCCGCAAGGACCACGCGTGATCAGCCCGCGCGCGGTCGTCGAGCGAAGCGAGACGCTGCCCCCGTACTACTCAATCCTCCGTCCCTGCGACCAACGTGTCGTGACGGAGGGCACAGCGGTGTCCCCGGGAGTGAGCATCGGGGGGCCCGCGAAGCGGGAAGGAGCCCGCTCTGCGAACGAAGGGGACACTCCTGCGCCCGGCATCCACAAGGAAGAGAACTGAGGGACATGTTTCACGTGAAACATCACAGCCCACAACTCGCGCCCCGTCATCACTCCCCCTCCGCACGCAGTCGTCGAGTGAAGCGAGACGCTGATCTCCCCTCCCACCCCAATCCACGGTGCGCTCGACGATCACCCTGCCGCGACGGAACGGTAGGGCGGAGGGGTGGCCCCGGGAGTGAGCATCGGGAGGGGCCCGCGAAGCGGGAAGGAGCCCGCTCTGCGAACGAAGAGGACACTCCTGCGCCCGGCATCCTCAGAGACAAACCTCACGCGCAGCGTTTCACGTGAAACACTCACTACCCGCGAACAACCGCCCGCACGACCCGGGTGGTCTCCGGCAACACTCCCTCGCCGAGAACCTCGACGCGTACCCGCGACAGCCGGAACTTCTTGATCTGCTTCTGCGCGGCGTCGATCTCGTTCGCGGCGTTCATGCCCTTGAGCAGTGTCAGCTCTCCCCCGTCTCGCACGAGTGGAGCGGTGATCGGGATGAGTGTGCGCAGTGCACTCACAGCCCTCGCGGTGACGACGTCGAATCCTTCGGGGCGTCGCACTTCCTCGGCACGTGCGCGCACGACCTCGACGTTGGTCAGCGCGAGAGCGGCGACCTGTTCGTTCAACCAGGTGACGCGCCGTTCCATCGGTTCGATGAGTGTCCACCGGACGTCGGGGCGAGCGATGGCGAGCACGATGCCGGGCAGTCCCGCACCGGAACCGATGTCAGCGACGGAGCCCGAGAACAGTGGGGCTGCGATGACACTGTTCAAGATGTGACGAGTCCACAATCGCGGCAGCTCGAGCGGGCCGATGAGTCCGCGCTCCTCACCCTCGCGCGCCAGAGCAGCGGTGAATGCACGCGCCACCTCGATGCGGTCACCGAACAGTTCAGCCGCGATGGCCGGTTCGAGCTCGACGTCGCTCACGACGGCTCCGCCCGGTGTTTCACGTGAAACATCAGCGACGACGCAGGACCGTGTGGCGGTCAGCACCTTCGCCGTACGACTCCGAAACAAGCCCTCGCTCGGCGGCCACGTCGTGCACCAGCTTGCGCTCATAGCTCGACATCGCCGGCAGCGATGCCTGCGTGGCACCCTCATCCAGCTTCGCCGCCGCGGCGTCGACGAGGGTCTCGAGTTGGCGACGTCGCACATCGCGGGATCCGCCGATGTCGAGGATCAGGCGCGAGAACGAGCCCGTCTTGTTCTGGACGGCGAGACGTGTGAGTTCTTGCAGCGCCTGCACTGTGTCGGGAGCCGAGAGCAGCGACAGTCCGTCGCCCTCGGCCTCGACCGAGACATACGCGCGGCCCTGACGGACGTCGAGGTTCAGGTCGCCGTCGATGTCAGCGATGTCGAGCAGCTCTTCTAGGAAGTCCGCGGCGACGTCACCTTCATTCTCGAGCTGCGCCACGGTGGGCTCGATCTGCTCGGTCATGCTCTCCGAGGTCATGAACCGCTCCCCTTCTTCTTCGCACGCTTCTTCCCGATCGGCTGCTGACGCTTCGGTGTCTGCGCCTTGGCGCGCTCGGCCTCTTCGAGCAGTCGCCGCTGCTCGGCCTCGTACACCGACATCGGAACCACCTTGCCCGACGAATCGATCGCCTTGCCCTTGCGCGCCAGTCGCTCCTCACGCGCCTTGGCCGCCTCGGATCCAGGGGTCGGCATCTCGCGGATGACGAGGAACTGCTGACCCATGGTCCACAGGTTCGAGATGAACCAGTACACGACGACGCCCAGCGGGAAGAAGACCCCAGAGAAGATGAAGCCCAGCGGCAGGATGTACAGCATGATCTTCTGCATCTGGTACGCCTGGCCGGTCTTGGCCTCGGGCGACAGGTTCTTCGATATGATCTGCAGCTGAGTGAAGAACTGCGACGCGATCATGAGCACGACCAGGGTCGCCAGAAGCACGATCGCCGTGACGTTCTGCGCGTCGACCGCGGCACCCAGAGTGTCGTGCAGCGAGACGGTGCCGAAGAGCTTGGCGTCGTAGAACTCCTGCGTGAGTTCGTTGTTGAGCAGACCGACACCGCTGAAGTCCGGATTGATCCGAATCTTCTGCACATCGTTCAGCACGCTGAAGAGCGCGAAGAAGATGGGCATCTGCACCAGCAGCGGCAGGCAGCTCGACATCGGCGTGGTGCCGTGCTTCTTGTACAGCGCCATCGTCTCGCGGCTCATCGCCTCGCGAGAGAGCTGATCCTTCTTACCGCGGTACTTTTCCTGGACTTTTCGCAGTTCAGGAGCAATTTCCATCATCTTCCGCTGGCTCTTGATCTGCTTCACGAAGAGCGGAATAAGGGCGGCTCGCACGACGATGACGAGACCGACGATCGAGAGTACCCAGGTCAGGCCAGATGCCGCGGGCATGCCCATCGTCGTGAACAGCCAGTGCCACGCGACGAGGATGAGTTCGACCATCCACTTCAGCGGCCAGAGGATCGTGCCCAGCAGGTCGAAGCCGCCGGCATCAGCCGGGGGGCTTGGCGTGGTGCTTGCGAACAGAAGGTCGAGACCCACCGATCAGTCCTTTCGAGCGGGAACGACGAAACCGTGCGCGGTCAGGTCGTAGCGGAAGTGTTCATGCGGTCGTACATCATCGACGCCACCGCGAGTCCAGGGATTGCACCGCAGGATGCGCCAGGCCGAGAGCAGTGTTCCCCGCAGAGCGCCGTGCTGCTGCACTGCACCTACAGCGTAAGCGGAACACGACGGATAGTACGCACAGACGTCTCCATACAGCGGTGAGATGACCTTGCGATACCCGGTGAGGAAGCCGAGCACAAGATTGCGGGGGATGAGAGGGATGCCGCGAATGAGGTCTCGCGGCTGCATCCGCGCCGTTCCGATCGACGACGAAGGCAGCGCGGTCACGGGGTCGTCCGCTCGGGGACGAGTCGGCCGAGACACCGGTTCACATCGGCGCTCAACTCGGTGAAAGTCGCCGTGGCGGATGCAGGAAGGGCACGGATGACGACATCCGTGCCCTCGGGAACGCGGTCGAGTGCGGCCGCGCATACCGCCTTCAAGCGGCGACGCACGGTGTTTCGCACCACAGCGGTTCCCACTTGCTTGCTGATGATGAAGCCGAACCTCGCGGCCCTGTTCTCGCCCGTCGGCAGCATCGAGGTGACGACGCGTGCCCCGCCACAGCGAGACCCACGACGAACCACCTGTCGGTAGTCGCTCCCGCGGGTCAACCGATACGGGCGGGCGAGCACAGCGGACTACGCGGAGAGCTCGGTACGGCCCTTCGCGCGGCGGGCAGCGAGGATGCCGCGGCCGGCGCGGGTACGCATGCGGGCACGGAAACCGTGCTTCTTGGCACGACGACGGTTGTTGGGCTGGAAGGTGCGCTTAGTCATGGAATCACTCCGGGAATGCTGCCACCGGGTTCAGTTCGACCGGAGACATGGGGAACTGCCGAAAAAGGCATAAGTCAACCGACTAAGGGTACGTCTTGCCAGCGCACAGAGCAAATCTGCGCGCTGTCAGCGGCGGAAGGCGAACCGATCCGCACAGCCATTATCCACAACCTGAGAAAGACCGGCGTGCGCAACACGCGCGCGGATTTCCCGGGCAGGTTGCCGTTCCCAGCTGCGGTGACTACGGTGGCAACCGAAGTTATCCACAGGGGGGCCGTGTGTCTTGGACCCTCCGCGATCGTCCGTCCGGAGCACCATGTCCTCACCTGCCCAGCCCGATGTTCCGATCTGGTCGACAGTGCAGGAGCTCCTGGCGGATGACGACCGAGTGACCCCGCAGCTGCAGGGCTTCCTCAGCCTCGCCGTGCCGGCCGGCGTCATGGGAGCGACCCTCTACCTCGACGTGCCCAACGATCTGACAGCCGCGCAGATCAACAAGCGCCTCCGTCTGCCGATCATGGAGGCGCTGTCGCACATCGGAGACGAGGTCACCTCCTATCGAGTCGTGGTGAACCACGAACTGATCGAGCAGCAGACCGCTCCGATCGCCGTGGCCGACTTCGGTCGTCCGGAACAATCTCGCGCCGAGTCGCCGATGGAGCAGCCGACGCCGATCCGGCACGAATCGCGCCTGAACCCGAAGTACACCTTCGACAACTTCGTCATCGGTCAGTCCAACCGCTTCTCGCACGCCGCTGCGGTCGCCGTCGCCGAGGCCCCCGCGAAGGCATACAACCCGCTCTTCATCTACGGAGACTCCGGACTCGGCAAGACCCACCTCCTCCACGCGATCGGCGACTATGCGCAGTCCCTGTACACCGGGGTCAAGGTGCGCTACGTCTCGAGCGAGGAGTTCACGAATGACTTCATCAACTCGATCGCCAACAACCGCGGTGCCGCGTTCCAGGCGCGCTATCGCGATGTCGACATCCTCCTCATCGACGACATCCAGTTCCTTCAGGGCCGCGCCGAGACGCAGGAAGCGTTCTTCCACACCTTCAACACGCTGCACGACCACAACAAGCAGGTCGTGATCACCAGTGACGTCGCGCCCAAGCACCTCACCGGCTTCGAGGACCGGATGCGGAGCCGCTTCGAGTGGGGTCTCATCACCGATGTGCAGGCGCCCGACCTCGAGACGCGTATCGCGATCCTCCGGAAGAAGGCGCAGAGCGAGTCGCTTCACATCCCCGACGAGGTGCTCGAGTACATCGCCACCGTCGTCTCCTCAAACATCCGAGAACTCGAGGGGGCTCTGATCCGCGTCTCCGCGTTCGCCAGTCTCAATCGATCGTCGCTCGACATCTCGCTCGCTCAGACCGTGCTCCGCGACATCATCGATACGGCGGAAGACAACATCATCTCGCCGACCGACATCATCACGGCGACCGCGCAGTACTTCAAGCTGACGATCGACGACCTGTACGGCTCCAGCCGTTCTCAGCAGATCGCCACCGCGCGCCAGATCGCGATGTACCTGTGCCGTGAGCGCACGAGCCTGTCGTTGCCCAAGATCGGCCAGTTGTTCGGCAACCGCGACCACACCACCGTGATGTACGCCTACAAGAAGATCAGCGAACTCATGAAGGAGCGGCGCTCGATCTACAACCAGGTGACCGAGATCACCACCCAGCTCGGCCGTCGCTGATCGACGCATCGCCCTACGGGTCGTCTTCGTGCCCGCAGTAGATGCCTCTATGCACATGTGGATAACTTGTGGATGAAGGGCCGCGGAATCGGGACGGATGTGGGTGAAACGGGGGAACCTGTGGATAACTGCCTCGGGCATCGGAGTCGCGTCACACGCCTCAACCCGCGGATTCCTCAGCGATTCCACAACTGACAGCCGTGTAGTTCCCTACTCGCGTCTGCTTTCCACCGACTTATCCACAGAATCCACAGCGGTTAACACCGTTAAGGAGTTAACCCTTTGGAATCGCGATCCGATCACCAGAACGGGCGGAAACCCCGGCGTAGGGATCGGCCGGAGTGTGGGGCTAGCATGGGAAGCCCTGCACAGGGAACGATGATGACGGCATGTCAGAGAACGATGACAAGGGAGCACCCGTGAGGTTTCAGGTCAACCGCGACGTCTTCAGCGAGGCTGTGTCGTTCGTCGTCAAGCTTCTTCCTCAGCGCAATCCTCAGCCGATCCTGGCTGGCGTGCTCATCGAAGCGGACGGGGCGGGGCTCACTCTCTCCGCCTTCGACTACGAGGCGTCGGCGCGAACGACCATCGAGGCCACTGTCGACACACCCGGCACGATCCTCGTCCACGGCCGACTTCTCTCCGACATCGCCAGCCGCCTGCCGAACGCTCCTATCGAGATCGCGGTCGAAGACGACGGCGGCATCGCCGTCACGTGCGGTTCCGCCCGCTTCACCCTGTCCGCCATGCCCGTCGAGGAATATCCGTCGATCCCGGAGGTCGCCGGTTCCACCGGTGTGGTTCCCGGCGACGAGTTCGGCACCGCCATCGCTCAGGTCGGCTTCGCCGCATCCCGCGACGATGTGACTCCCGTGCTCACCGGTGTGCAGCTCGAGGTGTCGGGTCACAGCCTGAGCCTCGTCGCCACCGACCGCTACCGGGTGTCGCTACGGGACGTGCCCTGGGACGGCGAGACGACCGAGCAGTCCGCACTGGTCCCAGCCCGCACCCTCCTCGAGGTCGGCAAGACCTTCAGCCACGCCGGCACGATCCAGGTCGCGTTCTCCGGCGCCGGAGAACGCGAGATCATCGCGTTCACGGCCGGCAACAAGACCGTCACGTCGTTGCTCATCAAGGGAAACTTCCCGCCGGTGCGCAGGCTCTTCCCCGAGCAGACGGATCACTACGCCGTGGTCAACACCGCCGACCTCATCGAGGCGGTGCGTCGTGTCTCGCTCGTCCTGGACCGAGCAGCCCCGCTGCGCTTCACGTTCACGAGCGAGAGCGTCACCATGGACGCCTCCGGCAACGAGCACGCCCGCGCTTCGGAGTCGGTCGATGCGATCCTCTCGGGTGGCGACGACGTCACGCTCGGCCTCAACCCGCAGTACCTCATCGAGGCGCTGGGTGCCGTGAAGAGCGAGTTCGTCAGGGTCACGTTCACCTCGAGCGACAACGCCAACAAGCTCAGCCCGGTCCTCATCACGAGCCAGACCTCGGTCGACCAGGCCGGTTCCGACTCGTTCAAGTACCTGCTGCAGCCGAACCTCCTCCTCCGCTGACCCGAACTTCTGCGGCCAAATCCACCTTCCGCGGCCAAAGATCGCAAATTTCCCCGCAGAACTTCGTTGCTCCCGCAGAACTTGGCGCCAATCCCGCGCCTCGGGCGCAGCCGCCGAGCGAAGCGAGGCGCTGCCCCATCTCTCCAAAAACGTCCCCGGTGTCAGCCGTCCCGGCAAGAAACGTCAGGGTTCACGGATGCTCGCGGGAGTGAGCATCGGGAGGGGCCCGCGAAGCGGGAGGGTCCCCGCTCTGCGAACGAAGCGAGCCTCCCTGAACCCGTTGCTGAAGCACCCAACCACTGTCAGACCCGAAAGGTAGGCTGACCCCCGTGATTGTGGAGCACCTGAGCCTCGTGGACTTCCGCAATTACGCGACGGCCGAACTGTCCCTGCACCCGGGTCCGAACGTGCTCGTCGGGCGCAACGGTCAGGGCAAGACCAACCTCGCCGAGGCGATCGTCTTCCTCGCGACACTGGGTTCTCACCGGGTCTCCGCCGATGCCCCCATGGTGCGCGACGGTCACGAGTTCGCGATCATCCGCGCCCGGTTGTCGCACGGCGAACGCAAGGTGCTCGCCGAGGTGCAGCTGAACCGGCAGGGCTCCAACAAGGCGCGTATCAACGGGTCGCCGTCGAAGACCGCCGACCTTCCTCGCTATGCGCATGTCGTGCTCTTCGCCCCGGAGGACCTGCAGATCGTCCGCGGAGATCCGTCCGCCCGCCGCCGGTTCGCCGACCAGTTGCTCATCCAGCGCACGCCCCGCATGGCGGCCGTGCTCGGCGACTACGACCGTGTTCTCAGACAGCGCACCGCCCTGCTCAAATCGGCGCGGGCGCGCGGCATCCGCGGTGAAGGACTCGCGACGCTCGATGTGTGGGACGACAAGCTCGTCGCCCTCGGCTCCGAGATCATCGCTGCACGGCAGCGGCTCGCTGCCGACCTGCAGGAACCGGTCGCCGCGGCGTACGCGGCCATCGCGGGCGAGGATCACAGGCCTCAGCTGGAGTGGGCGCTCTCGGTGCGCGGCGGAGATCCGGAGGAGGGTGAGGATGCCGCATCCGCTGAGGAGAGCTCCGCGCTGACCGCGACTCGTGGTGCCGAATTGTTCCGCGCGGCGCTCCAGGCCAAGCGCACCCAAGAGCTGGATCGGGGCTTGACTCTCGTCGGACCTCATCGCGACGATCTCATCCTGCGGGTGCGCGATCTGCCCGTGAAGGGGTACGCGTCGCACGGCGAATCGTGGTCGGTGGCCCTCGCTCTTCGTCTGGCCTCGGCCGAGTTGTTGCGCGACGAATCTCCGGCGGGTGACCCGGTCCTCATCCTCGACGATGTCTTCGCCGAACTCGACTCCGACCGACGGCAGCGTCTTGCCTCGCTCACAGCCGGCTACGAGCAGGTGCTCGTCACCGCAGCCGTCGAAGAAGACATCCCGGCTGTCCTTCATGCCCACGTCGTGCGTATCGTCGCGGGCACGATCACGGACGAAAGGGCAACGTCCGTAACGCCCATCCCCGCCGACACGGGTGCCACGGCATCCGCTGTTCCGACCGCGACGACCGAGATCGGGGAGGAGCCGGATGCCTGAGCCGACCGGTGATGCTGCCGTCGACATCCCCGAGACCGTCGCGACCTATCTGCGACTGCGGGGCTTGAAGCCGAGCTCGAAGTCGTGGAAGCGAAAGCGCCGCATCGCCGACGATGACGAGAACGCTCCCTTCACTCCCGGGCGCGATCCCGGCGCGCTCGGATCGGTGCTCGACAAGCTCAGTCGCGACTCCGGGTGGCAGATCACCCTCGCCCGCGAAGACCTGGTCCGGCAGTGGGCGGATCTCGCCGGCGCCGACACCGCCAAGCACTCCGAGCCGGTGTCGCTCGAGAACGGCGTGCTCACCGTCAAGTGCGACTCGACGGCGTGGGCGAAGAACCTGCAGTTCATGCGCGCGACCATCCTGACCGAGATCGGCCGGCGGTACCCGGACGCCGGTGTCGAGAACCTCCGTTTCATCGGACCGGACGTTCCCTCTTGGAAATGGGGTCCCAGAGCCGTCCCAGGGCGCGGCCCACGCGATACCTACGGGTAGGGCACCATGCGGAGGGTCCGAAGCGATTACAGGGCCACACGCGGCCGCTGAGCCGCATTTCGAACCGAAACCCCGCTAGACTGGGAGTTCGTGATATCGATGTGGAGAATGCCCTCTGATGACGCCTGAATCCCCCGCAGACGAGCCGGAATCGACCACCGGGGGAACCCCCGCACCCGAGAGCACCGCATCCAGTCGCCCGGCCAAGCAGCCCGGCGAATACGGCGCCGATGAGATCCAGATCCTCGAAGGGCTCGAGGCGGTTCGCAAGCGCCCCGGCATGTACATCGGATCCACCGGTCCGCGTGGTCTGCACCACCTCGTCTACGAGATCGTCGACAACTCCGTCGATGAGGCTCTCGCCGGCTACTGCGACACGATCCTCGTGACGCTGCTCGACAACGGCGGCGTCCGCGTGGTCGACAACGGCCGCGGCATCCCCGTCGACCCGCACTCGTCCGACCCGACGAAGTCCACCGTCGAGGTGGTGCTCACCATCCTCCACGCCGGTGGCAAGTTCGGCGGCGGTGGCTACGCCGTCTCGGGTGGTCTACACGGTGTCGGCTCGTCCGTCGTGAACGCGCTCTCGACGCGCTTCGACGTCCGCATCAAGCGTCAGGGACACGTCTGGCGTCACAGCTTCGCCGACGGTGGCGCTCCGCAGCAGGCCCTTGAGAAGGGCGAGGCGACCGACGAGACCGGAACCGACATCACCTTCTGGCCGGACCCCGCGATCTTCACCGAGGGTGTCGACTTCGACTACGAGACGCTGCGGACCCGCTTCCAGCAGATGGCGTTCCTGAACAAGGGGCTGCGCATCGAACTGCGTGATGAGCGCACCGGTCACACCGAGGTCATCGAAGACGAGGGCACCTCGATCGAGAAGCAGCGCGGCGACGTGTTCCTTTACGAGCGCGGTCTCGTCGACTACGTCGAGTACCTGAACAAGGTGCGCCACGCCGAGGTCGTGAACGACGAGATCATCGCATTCGAGTCAGAGGACACCGAGCGCAAGATCTCGCTCGAGATCGCGATGCAGTGGACGACGTCGTACACCGAGAATGTCTTCACCTACGCGAACACCATCAACACGCACGAGGGCGGCACTCACGAGGAGGGTTTCCGCGCGGCGCTGACCACGTTGGTCAACAAGTACGCACGCGCGAACAACATCCTCAAGGAGAAGGATGACAACCTCTCGGGCGACGATGTCCGCGAGGGGCTCACCGCGGTCATCTCCATCAAGCTCGGCGAGCCGCAGTTCGAGGGCCAGACCAAGACCAAGCTGGGTAACACCGAAGCGAAGGCGTTCGTGCAGAAGATCGTGGGCGATCAGCTCGGCGACTGGTTCGATCGCAACCCGGTGCAGGCGAAGAATGTGATCCGCAAGGCGATCGACGCGGCGACCGCACGACTCGCTGCGCGCAAGGCGCGTGAGACTGCGCGCCGCAAGAGCGTCTTCGAATCGGCCGCGATGCCCGACAAGCTCAAGGACTGCACGAGCAAGGACCCGTCGATCAGCGAGATCTTCCTCGTCGAGGGAGACTCTGCCGGCGGATCCGCCGTGCAGGGTCGCGACCCGCACACCCAGGCGATCCTGGCGCTTCGCGGCAAGATCCTCAACGTCGAGCGCGCGCGCCTGGACAAGGCGCTCGGCAACAAAGAAGTTCAGGCGATGATCCAGGCCTTCGGCACGGGCATCGGCGAGGACTTCGACATCGAGAAGGCCCGCTATCACAAGATCGTTCTGATGGCGGATGCCGACGTCGACGGCCAGCACATCACCACGCTGCTGCTCACCCTGCTGTTCCGCTACATGCGCGGACTCATCGAGGCCGGATTCGTCTACCTCGCGATGCCGCCGCTGTACCGGCTGAAGTGGTCGAACCAGCCGCACGAGTACGTGTACTCGGATGCCGAGCGCGACGCCCTGCTCAAGCACGGCCTCGACAACGGTAAGCGCATCCCGAAGGACTCCGGCGTGCAGCGCTACAAGGGTCTGGGCGAGATGAACGCCAAGGAGCTGTGGGAGACCACGATGGATCACACGACGCGCACGCTTCGTCAGGTGACCATCGAGGATGCCGCGGCTGCCGACGAGATCTTCAGCGTGCTGATGGGTGAGGACGTCGAGTCTCGTCGCGGGTTCATCCAGCGCAACGCCAAGGACGTCCGCTTCCTCGACATCTGATCCCTTTACTACACACACACGCGAATCGGAGGCTGCCACCACGCATGACGTGAGGACGCAGGGATGCCGCGGAGCGAGCATCGGGAGGGGCCCGCGAAGCGGGAGGGTCCCCGCTCTGCGAGCGAAGCGGCATCCCGGAGTCCGGTAGCCAAGACAGAATCGAAAGACATGACTGACGAAGAACGCCCCGTTCCCGAGCACGAGCACGGCAAGATCGACCAGGTCGACCTGCAGTCCGAGATGCAGCGCAGCTATCTCGACTATGCGATGGCCGTCATCGTCGGTCGCGCACTGCCCGATGTGCGTGACGGGCTCAAGCCCGTGCATCGCCGCGTGATCTACGGCATGTACGACGGCGGGTTCCGTCCCGACAAGTCGTTCTCCAAGTGCGCCCGCGTCGTCGGCGAGGTCATGGGTCAGTATCACCCTCATGGCGACACCGCGATCTATGACGCCCTCGTGCGACTGGTGCAGCCGTGGTCGCTGCGCTATCCGCTTGCGCAGGGGCAGGGAAACTTCGGCTCTCCGGGGAACATGGGCGCCGCCGCCCCTCGATACACCGAGACGAAGATGGCTCAGCTCGCTCTCGAGATGGTGCGCGACATCGAAGAGGAGACCGTCGACTTCACCGACAACTACGACGGTCAGACCCAGGAGCCGACCGTCCTGCCGTCGCGGTTCCCGAACCTGCTCGTCAACGGCTCGGTCGGCATCGCGGTCGGCATGGCGACCAACATCCCTCCTCACAACCTGCGCGAGGTGGCGGCGGCAGCTCTCTGGGCACTCGACAACCCGGATCTGCCGCGCGACGAGCTCGTCGAGGGCCTCATCCAGCGCATCCCGGGCCCCGACTTCCCCACCGGCGCGCAGATCCTCGGCTCCAAGGGCATCCATGAGGCCTATCGCACCGGGCGCGGATCCATCACGATGCGCGCGGTCGTCGGCGTCGAGGAGATCCAGGGGCGCACGTGCCTGGTCATCACCGAGCTGCCGTACCAGGTGAACCCCGACAACCTCGCGGTGAAGATCGGTGACCTCGCTCGTGACGGCAAGATCACCGGCATCGCCGACATCCGCGACGAGACGAGCGACCGCACCGGCCAGCGTCTCGTGGTCGTGCTCAAGCGGGATGCCGTCGCCAAGGTCGTGCTCAACAACCTCTACAAGCACACCCAGCTGCAGGACAACTTCGGCGCGAACATGCTCGCGATCGTCGACGGTGTGCCGCGCACGCTCGCGATCGACGGCTTCATCACGTACTGGATCGCACACCAGATCGACGTGATCGTCCGCCGCACGACATTCCGTCTGGCCAAGGCGGAGGCGCGCATGCACATCCTGCGCGCCTACCTCAAGGCGCTCGACGCGCTCGACGAGGTGATCGCCCTCATCCGCCGCTCCCCCAGCGCCGACGAGGCTCGCGAAGGGCTGAAGGCCCTGCTCGACATCGATGACGACCAAGCGCAGGCGATCCTCGACATGCAGCTTCGCCGGCTCGCGGCGCTCGAGCGTCAGAAGATCCTCGATGAGGCCAACGAGATCGAGGCGAAGATCACCGACTTCAAGGCGATCCTCGCCGACGAGATGCGCCAGCGCACGATCATCCGGGAAGAGCTCACCGGGATCGTCGACCGCTTCGGTGACGACCGCCGGACCCAGATCCTGCACGGCTTCGACGGCGACGTCTCGATGGAGGACCTCATCGCCGAAGAGGAGATGGTCGTCACCATCACCCGTGACGGGTACATCAAGCGCACGCGCAGCGACAACTACCGCTCGCAGCACCGCGGCGGCAAGGGCATCAAGGGTGCGCAACTGCGGGCAGACGACATCGTCGAGCACTTCTTCGTCACCACCACGCATCACTGGCTGCTGTTCTTCACCGACAAGGGTCGCGTCTACCGGTCGAAGACATACGAGGTGCCGGAGGCCGGTCGCGACGCGAAGGGCACGCACGTCGCCAACCTGCTGGCCCTCCAGCCCGATGAGAGCATCGCTCAGGTGCTCGACATCCGTGACTACCAGGTCGCCGATTACCTGGTGCTGGCGACTCGCGACGGTCTGGTCAAGAAGAGCCGCCTCGGCGACTACGACACCAACCGCCAGGGCGGCGTCATCGCCATCCGGCTGAACGACGAGGACGAGCTGGTCAGCGCGCTGCTGGTGAACGCCGAAGACGACATCCTTCTCATCAGCAGCCGCGGCATGTCGGTGCGGTTCCAGGCGACGGACGAGGCGCTGCGCCCGATGGGCCGGGCGACAGCCGGCGTGAAGGGAATGAAGTTCCGTGAGGGCGACAGCCTGCTGTCGGCATCCGTCGCAGCCCCCGGTCGCTTCGTGTTCGTCGTCACCGACGGCGGCTACGCCAAGCGCACCGCGGTGGAGGAATACCGTGTGCAGGGCCGCGGCGGGTATGGCATCAAGGTCGCCAAGCTGAACGACGATCGGGGCACTCTCGCGGGGGGTCTGATCGTCGCCGAGGACGACGAGGTCTTGGTGGTTCTCTCCAGCGGCAAGGTGGTACGCTCTGCCGTGGCCGAGGTGCCCGCCAAGGGCCGAGACACCATGGGAGTGGTGTTCGCACGGACGACGGAAGCCGACCGGATCCTCGCCATCGCCCGCAACGGTGAGCGGGGCCTCGCCGA
>NZ_JAPSHY010000075.1 GCF_031179285.1 Microbacterium sp. | reverse complement strand
ACAACGCCCCCACCTGACCGTGAACAACCGACTGGCAGGGTCGGGCGCGGTCGCGCCGCTGCCTATCGAGGGAACCGCGGTGAAGTCAGTCGCCGATCTCAGGGTCGTAGCGATTGAGCCGCTTCCCGGCATGCGCGATCTGGTGGACATCACCACCGGAACCGGCGACTTCGTCGCTAACGGTGTCATCAGCCACAACTGCTTCGCTCGCGGAACGCACGAGTACCTCGACCTGGATGGCGGGGCAGACTTCGACTCGCAGATCGTGGTGAAGACGAACGTCGTCGAGGTGCTGCAGCGGGAGCTGCGCCGCGGATCCTGGCAGCGCGAGACCGTCGCGCTCGGAACGAACACCGACCCGTATCAGCGCGCGGAGGGCCGGTACCGGCTGATGCCGGGGATCATCGGCGCCCTCGCCGACTCCGGCACACCGATGTCGATCCTGACCAAGGGATCGCTCATCCGCCGCGACATCCCGCTGCTCGTGGAGGCGGCGAAACAGGTGGCCATCGATGTGCAGATGTCGATCGCTATGTACGACGACGCGCTGCAGCACTCCATAGAACCAGGCACCCCGACAACGCAGGCACGGCTCGACACCGTCAGGGCACTCTCGGACGCCGGATTCCGGGTCGGCGTCTTCCTCATGCCTGTTCTCCCCCACATGACCGATTCGATCGCCGCGCTCGATCTCGCACTGCGACGCATCAAGGATGCTGGCGCCGACCATGCCGTCTACGGCGCCCTGCACCTGCGCCCGGGAGTGAAACCGTGGTTCTTCCAGTGGCTGGAGCGGGAACGCCCCGACCTGGTGTCCTCCTATCGCGGGCTCTACCCCGGGATGTCCGCCGAGGCGCCGAAGGGCTACAAGCAGTGGCTGGCGAAGCGGGTGCGGCCGCTCATCCGCACCCACGGGCTGCAGGCACAGTCCGAAGAGGAGCACGACCGGATGCGCGGCCTCGCACGCGCCCGGACGACGACGCCGGTCGCCGAGCAGGCGGCAGCGGCGACGTTGTTCTGACGGCGTCGGGATGGCACACGGACGAGCTCAACCGTGTTCGACCTCGGACGCCTCGCGCCGGGCTGTGAGGATCGCCAGTGCACCAGCCGAGAGCAGAGAGGCCACGCCTCCCGCGAGCACCCCGCCAATCACATACACGGTGAAGTAGTAGGTGGGCGCCGTATCGATGTGGGGCACGAGCCGCCCCAAGAGCGGCATGCCCACCGCAGGCCCGAGGAAGGCCGACACAGTGATCCACCCCGCCCGGCGCGGCAGGGTGAAGGCGAAGGGGAAAGTCGCGACAAGCACGCAGGCGATGCTCAAGCCCGCAAACCGGATGTCGCCGATCAAGGCTTCTGCGTGCCACCCGACGGTGGTTTCGTACGCGAAATCGCCGCTATGGCCGGTGAGCCCACTCCATGCGATCGAGATGAGCAGGCCGATCAGCGAACAGGCAGAGAACGCCCGAATGTACGTCCAGAAGGACCCGCTCCGCCCGGCTTCTCGCAACCACTGCACCTGTTCACCCTCCCATACACAGAAGCCGCCGAGCCCACCCCGTTTCCAGGGCGAGTGCGGCGGCTTCCGTGGCAGACGTCAGGAGGTCAGCTGGGCCTCGCTCGGCATCCGCCCGGTGATCTCCTCGATCACGTCGTCGCCGGGCTGGGCGCTCTCGAACGGCGCGTCGATCTCGGCGCGGCCCAGGAGGTCCTCCATGCGGCGACGGCGCTGACGGGTGATCAGCGTCACCACGCGGCCCGTGCGGCCGGCGCGGCCGGTGCGCCCGGAGCGGTGCAGGTACGTCTTGTACTCGTCGGGAGCGTCGGCCTGAACCACCAGATCGATGTCGTCGACGTGGATGCCGCGTGCTGCGACATCCGTGGCGACGAGCACCTGGACCTTGCCGGAGGTGAGCTTCTGCAGGTTGCGCGTGCGCTTGGCCTGGTTCAGATCGCCGTGCAGCGAGACCGCCGCGATCCCGGCATCCTCGAACTGCTCGGCGAGCATGTCGGCGTACGCGCGGGTGCGCGCGAAGACGAGCGTCTGCCCGTCGCGGTCCACGAGCGAGGTGAGCACCTCCGCCTTGTCGCGGTGCTCGATCACGAGCACGCGGTGATCGATCGAGCTGGTCTCCTGGTTCTCACCGGCGACCTCGTAGACCGCCGGGTCGACGAGGAACTCGTCCACGAGCGCGGCGACCTCGCGGTCGAGCGTCGCCGAGAACAGCAGCTTCTGCGAACCCTCACCACAGTGACGCAGGATGCGCTGGACCGGCTCGACGAAGCCGAGCTCGCACATGTGGTCGGCCTCGTCGAGCACCGCGATCTGAGCCTCGGAGAGGTCGAGCTTGCCCTGGTCGATGAGGT
>NZ_JAPSHY010000006.1 GCF_031179285.1 Microbacterium sp. | reverse complement strand
CACATCGCGATCGCGGTGATGGTCAACTTCCGCTGGACCGGCTACAACGCCCTCATCCTGCTCGCCGCCATGCAGGCCGTTCCCCGCGACCTCTACGAGTCCGCCGCGCTCGACGGCGCCGGCCCCGGCCGCCGGTTCTTCTCGATCACGATCCCGACGATCCGTCCGACGCTCATCTTCGTGATCATCACGGCGACGATCGGGGGGCTCCAGATCTTCGCCGAACCGCGTCTGTTCGACGTGTCCTCCGCCGGTGGCATCGGTGGCAGCGACCGGCAGTTCCAGACGACCGTGCTCTTCCTCTGGGATCTCGCGTTCTTCCGCCGAGACCTGGGGCAGGCGTCCGCGGTGGCCATCCTGCTGTTCGTGCTGATCGTCGGCATCGGACTGATCAACTTCATGATCTCCCGGAGCATCGCCACCGGAGACGACCGCAAGAACCGCGCAGCGCGCCGCCGCGCCCGCTCGAGCATCAAGGAGGAGGCGCGATGACCGCCACCCAGGCACTCAGCGTGCCGGAGAAGATCCGGCGCCGTCGCGGCGCGACGTCCGGGAGCGCCGGCATCGGCAGCCGCCCCGGCTTCCTCACCTACGGGCTCTTGACGGCGTTCATCATCGGCAGCGTGTACCCGCTCTGGTGGTCGGTCGTCGTCGCCAGTGGCACGAACGCCACCCGAGGCGAGACGCTCCCGCTGATCCCTGGCGGGAACTTCTTCGCCAATGCCGCACGGGTCTTCGACGCCATCCCGTTCTGGCTGGCTCTCGGCAACTCCTTCCTGATCTCGAGCGTCATCACGATCTCGGTGGTGACCTTCTCGACGCTGGCCGGCTACGCCTTCGCCAAGCTGCGGTTCAAGGGGCGGGACGGACTGATGATCTTCGTGATCGCGACGATGGCGATCCCGACCCAGCTGGGCATCATCCCGTTGTTCATGGTGATGCGCGAGCTCGGCTGGACGGGAACGGTCGGCGCCGTCATCGTGCCGACGCTCGTCACCGCCTTCGGGGTGTTCTTCATGCGGCAGTACCTCGTCGACGTGATTCCCGACGAGCTGATCGAAGCGGCCAGGATGGACGGCGCGAACCAGTTCCGCACGTTCCTGACCGTCGGCATCCCGGCTGCCCGCCCGGCGATGGCGATCCTCGGCCTGTTCACGTTCATGACGGCCTGGACCGACTACCTGTGGCCGCTGATCGTGCTCTCCCCGCAGAACCCGACGCTGCAGACGGCGCTCAGCCAGCTGCAGTCGGGCTACTACATCGACTACTCGATCGTGCTCGCCGGCGCGGTGCTCGCAACCCTCCCCCTGCTCGTGCTCTTCGTGATCGCGGGTCGGCAGCTGGTCAGTGGCATCATGCAGGGGGCAGTGAAAGGATGACATCCATGACCCGAACCCTCCCAGAGAACTTCCTCTTCGGCGCTGCGACCGCCGCCTACCAGATCGAAGGTGCTGCCTTCGACGACGGCCGCACCGCGTCGATCTGGGATGCGTTCGCGCGAGTGCCCGGGGCAGTGATCAACGCCGACAACGGTGACGTCGCCTGCGACCACTACAACCGCTACCCGCAGGATGTCGCTCTGATGAAGCAGCTGGGGCTGCAGACGTACCGCTTCTCGACGTCGTGGTCGCGGGTGCGCCCCGACGGCGGCGCGGTGAACGAGAAGGGCGTCGACTTCTACAAGCGGCTCGTCGACGAGCTGCTCGCGAACGACATCGTGCCCTGGCTCACGCTCTATCACTGGGACATGCCACAGGCGCTGGAGGAGAAGGGCGGCTGGACGAGTCGCGAGACGGTCGACCGGTTCCTCGAATACGCCGGCACCATGCACGACGCTCTCGGCGACCGCGTGCACTACTGGACGACGCTGAACGAGCCATGGTGCTCCTCGTTCCTCTCCTACACCGCCGGCATCCATGCCCCCGGGCGCATGGACATCGGAGACGGGATGCTGGCGGCGCACCATCTGCTCCTCGCGCACGGCAAGACCGTGCAGGCGCTGCGCGGCCGCGACCCGAAGCTCGACCTCGGCATCACCCTCAACCTCACCGTCGCCGATCCGGCGGACGCTCAGGCCCCGGCCGATCTCGACGCGGCGCGCCGCATCGACGGCCAGTTCAACCGG
This sequence comes from Microbacterium sp., assembly GCF_031179285.1. Lineage (GTDB taxonomy): Bacteria > Actinomycetota > Actinomycetes > Actinomycetales > Microbacteriaceae > Microbacterium. The sequence continues at coordinate 159,679 of NZ_JAPSHY010000006.1, read as the reverse complement.
TGGTTCCTCGACCCGGTGTTCCGTGGCGTCTATCCGGACGACATCATCCGCGACTTCCGCAAGGTCGATTCCGCAGCGGTGGCGCGCTGGGAGCAGGCCGTTCTCCCCGGCGACCTCGCGGCGATCTCGACCCCCCTCGACGCGCTGGGTGTGAACTACTACCACGGCGAGATGGTCTCCGGCACCGCACCGGAGCAGGAGCCGGCGGGCGGCGATGCGCCCACCGAGCGGAAGACGCGATCGCCGTACCCGGCCGCCGACGGAATCCACTGGGTCGAGCGCGGGCTCGCTCGCACGAGCATGGGCTGGGAGGTCCAGCCCGAGGGACTCACCCGGCTGCTGAAGCGGGTGTCCGACGAGTACGCCGGCGGCGTCCCGCTCTACGTCACCGAGAACGGCGCAGCCTACGACGACGTGCGCGAGGGCGATCGGGTGGCCGACGACGAGCGACGAACCTTCCTCGTCGACCACGTCGCGGCGATCGCCGACGCGATCGACGCCGGTGTCGATGTGCGCGGATTCTTCTACTGGTCGCTGCTGGACAACTACGAGTGGGCGTGGGGTTACGAGAAGCGCTTCGGGATCGTGCGCGTGGAGTACGACACCCAGGAGCGGGTCGTGAAGGACAGCGGTCTCGAATACGCCCGCATCATCGCCGCACGCGCCGTGTGAACGCGCTGCTGCACGCCGAGCTCGAGGCTCCAGGCGATCCGCCCCGGAACCCCGAGAATGGTGTGATGCACAAAGACGCAGCGCGATCGGCGCGGGCGACCATCGAAGAGGTCGCCGCCGCCGCCGGGGTCTCGCGATCGACGGTCTCCCGGGTGGTGAACGGATCGACGGCGGTGAGTCCGGAAGCGCTCGCCGCGGTGAGAGCCGCCATCGAGCGGCTGAACTACGTTCCCAACCGCGCCGCGCGATCGCTGGCATCGAAGCAGACGCAGGCGATCGCGCTCATCGTCCCGGAGGACACGACCCGCTTCTTCGGCGATCCGTTCTTCGCGGCGATCGTCGCCGGCGTCACCGGCGCCCTCGGCGGGTCGGACTACCTCCTGAACCTCCTCATCGCCAGTGACGACCCGGGCGACAAGATGACGAGCTTCGTGCGCAACGGCGGTGTCGACGGGGCGATCATCGTCTCGCACCACACCAGCGATGCCTTCATCGATCGCATCGCCGACGCGGTGCCGGTGGTCTACGGCGGCCGCCCGGTGCGCACCGGCCCGGGCGACTACATCGTCGATGTCGACAACGTCGACGGCGCGCGCGTCGCCACGCAGCGCCTCATCGACATCGGGCGCTCGCGCATCGCGACGATCTCCGGCCCGCTGACGATGGTGGCGTCGGTCGACCGAGTGCAGGGCTTCCGTTCGGCGCTCGCCGATGCCGGCCTCGCGTCGTTCGCCGAGGAGGCAGGCGACTACAGCGAGTCGAGCGGCGCGGATGCCGTCAGGCGGATGCTGGCATCCGGTCGCCCGGACGGGATCTTCGTCGCCAGTGACCTGATGGCGCGGGGCGCGCTGACCGCGCTCCGAGCAGCCGGCATCCGCGTGCCCGAAGACGTCGCCCTCGTCGGCTTCGATGACTCGTCCGTCGCGGTGTCGACGGACCCGCAGCTCACCACGGTGCGCCAGCCCATGTACGCCCAGGGCGAGGCGATGGCCGGCATCCTGCTCTCGCTGCTGGCGGGAGGGGATCCGCCGCACACCACGATCCTGCCGACCGAGCTCGTGGTCCGGGGTTCGGCGTAGCCGACGGGCGGCGTCACGGGCGGTGGGTCGGGCTCAGCTCTTGCCCATCCGGGCGAACGCGCCGAGGACCGCGCGCTCCGACTGGATGAGGTAGCGCTCGAGCTCATCGGCACCCGCCTGCGATCCCTGCTCGAGGAACGCGGTGAGAACGGCTCGGTTCCGGCGCACGAAGGGCTCGTGAAGCGCACGGGGGTCGTCGATCTCGAGGAACGCCAGTCGGAGTTCTGCGGCCACGTTCCGGTAGGTGCGCGTGAGGCGCGGGCTGTCGGCGAGGTCGACCAGCGCGACGTGGAAGGCCATGTTCGCGCTGCCGACGGCCCGCCAGGCATCGTGGTCGCGCGGCGATGCGCCGGCGATGGCCGCCTCGGCGGCGTCGACCGCGTCGCGCATGCGTTCGACGGCCGGGTGCTCGGGCTCGGACTGCCGAAGTGCCGAGCACTCGATGACGCGGCGCGCTCGGTAGATGTCGATGACGTCCGCGACCGAGGGCGATGCGACCGAGACGCCGCGATGAGGGATGTGTTCGAGCAGGCCCTGCTCGGCGAGGACGCGGAAGGCCTCTCGAAGCGTGTTGCGCGAGACGTCGAAGCGGTCCGCCAGGGCGGATTCCGACAGGCGGGAGCCCGGGGCGAAAGCCCCGTCGATGATCTGCCGGCGAAGGACGTCTGCCAGCACCTCCTGTTGTGACACGTGACCAGCGTAGGGGAAGGCGCGCTCGGGCTGATTCTCCGCGCGGGGAGAAATTGTTGAACAATATCGTGTGATGTGTCCTACACTCGTGTGATCGACACCCACCAACGACGATGGGATTCCCCATGCCGGAACACGCTCCGTCCACACTCTCCCCCGAAGACCAGGTGAAGCTCGCCGCCGTGAAGAAGCGCGCAGGGCGAAGTGCGGTGATCGGCGCCATCTTCCTCATGGCCACCAGCGCCATCGGCCCAGGTTTCATCACGCAGACGGCCACCTTCACGGCCACGATGGGCGCCGCCTTCGCCTTCGCGATCCTGATCTCGGTCATCGTCGACATCGCGGTGCAGCTGAACGTGTGGCGCATGATCACCTCCTCCGGCAAGCGCGCCGGCGAACTCGCCAACAGCGCCATCCCGTTCTCCGGCCACGTGATCGCCGTCCTCGTCGTCATCGGCGGGCTGGCGTTCAACATCGGCAACATCGCCGGTGGCGGCCTGGGCCTGAACGCCCTGCTCGGCATCGATGCCAAGCTCGGCGGCGTGCTCACCGGTGCGCTGGCGATCATCATCTTCATGGTGAAGAAGGCGGGCCGGGTCATGGATGTGGTCCTGATCGTGCTCGGGATCGGGATGATCGGGATGACGCTCGTGGTCGCCTTCATCGCCCAGCCGCCCATCGGTGAGGCGCTGCGGCAGACGTTCGTGCCCGACGAGCTGAACTTCGCCACGATCACGACGATCGTCGGCGGCACCGTTGGCGGCTACATCACCTACTCCGGTGCGCATCGCTATCTCGACTCGGGGCACACCGGACCGGAGCACGCGGGCCGGGTCATGCGCTCCGCGGCGAACGGCATCCTCATCACCGGGGTCATGCGCTACGTGCTGTTCCTCGCGGTGCTCGGCGTCGTCGCATCGGGTGTGGCTCTCGACCTCTCGAGCCAGGCCGCCAACCCCGCCGGTCAGGCGTTCGGCTCGGTGCTGGGCGACGCGGGCCTGCGCATCTTCGGGGCGATCTTCTGGGCTGCGGCGATCAGTTCGGTCATCGGGGCGGCCTACACCTCGGCCACCTTCCTCTCGACATTCACCCGCAGGCTCGCCGGCGGCTGGCCGCTGCAACTGGCCACGGTCTGCTTCATCGTCGTCTCGCTGATCGTGTACCTCTCGATCGGGACGGCGCCGGCGGCGATCCTCGTCTTCGTCGGCGGATTCAACGGCCTGATCCTCCCGATCGGGCTGACGGTGTTCATGTACATCGGCTGGTTCCGCCGCGACCTGCTCGGCACGGCGAAGTACCCGCTGTGGCTGCTGATCGCCGGAACCGTGGTGACCGCGCTCACCTGGTACATGGGGGCGGTCTCGATCGTCCCGATCTTCGCGCTGCTCGGGATCGGAGGATGACCGTGGCGACGATCGACCTGAACTCCGACCTCGGCGAGAATGTCCCCGACCGCGTCGTCAGCGATGACGAGAGCATGCTCGGCATCGTCACCAGCGCCAACGTGTCGTGCGGATTCCACGCCGGGAGCCCGGAGGGGATCCGGTCGACGCTCACCGCCGCGGTGCAACGGGGCGTCGTGATCGGCGCTCACCCGGGCTACCGCGACTACGAGAACTTCGGTCGCACGGCCATGGACATCGACTCGGCCACGCTGCAGGCACATGTCGAATACCAGCTCGGCGCGATCGCGGGGCTCGCCGCGGGCGTCGGCGGCAAGGTCGCCTACGTGAAACCGCATGGCGCGCTGTACAACACCATCGCGCGCGATGAGCGGCAGGCGAAGGACGTCGTGGCCGCCATCCGCGCCGTCGACCCCTCGCTGGTGCTGCTCGGTCTCGCGGGAGGGGTGGTGCTCGACGTCGCGGCGCGTGCCGGGCTCACCATCGCCGCCGAAGCCTTCGCCGATCGCGCGTACCTGCCGGACGGGCAGCTGGTCTCGCGCACGCAGGAAGGGTCTGTGCTGCATGATCCCGTCGTTGTCGCCGAGCGCATGGTGCGACTGGCCGAAGAAGGGATCGTCCGCGCGATCGACGGCACCGATGTGGCGGTGGTCGCGCAGTCGATCTGCGTGCACGGCGACAGCCCCGGCTCCGTCGCGATGGCCGCAGAGACCCGGCGGATGCTGGAGACATCGGGCATCCAGATCGCCCCGTTCGTCTGATGCGCATCCTCACGGCCTCCGATCGCGCGCTCCTCGTCGAGGCGGCGGATCTCGACGAGGCGATGCGGTTCAACCTCGCCTGGGCGGGAGTCGCCGGTGTGGAGGAGCTCATCCCGGGCGCGCGCACGGTGCTGGTGCGGTTCGATCCGCTCCGGGTCGCGGCATCCGATCTCGCGACCGTGCTGGAAGGCACGACCGTCGAGACCGGACACGTGCCGCACGCACGGGAGGTGACGATCCCGGTGCGCTACGACGGAGAGGATCTCGACGACGTGAGCGCCTCGCTCGGCGTCTCGGTCGACGAGGTCATCGCGCGGCACCTCGCCGCGGACTGGCGCGTGGCGTTCTCGGGCTTCGCCCCGGGATTCGGTTACGCGGTCTCTTCGGATCCGCTCTTCGAGGTGCCTCGCCGGCCGTCGCCGCGAACGAGAGTGCCCGCGGGATCGGTCGCCCTGGCGGGTGCGTTCACCGGGGTCTATCCGCGGGAGAGCCCGGGCGGGTGGCAGCTCATCGGCCGCACGGATGCGGTGATGTGGGACATCGATCGCGATCCGCCCGCGCTCCTGTCGCCGGGAACTCTGGTGCGTTTCGAGCGGGCGATGGCAGCGGCCGTCACCGGCTCCATCTCCGGGCCCGCGGGGACGTCCCGAATCCCGGACGATCCGGCCAGGTCCGGGCGTGTCGACGGCGGACACGCCCGTGACGGGGCCGATCATCGGGGATCCGGCACGCCGCGCACGATCGAGGTCGTCCGATCCTCACTGCAGTTGCTGGTGCAGGATGCCGGGCGCCCGGGTCACGCGGCCCTCGGCGTCTCGGCGTCCGGCGCCGCCGACCGTACGGCGATGCGCGACGCGAACCGCGCCGTCGGGAACAGCGACGGCGCAGCGGTCCTCGAGAGCGTCGGAGGGATGGTGCTGCGCTTCCACGGCGCCGAGGTCGCCGCCGTCACAGGGGCCGTCGGATCCCTCGCCCTCACCGATCGCGACGGTGTCACCCGCGACATCCCGCCTGGCGTGCCGTTCGCGCTCGCCGACGGCGACGAACTCGCACTCGGGCACCCCGATCGGGGCCTCCGCTACGTCATCGCCGTGCGCGGCGGAATCATCGCGTCGCCCGCTCTCGGCAGCGTCGCCGCAGACACGCTCGCCGGTCTCGGACCCGCCCCGCTCGCAGCGGGTGACAGGGTCGCCATCGGCGATCCACGCGCCGCCCCCCGAGCGGTGGACCCCCACGCGTTGCCGCGCGCCCTTCCGGCGCCGGGCGAGACGGTCGCGCTCGAGATCACCCTCGGTCCCCGTGACGGCTGGTTCACCGATCGGGCCCTTCGCGTCCTCGTCGATCAGGACTGGGAGGTGACCCCGCGCTCGGATCGGGTCGGCATCCGCCTGGCGGGCGCTGCGCCCCTGGAACGATCGGTCTCCGGCGAGCTGCCCAGCGAGGGTGCCGTGACCGGGGCGATCCAGGTGCCGCCCGACGGCCAGCCGGTGCTCTTCCTGCAGGATCACCCGCTCACCGGCGGGTACCCGGTCATCGGCGCGGTCACCGATCGCTTCCTCGATCTGGCCGGTCAGCTGCCACCGGGAGTGCGCATCCGATTCGTCGTGAAGGAGAACCAATGAAGAAGGTGCTGATCGCCAATCGCGGCGAGATCGCCGTGCGCGTCATGCGCGCGTGCGCGGAAGCCGGGTACACGTCGATCGCGGTGTACGCCGATCAGGATGCCGACGCGATGCACGTGCGCCTCGCCGACGAGGCGGTGGCGCTGGGCGGAGACACGGCCGCGACGAGCTACCTCTCGATTCACGCGCTGCTGGAGGCGGCGGAGCGGACGGGCGCGGATGCCGTTCACCCCGGCTACGGGTTCCTTTCGGAGAGCGCCGACTTCGCGCGGGCCGTCGAGGATGCCGGTCTCGTCTGGATCGGACCGACGCCGGAGAGCATCGAGGCGCTCGGCGACAAGATGACCGCGCGGCGCATCGCCCAGCGCGCCGGGGCGCCGCTCGCGGCCGGCACCGACCGCCCCCTGACGGGCCCGGCCGAAGCGGTGGCGTTCGCCCGCCTGCATGGCCTGCCGATCGCGATCAAGGCCGCGTTCGGCGGAGGTGGGCGCGGCCTGAAGGTCGTCCGCGAGCTCTCCGAGGTGGCCGACGCCTTCGATGCGGCGACGCGTGAGGCGATCGCCGCGTTCGGCCGCGGCGAGTGCTTCGTGGAGCGGTACCTCGAAAGCCCGCGCCACGTCGAGGTGCAGGTGCTCGGCGACGGCGTGGGCGGCGTCGTGGCGGTCGGGGACCGGGACTGCTCCATGCAGCGGAGGAACCAGAAGCTCATCGAGGAGGCGCCGGCGCCGGGTCTCACCGTCGAGCAGCGCCTTCAGCTGCACGCAGCGGCCAGGGCGATCTGCGCCGAGGTGCATTACCGCGGGGCGGGCACGGTGGAGTTCCTGCTCGCCGCCGATGGCACGATCTCGTTCCTCGAGGTGAACACGCGCCTGCAGGTCGAGCATCCCGTCACCGAGCAGGTCACCGGGGTCGACCTCGTCCGCGAGCAGTTCCGCATCGCCTTCGGCGAGGGCATGTCGCTGTCGGAGACGCCGACGCCTGTCGGGCACGCCTTCGAGTTCCGGATCAACGCGGAGGACCCGGGACGCGGGTTCCTGCCGAGCCCGGGTCGCATCGAGAGGCTGCGCATCCCGGGCGGTCCCGGAGTGCGTTGGGACGGCGGTGTCGAGGAGGGCGACGTCGTGCAGCCGGCCTTCGATTCCCTGATGGCCAAGCTCATCGTGCACGCCGACACCCGAGATGCCGCGCTCACGCGTGCCCGTCGCGCGCTTCGCGAACTCTCCGTCGCGGGACCCGCCACCGTCATCGGCTTCGACCTTCTCGCACTCGGCGAAGAGGCGTTCGCCACCGACACCTTCGCCGTGCACACGCAGTGGATCGAGAGCACGCTGCTGCCACGGCTCGAGCCCCAGCTGCGACCGGCGCCCCTCGCCGACGGTCCCGTGCTGCGCGTTCCCGTCGAGATCGACGGACGCCGGGTCGTGCTGGGCCTGCCGCCTGCCCTGCTGGAGCGCCTCGGGCGGGGCGGGCAGGATGCTGCCGTGGCGGCCGTCCCGGCATCCGGCCCCGATCCCGCGGAGCTCTTGGCACCCGCCCCCGGCACGCTGGTGCGCTGGCTCGTCGGCGACGGCGCTGCGGTCTCGTCCGGCGAGCAGGTGGCGGTGCTCGACGCCATGAAGATGGAGACCCCGGTGGCGGCGCATCGCTCGGGCACGCTCTCGACGCGCGTCGACGTGGGCTCGGCGGTGGAGGCAGACAACGTGCTCGCCGTGATCGTCTGAGCGTTCGGCGACGCTTCGCTGACGGCAAGAGCCCGGGTGCCTCGTCCGAGGCTCCCGGACTCTCGCGTCAGCGCGTGACGGGCGTCAGGTCGGGTCGCCGCCGATCGGGCCGACAGCCGGGATCGGGCCGCCGTCGTCGGCCCCGCTCTCGCGCCAGCGGGCGATCGCGTTGCCGAGGTGGTAGATCACGAGAGCGGCGACCGTGCCGAGCACGATCGCGCCGAGCTGGAAGCTGCCCCAGCTCATCATGAAGCCCGCGATCGCGATGACGAACGACACCGCCACCGTGTACTGGTTGACCGGCCGCGAGAAGTCCACGCGGTTGTCGACCCAGATCTTGATTCCGATCACGCCGATGAGACCGTAGAGCGCCGTCGTCACGCCGCCGAGAACGCCTGCCGGGATCGTGTTGAAGATCACGCCGACCTTCGGCGAGAAGGCAAGCAGGATAGCGACGGCGCCGGCGACCCAGTACGCGGCGGTGGAGTAGACGCGCGTCGCCGCCATCACGCCGATGTTCTCGCCGTAGGTCGTCGTGCCGGATCCGCCGAAGCCGCCGGCGAGGGTCGTCGCGAGTCCGTCGGCGACGAGGGCGCGACCGGTGTGCTTGTTCATCGTCGGGTCGTTCGTCATCGTCGCGACGCCCCGCACATGGCCGACGTTCTCGGCGATGAGCACCAGCACGACGGGCAGGAACATCGGAACCAGCCCCCACGCCGTCGGGTCGCCCACCGCGGCGAGGTGGAAGTCGGGGAGACCGATCCAGGCGGCCTCACCGACCGCCGAGAAGTCGACCTGGCCGGTGAGGACCGCCACGATGTAGCCGACGATGACGCCGAGGAAGATCGAGATCCGTCCGAGGAAGCCGCGGAACAGCACGCTGAACAGCACGACGGCGGCGAGCGTCACCGTGGCGAGTTCGGGCTGGAGCTTGAAGTTGTTCCACGCTGCGGGGGCGAGATTGAAGCCGATGAGAGCGACGATGGAGCCCGCGACGACCGGGGGCATGAGCTTGTCGATCCAGCCGGTGCCGACGGCCTGCACGAGGAAGCCGACGGCAGCGAGCAGCACACCGGCGGCGACAACGCCGAGCAGGGCCTGCGCGATCTGCTCGCCGGACTCGAGGGCTCCGCCGCCGTTCAGTGCGGTGATCGGCGCGATGAACGCGAACGACGAACCCAGATAACTCGGGAGGCGGTTGCGCGTCAGCAGCAGGAACAGCAGCGTGCCGACGCCGGAGAACAGCAGCGTGGTCGAGACGGGGAAGCCGGTCAGGATCGGGACGAGGAAGGTCGCGCCGAACATGGCGACGACGTGCTGCACGCCGATCGCGATCGTGGCCGGCCACGCGAGGCGCTCATCGGGGCGGACGACGGCGCCCGGTTCGACGGTGCGGCCGTCTCCGTGCAGTTTCCACAGCGGCATGGTGCTCCTCAGGGTCGGGGGTCTCGGGAGTGCTGGAGCAACCCTACCGATTCCTGAGTGTTCCCTGGGTGCCGGGCTCCTCGGCTCGGAGCTCCTCCTCTTTCCCGCGAGTCTGCACTCTCCTGCCGAGAGGGTGGCTTTTCGCCAGGGTTTCGGCGCGAAGATGCAGTCTCGCGGAAGAAGGAGGCTGTGGAGGTCAGGCGCCGAGGCGCTCGACGAGTTCGCGGTAGCGGGCGGCGGTGCGCTCGACGATCTCATCCGGCAGCGCCGGCGGCTCGCCCTGCTTGTCCCAGTTCGCGGCGAGCCAGTCACGCACGATCTGCTTGTCGAAGCTCGCCATGCGCTCGGCGGGAGTGGTGCCATCACGCCAGGCCGCGGCATCCCAGTAGCGGGATGAGTCGCTCGTCAGCACCTCGTCGGCGAGACGCAGGATGCCGTCGGCATCCGTCCCGAACTCGAACTTCGTGTCGGCGAGGATGAGGCCCCGCTGCTCGGCGATGCCGGCCGCGCGCGAATAGATCGCGAGCGAGGCCTCCCGCAGCCTCTCAGCCTGGTCGGCGCCGACGAGTTCGACGACCCTGTCGAAGGAGATGTTCTCGTCGTGCTCGCCCATCGGGGCCTTGTATGCCGGGGTGAACAGCGGCTCCGGCAGCCGGTCGCCGTTCTGCAGGCCCGCGGGCAGCGGGATGCCGCACACCGTTCCGTTTTCGACATATTCCGCCCAGCCGGTGCCGGTGATGTAGCCGCGGACGACGCACTCGATGGGCAGCATCTCGAGGGACTGCGCCAGCATCGCGCGATCGGCGACGGATGCGGGGATGTCGCCTTCGGCGAGATGGTTCGCGACGTCGTCGAGCTGCGAGAACCACCAGCGGCTGAGGCGTGTGAGAAGTGCGCCCTTTTCGGGGATGCCGGGGGAGAGGACCGTGTCGAAGGCGCTCACCCGGTCGCTCGCGACGACGAGGATGCGGGTGTCGGCGGCATCCTCCGACGCGTACAGATCGCGGACCTTCCCCGAGTAGATGTGACGCCAGCCGGGGATCATCTGCGCGGTGCTTTCCGAAGGAGTGCTCACCCGCCCATTATCCCGGTCGCCCGCTGCTGCACGTGTCAACCCCAGGTACGGATGCCGTGAGATGCACGACCGTGAGAGTCCACGAAGCGGAGGAAGCATGGCGAAGGAACTGTCCAGAGGAGACCGTGTCAGTTGGAGCACGTCCCAGGGGCGGACCCAGGGCACCGTCGAGGAGAAGAGGACGAAGGACTTCCAGTTCGCGGGGCAACACTTCACCGCATCCGAGGACGAACCCGCCTACATCGTGACGTTGGAGAAGAGCGGAGCCAAGGCCGCACACAGGGGCTCGGCGCTGCGCAGGCTGAAGAGCTGACGCCGCGTTCCGTGTCGGATGACGGGTGTAGCGTTGCCCGGTGACTTCTGCCGAACGTACGCCCACCGGTTCGATCCTCCGCCCGACGAGCCCGTGGCCGGCGCTTTGGGCACTGGTGATCGGGTTCTTCATGATCCTCGTCGACACCACGATCGTCTCGGTCGCGAACCCCGCCATCAAGGCGGCCCTCGACCCCTCGACCGACAACCTCGACAACGTGGTCTGGGTGACGAGCGCCTACCTGCTCGCGTACGCCGTGCCGCTGCTGATCACCGGTCGCCTCGGCGACAGGTTCGGACCGAAGAACATCTACCTCATCGGTCTCGCGATCTTCACGCTCGCGTCGCTCTGGTGCGGCCTGTCGACCTCGCTCGAGGGACTGATCGTCGCCCGCGCGGTGCAGGGTCTGGGAGCGGCGTTCATGACGCCGCAGACCATGGCGGTGATCACGCGCACCTTCCCGGCTGAGCGGCGCGGCGCGGCGATGGGGCTGTGGGGAGCCACCGCCGGTGTCGCGACGCTGGTCGGTCCGCTGCTCGGCGGACTGCTCGTCGACGGTCTCGGCTGGGAGTGGATCTTCTTCATCAACCTCCCGGTCGGCGTCGTCGGTTTCGTGCTGGCGTGGCTGTTCGTCCCGAGGCTCGAGACCCACCCGCACCGCTTCGATGTGCTCGGGGTGGTGCTCAGCGCCGTCGCGCTCTTCCTGATCGTCTTCGGTCTGCAAGAGGGCGAGAAGTTCGACTGGGGCGTCATCTGGGGCCCGATCTCGGTGTGGGGTCTCATCGCCGCAGGGCTCGTCGTCCTGACGCTGTTCCTCGTGCAACAGGCGCGCACCCGCAGCGAACCGCTGGTGCCGCTGGTGCTGTTCCGCGACCGGAACTTCGCCGGCGCGAACGTCGCGATCGCGGCCGTCGGCTTCACGGTCACGAGCATGTCGCTGCCGCTGATGTTCTTCCTGCAGACCGCGCGTGCGCTCACCCCGACCGAGGCGGCGATGCTGCTGATCCCGATGGCGGTGCTCTCGGGTGTGCTCGCTCCGTTCGCCGGCAAGCTCCTCGACCGCTCCGACCCTCGGATCATCCTCATCCCCGGCCTCCTCTGCGTCGCCGGCGCCCTGGTCTGGTATTCGGTGCTGATGAACATGGACACCCCGATCTGGGCGTTCCTGTTGCCGTCCGCCCTGATGGGGCTCGGCAACGCCGGGATGTGGGGGCCGCTCGCGACGACCGCCACACGCCGGCTGCAGCCTCATCAGGCCGGCGCCGGAGCCGGCATCTACAACACCACCCGCACCATCGGATCGGTGATCGGGTCGGCGTCGATCGCCGCGTTCATGCAGGCCCGGCTCGAGGCCAACCTTCCGAGGCTCGGGGATGCCCCGTCAGGGATCATCGGCGACGGCGCCCTTGCGCCACAGGTCGCCGAGGGATTCTCCAGCGGAATGGCTCAGGCGCTCCTGCTGCCGGCGAGCGTGATGGCGGTGGCACTGATCGCCTCGCTGTTCCTCGGCAGGTACGCGGCGTCCGATGCCGCGGCCGCGAGGCGCGCCGGCGAGTAGCGCCTCCCGCGCGGCACGCGACAGCGGGGCGGACGCGCTACTTCGCGACGCGGGCGGCGATGTCGGTGCGGAAGTGCGAGCCCTCGAGCGTGATGCGCCCGATCGCGTCGTAGGCGCGCTCACGCGCGGTGACGAAGTCGGATGCCGCCGCGACGACGTTGAGCACCCGGCCTCCCGTCGCGAGCAGCGACCCGCCGGGAGCATCGGGACCGGCGGTGGCCGCGTGCACGATGCGAACCCCCTCGACGGATTCCGCGTCGTCGAGCCCTTCGATCGGGCGGCCGGTCTTCGGCGCCTCGGGATAGCCCTCGCTGGCGAGGACCACGGTGATCGCCACATCGTCGCTGAACACGGGATCGGGCTGGTCTTCGAGCGTGCCGGATGCCGCCGCGAACAGCAGGTCGGACAGCGGGGTCTCCAGGCGCGGGAGCACGACCTGGGTCTCGGGGTCGCCGAACCGGGCGTTGAATTCGATCACGCGAACACCGGCGGGGGTGAGGATGAGGCCCGCGTACAGCAGGCCGATGAACGGCGTGCCCTCGGCTTCGAGCTGCCGGATCACGGGGAGCGCGACGTCGCGCGTGACCTCTTCGACGAAGGCCTGCTCGCTGCCGAACCGGTCTGCCAGCCAGGGCAGTGGCGAGTAGGCGCCCATTCCGCCGGTGTTGGGGCCGGCGTCACCGTCGAGCGCGCGCTTGAAGTCCTGCGCCGGGCTGAGCGCTCGCACCGTGTCGCCGTCGCTGAGGAAGAACAGTGAGACCTCGGGGCCCGCGAGGAACTCTTCGATGAGCACGGGGCCGGCGGGCAGGAAGTGCTCCGCGTGCGCGACCGCCTCGGCGCGGTCGGACGTGACGATGACGCCCTTGCCGGCGGCGAGGCCGTCGGCCTTCACCACGTGCGGGGCGCCGAGCTCGTCGAAGGCGGACTCGACCTCCGCGGTCGTGCTGGCGCGCACGGCCCGGCCGGTCGGCACGCCCGCGGCATCCATCACCCGCTTCGCGAACGACTTCGATCCCTCCAGCTGGGCGGCCGCCCTCCCTGGGCCGAAGACCGGGATGCCGCGCTCGCGCAGCGCATCGGCGACACCGGCGACCAGCGGAGCTTCGGGTCCGATGACGACGAGGTCGATGGCGTGCTCGTTCGCGAACGCGGTGACCGCGCCGCCGTCGAGGACATCGACGGTGACGGGCGTCGCATCCCGGGCGATTCCGGCATTGCCGGGCGACACGAAGATCTCATGCCCTGCCTTCTCTGCCCGCAGAGCGAGGATGATCGCGTGCTCACGGGCACCGGAACCGAGGACGAGAATCTTCACCCGTCCAGACTACCGAGCGCCTGTTCCGGATTACCGCTCAGACCGGCCGCTCGTCCGACGCATCCCACGGCACCGTCCAGCCGGCGGCATCGAACAGGCCGCTGAGCACCATCGCCGTGAAACCCCAGACGATCGTCCCGTCGACGTCGAACGCGGGCGACCGGAACGTGAGATCGCCGTAACGGCGCACCGACGTGTAACGGGTCGCGGGGTCCAGCAGCTGCGCCACGGGCACGCGGAACACCTCGACCGTCTCGGCGTGGTCGACGGCGGCCACGCGTGACGGCGTGCGCCACCACCCGAGCACCGGGGTCACCCGATGATTGCTCGCCGCGAGCGGGATCTCCGGCAGTGTGGCGAGCACCTCGACGCCGGCGGGGTCGAGGCCGGTCTCCTCCTCCGCTTCCCGTAGCGCCGTGGCGACCGCATCGGCGTCTCCCGGGTCACGGCGCCCGCCGGGGAACGAGACTTGACCCGGATGCGAGGAGAGTGTCGAGGCTCTGCGCTGCAACAGCACGTCGAGATCGCGGGCGACCACCGTGTCGTCGACCGGTGCCGGGATGCTGTCGAGCACGCCGAACAGGATGAGCACGGCGGCGTCATGAGCGTTGTCCGGGTCGGCGAGCCGGGGGAACGGGCCAGCCCAGCCGTGAGACGTGGATGCTGCCAGCAGCTGAGCGCGGGCGCTCTCGGGATGCTGCGTGCTCATGACGACGAGCCTACGCGCAGCCGGCGACCCTGTGCGGGCCGGGCATGAGGCGACGGCGGGCACGGCCGGAACAGCGACTATGCTCCCGTCCATGGTGCGCAAGATCGAGGTGGCGGACGGGCGCGCGGCGCTCGACGCGGTCGCCAGGGCGGATGCCGAAGGGGCGAAGCCGCAGCGGGCAACCCTCGCGACCGCTGTGCGGTACCTGCTCCAGCTGCTCGACGAGAAGGCGCCGGGCAACAGCGTCGAGGTGCGCGTGCCGCCGTTCGGGGCGGTGCAGGTCATCCAGGGGCCGAGGCACACCAGAGGCACGCCGCCGAATGTGGTGGAGATGGATGCCGCGACGTGGATCGCCGTCGCGACAGGAGCCGAGTCGTGGGGTTCTGCGGCTGCGTCCGGACGCGTCAGCGCCTCCGGCATCCGGGCGGACCTCGCCGGGGTCCTGCCGCTTCGGCCATAACGGCATCTCACCGTGCCGAGGGCGCGTAACGGTGGGACAATGGATGCATGGCATCCCCCGAGACCCACCAGACCGTCGAGGCCACCGTGCGCCGCGTCCCTCGGTTCGGCGTGTTCATGGCCATCGGCGTCGTCCTCGGGATCATCGCCGCCGGCATCATCACGATGACCGGCAGCTACGAGGAGTCCGTGGCGCTGGATGTGGTCTATCCGCCGACCCAGGTCTTCGGTTTCGCCCTGCTGTGGACGGCGCCCATCGGCCTCGCCCTCGGTGGTGTCGTGGCACTGCTGCTCGAGCGGCTCGCCCGTCGTCACGACCGCGTCGTGCGCGTCGACCGGGAGACGGTCGTCGAGTCGGACTGACCCGGCGCGCCCCGCTCAGGCGAGCTCGGCGATGATCGGGCGGATCGCGGCGTCGAACGCGACGACATCCCGCCGCAGGCCGTCGGTGACGGCGACGGTGAGATCTCCGATCCACCAGATGCCCCGTTGCGAGAACGGCAGCACCTGGACGTTGAGTTCGAACGAGTGCGCCCGTCGCCCCACCTCGCGTTCGAACTCGGCGATGGCGCTCGCGTAGGCGCGGTAGGCGTCGCCCCCGGTGTTGCTCTTCATCGTCGCCACATACCGGCCGTGAGCCTGGCGCGCATACCGCAGCGCGAGCGGCGCCAGCGGCTCGATGGCATGCTTCAACTCGGTGGCCCCGGAGGCCGGCAGCGCGACGAGCGTCTCGAAGCCGTCCACCAGTTCCAGCGGCACCCCTGACGGATGTGCCCGGGGCTCGACGGTCATGTCCCAGTACTCTCGCCACTGCGATTCGATCGCCGCGGAGGCCTCCACGGCATCCGGCGCCCGCACCGCCAGATCGCGCAGGGCCGGCAGATCCTCGGGAACGCGGATGCCGAGGGACTGCCGCAACGCGAGCGCCACGAGCACCGGTACGCTCGCGTCTTCGCGGATGAGCCACTGCGGCTTGTCTGCCATGGCCCCATCGTAGGCCGACCGGCTCCGGCCGTACACGTGCGATGAGCCGTGCGCCCTAGACCCATCTCGGCGAACCGTCAAGCCTCATCGACATCGGACTCGGGATGACTAGACCTGTTACCCCACGCCGGTGTCCGCCGGCAGCAGTCGAGAGGAACAACTATGTCGGAGAGCTATGGCGGAGGGGGCTCGGGTGCGACGGGCACCGGCTCCCAGCAGCCGTCGGGAACCATCGAGACGGCGAAGCAGGAAGCAGCGGGCGTGAAGGACACGGCGGCGGAACAGGCAGGCGGTGTCGTCGACACGGCCAAGTCGGAAGCCGCGGCAGTGGGGCACGCCGCGAAGGATCAGGTGAGAGGTCTCTACGAACAGACCCGGACCGAACTGAGGGAGCAGGCGGCGACGCAGCAGCGACGCGTCGCCGACGGCCTGCGATCGGTCGGCGGTGAACTCGGCACGATGGCCGACAACGCCGAAGGGGGCGGGATCGCTGCCGACCTCGTCCGCCAGGTGTCGACGAGGGTCGAGGGAGTCGCCGGGTGGATCGGCGACCGCGACCCCGGCGCCCTCCTCGGCGAGGTCAAGACGTTCGCGCGGCGCCGTCCCGGTACCTTCATCGCGATCGCCGCCGTCGCCGGCCTCGTCGCAGGTCGGCTGACGCGCGCGCTCGCAGACGGCGCTTCGGACCGGAGCGACGCCACGACAGGGTCGGGCGGCGGGGGCACGGGTTCCGGGTTCGCGGGATCGCGACTCGACGAAGGGCCTCGCGACCCCGGCTTCACGGACCGGCAGGGCCTCGAGAACCAGGCAGGCGCCGGAGCCGCCGCCGGCGCCCACGTGATCGCCGGGGAGCCGGGGGTCACGGGGGCTGCGACGACCGGTTCGGCGCTTCCGGGCGACGTGTGGCACGACTCGCCCGTCGACGCCGCGATCCCCGCGGCCCCCGATGGGGTGAGCGGCAGTGATGTCGACGCACTCGCGGCCGACGATGCGGGCGGCACGCCCGTCTACGACCAGACGGATGCCGCCAACCGCGACACCTTCGGAGAAGAGGGGCGACCATGACCGACGCCACACCGTCCGAGCGGAAGGCGGAGACCACCTCGCTCGGCGATCTTCTGGGCGAAGTGACCGCCGACCTGTCGACGCTGATGCGGCAGGAGCTGGAACTCGCGAAGGCGGAGCTCAGGGAATCCGCGAAGCGGGCCGGCCGAGGTGCCGGCATGCTCGGCGGCGCCGGCTACAGCGCCCTCATGGCGATCTTCTTCCTGTCGATTGCCCTGTGGTGGGCATTGGGCCACGTGATGGACCTGGGCTGGTCGGCAGTGATCGTCGCTGTCATCTGGGGCGTCATCGCCCTCGCACTGTTCCTGACGGGACGCAAGCAACTGAAGAGCGTCGAGGGCGCGCCGCAGACGGTGGAGACACTGGGCCGCATCCCCGACGCAGTCAAGAGAAACGAGGAGAACCGATGAGCGATTCACCCGACGCCATTCGCGCCGACATCGAGAGGACACGGCAGGAGTTCGGCAGAGACGTCGACGCGCTCGCCGACAAGGTCACTCCGTCGAAGATCATGCATCGCCAGACCGACAGGATGAAGCAGGGGCTCAGGTCGGTACGGGAGAGGGTCATGGGCGCCGCCGACGACACCGGGGGCGCGATGCGCGATGCCGGCTCCTCTGTCGCGTCGGCCGCCGGTGACCTCGGTCACCGAGCCAAGGCGAAGGCCGAGGGCAATCCGCTGGCCGTAGGGCTCATGGCTTTCGCCGCCGGTCTCGTCATCGCGACGCTGATCCCCGCCTCCGACAGGGAGAAGGAGATCGCAGAGGAAGCCAAGGAGAAGGCCCAGCCGCTGCTGGACGAAGCATCGGAGGTCGCGAGGACCGTCGGTGAGGAGCTGAAGCAGCCGGCGCAGGATGCGGCGGCGGCCATCAAGGACGATGTCGTGGATGCGGCCGCGCACGTGAAGGGCGACGCCACCCAGGCGGCTCAGACCGTCGCCGACAGTGCACAGCAGGCGCGCGACAACGTGAGCGGGGGCAGCTGACCCAACGTCGAGCGGTGCGGCGGAGCTCCCCCATCCGTCGCACCGCTCCCGCGCGAGGGGGAGAAGCCCGCAGAGCCTTCACTGCTCCGGGCGGTAGGCTGGACGGGTGGCTGCCTCCCCCACCAATCCCTATTCCGAAGCCGGCGTCGATACAGCTGCGGGCGATCTCGCCGTCGAGCTGATGAAGTCCTCCGTGCGCGCGACGCACGGGCCTGAAGTGCTCGGCGGTGTCGGCGGATTCGCCGGACTCTTCGATGCCGGCGCACTGCGCGATTTCCGCCGCCCGCTGCTTGCGACGAGCACAGACGGCGTCGGCACCAAGGTCGCCATCGCGCAGGCGATCGACAAGCACGACACCATCGGGCAGGATCTGGTCGGCATGGTCGTCGACGACATCGTGGTCGTGGGGGCCCGGCCCCTGTTCATGACCGACTACATCGCGTGCGGCAAAGTCGTCCCGGAGCGCATCGCCGACATCGTCCGCGGCATCGCCGGTGCCTGCTCCGCGACGGGCACCGCCCTCGTCGGCGGTGAGACGGCGGAGCACCCGGGGCTTCTCGGCCCGCGCGACTACGACGTCGCAGGCGCCGCGACCGGCGTCGTCGAGGCAGACGAGATCCTCGGGGCCGACCGCGTGCGCGACGGCGACGCCGTGATCGCCATCGCATCCAGCGGGCTGCACTCCAACGGCTATTCGCTCGTGCGCCACATCGTCACCGGTGCCGGCATCGGGTACGGCGACAACGCCGCCGACTTCGGCGCCACCTGGGGCGAGGTGCTTCTCGAGCCGACGCGTCTCTACACGTTGCCGCTGCTGCGTCTCATCGACACCCTCGGCGGCGGCGTGCATGCGTTGAGCCACGTCACCGGCGGTGGCATCGCCGCGAACCTCGCCCGCGTGCTGCCGCAGGGCAGCTGGGCAGAGGTCGACCGCAGCACCTGGTCGCCGAGTCCGGTGTTCCGCGTGCTGAGCGACGTGGCCGGCACTCCCCTGCAGGACACCGAGGGCACGTGGAACCTCGGCATCGGGTTCCTCGCCGTGGTGTCGGACGGCGAGAAGGGTGCCGCGATCGCGGCGCTCGACGGCGAGGGGATGCCGGCGTGGCAGGTCGGGACCGTGCGTTTCAGTGCGCGCCCGACGGGAGAGTTCGAAGAGGGCGCCAAGGGCGTCGACGGCGGAGCGGTGCGCCTTGTGGGCGCGTACGCGGACGGAGCGAAGTAATACCCCATGTGCGGCATCGTCGGAATGGTGGGGACAGCCCCGGTCAATCAGGACATCTACGACGCGCTCCTGCTGCTGCAGCATCGCGGCCAGGACGCGACGGGCATCGCCACGGCGGAGCCGAACGGCGTCATGCACAACGCGAAGGCGCAGGGGATGGTGCGAGAGGCCTTCCGCACCCGCGACATGCGCTCATTGCTCGGCAATGTCGGGCTCGGGCACGTGCGTTACGCCACGAAGGGCACGGCATCGAGCGAGGAGGAGATGCAGCCGTTCTACGTGAACGCGCCGTACGGCATCATCCTCATCCACAACGGCAACCTCACCAACACGCGTGAACTCACCGCCGAGATGGCCCAGCGCGATCGCCGCCACCTCAACTCCTCGAGCGACACCGAACTGCTGCTGAACGTGCTCGCCGGCGAACTGCAGTCGACGACCTCGGCCGTCGACCTCGATCCGGAGCGCGTCTTCGAGGCCGTCGCTCGTACCCACGAGCGCATCGAGGGTGCCTACGCCGTCATCGCGGTGATCGCCGGGTACGGTCTGCTCGCCTTCCGCGATCCGTTCGGCATCCGCCCGCTCATCCTCGGTCACCGCAAGAGCCGTGCCACCGCCGAGGGCTCGATCGACGCCGCCGAGAGCGGTGACGAATGGGTCGTGACGAGCGAGTCTCTCGTGCTCGAGAACGGTGACTACGAGGTCGTCCGTGAGATCGAGCCGGGCGAGGCGGTCTTCATCACCAACGACGGCCGGCTGCACAGCAAGCAGTGCGCCGCCCAGCCGACGCTGACCCCGTGCGCGTTCGAGTACGTCTATCTCGCACGGCCCGACTCGGTCATGAACGGCATCTCGGTCTACGAATCGCGGCTCCGGATGGGTGACCGCCTCGCCGACACGATCGCCAAGCACGTGCCGATGGACAAGATCGACGTGGTCATGCCGATCCCCGACTCCTCGCGCCCGGCCGCCATGGAGGTCGCGCGCAAGCTCGGCATCGAGTACCGCGAGGGCTTCTACAAGAACCGCTATGTCGGTCGCACCTTCATCATGCCGGGACAGGCGGTGCGCAAGAAGAGCGTGCGGCAGAAGCTCAATGCGATGTCGACGGAGTTCCAGGGCAAGAACGTGCTGCTCATCGATGACTCGATCGTGCGGGGCACCACCTCGAAGCAGATCATCCAGATGGCCAGGGATGCCGGTGCGAAGTCGGTGACGTTCGCCTCTGCGGCACCACCGGTGCGGCATCCTCACGTCTACGGCATCAACATGCCGTCGCGGCACGAGTTGATCGCACATAACCGGACGATCCCCGAGATCGCGGCGGAGCTCGGCTGCGATCACCTCGTCTATCAGGAGGTCGACGACCTCAGGGCGGCGATCATCGAGGGCTCAAGCATCACCGACCTCGATATGAGCTGCTTCGACGGACGCTACGTGACCGGCACCGTCTCCGACGAGTACCTCGCCTGGGTCGAGGGATCCCAGACCTCGTGACGCCGCCCGCGCGGCCGCTGTGGGCTGGGCGCGCTCTGGCGCTGCTCGGCATCCTGCTCTGCGCGTTCTCGCTGCGCTCCGCCGTCGCTTCCCTCTCGCCGCTCATCGACCACATCGCAGCCGACTTCACGCTGTCGTCGGCGGTCGTGGGGTTGATCGGCACCGCCCCTCCGGTCTGCTTCGCCGTCTTCGGACTGCTCACGCCGCTCCTGGAGCGCCGGCTCGGTCTTGAGCGGGTGACGATCGTCGCACTGGTGGCGATCGCCGTCGGCCTGATCCTTCGCGGACTGTCCGTCGACGCCCTCACGCTGCTGCTGACGACGACCCTGATCTTCGCCGGTGTCGGAATGGGCAACATTCTGCTGCCGCCCCTGGTGAAGAAGCACTTCCCCGACCGGCTCGGTCTGATGATGACGCTGTACACGACGGCGATGGCGCTGTCGACGTTCATCCCGCCTCTCGCGGCCGTGCCGGTGGCTGACGCCGCGAACTGGCGGGTGTCGCTGGCGATGTGGGGCGTCTTCGCCTTCGCGGGCCTGATCCCGTGGATTCTCATGACCCCGCGTGAACGCAGAGTGCCCTCCCGGCGTCTCAGCGCGGAGGGCGACGGAGCGGCCGACGAGCCGCGATTCCGGCCATCGGCGGGCGCCGCCCCCGAGGACGACCCTGCGTCGCTGTCCACCGGACCCATCGCCGTCGCACCGGCGAGTTCCCGGATCTTCGCCCGGCTGGCTCGGCTTCCGCTCGCCTGGGCGATCGCATTCGTGTTCGGAACATCGTCGACGATGGCCTATGTGTCCTTCGCCTGGCTGCCGACGATGCTCGTCGATCGCGCCGGAGTGACGGCTCCTGTCGCGGGGCTCCTGCTGTCGCTGTTCGCCTTCATGGGGCTGCCGGCATCGCTGCTCGTGCCGGTCCTCGTCGTGCGCTTCCAGGCGACGCGGCCGCTGTTCCTCGTCGCCGTCGGTGCGGGCCTCCTCGGCCTCGCCGGACTCATCCTCGCCCCCTCGCCGGTACTGGCATGGCTGTGGATCGCTCTCTTCGGCGTCGTCGGTGCCATGTTCCCGCTGTCACTGGTGCTCATCAGCATCCGAGCCCGGACCGCCGAGAGCGCGGTCGCGCTCAGCAGTTTCGTGCAGAGCGTGGGATACATCGGCGCCGCGGCGTTCCCCGTGCTCGTCGGCGTCGTTCACGATGCGACGGAGGATTGGACCGTGCCGCTCATCGTCGTGGCCGCGGTGCTCGTGATCTCGATCCCGTTCGGGGTCATCGTCGGACGCCGGCGCACGATCGAAGACGAGTGGGAGCAGCGCCACGGCCGATGGTGAGCAGAGACGTCCGTCGATGTGGTCGGCGGGTGAGTCGGCATCCGAGTACGACGAAACCCCCGTGCGTGGCACGGGGGTCGTCGGACGGGTGACTAAGCCTTTTCGAGCTCGTCTTCGTCTTCGTCTTCGTATTCGTCGGCCCACTTGTCGACGTAGGCGTTCTCGTCGTCGCTGGGGTGCGCGAGTTCACGCTCCAGCGCCGAGTAGTTCACCGACGGACTGTACGACTTGAGTTCGCGGGCGATCTTTGTGTGCTTCGCCTTCTGACGGCCACGGCCCATGCGCGAGACCCCCTTACGAGTTAAGCGGCGGGCGATGAGGGGCCCGATGCATCACGACACCGGCGCGCGGCCGGTAAGAGTAGCATTCAGAATAGCATGCGCATAAGGGCATCCGGCCGCCGCCAGGCAGGTGAAGGGAACGATCCTCATGACAGACAGCACTTCCACTCCGTCCGATGAAGCGGCTCAGAACGCAGCGCTGCAGAGAGCCGTGATCGTCGGGATGGTGCCGGGGCAGGCGCGCCATGTGCTCGACGAGGCGGCACGCTTCGCTCGGTTGCTGAACGCCCCGCTCATCGTCACGCACGTCGACGTCGCGCGCTTCATCACCTACGAGGACCCCGACGGGTATGCGCACTCGGCTCCCATCGACCTCAATCTCGACGTCGGTGCGGCCGAGTTCGAGACCGTTCAATCCGAGGCGGCGGCCGTGCTCGACGGGACGGGCCTCACCTGGACCGCGCGGCAGCTCGTCGGCGACCCGGCGCTCGCGATCAAGAAGCTGGCGAACAAGGTCGACGCTCAGCTGATCGTCGTCGGCACGCGCAAGCGCGGCATCGGCGAGTCGATCCGCGAGTTCTTCACCGGATCGGTCGCCGCCCGCCTCGCGCACCGCCAGCACCGCTCGATCCTCGTCGTGCCGCTGGGGGAGTCGGTCCCCGACGACCAAAAGGAGATCTGGCCCGAGTAGGCGCGCGGGCCGCGGTCCTGAAACAGCAGGAGCGCCCCGCATCAGGCGGAATCGATGTGATTCGTCCGGATCCGGGGCGCTCTTCCTGTTCTGGGAACGCTCGGCGCGCGGAGCGTCAGTGCCCGCTGAGTTCCTGCAGGGCCACGGTGACCCTGCGGGCGGCGGCATCGAGCGCGTTCTCGAGCTCGGTGACGACGGATGCGGGCAGCGACCCGCCGCGTGCGACGTGGGTGCGGAGGTCCGTGCGCGCGCGGGCGCGGAACGCGTTGATGACGGCATCCGCGCGGTGAAGCTCCTCCCGGCTCGCCGAGCGAGCGTCGCTCGCTGCGGACTTCGGCCGGGTCTTCGCGGAGTCCCGTTCGTCGCGTTCGGCCGCCTTCAGATCGGCCCGCAGGCTCTTCATCGCGTCCTGCACGCTCTGACGGACCTCGTTGGCGATCAGGCGCACCGAGTCGGCGAGGTCGGATTCGATGCCGGCGAGATCACCCTCGCGAGCCGAGAGCTCGGCTCGACCGGCGTCGGTGATCGAGTAGATCGTCGTACGACCGTCGACCGTCTTCGTGACCAGGCCCTCCTCCTCGAGCTTGGCGAGCCGAGGGTAGATGGTGCCTGCGCTGGGCGTGTAGGTGCCGCCGGTGCGATCGGTCAGCGCCTGGATGATGCCGTAGCCGTGCTGCGGAGATTCCGAGAGCAGCGACAGCAGGTACAGGCGCAGATCGCCGTGCGAGAAGACTGCGGGGCTCATGATTCCCACTCCGCGTCATCAGCGGCGGATGCCGTGGCACGGCGCAGCACGGTGATCGATCCCGACACCGAGTTCGCGCGCACGTCGACGAAACGACCGGACAGCTCGCCGGTGGACCCGGTGTAGTTGCTGGGCCCCGAGGAGTTGCGCTCGACACCGTCGATGAGGATGCGTCCGCTCAGCGAGCGGGCAACGTAGTTGGCCGGGAGCGTCTCGTCGAGGCGAACGGTGCTGGAGCCCGCCACCGTGTTCAGGTTGATGGTGTTCACATCTCCGGCGGCGTCGACGAGGGCGGAGCCGGAGACGGTGTCGATCGTCGCCTTGCGCACTGCGCCGGTCACCGCCACGTCACCCGAGACGCTGTTGGCGGTGAGGGATCCGGTGAGACCGCGCACCTGCACGTCGCCCGAGACGGAGTTCACGGTGAGGTCACCGATCAGGGTGTCGACGATGATGTCGCCCGAGACCGTGCTCAGGCGTGCGTCGTTGCGGATGCCTGACACGAGCGCGCCGGCGCTGACGACGCCGAGGTTCAGCGCGATCGACCGCGGAACGGCGACGCTCACCTCGGCACGGGGCCCGCCCGAGCCGAAGTTGCGGAACACCTCGAGGAAGTTGTCCCAGCCCAGCTGGGGGTGGTCGATCTCGACCTCTCCGCCGTGGGATTCGACCCGGAGGTCCTTGATGGTGACGCCGTGCACCTCGATGCGGATGCCCGGTTCGTCGTGGGCGATGATGTCGACCTGCCCGCCGACGAGGCCCACCTTGAGGCGCGTCGCGGACTCGATGTCGATGACGCGTTCCTCGCCGGGGGCGATGAGCCACTTCTCGGTCATGTCAGATTCTCCTGTATCGGTAGATCACGATATATCGTGTTTGGTCAGCGTAACACGATATATCTCGATTTAGCCGAAAGCCGGGGTGAATTCTTTTCCAATCCGCGGTTGACATTGACGCGGCGTCAACTTCTATCGTGGATTTCACGCGTGCTCATGAAAGGAGAGGCTGATGCTCGACACACGTGACTGGTCGATCCAGGAGATCGCCCGCCTCGCGGGAACCACGAGCAGGACGCTGCGTCACTACGACGACATCGGCCTGCTGCCGCCGTCGCGCATCGCCCCGAACGGGTACCGGCACTACGACGAGCAGGCGCTCATCAGGCTGCAGCGCATCCTGCTGCTGCGCGAGCTCGGGCTCGGTCTCCCGCAGATCGGGGATGTGCTCGCGAAAGAGCGGAGCGAGTCATCCGCCCTCGAGACCCACCTCGCGCTGCTGCGCGAGGAGCAGACCCGGCTGTCGCGTCAGATCGCGTCGGTCGAATCCACCCTCAACGCATTGAAAGGAGGTGAGAACCTCATGGCAGAGAACATGTTCGACGGCTTCGACCACACGCAGCACAAGCAGGAGGTCGAGGAGCGCTGGGGCGAGAAGGCCTACGCCGACGGCGACCGCTGGTGGCGGGGTATGACGGATGCCGAGCGTGCCGAATGGCAGCAGCGCGTATCCGACCTCGGACGAGACTGGATCGCCGCCGCCGAGAGCGGCATCGATGCGGCATCCGCTGAGGCGCAGGACGTGGCTCGTCGCCACGTCGAGTGGCTCACCGGGGTGCCCAGCACACCCGCGTCCGTTCCGGGCGGAGACGTCAAGGCCTACGTGATCGGTCTCGGCGAGATGTACGTCGCCGACCCGCGCTTCGGCGCCAACTACGCCACCGCTGACGGCGGGACCCGTGGCGCGGAGTTCGTCCGCGACGCCCTTCGCGTGTACGCGGAGGCGAACCTCTAGGCCGGCTCCTCCGGTCGTTTCACAGTGTGCAAAGTGCTCGAAATCTGCGGGTATCGAGCACTTTGCGCACTTTCAATGTCGCGGGGTGGGGGCCGCCCCGGGAGATCATCGCTGGCATAGGGTCGACGCATGAGCCACCGACTCCGACGCCGCGACCCGGCGCGGCTGTTCATCGGGGCCACCGCGGCCTACGTCGCGAACTGCGCACTGGGAGCGGCAGTCGCGGCCAGGGTCATCGACACCACCCGCTTCCGCTGGCTGCATCACGCCCTGTACATCGCGACCTGCACGACGACCGCGGCCGCGATCAGCGCTGCCTGGTGGACAGGACCCGGTAGCGCCGGGCGGCAAGCAGGGCTCGCGCTCCTGCCCGCAGCGGTACCGCTCGCGGCGATCCCGTATGCCGGAACCCACACCCGCCGGCATCCGCTCGTCGCTCTCGCCGCCGCCCCCTTCATCATCGCGGGCCTCGTGCGCTCGCTTCGTCCCGCCGACCGGAAGTGACCATGGAACTGCTCGACGCCATCCGCCGCCGCAAGACCACGAACGGACCGTTCCTGCCCGACCCCGTCTCCGAGGAGCATCAGCGACTGCTCCTGGAGGCCGCGGGCCGCGCGCCCTCGCAGCTGAACAGTCAGCCGTGGCGCTTCGTCGTCATCGAGAATCGCGACACGATCGAGCAGATCGCACGGATCTCCGGTGAGAGCATGACCGAGGCGATGTCGAACGGCACCTTCTTCGAGAGGTACAAGCCCTACTTCCGGTTCAGCCAGGCCGAGATGGACGAGAAGCGCAGCGGGATGCTGTTCGACAAGCTGCCCGCAGCGCTTCGGCCCTTCACCAGCCAGGTGTTCACCAAGCGCGGGCAGACCCTGATGAACACGTTCGGGGTGCCGAAGACTCTGGGTGCGGAGAATCGCAGGCTCGTGGCCGGCTCGCCGCTGCTGCTCGGGGTCATGCTCGACCGGAGCGAGTACCGGCCGGGCCAGCTCTCGTCGTTCTATTCGGTGTTCAGCATGGGGGCCGCCATGGAGAACATCTGGCTGACGACGGTCGAGCTCGGTATGGGCATTCAGTTCATCTCGTTCCCGATGGAGGTTCCGGGCAGGTGGGACGAGATCGTGAGCCTTCTGCGCGTACCGGACGACCTCGAGCTCATGGCCGTGTACCGGCTCGGCTACGTGCCGCCCGAGCAGCGCCGGCCCGCCATCGACTGGTCGAGCAGTGAGCGCCGCCTCGTCTCGCAGTACGTCTTCCGTGAGAACTGCGAGACGGCGCAGGAGGGGTGGGACGCTTCGCCGTCCTGATATCCGCGGTCCGTCGCCGCCGGACTCCGGGTCAATCTCGGCTGGATCGCGGCAACTCCGGCAGATCGCGCAGCGCCGGCCCCTCGATCCGTGTGCCGTCCGGTGCGAAACGGGACGCATGCAACGGGCAGTCCCAGGTGCACTCGGCGTCATTCCAGTCCAGCACTCCGCCGAGGTGCGTGCACACGGCCGAGACGGCGCGCGTCACGCCATCGACCGTCGAGACGCCGACCGGCCGTCCCCCACGATGGGCGACGACTCCGGTTCCCTCCGTCGGCCGGGCGACGGGCACGGGACGGGACTCCGCTGCGACCCACCGGGTCGTCGCCTCTTTGGCGACCTTCACGCCCTCGACGGCGCCGCGAGCCAGGTCGGCCGGCACCGTCAGCCGGGTGCCGAGCATCGTCATCCACCGCGCCTTGTCGTCCCTGATCGCGCCGAGGATCTCGGCGGAGAGGCGCAGCGCTGCGGCGGGGGCATTCGACAGCCCCCATTTGGCGTAGCCGGTGGCGAAGCGGATGGTACCGAGGCCGCGCGGCATCGCACCGACGAACGGGATTCGGTTGTGCGATTCATAGTCCTGTGCCGACCAGCGGTGCGTCTCAATTGCCCCCGGGAAGTGGCGTGCGGTCCAGGCGACGAGGTCGTCGATGGCGGCCGTCTCGCCGTCGGAGCGGCCGACCGGATGCCCGTTGCCGCCGACGATGAGCTGCGCCGTGCCGCCGGGGCCGTCGGCAGCTGACACCGGACGGATCGAGCGCGTCGAGCCATCGACCGAGATGTACGTGCCTTCGGGCACCACTCCGGAGATGCGGAACGACACACAGTACGACCGCGTCCCGCTGACCTTGGAGAAGTACAGTCCTCGGTCGAGGATCGGAGTCCCGGTGGCGAGCACGATGTGGTCGGCGAACAGCGGGCCCTCCACGGTGTCCACGCGGGAAGATCCGAGCGCGTGCGCTCCGGTGACGCGGATGCCGGTGTGCACTGTGCCGCCGGCGGCGAGCAGGTCGGCGACGAGAGCCGTCGACACGGTCACCGGGTCGATCGTGACCTGATCGTCGAGGGCGACGGCGCCGGCGATCGGGAACGGCGTCGCGTCGAGGTCGGCGGCTGACAACATCCGCGTCGCGAGCCCGGCCTCGCGGGCGGCGTCGTGTTGCGCACGCACGGTCTCGAGGCCGTCGGCGGTCTGGGCATAGGAGTGGTCGGTGCGGCGGGAGTACGGCACCCCCGCGCCGTCGGCGAACGATGTCAGCCAGTCCATGCCGTCACGGTTCGCGTCGACATAGGCGCGGACGAGTTCGGGAGAGTGGTGCCTGCGGATCTCGGCGAGCCGCTTGCCCTGCAGGAGGGAGAGCTTGCCGGTGTTGCCGCCCGTTGCGAGTTCCGCCACCTCGCCCGCCTCGATCACCGCGACGTCGAGGCCGGCCCGCGCGAGCATCACCGCCGTCGTGAGTCCCGTGAGCCCGGCTCCGACGACGGCCACATCGTGCTTCGCGCCGGGTTCGAACGGCGAGCCGGAGGCGAGGGTCGCGGTGGACTTCCACAGTGGCTTCATACCGCCAGTCAACGCGGTCCGCCGGCAGGCGCCAACGCCTTGACTTTCGACGGACGCGCTGCCACGGGGCGACTACAGTGTCGAGCGTGAACCTCCGCCGCGTCCTGCTCGTCGCCCTCGGCGGAACCATCGGCTCGGCGGCCAGACTCGGAATCGGCCTCGCTCTCCCGGATGATGGCTTCCCCGTTGCGGTGTTCGTGGCCAACATCATCGGTGCGCTGCTGATCGGCATCCTCACCGCCGGCCTCCCGCAGGCCGCCGAGCTGCGCATCTTTCTCGGCACCGGCATCCTCGGTGGCTTCACGACCTACAGCGCGCTCGCCACCGGCACGGTCGCGCTCTGGAATCACGCCCCGGCGCTCGCCGTCGGGTATGGCATCGTTTCTCTGGCACTCGGCCTGACCGCCGCGGCAGTGGGCCTGCGGCTCGGTCGCCGCAGACACGATCACGAGGTGCGAGGATGACGCCGCTGCTGTTCCTCGGGGCCGCCGTCGCCGGGGGCGTGGGCGCCGCGCTGCGGTACCTCGTCGATATCGGCGTCACCCGAATCGCGCGCGGGGGATTCCCGTGGGGCATCCTCGTCGTGAACGTCACGGGATCCTTCGCCCTGGGGCTCGTCACCGCGGCGCTGCCTGACGCCGCGTTCCTGCTCGGGGCGGGGCTGTTGGGCGGATACACCACGTTCAGCACCGCGATGCTCGACGCCGTCGCGCTCTGGCTCGACGGTCAGCGGGCGTCATCCGCCGTCAACGCCATCGGCATGCTCGCCCTCGGCGTCGTCGCCGCCGGCCTCGGCCTCGCCCTCGGCGCCGCGCTCTGAGTGTGGGTCTGGATGCCGGGGCACCCGGCGCCTCGGGGCGGTGACCGCGTAGCTCACAGCGCTCACAGCGCTCTCACAAGCCGGGAATGTACAAAAGTACATGTACAGATGTCTGGGGGCGCGATGGTGGAGAGCGGTCGGCGGCGACGCGACCCTGAGGCGCGCCGCCACGAGATCGTGACCGCGGCCGCCGAACTCATCATCGAGATCGGCGTCGAGGCACTCACCCACCGCAAGGTCGCCGCCAGGGCCGGCGTCCCACTGGGCGCCACGACGCAGTACTTCGCCACCCTCGACGACCTCCGTGGGGCAGCGCTGCAAGCGCTCGCCGAAGAGGTCGACACCCGGCTCGACGAGACCCGCCGCGCCGCCGAAGCCGGCGGGGTCACCCCCGACGTGCTGGCCCGCCTCGTCAGTGAGGGGCTGGCCGATGTACGGGCGGTGCAGGCCGACCGCGCCGTCGTCACCGCCGCCGTGCACGACCCTCGGCTCCGCGAGCTGGCGCGCCACTGGTCCGACGAGGTCGCCGAGTTCATCGCCCCCGTTCACGGAACGGATCGCGCCAGGGCAGCTGCCGTTTTCATCGACGGCGTACTCTGGCACGCCCAGATCAATGAGCACCCGCTCGATGAGCGCGTGATCCGCGATGCAATCGCCGGGATCCTCTGCTCGCCATCGACCGCCGATTCGACCGAAGCAACCGACACGTCCGAGACAATCGAGAGAAACCGCCTTGTCTAACCTCGCCGTCCTGAGCCTCAAGAACCGTGCGCTCATCGCTCTCATCACCATCGTCGCCGCGGTCTTCGGCGGGCTGGCGCTCACGAACCTCAAGCAGGAGTTGATCCCCTCGCTCGAGCTGCCGGCGCTCGTGGTGATGACCACGTACCCCGGCGCCTCACCCGAGGTGGTGGAGAACGACGTCTCGACCCCGATCGAGTCGGCGATCCAGGGTGTCCCAGGGCTCGAGTCGACGACGGCGACGAGCACGACGAACGCGTCGATCGTGCAGGCGATGTTCACGTACGGCACGAACCTCGCCACAGCCGAGCAGAAGATCCAGCAGGCGATCAACCGCATCTCGCAGGAGCTGCCTGAGGACGTGAGCCCTCAGGTGCTCTCGGTCTCGATCGACGACTTCCCGGTCATCCAGGTCGCCGTCACCGGGTTCGACGACGCCGAGAACGCCCAGGCCGAACTCGAGAACGTCGCGATTCCTGAGCTCGAAGACGTCGACGGCGTCAACGCCGCCCAGATCGTCGGAGGCGTCGGCCAGCGGATCACGATCACGCCGGATCTTGCGAAGCTCGCAGCGGCCGGGCAGAGTCCCCAGGCGATCGGTGACGCCCTGCAGGAGAATGGCACGCTCTTCCCCGGTGGCGACATCACCGAGGAGGGTGAGACGCTCACGGTGCAGACGGGGGCGAAGATCACCTCCGTCGAGGAGATCGCAGCGCTTCCTCTCGTGGGCACCGACGCCGTGATCGGCGATGTGGCAACGGTGGCGCAGGAGTCCGACCCGGTCAGCTCCATCTCGCGTGTCGACGGCGACGACGCGCTGTCGATCTCGATCACGAAGCTCCCGGCGGCGAACACCGTCGAGGTGTCACAGGGCGTCATCGCGGCACTCGACCAGATCGGTGAGGCCTTCCCCGACGCCACCTTCACGATCATCTTCGATCAGGCGCCGTTCATCGTGCAGTCGATCGAGACGCTGGCGACCGAGGGACTGCTCGGCCTCGTGTTCGCGGTGGTGGTCATCCTCGTCTTCCTGCTCTCCATCCGCTCGACCCTGGTCACGGCGATCTCCATCCCCACCTCGGTGCTCATCACCTTCATCGGGCTGCAGGCATTCGGATATTCGCTGAACGTCCTGACGCTCGGGGCGCTCACGATCGCGATCGGGCGCGTGGTGGACGACTCCATCGTCGTCATCGAGAACATCAAGCGCCACTACGTCGGCGACGCCGACAAGGGCGCGGCCATCCGGCTCGCGGTGCGCGAGGTCGCCATGGCCATCACGGCATCCACCATCACCACGGTCGCGGTGTTCCTGCCGATCGTCTTCGTCGGCGACATGGTCGGCGAGCTCTTCCGGCCCTTCGCGATGACGGTGACGATCGCGATGGTCGCTTCTCTGCTCGTGTCGCTCACGATCGTGCCGGTTCTCGCCTACTGGTTCCTGCGCCCTGGCAAGCCCCTGCTCGATGCCGACGGCGAGGCCATCGACCCCGAGCACCCCGACGCCCCGCCGTCGGCGCTTCAGCGCGCGTACCGGCCGATCCTCAGCTGGACGCTCAAGCACTCCGTGGTGACCGTCGTTCTCGCGCTGCTCGTGCTCGGCGGCACGCTCGCTGCAGCCCCGCTGATGAAGATCAACTTCCTCAGCGACTCCGGCCAGAACACCATGACGGTCACGCAGGATCTCGGTCCGAGTGCCAGCCTCGAGACGAAGTCCGAGGCGGCCGTCGCGGTCGAGGACGCCCTGCTCGACATCGACGGCATCGAGCACGTCCAAGCCTCGATCGGTTCCAGCGGCTCGGCGCTGCGCGATGCGTTCTCCGGCGGCGCCGGGGTGACGTATTCGGTGCTCACCGACGGCGACGCCGATCAGGAGGAGCTGCGCACGAAGGTGCAGGATGCCATCGACGGCCTGTCCGACGTCGGTGAGGTCGCCGTCGCCGCGTCGGCAGGCCTCGGCTCGAGCGACATCGAGATCTCTGTGACGGCGTCGAACTCCGACGACCTCCAGGCCGCGACCGAGGCGGTGGTCGACGAGCTCGACGGGCGTGAGGGGATCGGTCAGGTGACCGACAACCTCGCAGCCGCGCTGCCCTACATCGCCGTCGTCGTCGATCGTGACGCCGCCGCGCAGCGCGGCCTCTCCGAGGTGGCCGTCGGCTCGATCGTCTCGAACACCATGCGGCCGCAGCAGATCGGGTCGGTCGAGATCGACGACACCGCTCTCACCGTCTACCTCGTGACCGCCGAGCCGCCGTCGACGGCCGAGGCTCTGCGCCAGCTCACGATCCCGACCGCGCGCGGCATCGTGCAGCTGCAGGACATCGCCACCGTCGAGGAGCGCAACGGTCCCACCTCGATCACCACCGAGCAGGGACGCCGGACCGCGACGATCACCGTGCCCCCGGCATCCGACAATCTCGCCGTGGCGACCGCATCAGTGACCACCGCGCTGCAAGCGGTCGAACTGCCCGACGGCGCCTCCGCCGAGGTGGGCGGTGTCGCCTCGCAGCAGGCCGACTCGTTCGCGCAGCTGGGGCTGGCGATGCTCGCGGCGATCCTCATCGTGTACGTCGTCATGGTGGCGACGTTCAAGTCGCTTCGTCAGCCGCTGGAGCTGCTCATCTCAGTGCCGTTCGCGGCGACGGGCGCGATCCTGCTGCAGATCGTGACCGGCGTGCCGCTCGGCGTCGCCTCGCTGATCGGCCTGCTCATGCTCATCGGCATCGTCGTGACGAACGCGATCGTGCTCATCGACCTCGTGAACCAGTACCGGACGAGGGGACTGTCGACCGAGGAGGCCGTGAAGGCCGGATCCGAGAAGCGTCTGCGCCCGATCCTCATGACTGCTCTGGCGACGATCTTCGCGCTCACTCCGATGGCGCTCGGCATCACCGGGCACGGCGGCTTCATCTCGCAGCCGCTCGCGATCGTGGTGATCGGCGGACTGATCTCGTCGACGGTGCTGACCCTGATCGTCCTGCCGACCCTCTACAACCTCGTCGAAGGCGCGCGCGAGCGCCGGGGTGAGCGCAGAGGCGAGATGCAGTCGCCAGGCGGGTCGGACGATCGGGGGGCGGATGCCGCAGCTTCCGGACCGTCGACTCCCAGTGCGCCGCGGCTAACCCGCCGTCAGCTGCGAGAACGCGCGCCGGAGTGAGGCCCTGCGGGTGAGTCGACCATTCAGCCCGGCGTATGCGAGCCGCCGCACGAACCGCGACTGTGCGATCAGGAACGGCAGCAGCACCGGAACGTCCCCACCTGATAGAAACCGTGCAGCACGAGCGTCGATCATGACGCAGGATGCAAGGATTCAGGCGTCGGGTCGATGGTCGCCCACTTCACTCCTGCGACGACGGAGCACGAGAATGCCCCCGCCGAACGCGAGCAGAATCATGGCAACGCCCGCAGCGACCCAGGGGACGCTGCCACCGGTTGCGGGGAGCGCTGCCTGGCCAGATGGCGGTGCGGCCGGATCCACGGCCGGCGCGACGGTCAGCGTCACGGTTGCGGGGTCGGAGACGATGGTGTCACCAGCGGGCGGCACGCCGGTCGCTGTCGCGGTGTTCGTCAGCGAGCCGGACGCGAGGTCTGCGGCGACGACGGTGTATTCCGCGGTGCAGACGAGCTCATTGCCGGGCAGCAGCGGCGCACCGGAGGGGCAGGAGACCTCGGACAGTGTTCCAGTGCCGTCGAATGAACCCTCGACGATTTCCGCGTCCGTGATCGTCACGTTGCCGGTGTTCGTCACGGTGAACGAGTAGGTCACGATCTGACCGGCATGGGTGACCTTCGCGGCGTCAGCGGTCTTGACCAGCGCGAGCGCCGGCTCCGGGGCGATGGGGACCACGATGGGCTCGGATGGCACCGGCGGCAGCGGGTCACCCACGGGAGGGGTTCCCCTGACGGTGGCGCTGTTGGTCAAGGTTCCGGCGTCGACGTCCGCCTGCGTCGTCGTGTACGTCGCTTCGCAGATCTGGAACTCACCGGCGACCAGGCTGTCCTCAGGGCAGTCGATCGCCGACAAGGTGCCGGTTCCGGAGAAGTCGACGTCCTCGACGGCGATCTCTTCCAACGTCACATTGCCCGTGTTGGTCACCCGGAAGTAGTAGGTGATCTCTTGACCAGCCGTGGTCACCGGTTCATCGCTGGCGGTCTTCACGACGGTGACCGCGGGCTGCGGCGGGGTGGGCAGGGTCACTGTGGACGGCGAACTCGTCACCGGCGTGCCTGCGGGCGGCGTGCCGATGACCGTCGCGGTGTTCGACACGGAGCCATCGTCCACGTCCGCCGTCGTGAGGGTGTAGGTCGCCTCGCAGATCATCTGGCCCCCCACGACCAGCGACATAGCCGGGCAGGTGACGTCGGAGAGCGACCCCGACCCCGAGAAGTCTCCCTCGACCACTTCGACATCCGTGAGCGGAACGTTCCCCGTGTTCGTCACAGCGAAGTGGTACGTGACTTCCTGACCGGGCCGGTAACTTGCGGCATCCGACGGGTCGGCCGACTTCACGAGCCTGAGTGCCGGGGCGGGCGCCTCGGCCGGAGTCGAGGTGGAGTCCGGCGCAGAGGTGACCGCAGCTCGGGTCGGCGTGGCGGCCGTCGCGGTGGCGGTGTTGACGACGGAACCGGCAACCGCGTCGGCCTGCGTGACCGTGTACGGCTCGTCCGCCTCGCAGGTGGCCGTCTCAGCTACCTCGAGAGTGGTTGTCGAGCAGGTCACCGCCCCGACCTTGGCGTCGTCGACGACGAGGTCGGTGACAGGCACATCGCCGGTGTTCTGCACTCTGAAGGTATACGAGATGGTGTCGCCGGCGTCCGTGATGCCGTTCTGGTTCACGTCGGCAGGCGTCCCGGCCTGCTTGTCGAGGGAGAGACCCGGACGCTCGAACGTGACCGTGGCGACACCTGGCTCGTTGAGGCCGGTGACAATGACGTTGTCCGGTCCATTGCTGAAGGTCGCCGGCACCGGCGACGTCACCGTGACGGTGATCGTGCATGATGCCATGCCGGATGCGAGGTTGCCGGTGGCACTGATCGTCGCCTGGCCCGGGAGTGCGGTGACCGCGCCGGAAGGGCAGGTCGTTGCTGCAGCCGGAGCGCCGGCGATGCTCAGTCCGGTCGGCAACGAGTCGGTGAAGGACCAGCCGTTCTTCGCCGCGAGCTCACTTGTGTTCGTTACGGTGAACGTCAGTGTCGACGTGCCCCCGGTAGGGGCGACTGCAGGGGTGAAGGACTTGTCGAGCTGAGGGGTGACGTCCAGCACTCGGAAGTTGTCGAACGCCTGATCGTTCCCGCTTCCGCTCGGCTGACGGTTCTCAAGGCGGAAGCCGATACTCGGGCTGGTGATCAGAGCGGCCTGATTGCCGGTGAAAGTGCCGACCGTTATCGGGGTGCCGTCGACCACGAAAGAGTCCGCATCCGGATCGGCGCAGATATTGTAATCGGTCGTGTTCAGCGCAATGGGGGTCGCGCCGTCCATGAGATAGAAACGGTCTTGCGCCTGCGCGGCACCCGAGCCGCAGAAGTTCGCCACGTCCAGTGAGAACGTCACGAACCGCCCTCCCGACGCAACAGGGATGCCGGACCCTTGAAGCATGATGCCGGCGTAGTTGTTGCTCGTTCCGCCCACAGTCTGGGCGGCGACCGCCAGGTTCTGATCCGCCGCAGCCATTCCGGCATAGATTCCCATCGCCGCCGGCAGCTTCCGAGCGTTCGGCCACCACGACGTGGCGGTTCCGCAGAAGTTCGCTGCACCGAGGGCCGTGTTGGTGGCCCCGTGCCCGAAAATGAGACCGTTGCAGAGGTTTGTGTTCGTGTATACCGGGTCAGCCGTGTACCTCGCCCCGGAGGCGCTGACATAGTCGCCAATGCGAGTCGCGCCGGTTATTGGCGAGTTCTGGAAGTCCTCCGTGTAGATGAGGGTGCCCGGCTGTGGGGTGCCAGGGGACCCCGGGGCGGCGGATGCCGGAGCCGCTGCCAGAACGCCGGCGCCTCCGAACGTGGTGAAAGCCAGCGCTAGAACCCCGAGTGCGCTCAGCAGACGCACGCGCTTTCCGGAGTGCACCCGAACTTCAAACTCGTCGGCGCGCCTCAGCGGCCCTCTTCCACGCAACGTCACGTTGGTCCCTCCCGACCCTGGATGCACCGCGTCAGCCGTTGCACTCCACCACCATCCAACCGGGAACACACCTTCCTGTCCAGCGAGCGAGCGATCGGCGGAGTCGAGGCGATGTCCTTGAGATCGCCCACCAGTGACCGCCCGTCGAGTCACCGAGGCGCTGGGGCGAGAAACCGGAGCGCGTGCGGGGCTGAGGCGAACGCTTGGATACGAGGACGAAAGAGGTCCAGCGGACGAGGTGTTGACACTCCTCTTGAACGCCCCGCTCCTACTAGGGGGCCGGTGCAGTTCTGCTCACGCGGCGAACTCGATGCCCCAGCGCAGGGTCCAGGTTTCGTCCGGCGCGAGACGGCGGATGCCGAGGCCGCTGTTGAGGGCGTCGGCCGGGGCCGTCATCGGCTCGATCGCCAGCGCCACGGGTTGACCCGGGTACTTGGTGGTGGTGAAGACCTGCGCGTAGTCGAAGCCCTCGCCCTGCCACAGCGTGACGCGCCGTCCGTCGGGCGCGGTGAGGGTGTGCCTCACGACACCGTCGCCATCCCGCGAGAGATCGGTGAGACCCGTGTCGAGCGTCACATCGCCGAGGCGGACGCCGTCGCGAAGACGCGGGTCGGCCGTCCGCGTGCCGATCGGGAGACTGCGCTCATCGGTCTCGAAGGCGGTCGCGGCGTCGACGCGCAGCACCAGGTCATGGGGATCGACATCGCCAATGGTGATGAACGGGTGGATGCCCAGCGCGACCGGCGCCGGTGTCGACGAGCGGTTGGTGAGCGTGTGGGTGATATGGACGCCGGCGGCGGTGAGCAGATACGTCACCGAGGTCTCGATGAGATACGGGTATCCGGTCTGCGGGACGACCAACGCGCGCAGGGTCGCGGCGGCGTCGGTCTGGTCGATCTCATACGGCGCGAAGCGCAGCAGGCCGTGGCTGGCGTTGTGCAGCTTCGGCTCGCTGATGGCGAGCTGACGTTCGGTGCCGTCATCGCTCCACCGACCGTCGCGCACGCGGTTGGGCCACGGCACCAGCACGACGCCCGAGGCCGACGGGGCGGGTTGATCGAGCGGATACGGCGGCACGATGTCGACCCCGCCGACCCGCAGCGCGCGCAGTGAGGCGCCGACCTGGGAGATCTGCGCCGTCACGTCGCCGTGACTCAGATAGACCTGGATACCGGTGGGAGAGAACGTGTCCACCCCGTCATCGTACGGGGAGGATTCCCAGGAGCGTCCGCTACAGTTGTCGGGTCGGCTTCGGACACCCGCGCGTGGCGCGGACGTTTTTGTAAGAAGTGTGAGTCCAGGGGCCGATGGTGAGCGTTGATCAACGCGCATGAACCATCACATGAATGGCCCCGGCCGCTGACAGTCCGGACCCCGACTCTCGTCGTGAACTCTCGACGAAGTGCAGGGTGCTCGCGCGTGTGCGCGGCGCTGTTCTCGTGCGAGAACCCAGAAGGACACCCCCCCCATGCCCAAGAATCACAAGCCCAAGGGCGGCCGACCCGCTCGCAACTTCGAGCCGCGCTTCGGCGCCAAGAAGACCTCGTTCCATGAGCGTCACCACGGAGCGGCTGCTCGTGACGGCGAGCGAGGCGGACGCGCGGATGCCGCCGACCGGCGTTCGGCGCCCAGCGCCGGCGCGGACCGTCGACCCGGCAGCCGCAGCGCCGGCCACCGCGGGTATCGACCCGCCGAGGCTGAAGGCGGTGCCCCCAAGCAACGCTGGACCGCGCAGGAGCGTGCCGGCCGCGACGAGGCACGCGGCATCCGCAACCGCGCGGAGTCCGGTCGCCGTGAGGCACCTCACCACCGCGACGAGCGCCCCCGCACTGCTGGTGGCGGCGGCTCTCGCTACACCGACCGACCCGCTTCGGCCGCGCCGCGCCGCTTCGAAGATCGCCCTCGCCGCGACGACCGCGGCTTCGGCGACCGCCCGCGGCAGGACGAGCGCCCCCGCTACTACCGCAGCTCCGGCGAGCGTCCTCGCTACGACCGGAATGCGAGCGAGCGCCCGCGCTCTGACCGCGGATCGAGTGAGCGACCGACCGGCGCCGGCACCTACCGTGACGATCGCCCGCGCCGCGACGACCGCGGCTTCGGCGACCGCCCGAGGCAGGACGAGCGTCCTCGCTACGACCGCAGCTTTGGCGAGCGTCCCCGCTACGACCGCAACTCGGGCGAGCGTCCCCGCTACGATCGCAACGCGAGCGAGCGTTCGCGCTCGGATCGTGATGAGCGCGCTGGTCGTTCGACGGGTCCCGGGACCTATCGGGATGATCGCCCGACCCGCGCAGGCGCCCGCGACGAGCGTCCGCGTTCCGACCGGGATGATCGCCCTGCCCGTTCCTACGACGCCGACCGTGCCCGTCGCGCCTTCGATCGCGACCGGACGCAGCGCTCTTTCGACGGCGAACGCGAAGCCCGCAGCGAGCGGACCCGCCCGTCGACCGGCGGCGCGTACCGCACCGAGAACCGCCGTCCGTCGGCAGGATCAAAAGCCCAGCGCGATGCGCGGCGCGACGAGCGTCCGAGCCGCGACAACTGGAACAAGGCGCCGAAGGCGCAGGTGGAGCACACCGAAGACGTCGTCCACGAGCGTCTCGAGGCGCAGTCCGTCGCCGCCGTCGAGGTGGAGGGCGTGACGTTCGCCGACCTCGGCCTCGGATCGAACATCGTCGAGACCCTGAGCAACATGGGCGCGGCGTCGCCGTTCGCGATCCAGGCCGCGAGCATCCCGGCTGTGCTCGCAGGGCGCGATGTGCTCGCCCGTGGCCGCACCGGCTCCGGCAAGACCATCGCCTTCGGGGCGCCGCTCGTCGAGAACGTGCTGAAGTCCCAGGCCGGCAAGCGCCGCGAGTTCGGCCGGTCGCCGCGCGCGATCATCCTCGCGCCGACCCGTGAGCTCGCGCTCCAAATCGACCGCACCATCCAGCCGATCGCCCGCAGCGTCGGTCTCTTCACGACGCAGATCTACGGCGGTGTCCCGCAGGGGCGCCAGGTGGGCGCGCTGAAGAAGGGCGTCGACATCGTCATCGGCACTCCCGGACGTGTCGAGGACCTCATCAACCAGGGCAAGCTCGACCTCTCCGACTGCCGCATCGCGGTGCTCGACGAGGCCGACCACATGTGCGAGCTCGGCTTCGTCGAGCCCGTGCAGCGGATCCTCCGGCACACCGCCGACGGCAGCCAGAAGCTCCTCTTCTCGGCCACCCTCGACCGCGAGGTCGCAGCCCTCGTCGACGAGTTCCTCGTCGACCCGGCCGTCTACGAGGTCGCCGGTGAAGACCAGGAGTCCAGCACCATCGAGCACCGCGTGCTCGTCATCGAGCACCGCGACAAGGCCGACATCCTCACGTCGCTCGTCGATCGCGAGGGAAAGACACTCGTCTTCGCGCGTACCAGGGCGTATGCCGACATGCTCGCCGAGCAGTTCGATGACGCCGGCATCCCCGCAGTCTCGCTGCACGGCGATCTCAACCAGGCCAAGCGCACCCGCAACCTGGAGCGTCTCACGTCCGGCCGGGTGCAGGTGCTGGTGGCGACCGACGTCGCCGCTCGCGGCATCCACGTCGATGACATCGATCTCGTCGTGCAGGCCGACGCCCCCGACGAGTACAAGACGTACCTGCACCGCTCCGGCCGCACCGGTCGCGCTGGTCGCTCCGGGCGCGTCGTGACCCTGATCACCCGTCAGCGTCGCCGGCGGATGACCGAGCTGCTCGACCGCGCCGAGATCGATGCCCCCTTCGAGGACGCCCGTCCCGACGACGACGTCATCGAGGAGATCACCGGCCGGATGCCCACCGCGGCGGACCTCACCGCCTGAGCGACCCGCCGGGAGACACCATGGCGAAGGCCCTCGGAACGGATTCCGGGGGCCTTCGCCGTACGGTACTCGGGAGATCTCAGGAGAGCTCGTGCTCATGGATGCTCGAGGTGAGGCTCGTGCCGTTCAGGTCGAGGTAGAGCACCTGCTCGGTGACGGTCAGCGTCATGAAGTTCCGTCGTTCGATCAATCGCGCCGCGGACTCGATGAAACCGGGGTCGAAGCTGAACAGGCGGATCGCGCCGGCGCGATGGATCCTCTTCCCCGACCACGGAGCCATCACCTTGGCAGGATCGCGGTGCGTGTAGACGACCGTGCGCTCGGCGAGCCGGCTGCCGTGGTGCAGCCGCTCGGCGTCGGGGGCTCCGATCTCGATCCACGCGGTGAGCCGGCCCGTCATGTCGCGCACCACGACGGCGGGTTCCTCGGTCGACGAGATCCCGTCGCCGAAGGCGATGCCCTCCGCGTACTCGAGCCCGTGGGCCAGAACGCGAGTGGTCATGTAGGCGTCGGTCTCGGACGGATGCCTGGCCACCCGCAGTGCGTAGTCCTCATAGACGCCCCGGTCGGTGTCGGCCAGCTGGACGTCGAACGTGTGCATTGTGGAGCCGATAGCCATAACCGAGAAGCCTACGGGGCGGTGCCGCCGGCACCCGTCAGAAGAGCATCGGCTGCGGCGCGGGCTCGGATGCCGTAGACGGCGCGAATCGCACGGGCCTGACGCGCTGCGGATAGTCGTCTTCGTGCCGAGCGTCGAGTCCGTGCAGGCGGATCAGCGGACGCACCCGCTTGGCGAGCCACTGCCGGTACGCCTTGGGTGCTTCCGCGGAGGCCCCCGGATACAGTCCGCGGTACGAGGAGACGAGGTCCGGCCGAGCCTCTTCGAGCCATCGGAAGAACCACGGCTTCACGCCCGGCCGCAGGTGAAGGGCCCCGTAGATCACGGTGCGGGCACCCGCCGCCTTGATGCGCTTCAGGGCGTCGTCGACCGCCGCGACGGAATCCGTCATGTGCGGCATGATCGGCATCAGGAAGACCGTCACGCGGAATCCGGCATCCGCCAGGGCTCTCACGGTGTCGAGCCGCGCCTGCGTGGTGGGTGCACCCGGCTCGATCGCCTTCTGCAGCTCGTCGTCGTACATCGCGATCGACATCTGCACATCGACGGGGACGCGCTCTGCCGCCTTCACGAGCAGCGGGATGTCGCGGCGGATCAGTGTGCCCTTGGTGAGGATCGACATCGGTGTGCCGGAACGGGCGAGTGCTTCGATGATCCCGGGCATCAGTTTGTAGCGGCCCTCCGCCCGCTGGTACGGGTCGGTGTTCGTGCCGAGCGCAACGGTCTCGTGCTGCCAGCTGCCTCGCCGCAGCTCCTTTTCGAGCACCTCG
The DNA here is from genome assembly GCF_031179285.1 of Microbacterium sp. Classification (GTDB taxonomy): domain Bacteria; phylum Actinomycetota; class Actinomycetes; order Actinomycetales; family Microbacteriaceae; genus Microbacterium. The sequence goes on along the minus strand of NZ_JAPSHY010000006.1, from coordinate 118,523 downwards.
ACGACGTTCACCTTGACCACGATCTGCGAGTCGAAGTCTGCGCCTCCGTCGAGGTCGAGATACTCGTGCGTGCCGCGGGCGAAGCAGTTGTGACTGATCACCCCGTTCGCGACGAAATCGCCGGTCCCCGTGGTGATGTCGAGAAGATCCATTTCACCGTCGAGTGGCTCGATGCCCATCACGCGCAAGTCGGCGACGCTCTTCACGGCCGTGCCCTCCAGTGACATCTTGCGAGTGATGGCGGGGGCAGTGAGCGCGAAGAATCGCTGACGGCTCGGGAGTCCGCCAATGACCCGTACGCTGCGGACCCCACTGCCTCGAGGCGCCTCGAGCCGATAGGGCACTCCGAGTTCCTGCATTCCTCGCTCGATGAGATCGATGATGTCGGCGTCTTTGTTGGAGATGCGAAGCACCCCGCGGGAGCAACTCCCCTCGGCGTCGAAGACTCCGCCGAGAAAACCCGAGTACCAGTCCGTGTTCGGTGTCGAAGGAGTCTGGATGAGCGTCTCGATCGATTCGACGTGACGTCGTGCGGCCGTGTGGATCGCATCCGCAGCGCTGCGTGTGTCGCTGGCCTGAGCGAAGGGCCGCCTTCGGGTCGGCACTCCCTCCTCTTCGAGATATCCCTCGGTTCTGGCGAGCGCTTCCTCGTCGATGAGCGCCAGACGGAACATGTGGATCTCGCGCGTTCTCGTCGGGCTCGGGTAGCTCCCGTGGAAGATCATCCCGTCACCGCGGATCATTCCCGCGAGGTAGCCGCGACGGTAGTCGAGTGAAGACGGATCGATCTTCATCCCGGCCGCTCCGATGCCGAACCCCATAAGCCTGTTGTTTGTGGTGAGGTACGGGCGCTGCCCCTTCTCAGCGGCAACGACATGCTTCCACCCTCGCTCGGTGAGGAATCGATGGTCACCGCTCGCGACGAGCTGCGTGCCATCGGCGAGTGTGACCCGGTACGCCCTCTTCCTCGTTGCCCACTTGGCTTTGATCGTCGTCTTGACGTAGCGGCGGTAATCGCCTTGCTTCTCCGTTCCGAGGATTTCGTCGCCGATCTCCAGATCGCGCAGCGGTCGCTGCCGACCATCCGTGCAGAGGATCAACGTGTCCGGAGACACGCAGTAAACGCAGGCATGGCTGCATCCGCGGTAGGGGTTGATCGTCCACGCGAACGGCATGCGCGACGCACCGGGGACGTGGTTCAGCGCCGATTTCGAGAGCACTTCGTGGAACGTCATGCCGGCGAACTCGGGAGTGGTCACGGATCGCAGGATGCTGGTTCGATCTTCGAGGCCGGGAAGTGCCGCAGCATCCACATCTCCGACCTTCTGACCCTGCCAGCGCATACTCCATTCGAACATAGAACCGAATCTTCGTCAACGTCAGCCGGGAGCTATGTTCGACGGCCGATGAGGGACAATGGGAAGATGTACGCCGTACCGCAGCCCCAGCATGCGGCGCCCCGCTCCCCGATTCGCGGACCTGCGCTGCCGATCGGGATCGCGGTCACCGCGATCGGCGTGCTCCTGTCGCTCGCGACGGTTCCGACATCGGCACCGTTCGAGCAGCCCGAACCCGTCGCGCTCATGGAGGTGCCGCCCGTCGACGTCGAGGCGACGACCGCGGCCGATCCCTGTGCGGATGCCGTCGTGCAGCAGGCGTTGGCCGCCGGCGACGACGCAGCGACCGTGGCCGCGTTCGGCGGTGGCGAGAGTTTCCGCGCCGCCGTCGTGGCGGGCAACGCGCCGTGCATCTCGCTGGAGGATCCCGCGCGCGCCTGGGTGGTCGTGAACAAGGCAAGGCCCCTGGCGCCGGTCGACTACGCCCCGCCGGCACTCGTCGACCTGCCGGTGCAGACAACCACCCGCTCCGGGCAGGTCCGACCGGAGGTCGCCGCAGCCGTCGGCGAGATGGCGCAGGCGGCGGAGGCAGCCGGGGCGGGCAGGCTCGGTGCGAACAACGGCTACCGCTCCTACGGGCTGCAGGTCACGACGTACGAATCCAACGTCCGCGCGCTCGGTCAGGCGGAGGCGGATGCGGGGTCTGCCCGACCAGGACACAGCGAACACCAGACGGGCCTCGCCCTCGACGTCGTGGCGTGCGCCGCGAGGTGCGGCGATCTCGACGGTTTCGGCGGCACCGCCCAGAGCAACTGGGTCGCTGAGCACGCCTGGGAGTACGGCTTCATCGTGCGGTACGAGCAGGCGGGGATCGGCACCACCGGTTATCAGCCGGAACCCTGGCACCTCCGCTACATCGGCGTGGATCTGGCAGCCGTGTACCACCAGGGCGGATTTCACACCATGGAGGAGTTCTTCGGCCTTCCCGCCGCCCCCGACTACGCCCACTGAGGCTTCCGTCGGGCGACGACCGATCGCTCGTTGCGGCATCCCACAATGGCGGTACCGAGTCTCACGACAAGTGGGATGCATTCTCACAATGACCGCATCCGCGGGTGGCGGCCGACATAGAATCGCCGGAGCAACGACGCCCAGGAACGTTCAGGAGGACGGCATGCAACGCGACATCTACGAAGAGGACCACGAGGCCTTCCGCGACCTCGTCAAAGACTTCGTCAAGCGCCACGTGAGCAACGAAGCGATCGAGCGGTGGGAAGCCGCCGGAGAGATCGACCGCGCCACGATGCTCGCCGCAGGCGAAGCCGGCATCCTCGGGCTGTCGGTGCCGGAGGAGTTCGGCGGCGCCGGGATGCTGCAGGACTACCGCTTCCGCACGATCGTGATGGAGGAGGTCATCGCCGTCGGCGCGGGTTCGCTCGCCGGGGCCCTCGGCATTCAGGACGACCTCGCCATTCCGTACCTCGTGCACATGGGCACGCAGGAGCAGAAGCAGAAGTGGCTGCCCCGCATGGCCACCGGCGAGGTCCTGGGCGCACTGGCCATGACCGACCCAGGCGCGGGCAGCGACCTGCGCGGCATCAAGACCAATGCGAAGAAGGTCGACGGCGGCTACATCCTCAACGGCGCGAAGACGTTCATCTCGTCCGGCGCGACGGCCGACGTCGTCGTGACCTTCGTGAAGACCGGCGAGGGCAATCGCCCCGATGCGTTCAGTCTGGTGCTCGTCGAGAAGGGCATGGAGGGCTTCGATCAGGGCAAGAAGCTGAGCAAGATGGGCTTCCACGGCTGGGACACCGCGGAGCTCAGCTTCACCGACGTGTTCATTCCCGACGAGAACCTGATCAGCGGCAAGGAGGGGCAGGGATTCATCCAGCTGATGATGAACCTGCCGCTCGAGCGCCTGTCGATCGGGGTCGCCGCGGCGGCGGCCGCCCAGGCGGCGTTGAACTGGACCGTCGCCTACACCAAGGATCGCGAGGCCTTCGGCGAGCGCATCGCCGACTTCCAGAACACGCGCTTCCGGCTTGCAGACATGGCGGCGACCACCGACGCGATGTGGGCCTACATCGACCGCGCTCTGCTGGCGTACAAGGATGAGAAGCTCACGCCGGAAGACGCGGCGAAGGTCAAGTTCTGGGCGACCGAGCGCGAGTGGGAGGTGCTCGACACCGGCGTGCAGCTGCACGGCGGCTACGGCTACATCATGGAGTACCCGATCGCACGGGCGTTCACCGATGCCCGCGTGCATCGCATCTACGGCGGCACCAACGAGATCATGCGCGATCTCGTCGGTCGTCAGATCGTCGGCAAGCGCTGACCACTCACTGAGACGAAGGGGCCCCGGATGCCGCATCCGGGGCCCTTCGACGTATCTCAGCTCTGCACTCCGCTCAGGGTGAGGTCGGGGTGAAGTTTCCACACGGCGTTCTCAGGGTCCGGTAGGAATGGTCCGGAGTAGCTCTGTTTCCGGAGCGTGGGAGGGAAACTCATGAGGCGATCGCGTCTGCCCTGGAGCATGTCGAAGACCGACGATCGAGCGCTGCTCGGCTCATCGCGGAAGAGAATGCGCTTCGGCGTCGCGACCGTGATCTCGGCGCTGACGCTTTCGCTCGTGCCCGCGACCGCGGCGAACGCGGCACCGGTGTACGACATCAAGGGCGCTTGGGAGGACGGGACGCCAACGACGGTCGGGCGCGGGGATGTCGTGAATGCGGTGTGGCACGTGAACGTCAACGACGACGCGCCGGCCCCGTCGAATGACCCGGTTGCGAACGTCACATACACGGTCACGGTCGATAACGGCGTCTTTCGCAGCATTCCCGACGTGTGCACGACCGCTGCTGGCGCGGCACCGGCTTCCTCGATCTCAGCCGACGGGCGCACACTCACATGCAACCTCGGCGCAGTTGAGCAAGGAACCGCCGTTGTCGCGCAGACGCCCATCGCCGTCGATGGCGACACCGGAGAGCAGCTCACAGCCGTCGGGGAGATTGGCGGTCAACAGCGCCCGCTTCCACCTCTCGCCATCGAGAACGCCTTCGCGATGGACCTTCAGTTCGGCCAGAACACCTCGTACTACGAATGGAACATGGAGTACACCTCCGTCGACGTGGGGCTGGAGTGGTCGCTTCGTCTGGGCGCCGGATCGGACACCGGCCCGGACTCCGTCACCTACCGAGTCCAGGTTTCCGAGAGCAACGGCGCATCCATCAGTCTCGGTGAAGGCTATTATGGAGGCGTCGGGTGCTCGCCGTTCAATGCCTTCGTCGCCGGAGGTCACCCCTGGTCCGGTATTCCTGACTCCTCGAGCCTTCCGGAAAACCAGCAGACCTCATTCGTTGACTCCTGCACACTGACGCCGGTCGCCGGACAGCCCGGAGTGTTCGATCTCACTCTGACCGGGATCAACTACGACATGGCGACGGTGCCGACGAAGGACTCGACGGGCGCCATACTGCCGACCGACTGGTCCTATATCGCCAGCGGCAGCCTCTGGTTCCGCGTGGCGACGGATCGGGCAGGGTCGATCAGCCTTCAATCCAACGCACCGACGTACCAGTCGACCACTGGACTCGCTTCGGTCGACCTGACCCAGAACAACACGACCACGAAGGCCTACGTTCTTCCCGGTCTCTGGTCCGCCTCGTGGTGGCGTCCGTACACCGGTGCCGGTGGAAGCAACTGGGACGACACCTACCGTGTGTCGGCCGGGACGAAGGTTGTGCAGTACGTCAACCACGCCGCGAGCATGCACGACGTGCCGGATAGCACTCTCCAAGGGCAGTGCCTCGTGTTCGACGCCGATTACGTCACCTACACGCCGTTCGCTGAGGGAGACGCTCTTCCCACGATTCGCGGGTACGACACCATGGGCTACGAGGCAGCGGAGCTGGACAACCCGCCTGCTGTCGAGTACTACATCGGTGACGTCGGAGACCCGAATACCTTCAACTGTGGCAGCGACCCCGGCAACTGGACGATCGCCGAGCCTGCTGACCTCACCTCGGTTGAGGCCATGCGAATCATCTATCCGCACTCGCTCCCTGAGAGCGAGGGATGGTCGGGCATTCAGTTGGCCGGCTACGTGACGATCCACGACGATGTTCCTGTCGGTCAGGACATCTGGACGTTCGGCTCGATCATGTCCGCCGGAACCTGGACAGGCCCGGGTGCGCATGTCGTTGTCACACCGACTCCTGGCGCACGCTACCCGAACACCGACGGTCGTCGTGACATCCTCCGGATCACCACTGCCACCCCGGCGATCCACAAGTCCGTCGACCGTTCGGTCGTTAGGCCCGGCGAGCCTGCGAACTTTACGCTGACCTACTCGGCTAACGGAGCGGGCGCGATCCCGGAGACGATGGACGACTACGTCATCACCGACACCCTGCCGGTGGGGATGACCTACGTCGACGGTTCGGCGAACCCTGCGCCCACCGTCTCGACCAACGGCTCGGGGCAGCAGGTACTGACCTGGTCACTCGACGGGGTGCCGACGAATGTGCCGAATGTTCTCGCCTACCAGGCTGTCGCCGGCGCTTCCGCGACGCCCGGGCAGGTGCTCACGAACACCGCGACCAGCTCGGTCGGCGGGCTGACCTCGACGCCCGCTGCGGCGCAGGTGACGGTGTCGACTTCTGGTGCCACGAACCTCGGCAAGTCGACGGATCAGTGGTTCATACCTAACCCGGACGGAGACGGTTCCGGTGAAGAGGGCTCGTGGACGGTGACGTTGCGGTCACAGGATCCCCTGCCACAGGCCTTCACCGACACGATCGACATCCTCCCGTACAACGGTGACGGTCGCGGGACGAGCTTCGCAGGTACGTATGACGTGACAGCGGTGAACGCTCCGTCCGGTGCCACGGTGTACTACACGACCGCTGACCCGGCGACGCTGTCGGATGACCCGTCGCGCTCGTCGAATGGAACGGCGCCCGGCAGCATCGCCGGCAACTCCGTGAACTGGTCGACGACGCCGGTGCCGAACCCGACGGCGATACGAGTGATCGGCGGTCGGCTGGCTTCGGGTGCGACGTTCGCGTTCACGGTTGACGTCGAGCCGGTTGGCGCTGAGCCGGGTGATGTTTACGTCAATCGGGCACAGGCGATCGCCGAGCACACCGAGTTGGTGATGCGCACGTCTGAGCCGTTGACGATGGGTACGGCGTATTCGGCGTCTCTGAAGAAGTATGTGCAGGATGCCGAGGGCAACTGGGTCGACGCGAATGACGTCACGACCTATCCGACGTATCGGGTGGGTGATGAGGTGCCGTATCGGATCGTGATCACGAACACCGGTCAGGGGACGTTGCGGGATGTGGAGATCACGGATTCGTTGTTCCCGCAGGGTTCGTTCACGGTGGAGGAGCTGGCGCCGGGTGCGGAGGACTCGCACGAGTTCACTGCGATCATGACCGGCGGTGGCTCTGTCGTCAACAACGCGTGTGGTGCTGCCCCACGGCCGGAGGATTCCGAGGTCGTCCCGACGATCAACTGCGACCCGGCTGGTGTGCAGGTCGTGAACTACACGACCGAAAAGTCCTCCGACCCGGCGTCCGGTGAGACGGTCAAGCCGGGTGACACGATCACCTACACCGTGGCGGTGACGCAGGAGGGCACGGTGCCGGCTGTCGCGCAGTTCAGCGACGACCTGGCGGATGTGCTCGACGACGCTGATCTGACCGGTGGTCCGACGGCGTCGTCGGGCACGGCGACCATCACCGACGGCGTGCTGTCGTGGAACGGTACCGTGCCGGTGGGTGAGGTCGCGACCGTGACGTACACGGTGACGGTGAAGGACTCCGCTGCTCTCGCGGCGGATGGTGACTACACGGTAGGCAACCAGGTCACGAGCCCAGGCTGTGTCGACGCATGCGCGACGGAGCACCTCATTGCGGACTACGCGGTGGAGAAGTCGTCCGGCCCGGCTGACGGGTCGAACCTCGAGGTGGGCGAGACCATCGAGTACACGGTGACGGTGTCGCAGATCGGGGAGGCCGCATACGACGGTGCGTCGCTGGTCGATGACCTGTCGGGCGTGCTGGACGACGCGACCTGGAACGACGATGTTGTTGCTTCGGCAGGCGCCGTCGACTTCGACGATGCCGCTCAGCTGCTGTCCTGGTCGGGCGACCTCGCCGTCGACGACGTCGTGACGATCACCTACTCGGTGACGGTCACGGGTGAGGGCGACACGCATTTGCGGAACGTGGTCACCAGCGACGGCTGCTCTTCGGAGGAGACCTGCAGCACCGATCACTACACCGCGACGTACACGACAGTGAAGACGGCCGATCCGGCGTCCGGGTCTGAGGTGCAGATCGGTGATGTGATCACGTACAAGGTCACGGTCACGCAGTCGGGTGAGGGGCGTGTGGTTGCGCAGTTCTTCAACGACGACCTCACGGATGTGCTGGATGATGCGACGTTCAACAATGACGTCGTGGCGTCGGCGGGTGAGTTCACGGTGCAGGACGGTGTGATCTCCTGGACCGGTGACCTGGGTCCGGGTGACGTTGCCACGGTGACATATTCGGTGACCGTGACGGCTGCGGGTGACACGCTGATCGGCAACAACGTGCAGTCTCCGGGGTGTGAATCGGCGGGCGACTGTCAGACGGAGCACCTCACCGGCCGCTACGAGACGGTCAAGACGTCGGACCCGGCTTCGGGCGAGGATGTCCAGATCGGTGACACGATCGACTACACCGTCACGGTGTCGCAGTTCGGTGAGGCCGCCGTCGACAGCGCGTCGTTCACGGACGATCTGACGGCGGTGCTGGACGACGCGACCTGGAACGATAACCTGGCCGCTTCGGCCGGGATGGTCAGCTTTGCCGAGCCGACGATCACCTGGTCGGGCGACCTCGCCGTCGACGACGTCGTGACGGTTACGTACTCGGTCACGGTGACGGGCGCCGGTGACACGGCTCTGACGAACGTGGTCACCAGCGACGGGTGTGTCGATGACGCATCCTGCACGACGACGCATCAGACGGGTGACTTCACGGTGTCGAAGACGTCGGTGGCCGCCCCGGGTTCGGATGTCGCTGTTGGTGGCACGATCACCTACACAGTGACGGTCGCGCAGCGCGGCCTCGGCTCGGTCGAGGGTGCCTCGTTCGATGATGACCTCTCGGCAGTGCTGGATGACGCGGACTGGAACGGTGACCTTGCGGCGACCTCCGGTGAAGCGTCGTTCGACGCCGACAGCACCGAGCTGGCGTGGTCCGGTGACCTGGCCGTCGGTGCCACGGCGACGATCACGTACTCGGTGACGGTGACGGGTGCCGGCAACATGACCCTCACGAACGTCGTGACTCCGAGTGAGAACGGCGAGTGCGTCCCGGCCGGTGACGGCAACGAGGGATGCTCGACGACGCATCAGACGGGCCGGTTCGTGTATTCGAAGATGGCGGACCCGATTCATAACAGTGACGTGCAGTCCGGCGACGTCGTGACGTATACGGTGACGGTCGAGCAGCAGGGACCTGCGGGAGTGGCCGGTTCTCTGGTCGACGACCTGTCCGATGTGATCGATGACGCCACCTACAACGGTGACGCCACCGCTTCGGCTGGCTCGGTCGAGATCCACGGGCCGACCCTGTCCTGGAACGGAGACCTCGCACCCGGTGACGTCGTCACGATCACGTACTCGGTCACCGTGACCGGCGGCGGGGACACGACGCTCGCGAACGTGGTCACCAGCCCCAGCGAAGCCGGCGAGTGCGTCACCGCAGCCGACGGCACCGAGGGGTGCCGGACGGTCCACAAGACCGGCGGGTACGTCTACGCGAAGACCGCGGACCCGGCATCCGGCACCGAGGTGTCGCGGGGAGACCGGGTGACCTACACGGTCACCGTCACGCAGCGCGGCGACGGCGCCGTCAGCGACGCGGTCATCGCGGACGACCTGTCGGACGTGCTGGATGACGCGGTGTGGAACGACGACGCCCAAGCCACGAGCGGGACCGTGATGCGGGAGGGGAACACGCTGTCCTGGACGGGTGACCTCGAGGTCGGCCAGACGGTGACGGTCGCGTACTCGGTGACTGTCACGGCTGCCGGCCCGGCGGAGCTGCGCAACGTGGTCTCCAGCCCCGACGAGCGCGCGATCTGCGACCCGGCCGGTGTCTGCGTGACAGCGCATGAGGTTCCGGAGCTGCCTCCGCTCGCGGTCACCGGTGGCGCTATCAGCTGGGCTGTCGCGGGTCTGGCCGGGATGTTCCTCATCGCCGGCGCAGCCCTGCTCACCATCCGCCGCCGTCGCGAGCAACTGGCCCTGATCGAAGGCTGATCGGATTTCTGACAGGACATCGCCCCCGCCACTTTCCGGCGGGGGCGATGCCGCGTCCGGATCACCGGCCCACGCGAGCGGCGCGCGGGGTCGACCAGCCTTGAGCGCAGCGGCAAGCGGCTAGCATTGAGGCAATCGGTCATTCTGGGGGTGACCTCGACGAACCCACCAGAATGACGATCACACAACCACCCGAAGCGCACTCGAACGCGACCGTCCACGGCTCGTCGGCGATGCTGTCGAGTATCCCTGAACCCGCCGACGCAGAAGTGAGAGCAGCGCTGAAACGCGGCTCTGTCGGTGACGCGTTCACTGCGGCGATCGATGCCGCTGAACTCGACATCGCAGTGGAGGTGCTTCGCATCGGATGGTTCGAGCTGATCGAGGACAGCCATCGCGACCGACTGCGTGAAACGCTGGAGCGCCTTACGACAGCCGAGCTGATGTCACGCCCGTTGCTCGCAATGGCCCTCGGGCTCGCCTATAACGGTGACGGCTTCCGCAGGGCGAAGGCGGCTTACTTCTTCGGACTCGCCGCGACAGGCGTGCGCCGGAACCGGCACCGCATCGGTCCGGCGGAGCGCGCCATGGTTCTCGCGGGCGAGAGCGCTGCCCTCCGGCTTATGGGCAAGACATCCTCGTCGGTAGCCTCCGCACAAGCCGGTCTGCGTGCCCTGGATGACATCCGCGACGAGCCCTCTTTCCTGGCCGGCCACCTGCCTCGCATCCTCACCCAGCTCGGTATGAGCCTTTACTACGGCGGTCACGAGTCGGAAGCGCTGCACGTCTTCACACGCGGTTATGCCGAAGCCGGCCCGTCGGACCCGTCGAGTTTCGGGAGCCTGGCGATGGTGGCCGGCATCCATGCGCTGGCCGGCAACCTCAATGAGGCGGGTGAGCACGTGCTGCTCGCCTGCGGTGACCCCTGGACCGATGACCAGCGCAGTGCGCACGTCGGGACCTTCTACCGTCTCGCGGAGGCGATCCTCGCGCTCGAGCGCTTCGACACCCCGGTGGCGCGCGCTCACCTCGCCGCGATGCGGCACGATCGCAGGACGGTCGAGCACTGGGTGGCGATCGCACATGTCGAGGCCTTGACGGCTTTTCTCGAGGGCAATCCATCCGACGGTCTCGCTGCACTCGAGGAGTTCGTCGTGCTGCGAGGGCCCGACGGAAGGTCACGTTTCGCTCGTCAGACCCTGACATCCATCCAGAGTTTGCTCCACATCGCGCTCGGCAACTTCGACGCTGCTGCGACCGTGCTGCGTGCTGATGCCCCGCATGCGCCCCAATCGCGGGTCGACCGTGCACGATTGGCGCTGGCGATCGGTCGTTCCAGCGAAGCGCTCAAAGAACTTCGCAGCATTGCCGGGCATCCACAGAGTGCACGCACCCGGGCAGAGGCCCTGAGTATCGAGGCTGCCGTCGGGCTGCGCACCGGCCTCGGCCGCCGAACCTCTGCCGTCCTGCAACAGCTGATAGCCGTCCTGCGTCGTTCCGGTCAGCGCATCGCGCCTCATCTTCTCCCGCAGGACGACTTCGACGCCGTCTGCGCGGGATTGGAACAGGCCGGCGCGCGCGACCTGCTCCGTGTGCGCGCTCCGCGACCGCTTGTCCCGATTCCGGAACGGCCGAAACTCACGCCGCGCGAGTTGGCGGTCCTGCAAGCCCTCGCTCGTACGAGCGCGCTCAGCGACATCGCCGCCGAACTCTTCGTTTCCACGAACACCGTGAAGACGCATCTGAAGAGCCTCTATCGCAAGCTCGATGCGCGCAATCGGGAGGAGGCTCTCACCGTCGCCCTCCACGGGCACCTGATCTCCGGCCTGAACGATTGACCGTGAGGGATCGATCTGACACCGGCCGGTGAGCAGATTGCTGTACGCCATGCGTTCGTTTTCGGGTCGGTGCGTCTACGAGGTCAGGGTGAGGAAGATCGCGGCGGATGCCGCCAGGCAGAGCGCGATGAAGATCCAGTCCCGTGCACGGAAGGGCACGAGATGGCGTTCGGTGCGGGTCGGGTGCGCGCCGAACGCGCGAGAGTCCATCGCCAGCGCGACGCGCTCGGCGTGACGGATCGCGCCCGCGAGCAGCGGCACGATGTACCCCCAGCCGCGGGCGATGCGTGCGAACGGGCCCCTGCCGCCGTGGTGGCCGCGTACCCGATGGGCTGCCCGGATGACGGAGAGCTCATGACCGAAACGTGGGAGGAAGCGGAAGGCCGCCAGCGCCGTGTACCCGATCCGGTACGGCACCCCAAGCTGCTGCACGCTCGCACGCACGAGGTCGGGCCCCGTCGTGGTGAGGCCGCCGATGAGGGCGAGGGCGAGGATCGCGCCGAGGCGCAGCCCCGTGGCGAGTCCGATCTCGACGGCTCCGGAGTAGAGGGTCCAGCCGCCCAGCTGCATGACGGGGGCCGTGCTGTCGACGTTGGCGGCATCCACCCACAGCGAGAACCCGAACCCGATCACGAGCACGCCGAGGGGCAGTGCGAGCAGCAGCAGCGCAGCGGTGCGCCGGTTCAGCCGCGCGCCGACCAGGATCACGAGGGAGGCGAACGCGAGGAACGCCGCCGGGGTGGCGAGGTCTCGCACGAAGATGAGCAGCAGCATCGCCGGTGCCACTGCTGCGACCTTCGACAGCGGGTTCAGCCCGTGCAGGAACTGACGCCGCGACGAGACAGGGGTGCCGGCGTAGGGATCGACCACGGTGGTGCTCATGCCTCTCGGATCCTTCCGCGCATGGCCGGCGGCAGCATCCGGTGAAGAGCCGGCAGCCGGAGTCCTGCGCCCGTGAACGACGCGTCGTCGCGGAAGAGTTCCGCGGTTGGCCCTGCGGCGTGCACCCGTCCGTCGGTGAGCACGACCGTGTGCGTCGTGTGATCGGCGACGAGTTGCAGGTCGTGGGTAACGAGCACGATCGTCGTGCCCGCGTCACGCAGCGACTCGAGCAGATCGAGAAGTTCGGACGCTCTCGCCCTGTCCTGCCCGAACGTCGGTTCATCCAGGGCCAGCACCCGCGGCTCGGCGATCAGGGCGGTCCCGACGGAGAGGCGTCGCTTCTCGCCGCCCGAGAGGAGGAACGGGTGGATGCCGGACTTCGCCTCCAGGCCGAAACGCCGGAGCATCGCGTCGACGCGCTCGAGGACCTCGTCATCGGGCACATGCCGAAGGCGCAGGCCGTGGGCGAGCTCATCGAAGACGGTGTGGGCGATGAACTGGTGCTCCGGGTTCTGGAAGACGAAGCCGATGCGCGCGGCGAGGTCACGCGGCGATGCGGCGCCGACGTCGAGGCCGTCGACGTCGACGCGGTGCCGGGGCGGGGGGACGACCCCCGCAATCGCCTGGAGGAGGGTGGTCTTGCCGGCACCGTTGGCACCGACGATCGCGGTGAGGCTGCCGCGGTGTATGTCGAGGTCGATCCCGCTGAGAATCTCGGTGCGGCCTCGGCGGACCGAGAGCTGCCGGGCGCGGATGATCGGTTCCGCGATCGGGTCCGGTCGGATCGCGTCGGCGCTCGCCGCATCGGATCGGTCGGAGGTGATCCCTGGGACTGGCCCCTGCAGTTCGTGGGCGGCAAGCACCTCCAGCAGTTGCGGCGGCGTGAGAGGAAGGGGGTCGATGTCGACGCCGTCGGCGCGCAGTCGCCTGGCCGCCAATGTCGCGGCCGGCAGCCACACACCCATCTCGATCAGCTCGTCGGTGTGCTCGCGGATGATGTCCGATGCCGGCCCGTCGAAGACCACCTCACCCGTCCGGTCGAGCACGATCGTGCGGGTGACGAACTGCATGGCGGCGTCGAGGTTGTGCTCGACGAGCAGCACGGCCCGGTCGCCGGCCGCGATCACGTCGGCGAGCGCGGCATAGACGTCATCGATGCCCTGCGGGTCGAGGTTCGCCGTCGGTTCGTCGAGCACGATCAGGGGCGAGCCGAGCGCGAGGGCGCACGCGATGGCGAGACGCTGGCGCCCGCCTCCCGAGAGGCGATCGGGGTTGTCGTCTCGTCGCGACCACAGGCCCACCCGGCGAAGTGCGTCCTCCGTGCGGCGTCGTACCTCGTCGAGCGGCAGCAGCAGGTTCTCGGGGCCGAACGCGACCTCGTCGTAGACCGTGCCGGTCACGATCTGCGCATCCGGATCCTGGAACACCATGCCGACCCGCGTGCTCAGCACAGCCGTGGCCGTGACCGCGGTATCCAGCCCACCGGCCTCGACGCTGCCGACCATCGTGGCGGGCAGCGCGTGGGGGATGAGCCCGTTCAGCGCGAGGGTCAGCGTGGACTTGCCGCAGCCGGAGGGGCCGAGCAGCAGCACGACCTCGCCGGCGTCGATGTCGAAGGAGACGCCTCTGGGTGAGGGGTGCGCAGCATCCGCGTGGGTGAGCGAGAGGTCACGCACGCGAAGCAGGGGCACAGATGTGCGCACGGCGGAACCCCGGGTCGGCGGATCGAATACCCCACCAACTTAGCTGAGCCTTACCTGATCCGCCACGCGAGTCAGCGTCGCGCGACGCCGGCGTGACGCCTCGCTTCGCGGTGACGCGATCTCAGCGCAGCAGGCGCACGATGATCGGCATCGCCAGTTCCTGCACCGTGAGTGCCTGGAAGAGGGGATGCGGTCGTCCCGATCGCCACCACGCGAGACTTCGGGCGGCGCCTCCGGCGGCCATGAGCCACCCGATGCGCTCGATCTCGTCATGATCGAGCTCACGGCGCGCAGCCACCCGCCCGATCGTGACGGCCTGTGCTGCCCAGATGACCGCATAGAAGCGCAGCACGCTGCTGGTGCTGGCGTCCGTTCGGTCGGTGGCACCCGGGATCGCCCGATTGCCGAAGAGGGCGACGAGCACCCCGGTCAATGCCGCGACGCCGGAGATGCCCCACAGCGCCGTACGAAGGATGGTGGTCCGCATTCTTCGAACATACTCACTGTGGGGGACTGCCCGCCCGTCACCGATCGATACTCAGCGTCGCGCGACGCCGGCGCGCCGCAGGGCGGAGCCGATGCCGAGGCCCACCGCCGTCCACGCGATCGGACCAAGCACCGAGATCACGAGGTAGACGACCTGCGTCCAGAGCACCATCGCTCCCAGGTGCGCGACGAAGTAGACCACGACGGCGACGAACGCGCCGATCACCGCCGCCGAGATGAAGAAGCGCCACGCTCCCCAGGAGCGGTAGCGGGTGAGGGCGGCCACGCCCTCCTGCACGGCGCCGAACAGCAGAGCGGTGCCGATGAAGCGCAGCGTCCACGCCGGATTGAACGCGCTCGCGATGAGCGCGGCGACGACGTGCGTGACGAGCGCGACGAGCGGCTGGCGGAGCACCTCCTGCGCGATGATGCCCGGAAGTACGTGCGATCCGAGCACGAGACCGTAGAGGAAGAACGGTCCTGCGAGCACCGGAATCGTCAGAAGTCCCGCGACGCCGCCGAGGATGCCGGTCGCCACCCCGATCGCCGCGCAGACGAGCAGCATACGGGTCGAGAGCGTGGAGGTGCGGGTCACTTCCTCAGCCTACTGTCGCCGAAAGTGAACAGTCCCGCCCTCCCTTTCGTCTAGGAATCGGCACCGCGTCTGGTGTGGATCCGGGACCGCGATTAGGTTGTCGACGGTGCGGCAACGAGGCTGCGCGGGAGAATCAGGAGCATCCACATGGGTCGAACACCCCTCCGGATGGCAGCGGTCACCACCTTGGCCACGCTGTTCATCGCTTCGACGGCTACGGCAGGCTACGCGACCACGGGGGAGGTGACACATCCCGTTCCGGTCGAGGGTACGCCCGGGCACTACATCGTCGTGATGAAGGCCGACCCGCTGGCGAGCTACACCGGCGACGTCGAAGGCATCGAGGCGACGAAGCCGGCCCCCGGCGAGCAGCTCGAGTCGAAGTCCGATGACTCGCAGCGCTACGTCAAGCACCTCGAGAAGGAGCAGAAGAGCCTCGCCGACCAGGTCGGCGTCACCCCAGACACCACCTACCAGGTGGCACTCAACGGCTTCAGCGCCGACCTCACCGGTGAGCAGGTCGACGCGCTTCGCGCCTCGAAGGATGTGCTCGGCGTCTTCCCCGATGAGATCCGCCACCCGGACGCGCAGACGTCGACGGACTTCCTCGGCCTCGGCGATGACCGCAAGGGACGCGGCGGTGTATGGGAGCAGACCGGCGGGGTCGACCGGGCGGGTGAGGGCGTCGTCGTCGGTGTCATCGACACCGGCATCGCCCCGGAGCACCCCTCGTTCGACGGCAAGAAGCTCAAGAAGCAGAAGAAGCAGCAGAACCGTCACAAGGGCAGCCAGCCGTACACCGACGGCACCTACGTCTACTTCGACAAGGCCGACGGCGGTCAGTTCCAGGCCCCGATGGTCGAGGGCCAGGACTGGGACAAGAGCGACTACTCCAGCAAGCTGATCGGCGGTCAGTACTTCTACGCCGGTGCAGAGGCTGCGGGCTTCGACTTCCAGCACGACTACCTCTCGCCGCGCGACGGCGACGGACACGGCTCGCACACCGCGAGCACCGCCGTCGGCAACTTCGGCGTCGAGGCATCGGTCGAAGGCGTCGACTTCGGTCGCGTGTCCGGCGTCGCGCCGGGCGCCAAGGTCTCGGCCTACAAGGCGTGCTACGTCGGCCCCGATGTGACGGTCACCACCGATGACATCTGCGCGTTGAGCGACCTGGTCGCTGCGATCGATCAGGCCGTCGCCGACGGCGTCGACGTGATCAACTACTCGATCGGCGGCGGCGCCGCCACCACCGTCCTCGCGCCCGAGGACATCGCGTTCCTCAACGCCGCGGCCGCCGGCGTGTTCGTCGCCGTGAGCGCAGGCAACGACGGACCCGACTCCGCGACAGCCGACCACGCGTCGCCCTGGTACACGACGGTGGCGGCATCCACCATCCCCACCTGGGAGGGAACCGTCCGGTTCGACGGTTTCGAAGAGGCAGGTGCCTCGGTGAGCGTCCCCTTCGGTGAGACCGTCGAAGGGCCGTCGATCTACGCCGGTGACGCCGCTGCCGCCGGGGCGGTCGATGCGCAGCTGTGCCTGCCGGGGACGCTCGACCCCGCGAAGGTGGCCGGCCACATCGTGGTCTGCGATCGCGGCAACAACGCGCGCGCCGAGAAGTCGCAGGTGGTGAAGGATGCCGGCGGCATCGGCGTGGTGCTCGTGAACGTGCCGGGCGGTTCGGATTCGCTCGACAACGACTTCCACGCGGTGCCGACCGTACATCTCGCGGCAGCGCACCGAGCGGCGGTCCTCGCCTACGTGCAGGGCGGCGTCGACCGACCGATCACGCTGATCGGCGAGAACACCACCGGCGAGACCACGCCGGTGCCGCAGATCGCCGGATTCTCCAGCCGCGGTCCGATGCTCGCCGACGGCAGCGACGTCATGAAGCCCGATGTCGCCGCTCCCGGTGTCGCCATTCTCGCGGCAGAGCACAACGCAGCGGGTGAGGAGCCGACGTTCGGCATCCTCTCCGGCACCTCGATGGCGTCCCCTCACGTGGCGGGACTCGGTGCGCTGTATCTCGGCGAGCGACCGAACGCGACGCCCGCCGAGGTGAAGTCCGCGCTCATGACGACCGCGTACGACACGGTGCTCGCCGACGGTTCGGCGAACACGAACCCGTTCGAGCAGGGGGCCGGTCACGTCGACCCGACGCGCTACTTCGAGCCGGGACTGCTGTACCTCAACGGCGTCTCGGACTGGGCGGCGTTCATCGAGGGCAAGGGTCTCGCCGAGTTCAACGGCATCGAGCCCATCGACGGGAGCGACCTCAACCTCGCGTCGATCTCGATCGGCTCGCTGGCGAGCGCCCAGTCGGTGACGCGGACGGTGACGGCGACCGAGGCGGGCACGTTCACCGCGTCCGCCGAGGTGGCGGGTGTCGATGTGACCATCGAACCGTCGATGCTCACGTTCGGCGCAGCGGGGGAGACCGCGACCTTCACGGTCACCTTCGACAACCAGAGCGCCCCGGCCGAGCAGTGGGCGACCGGTTCGCTCACCTGGACGAGCGAGAAGAACACGGTGCGCTCGCCGATCGCGGTGTTCCCGGTGACGGCCGATGCTCCGGCCGAGGTCGAGGGCACCGGTGTCGACGGCTCGACCGTCGTCGAGATCACGCCCGGAGTGGACGGCGACCTGCCGCTCAACCTGTCGGGTCTGACGCCGTTCGAGCTGCTCACCGATCCGGCCAACCCGGTCGAGGGCCACTCGGGCGATGAGAACTCGGGCGACGAGAACAAGGACGTGTCGTGGATCGTGACCGTGCCGGAAGGCACCACGCTCTCGCGGTTCGACCTCGACTCGTCCGACGATGAGGGCAGCGATCTCGACCTCACCGTGTATCGGGTGGTGTCGCCCGACGACCTGCGCTACTACCAGGTATGGCAGTCGGCGACCGGCTCGGCCGACGAGCAGGTGACGATCGATGCTCCGGTCGCGGGCACCTACCTGGTGGTGGCGAACATGTACGCCACCAGCGGCCCGATGACGTGGGACATGACCTACGCCAACGTCCTCCCCGGCGGCGAGGGCGCGTTCACGGCGACCCCGAACCCGATCGACGCGACGCGCGGTGAGAAGACGAGCTACGAGCTCAGCTGGACCGGGCTCACCGCAGGCGACCGCTACCTCGGCGTCGTGCAGTACGCCGACTCCGCGGTGCGCACCGTCGTGACGGTGGCGACCGAGTAGGCGCAGACGACAGCGGCGCCCGGACTCCGAGGAGTCCGGGCGCCTCTGCGTGACCCTCAGAGCTTGCGGGTCCGTGGCATCAGCCGCACCGGCGGAAGCGGCGGAGCGGGAATGCGCTCGTCGTGCCCAGGGACGATCCCGAAGCGCGCGGATGCCGCTTCCCAGTCGTCGCGGGCGGCGGCGATCTCGTCGTGCGTACGGCCGGCGAAGTTCCACCACATCACGAGGTCCTCCCCGAAGGGCTCGCCCCCGAGGAGGAACAGCAGCGCGCCGTCGGCGGAGGAGACCTCGACACCCTCGCGCGAGTCTCCGACGTACAGCAGCTCGTTCAGCGACATGCGATGCTCGGCGACCTCGGCGTCACCGTCGACGAGCATCACGGCGTGCTCCCAACCTGTCTGCAGCGGCAGAGTCAACCGTGAGCCGGGGGCGAGGCGGATCTCCGCTCCGACGATGGGTGTGTGGACGGTGGCCGGCGAATGCACCCCGGCGAACTCGCCGAGCACGACGGTGGCCGCGGCATCCTGCCCCTCCGCAGCCGTCAGCGCAAGGGAGGGGAGGTCGGTGTGCTGCTCGAAGCCGCCCGCTCCGTGCCTTGCCGATTCGGGCAGCACGACCCAGAACTGCAGCGCATCCAGCGGCACCGGATTCTCACCGATCGAGTACTCCGAGTGGGAGATGCCGTTGCCTGCCGTCGTCAGGTTGAGCTGACCGCGCCGAAGGTCTGCATCGCTGCCGAGGGAGTCCCGATGCCGGATCTCGCCGAGGAGCGGCCACGTCACGGTCTGCAGACCGATGTGCGGATGAGGTTCGACGCGCATCCGCGTCTCATCCGGTCCGAACCGGTCGAGAAAGCACCAGGCGCCGATGGTCGGCAGATTGCGATGCGGCAGCGAGCGCAGCACGCTCATGCCGCGGACGCCGCCGAGGGGTACTTCTCGGGGCTCGAGGATGATCCGCCGCGGCCCGATCGCCTGCTCCGCCACCCGATGCTCCTCAGTTCTCTGCGGACGCGCTGGTGGTGCGCGGCCAGCGGATCTGCGCACCTTCGACCTCGTGGGTCTGGAGATATTTCGCGATGTAGGGACATAGGGGAACGATGTCCTCGCCGGATGCCGCGGCATCCGCCAGTGCGTCGGCGGCCAGCCGACCCGCGAGTCCTTGCCCCTGGAACGCGGGATCGATCTCGGTGTGCGTGAAACGGATCGCACCGTGGCGCCGGTCGAACGCGGCGAAACCTGCGAGCGCGCCGTCGGTTCGGACCTCGTAGCGGGACTGCTCATCGTTGCGGATGACGGTGACGTCGGTCATACCGTCGAGCGTAGTCTTGCCCCGGGACGGTCGGCGCGGATCGGTCGCGTGCGAAGGAGGCGGAGGATGAGCGAGTTCACACACAGCGGCGTGATCCCTCGGCTTGAGTCGCGGCGCTCGTGCCAGGAGATCGCGTGCTATCGCCTCCACACCCACGAGCGCTTCTCGATCGGTCTCGTCGATTCCGGCACGACCGTGTTCACCGGAGCGGGGGAGTCGTCGGTGCGGCTCGCGGCCGGAGATGTCGTGCTCATTCCGGCCGGGCACGTCCACGCGTGCAACCCGGATCGCGGCCGGTGGCGCTATCAGATGATCCAAGCCGACCAGGACTGGATCGCGGGGCTCCTCGCGTCGTCCGCGAGCGATCTGCTCGACGGCATCACGGTGTTCCGGCAGCGGTCGGTGCATCGGCGGTTCTCCGAGCTCAACGATCTGCTTTTCGACGGCGTGGGGGTCAGCGCCGAACGCATCGAGGCGGAATTCCGCGGGGCCCTGGGCGACTGTGACCGGCACGCTCCCGACCGACGTATGGCTCCCGCTGGTGAGGGCGAACTGCTCTCGACGCTCGAGCCGGTGCTGGAGCGTCTGCGCGACGACGAGACCAACCCGCCTCTGGGCGAACTGGCCGCGCTCGCCGGGATGGACAGGTTCCAGCTGATCCGGGCGATGAAGCAGGCGACCGGGATGGCGCCGCTGGCCTGGCGCCAGAACCACCGGGTCGTCGCGGCACGCGACATGCTGCGAGAAGGCCGTTCGCAGGCCGAGACCGCTCACGCGCTCGGCTTCGCCGATCAGAGTCATTTCCATCGGGTGTTCCGCGCTCACGTCGCAGCGTCTCCGGGCGCCTACCGCGGCTGAGCGCAATTTCGTTCAAGACGCATCCGCCGCGCTCCGCCACGCTTGACGACGTTCGTCGAAGCGGCTGGAGTGAGCATGGAACAGTTCATCGCTGTGGCAGCGGCGCACTTCCTCGCCCTGTTGATCCCCGGTGTGGACTTCTTCCTCATCGTGCGCGCCGCGATGTCATTCGGGTGGCGCATCGCGAGCGGGGCGTGCGTCGGCATCGCGGCGGCGAACGGCCTCTTCATCGGGGCCGCATTCTCGGGCGTTTCGCTGATCTCGAATCCCCTCGTGCTGGGCGTGATCCAGGCAGCCGGCGGAGTGTTCCTGGCCTATGTCGGCGTGATGTTCCTCCGCGCCAGGGTGGACATCGACGTCGGTGACGCAGCATCGACGGGGCGCTCGACCTGGCTGGAGAACTTCGGGCTCGGCCTGCTTTCCGGGTTGCTCAACCCGAAGAACGCCCTCTTCTACGTCAGCCTCGCGACCGTCGTCTCCGAGTCGGGCCCGGCCGAGCTCGTGGCGTATGGGATATGGATGTTCTCGATCGTGCTCGTGTGGGACCTCTTCATCGCCGTCGCCCTCGGTTCGCGTCGCGCGGTGACAGCCGCCACGCGCATCGTGCCGTGGGTCACGAAGATCGCGGGAGGATTCCTGATCCTCATGGGCGCCGGCATGATCGTCGGTCTCGCAGTCGCCGTGGCCGGATGATCGCGCGGCGGTTGTGGACAGCGCGCCGGGGTCGGTGGCGATCGTTACGCTGGAGGGATGCCGCAGACTCCCCGTGATCCGTACGAGGATCTGCCGTACCCCGACGAGCCGTGGGATGCCGCCCCGCCCGAGGAGATGGACTGGGAGCCGCAGGGTGCCGGCTACGAGCCGCCGCTCGACTGGGGCCCTGGACCCGTGACTCCCGTGACCCCCTCCGTCACGGCGCCTGTCGGGAAGCGGGCCACGCCCTCGCAGCATGCGACCGCGCTCGACGCCCTTCGCACCGTCTTCGGCTACGACGAGTTCCGCGGCGACCAGGCGGCGATCGTCGAGCACGTCATCGGCGGCGGCGACGCGGTCGTGCTCATGCCCACGGGCGGCGGCAAGAGCGTCACCTACCAGGTGCCGGCCCTCGTGCGAGAGGGCACCGGGCTCGTCATCAGCCCGCTGATCGCTCTCATGCACGACCAGGTCGACGCGCTCACGGCCAACGGCGTGCGCGCGGCGTACCTCAACTCCACGCAGGCGCCGCAGGAGCGCGCGCGTGTGGAGCGGGCCTATCTCGCCGGTGAGCTCGACCTCATCTATGTCGCCCCCGAGCGGCTGTCGAGTGCGCAGACCACGGCGCTGCTGCAACGCGGAACGCTCAGCGTCATCGCGATCGACGAGGCCCACTGCGTGTCGCAGTGGGGCCACGACTTCCGGCCCGACTATCTCGCACTCGGCGACCTCGCCGAGCGATTCCCGGGTGTCCCGCGAATGGCGCTGACGGCGACGGCGACGCGCGCGACCCACCAGGAGCTCACCGAGCGACTGCGACTGCCCGCGGCGAAGCACTTCGTGGCGAGCTTCGACCGACCCAACATCCAGTACCGGATCGTGCCCAAGGTCGATCCGCGGAAGCAACTGGTGTCGTTCATCCGCTCGCAGGACGAGGGGGCGGCAGGCATCGTCTACGCCCTCAGCCGCAAGTCGGTCGAGCAGACGGCGACCTATCTCGCAGCGCAGGGCCTCGATGCGCTCCCGTATCACGCCGGCCTCCCCGCCGAGGTGCGCGCCGCCAACCAGTCGCGCTTTCTTCGCGAGGACGGCGTCGTCATGGTCGCCACGATCGCGTTCGGGATGGGCATCGACAAGCCGGATGTCCGTTTCGTCGCCCACGTCGACCTCCCGAAATCCGTCGAGGGGTACTACCAGGAGACCGGACGCGCCGGGCGAGACGGCGAGCCGTCGGTCGCCTGGATGGCGTACGGACTCGGCGATGTCGTCCAGCAGCGGCGCATGATCGACCAGAGCCCCGGTGACCGCACCTTCAAGATGCGGATGGGGCAGCACCTCGACGCGATGCTCGCGCTGTGCGAGACGGTCGAGTGCCGGCGGCAGAACCTGCTCGGGTACTTCGGACAGGAGTCGCAGCCCTGCGGCAACTGCGACACCTGCCTGGAGTCGCCGGAGACCTTCGACGGGCTGATACCCGCGCAGAAGCTCCTGTCGACGATCGTTCGATTGCAGCGCGAGCGAGGACAGTCCTTCGGCGCCGGTCACCTCATCGACATCCTGCGCGGAGCGTCGACCGAGCGGATGCGGCAGCAGGGCCACGATCGCATTGCGACCTATGGCATCGGAGCTGAGCTGTCCGATCAGGATTGGCGCAGCGTCGTCAGGCAGCTACTGGCCCGCGGCATCCTCATCGCCCAGGGCGATTACGGAACCCTCGCTCCCGGCGAGCAGGCGGCCGCGGTGCTGCGCGGCGAGATGCCGGTGCCGTTGCGGAAGGACACCATCGGTCGCGCCACCGCGACGCGGGCTCGCAAGTCGTCGGCCGCCGATTCGGTGGATGCCGGCGACCGCTCGCTCTTCGAGGCGCTCCGCGCCTGGCGTGCTGAGACGGCGCGCGAGCAGGGGGTGCCCGCGTACATCGTCTTCGGCGACGCCACGCTGCGTGCGCTCGCCGAGCAGCGACCCCGCACGCTGTCGGGTCTCGGCGGGATCAGCGGCATCGGCGCGAAGAAGCGCGAAGCGTATGGTGAGGCGATCCTCGCCGTGATCGCCGCCGCCTGATTCCAGTCAGCCGCGGGAAGGACGTTCTCAAGGGCTCGCGCTCCGAGCTGCACCTGATATGCTGGTATATAGCATGTCCATCCTGTGAAATTGCTGGACACCCACATCCGCCCGCCGAAATACTTGCAAGGCATGAGCTCTGTCGGCACCTGTCGACGCCTGGGGAGGGCCTTGTGACGCGAACGACGTTCCGCATCACCGGGAGAGGCGAATGAAAACCATCAAGGGGAACACTCTGCGCAAGCGCAGAGCACTAGTAGCAGGGATCGCGGGCGCGACAGTCGCCGCCGTGGTCGCTGCCGGCGGCATCGCGACAGCCGCGAACGCTGCGCCGACAGACGACTCGGAGGCTCTCGGAGAGATCCTCTCGTCAGAGCTGCTCGGCGCCGCACTGCTCGACGCGGCGAGCACCGCATCGGGAAACCCGAGCGACGTGGGGCCCAACAGCGATCCGCTGAACCTTGAAGCTCTCGGCGCTCTGAGCGTCGACCTCGGTGGCGGACTCACGCTTCCGCTCATCTCCGAAGCCGGCGGAGCCGGCCTGCTCGACGTCGGCGAGGTCGGAACCCTTCACTCATTCGCGTCGTCGCCGACCGCCACCAGCTCGTTCGCGAGCGCCGGCGCGGTCACGGACGACGGAACCATCGCCATCGACCCGGGGGAGGACCCGGGTGAGTACGGCCCCGCCACGGTGAACCTGATCCAGCTGCTCGATCAGCTCGGCCTCACCGGTGTCACCGACGAGGTCGTCGACGGTCTCGCCCTCGAGATCGGCGCTTCCGCCTCGACCGCTTCCGTCGTCAACGGCGTCACCTCGTCGGAGTACGTCCTCGCCGGTGCGGAGTTCAACCTCTCCAGCCCGCTGGTGGAAGACATCTCGGGCGACCTCGCCACCCTGCTTGCCGGTGTCGGCACGACGCTCAACACTGCGGTCGGCCCCGGTGGGGTGATCGACTCCATCGTGGGCGCGGTTGACCTTGACCTCGGTATTCCCACGGTCGCGGCAATCACAGTGGGTGGCGGAACGGCCTCCATCGAAGGCCTGCCCGCAGCGATCGAGGCGGCCACGACGACGCTGCTCGCCACGCCGCTTACCGACGCGAACGAGCTCGTCTCGATCGACCTGGGAACCGGGGTCGTCACGATCGACCTCGAGCAGATCGTCGACGGCGGCAGCCTGAACGGCCTCGCCCCGAACACGCTCCTCCTCGACGAGGCGGCGATCGACGCGATCTCCGACGCTGTCGCCGAGGCGCTGGCATCACTGTCGACGCGCGTGGTGACCGTGGTGACCGACCTCGTCAACAACCTGGGTGTCACGATTACTCTCGCCGGCAACCTTGATCTGCTGCTCGGTTCCGCAGCAGACTTCGACATCACGGTCAACTCCACGCTCGGTCAGCTCGCCGGCACACTGCCTGGTGCTCCAACGGTGACGGTCGAGGGTTCTGTCCTGGGCATCCCCGCAGGAACGATTCTCGGTGTCATCACGACGCCGATTCTCACCGCACTGACGAACACGCTCACACCTGTCGTTGCGACGCTCCTCACCGGCATCACCTCGGGTCTTCCGACGGCGGTCGACGCGATCACCGACCCGGTGCTCGCAAGCCTTGACCCGGTGCTCGGTGCGCTGAACGAGGTCGTGGAGATCACGATCAACGAGCAGCCCGCTGTCGGCCAGACCGGCAACACCGACCCGACCGCCGGTCACCTCGACCGCGGCTTCACGGTCAGCGCGGTCAGCCTGGAGCTGCTGCCCTCCCTGGGTGCCGTCAACATCGACCTCTCCTCCTCCTCGGTCTTCGCCGAGGCTGAGGTCGTGATCCCGGACAACGCGAACGCTTCGGCATCCGCCGCAGCCTCCGCGAACGCGGACAACGCCAGCAACGCGTCGGCACAGGCAGCAGCTCAGGCGGCTGCTCTGGCCGAGGCCGAGACCGACGCCACGGCGGCGGCAGACGCTGACGCAGTGGCAGCCGCGGCTGCGGCAGCGACCGCTGACGCCTCCACGGCAGCAACGGCCGACGCCACCTCGGCAGCCAACGCCAACGCTGCAGTCGCGGCTCAGGCGGCGGCTCTCGCCGACGCCTCGTCGACGACGGCTGCAGACGCCAGTGCTGCGACCAACGCCAACGCATCGAGCGCGGCAGAAGCTGCAGCGATCGCCGACTCATCGACGGACGCCTCCGTCGAAGCTGCGGCGAACGTGAACGCGGCGGCCTCGGCATCTGCTTCGGCTGATGCTGACGTCGACGCTGACCCGGCTGCGGTCGCGGCCGCGGTCGCAGCGGCGAACGCCGACGCCACCACGCAGGCCTCGACTGCGGCTTCGGCGGATGCTGATGTCGACGCCGACCCGGCTGCGGTTGCGGCTTCCCAGTCTGCAGCGCTGGCGACAGCGGACGCTGATGCATCGACCACGGCCTCGGCCACGGCGACCTCGAGCGCTGCGGCTGCAGCGCAGGCAGCAGCACTGGCAGACGCCGACGCCACGTCGGACGTGAATGCCGCGGCAACGGCCGCAGCCAACGCCAACGCCTCGACCGCGTCGGAGGCTGCGGCCACCGCCGCCTCCTCGGCCAACGCCTCGGCCACCGCTGCGGCAGACGCCGACGCGGAGGCTGCGGCAGAAGCCACGGCCAACGTCAACGCCAACGCGGCGGCTTCGGCCTCGGCTTCGGCTGACGCGGATGTCGACGCCGACCCGGCAGCGGTTGCGGCTGCGGTCGCGGCGGCGCTGTCTGACGATGACGCGACCTCCAGTGCGACGGCTGCGGCAGATGTCGACGCCACCGCGGCAGCTTCGGCTGCGGCGAACGAGGATGCATCGACGACCGCTTCGGCGACGGCTGACGCCGACGTCAACGCGGCGGCAGCAGTTGCGGCACAGGCTGCCGCACAGGCGGACGCCTCGAATGACACCAACGCGGCTGCGACGTCGGCGGCCAACGCCAACGCCTCGGCGGCGTCGGACGCAGCGGCCATCGCCTCCTCCTCGGCTGACGCTTCGGCGGCGGCTGCGGCGGACGTGGATGCGGACGCAGCGGCTGACCCCGCAGCGGCTGCGGTAGCAACGGCGACGACCACCACGACGGCGACGGCAACGGCGTCGGCCAGCACCTCCGCCTCGGCGAGTGCAAGCGGCTCGGCCAGCGGCGGCGGGAACCTCCCGTCGACCGGTGGCGATGTGCCGCTGGGTCTGCTGATCGCAGCCGGTATGCTGCTGCTGCTCGGTGCAGGTGTGAGCGTCTTCGCTCTCGCCAAGCGCCGTGAGGCCATCACCGCCGAGTAACGAACACATCGCAATAAACCGGGGGTCGGGGTCGTCCACAGGGCGACCCCGACCTCTCGGCAGTCTGGGGACTCCGAGGAGACAATGAATGACTGACGCCATCGCGGGTGCCAAGACCCGACCTCGACCCACGTGGTGGGTGAGGCTCATCGCGTTCGCGGCGTGCCTGCTCACCCTGTGGCACGTCTTCGCGTCGTTCCTGTGGATCGCTCCCTACTCGGCGCTGCGCGAGATTCCGACGCAGCAAGTGCTCGCCGGATACATGCTCCCGATGTTCGGCCAGTCCTGGAGCGTCTTCGCTCCCGAGCCGATCAACGGCGACTATCACTTCAACGTCCGCGCGATCGTGAAGGAAGACGGCGAGGAAGTCGAGACCGGCTGGGTGAGTGCCACCGATGTCGAGCTCTCGATGATCCGCTACAACCTGTTCCCGCCCCGCGCCGGCATCCAGTCCAGCGAGGTCGCCAGCGGTCAGATGAACGCGTACAACAAGCTCAACGAGGAGCAGAAGGCCGTCATCGCCCTCGACTTCGACAAGGACGACTGGGAGGAGTGGATGGTCCGCTCCTTCGACAAGCTCGAGGGCGAGGGGCCCTCCACCGCGGCATACATGCGCGAGGAGCACATGGCCACCGCCTATGCCACGCAGGTCGCCTACGCCATCTGGGGTGACGGTGTGGTGAAGGTGCAGTACCGCGTCAGCCGCCAGAACGTCGTGCCGTACGCCGACCGGAACAAGCCCAACGCGCAGCGGCCTGACCCGACGTTCTCGACCACCGGCTGGCGTGCGCCACTGGAGGAAGAGGGACAGAGCCGGGACGCCTTCGGCGACGTGTTCCGCAGCCAGTTCGAGAGGTCACAGCGATGAGCGGCACCAAGGTCAAACGCGACGCGCGGCCGGACGTGACGCCCACTGCGGCTCCTTCTGCCACGAAGAACGGCAAGGACTCGACGGGCGAGAGGGCATCGTCGCCTCAGCCGCCCATGAGCACACGGGTGCTCACGTTCGCGGGTGCCATGATCGCCGGCTTCTGGGCGATGGTGATCTCTGCCATCGAACAGATCTCGGGCTTCATCGAAAGCTGGCTCTACGGCGGCAAGAAGGCGCTCTACGGTCTCGCCGTCACCCGCATCCTGTTCGGCGTCACCGCGCTGGGTCTGCTGGCATCGAACTTCTCGACGAGGCTGTACACATTCGGCTCCGGCTCGGCGTGGAACGGAGAGCTCGCCGAGCCCGTGAGCGACTTCCCGAAGATCTGGGTGTTCAGCGCCTTCCACGCCGTGATGGGCAATGACGTCCTCTACACGGTGATGTACCTGCTGCTGGCGGTACTGGCGGTGCTGTTCACCATCGGCTGGCGCTTCCGTATCGTGCTTCCGGTCTTCTTCTGCATGTGGATCGGATTCATCGAGGCGAATGACATGGTCGGCGATCAGGGCGACAACATGTTCCGCATCGCCCTGCTGCTGCTGTTCTTCGCTGACCCCGCGGCGCGGTGGTCGATCGACGCGCGGCGGCGGGCGAAGAAGGGCGAGTGGTTCGCCCCCGACAGTCAGCCCGCGTTGATCGGCACGGTTTTGCACAACCTCGCGCTCGTCGCTCTCACCGCGCAGGTCTGCTTCGTGTATGCCTCCGGCGCACTGTTCAAGGCAGGGGGCGACCCGTGGGCCGAGGGCTACGCGGTCTACAACCCGCTGCAGACGGCCCGCTTCGGCACATGGCCGGTGCTCAGCGACCTGGTGACGGCGTGGGGACCGATGGTGGTGGCCTTCAGCTGGGGGTCGATCATCCTGCAGGTCGCCTTCCCGCTCATGCTGCTCACGCGCCCGACCCGTCTCCTGGGTCTCATCGGCATCCTCTCCTTCCACATCGGCATCGCCGTGCTGATGGGGCTTCCCTGGTTCTCGCTCACGATGATCGCGATCGACTCGATCTTCATCCGTGACCGCACCTGGGCGCGGCTGAGCGCGGGCGTGGCCAGGCGATGGCGGGATGCCGCCGCCGGCCCGCCGTCGACATCATCGCCTCCGCCGTCACCTGCGGCGCGTGAGCACGCGGAGCCGGTCGCCGAACGCGTCGGCTGACAGGTGGAAAGTGCAGGTTCCCGCGCCCGGGAACCTGCACTTTCCATCTCTGGCCGGGACGGGCCGCAACGAGCCGCTCTGTCGCCACACGACAATCGGCCCGGCCGTCCGGCCACCGCGCGCTTGGAGGGACCGCACAGCAGAGTTCTGTGCAACTTGTGGCAGACCTACCATGGAAGCATCCTTACTTCTCTTCGAGAGGAACCCCATGGTCGACGCCGCCGTCCGTCCTTCGACGACTTCCACCGAGACGACTCCCACCGAGCTTGCCGCCGCGGAGACTGCCCCGCAGGTCGACGTCGACGAGGTCAACGAGCTTCTGCTCGGCACCTGGGCCGATACCCGCCGTCAGGCGAGGGAGATGATCAAGGACCCGGCCTTCTGGCGCAAGGACGAGCTCGGCATGGAAGCGCACCGAGAGCGTGTGATCAGCCAGCTGCACCTCCTCGTCGACAACAAGGGCGTGCACCGCGCCTTCCCGAAGCGTTTCGGGGGCGAGGAGAACAACGGTGCCAACATCTCCGGCTTCGAGGAGCTCGTGGTCGCCGACCCCAGCCTGCAGATCAAGTCCGGCGTGCAGTGGGGCCTCTTCGGCTCGGCGATCCTGCAGCTGGGAACCGAGGAGCACCACGACAAGTGGCTTCCCGGCGTCATGGACCTGTCGATCCCCGGTGCGTTCGCCATGACCGAGATCGGGCACGGCTCCGATGTGGCGTCGGCCGGGACGACCGCGACCTATGACCCCGAGACCGAGGAGTTCGTCATCCACACCCCGTTCCGCGGGGCGACGAAGGAGTACCTCGGCAACGCCGCCCTCCATGGGATCGCCGCGACCGTGTTCGCGCAGCTGATCACCGGCGGGGTGAGCCATGGCGTGCACTGCTTCTACGTGCCGCTTCGCGGCGAAGACGGCGAGGACCTGCCCGGCATCACTCGCGAGGATGACGGTCTCAAGGGCGGGCTCAACGGCATCGACAACGGTCGCCTCAGCTTCGACAACGTCCGCATCCCCCGCACAAACCTGCTCAACCGCTACGGCGACGTCGCTTCCGACGGAACGTACTCCAGCCCGATCGACAGCCCCGGCCGTCGGTTCTTCACGATGCTCGGCACCCTCGTGCAGGGGCGGGTCTCGCTCGACGGTGCGGCATCCTGGGCATCCGCTCTGGGTCTGCACATCGCGATCACGTACGCCAGCCAGCGCCGTCAGTTCGAAGGAGCGAACGGTGAGGAGGTCGTGCTGCTCGATTACGGCAAGCACCAGCGCCGTCTGCTCCCGCGTCTGGCGACGACCTACGCGCAGATCTTCGCGCACGATGAGTTCCTGCAGAAGTTCGACGGCGTGTTCTCGGGCCGCATCGACACCCCGGAGGACCGCGAGGACCTCGAGACCCTTGCCGCGGCGCTGAAACCCCTCTCGACCTGGCATGCCCTCGACACCCTGCAGGAAGCACGTGAGGCGTGCGGTGGTGCCGGGTTCATGTTCGAGAACAGGCTGGTGGGCCTGCGCCAGGACCTCGACATCTACGTCACCTTCGAGGGCGACAACAACGTGCTGCTGCAGCTCGTCGGCAAGCGACTTCTCACCGACTATGCCAAGCAGTTCAAGGGCAAGGATGCCGCGGCGCTGGCGAAGTTCGCGGTCGGCATGACCGCGGGCAAGGTCTTCCACGGCGCCGGGCTCCGACAGCTCGGTCAGGCGGTCTCCGACTTCGGCCAGGTGTCTCGCTCGGTGGAGCGGGGCCTTCGCGAGGAGCAGCAGCATGATCTGATCGCCGGGCGCGTGCAGCAGATGGTGGCGGACATCGCCGGTCGCCTTCGCGCAGGGGCGAAGGACAAGGAGCTCGGTGCGCGGCTGTTCAACGAGAACCAGGCGCAGCTCATCGAGGCGGCGCGTGCTCACGGCGAGCTTTTGCAGTGGGAGGCGTTCACCGACGCCGTGCACAGCATCCAGGATGCGGATACCAAGAAGGTCCTCACGTGGCTCCGCGACCTCTTCGGCCTGCAGCTCATCGAGAAGCACCTCGCGTGGCACCTCATCAATGGTCGGCTCTCCACGCAGCGCGCGGCAGCGGTCTCGAGCTACATCGACCGCCTGTGCGCGAGGCTGCGCCCGTATGCGCTCGACCTCGTGAACGCGTTCGGCTACGAGCCGGAGCACGTCCGCGCTCCGATCGCCTCGGGTGCCGAGCAGGCGCGCCAGGACGAGGCGCGTGCGTATTACGCCGAGCTCGAGGCATCGGGCGCGGCTCCGGTGCGTGAGAAGAAGGTCAAGCGCGAGCCGCTCGGCGACCTGAAGGACCGCTGACCGGCGCCTCAGGACGAGGGCGGGAGTTCGACGCCTCGCTCATCGGCGAGCGCCTGCAGCTTCTCGGCGGCATCCGTCTCGACGCAGACGACGGCGCGAAGGTCATCCTCCTCCTCGCGGAGGAGGTAGTAGCTGAAGGTGTCGGTGAGCAGGTCTGCTCGATCGTCGAGGAAGAGCCACCGCACCCGGACCAGCACCAGCCGATCCGACAGTTCCTCGATCTCGAGCAGTTCATGCTCGACGGATGCGAGGCCGAGCTGCTGATAGAGCGGATAGGACTGCTTGACGCCTTCGGCCATGGCCTCGCGGGACTCCACGACGAGGGAGGCGCGATCGTCTGCGATCATGCCCGGAACGGACCACAGCGCCGATCCGGCCTCTGCGTCGAGATCGGTCAGCGTGGCGGCATAGCGGGCGAGGTAGTCGTCGATGCGTTCGCTGCTGGTGCTCATCGTCCGAGCCTACGAAGCATCCGCTCGATTGCAACCGTCAACCGGTGCCCACGTCCAGCGGGGTAGTCTCGGCAGGACCCGCAACCGAGGAGCCTGAATGACCAGTGTCGCCGCCTACGCCGCGCCGAGTGAAGCCGCACCTCTCGAGAAGACCATGATCGAGCGCCGTGAACTCGGTTCACTCGACGTGCTCATCGACATCGCCTTCGCCGGTATCTGCCACTCCGACATCCACACCGTGCGCGGCGACTGGGGCCCGCAGAGCTACCCGCTCGCCCCCGGTCACGAGATCACGGGCACCGTCGCGGCCGTCGGCGCCGATGTCACGAAGCATGCGATCGGCGACCGGGTCGGCGTCGGATGCCTCGTGAACTCCTGCGGTGAGTGCCGCAGCTGTCTGCAGGGCGAGGAACAGTTCTGTGCCCGCGGGGCGGTGTTCACGTACGGCAGCACCGATCGCGACGGGACCGTCACGCAGGGCGGCTACTCCGAACAGGTCGTCGTGACCGAGTCGTTCGTCGTGCGTATCCCCGACTCCCTCCCGCTCGATGCGGCCGCCCCGCTGCTGTGCGCCGGCATCACCGCCTATTCGCCGCTGCGACGCTGGAACGTCGGCCCTGGCACCCGCGTCGCCGTCGTCGGACTCGGCGGGCTCGGCCACATGGGCGTGCAGATCGCGCATGCGCTCGGCGCCGAGGTCACCGTGCTGTCCCAGACGCTGAGCAAGAAGGACGACGGGCTGCGACTCGGCGCCGACGACTACCGCGCCACGAGCGATCCCGACACCTTCCGGGCGTTGGGCCGCTCGTTCGACGTGATCCTCAACACCGTGAGCGCCGTGATCGACATGCGTTCCTACCTCGGCCTGCTCGACGTGGGCGGAACCATGGTGTGCGTCGGCGCACCCGGTGAGCCTCTCCCCGTCCAGGTCATGTCGCTGATCGGCGGTCGCCGGTCGCTCGCCGGCTCCAACATCGGCGGCATCGGCGAGACGCAGGAGATGCTCGACTTCTGCGCCGAGCACGGCATCGTCGCAGAGATCGAGGTGATCCCGGCATCCGAGATCAACGCCGCTTACGAACGGGTGCTGGCCTCGGACGTCCGCTATCGCTTCGTGATCGACGCGGCCACGATCGGCGAGTGACGTCGGTGGCGGGCGATAACCTCAGGGCATGCCCTCCCTGATCGCCGGCCCCGACGGTCGCCTTCGCTGCGCCTGGGTCGGTGACGACACCGAGTACCGCCGGTACCACGACGAGGAGTGGGGCACGCCGCTTCACGGTGATCGAGCCCTGTTCGAGAAGATGTCGCTCGAGGGATTCCAGGCCGGACTCTCGTGGATCACCATCCTCCGTAAGCGGCCGCGCTTCCGCGAGGTGTTCGCGGCGTTCGACCCCGCGGTGGTCGGCGCGTTCGACGAGAATGACATCCACAGGCTCATGGCCGACGCCGGCATCATCCGCAACCGCTCGAAGATCGAGGCGACCATCGGCAATGCCCGGCTCGTCCGCGAGATGGCCGAGGGCGAGCTCGACGCGCTGATGTGGTCGTTCGCGCCGACGCCGGCAGGTTCGCGACCGGCAGCCATGTCTGACGTGCCCGCAGTCACCCCCGAATCCACCGCGATGAGCAAAGAGCTGCGCCGCCGCGGCTTCCGCTTCGTCGGCCCCACCACGATGTACGCCCTGATGCAGTCCACAGGCATGGTCGACGACCACATCGCCGGATGCTGGCGGGCCTGACGTCGCCCGATCCGAGGTGTCGGCGCCCGATGGGGAGAACTCCCCACGGGATACGTCCCGCGCACGGTTAGGATGAGACGGTTGTGCTGCGGGCCGTTGGCCGCGCAGACGGGTAAGTGAGTCACAGAACCCTGGGGGGCCGGGTATGAAGGCGTTGTCGTGGATGCGGGGACGGCCGAAGACTCTGGCGTCAGCGGCGGGTGTCACGGTCGGCGTGGTCGCCCTCACGACGATGGCCTTCACGTACGAGGGGTTCCCGACCACGAAGGTCGACCTGAACGACGGCGGCGTCTGGATCACCAAGACCTCGAGCCTGCTGGTGGGACATTTCAATCACGAGTCGACGGTTCTCGACGGTGGTCTTCGCACCACAGGAGACGACTACGACATCGTGCAGGATGCCGCCAACATCCTCATCGTCGATGAAGGCGCGTCGACGGTCAGCGCGATCGACCCCGCACGGGTGTCGCTGGGTGACTCGGCGAGCATTCCGGGCGCGGCGAAGGTCGAGATGCGCAACCAGACGGTGGCCGTCCTCGACGGGAAATCCGGAAAGCTGTGGGTCGTGCCGATCCAGGGCATCGCATCGTTCGAGATCGAGGCGGCGGACCCGGTCGTCGAGCTCGGCAAGAACGCCGATGTGACCGTCGCGCCGGACGGGACCGTCTTCGGACTGTCGAGCGAGCGCGGCGAAGTCGTCACGATTCCCGTCGACAACGAGGGTCAGCCGCTGGAGACTTCGGTGGCCGCACTCGATGAGCTCGAAGCATCCGAAGCACCGGCGACGATCACCGCGGTCGGCAGGACTCCGGTGGTTCTGGATTCGGCATCCGGCGCGGTGATGACGCCCGGAGGCTTCCACACAGAGCTGCCCGACGCGAAGGGCGCCGTACTGCAGCAGTCTTCCGCTGAGAACGACGCCGTCGCGATCGCGACCGCCTCGGCGCTGGTCCGCGTGCCGCTCGACGGGAGCGAGCCCACGACGACCTCTGCCGACGGCACGGGCGTCCCGGCGGCCCCGGTCTGGCTGCGAGGCTGCACGTACAGTGCGTGGGCGGGTTCGGCGAGCTTCATCCGCGACTGCCCCGGCGATGTGAACGACGTGGCCGAGACCATCCGCGATGCCGAGGACGTGGGCAGTCTCGTGTTCCGTGTGAACCGCGACGTCATCATCCTCAACGACGCCATCGGCGGCGCGGCATGGATGGCGAACGACAGCCTGCAGCGCGTCGACAACTGGAACGACATCACCCCTCCCGAGGGTGAGACCGAGAACGAAGAGGAATCCACCGAGGAGACGGTCGAGACGACGCTGCCGGAGCGCAGCGAGCAGAACACCGTACCGGTCGCGGTCGACGACGAATTCGGTGTGCGTCCGGGCCGCACGACGAATCTGCCCGTGCTGGACAACGACACGGATGCCGACGGCGACGTGCTCGTGGCTGCACTGGCCGAGAGTCAGCCGAGTCTCGGCGAGGTGCAGCCCATCCACAACGGGGCCTCGCTGCAGATCGCCGTCGGCGAAGATGCCTCGGGCGGCGGTTCCTTCACCTACGAGGTCGATGACGGGCGGGGCGGGAAGGCCCAGGCCTCTGTGCAGTTCGCCGTGCACGGATGGGACACCAACGCCGCTCCCACGCAGCGGCGCACCACGGCGATCGCCGTCGAGGAGGGCGGCGCCGTCTCGTACAACGTGCTGCCGGATTGGCTCGATCCCGACGGCGATGACATGTACCTCAAGGACGTCCTGGCAGCACCGGGCGATGAGGTGGACTTCACCACCGACGGTCAGCTGACCTATCGCGCCGTCGCCAGCGTGCAGGGCCGCAAGGACGTGCAGATCACGGTCGCCGACGGCATGGGGGAGACGAAGACCGGCGTCCTCCGCCTCGATGTCCGCCCGGCCGGATCCACCCTCCCGAGGACGAACGCCGATCACGTCGTGACCCGCGTGGGCGAGTCCATCGCCATCGCGCCGCTGGCCAACGACACCAGTTCCGGGCGTGAACCGCTGCGACTTGCCCGCGTCGACGAGGTGCCCGGTGCGACGATCGTGCCCGACTTCCAGAACAAGTCCTTCACCTTCCAGTCCGATGCGCCCGGCGTGTATTACGCGCAGTACCTGGTCAGTGCCGGACCCAATGCGGTGCCGGGGCTCGTCCGCATCGACGTGCAGGAGAAGTCCGAGTCGGACCTGCCTCCGATCGCGGTGCGCGACGTCGCCCTGCTCCCATCGGGCGGCGAGGTGCTCGTCGGCGTCCTCGGCAACGACACCGAACCCTCCGGAGGAATCCTCGTCGTGCAGTCGGTCACCGTGCCGCCGCACAGCGGCCTGTCGGTGTCGGTGCTGAACCATGAGACCCTGCGCATCGGCGATCAGGGTGCACTCGACGAGCAGGTCCGCATCAGCTATCGCATCTCGAACGGGACGCAGACGGCCGAGGGCGACGTCATCGTCATCCCGATCCCCCGCCCGGAACAGCTGCTGCCGCCGGTGGCGAACGACGACCAGGTCGTCGTCCGAGCAGGCGATGTCGTGACCATCCCGGTCCTCGAGAACGACTCGCACCCCAACGGTGACGCGCTGCACGTCGCGCCGAACCTCGTCGAACCGCTGGTGGACCCGCTGGACGGCGAGGCTTTCGTCTCCCAGGATTCGGTGAGGTTCCGGGCGGGCGAGGAACCGCGGACCGTGTATGCCACCTACGAGGCAGTGGATTCGACGGGCCAGAAGGATGCCGGGTACATCACGATCCAGGTGCTCCCCGTCGATGAGGAGGCGAATGCCGCACCCCGGCCGCGTGACATCACCGTCCGAGCCCTGAGCGGCTCGAGCGTGCGCATCGCGATCCCGCTCGACGACATCGACGCCGACGGCGATTCCGTCGAGCTCGTCGGGCAGGACAGCGCACCCTCGAAGGGACAGATCGCCGAGAACGGCAGCAACTACCTCGTCTATGAGGCCTTCGACGACGCCACGGGCGTCGACACCTTCACTTATCGCGTCCGAGATCGGCTGGGCAAAGAGGGCACGGCGACGATCCGCGTGGGCATCGCTCCCGGCGATGCATCGAATCAGGCGCCGTACGCGGTGAAGGACTCGGTCGTGGTGCGGCCGGGGCGCACGGTGGCGGTTCCGGTGCTCGCGAACGATTCGGACCCGGAAGGCGACGCGATCGCCCTCGTCAAGGGCGGACTGGAGGTCCCCGACGCCGACGGACTCTCGGCGAGCGTGTCCGGCGATCGCGTGGTCGTGAAAGCTCCGAACGGCCCCACCGAGACATCCATCCAGTACACGATCCGCGATGCTCGCGGCGCCGAGTCGACGGCGGTGCTGCAGATCACGGTCGACGAGGAAGTGCCGCTCCTGACCCCCATCGCCCGAGACGACCGGGTGGTTCCCGCCGACGTCAAGGACGGGCTGCGGGTCGACGTCGACGTGCTGTCGAACGACGAGGATCCGGACGGCACGGTCGACGCGCTCGAGCTCGACGTCGAAGCAGGCGGCCGGGTGCAGGAAGACCGTTCGATCAGCGTCACCATCGGCGATGAGCGCCAGCTCATCCGCTACACCATCACCGATGAGGATGACCAGGCGACGTCCGCGTTCATCTTCGTGCCCGCCATGAGTGAGCTGCGCCCGACGCTGAGGTCGACGAAGCCGGTCGAGGTCAAGAGCGGTGAGACGGTGGAGCTTTCGCTGTCGAAGTATGTCGTCGTCGCGGGCGGCGGTGACGTCGTGATCACCGAGGCCGCGAAGGTCAGCGCGGTCAACGCGGACGGCGCCTCGCTCATCAAGGATCAGCACACGCTGGTGTACACGTCGAGGCAAGGCTATTTCGGCAAGGACGCGCTGACCTTCGAGGTCACCGACGGCACGGGGCCGGACGACCCCGAGGGGCGCAAGAGCACGTTGTCGATCCCGATCACCGTGCTCCCGCCCGAGAATCAGCAGCCGGTGTTCGTCAACGGCGAGGTCGCGGTCGCTCCGGGTGAACCCGCCACCGAGCTCGATCTCGCGGCGCTCACGACCGACCCCGACCCGGATGATGCCGACAAGCTCCGCTTCAGCATCACCGGCAAGCTGGGTGCTGGGCTCTCCGCCCGGATCGACGGATCGAAGCTTCTCGTCGAGGCCGACTCCAACACCCCCAAGGGCACCGCGTCGACCGTGCAGCTGCGCATCGACGACGGCACGACCCCGCCGGTCGAGGGTTCGGTGGCCGTACTCGTGACGGCCTCGACGCGATCGCTGCCGACGGCGAACACCGACACCGTCGCCGAAGCCGACCAGGGCAAGGCCGTGACGATTCCGGTGCTGGCCAATGATGTCAACCCGTTCCCGGAGACCCCGCTGAAGGTCGTCTCGGCGGTGCCGGAGACCGGCGCCGGCAGCGTCAAGTTCACCGGCGACGAGGTGACCGTCACGCCGTCGGCCGACTTCGTCGGATCGATGGTCGTGCGCTACCGGATTCAGGACGCGACCAAGGATGCCGATCGCGAAGTCGACGGGCGCATCGTGCTCACCGTGCAGGGCGTGCCCGAGGCGCCGGGAACGCCGACGGTGGCCAGTGTGCAGGATCGCACCGTGGTGCTGTCGTGGTCGCCGCCGGCCAACAACGGCGCAGAGATCACCTCGTACACGGTGAGCTCCGTCGCGGGCGACTACACCAAGAAGTGCTCGTCCACGACGTGCACGCTGGACGGCCTGACGAACAACGTCGAATACGTGTTCCAGGTCACAGCCACCAACCGGGTCGGCGACGGTGATCCTTCCCCGGCATCCGCCGTCGCGCGCCCCGATGCGCGCCCCGATGCGCCCGCGCCGCCGAAACTCGTCTTCGGCGACAAGAAGCTGAGCGTCTCGTGGGTGACGCCCTCGACCCCCGGTTCCCCCGTCGAGTCCTACACGCTCGAGATCTCTCCCGCGCCCCCCTCCGGCGTGGCGCAGAAGGCCGGCGTCACGGGCAACTCGCTCGAATGGGAGGGGCTCGAGAACGGCGCCGACTACCAGGTTCGCGTCCGTGCACACAACCGCGCCCCGGAGCCGTCGACCTGGAGCGTCTGGTCGGCGAGCGAGATCCCGGCGGGGGTGCCGGGAACCGTGGCCGCGCCTCGCGCGCAGAGCGCGCCATCGGTCGGAAACCAGGCGCAGATGACGGTGACGTGGGATGCCGCGCCGCAGAACGGCGACGCCATCGCCGAATACGAACTGATCGTGATGCGCGGCGGCGCCGTCGTCAACCGGATCCCGGGTATCGCCGGCTCACAGCGCAGCCAGACGGTCACCGTCGCGACCTCGACGTCGGACTACACGTACGCCGTCCGCGCGCGCAACAAGGCGGGCTGGAGTGCGCAGAGCCCCTCATCGGCTCCGCAGCGCGCCTTCGGCAGCCCGGGCAGGCCCACGATCACCGGCACGAGCGAGGGCGACGGCTTCGTCACCGTGACGTACTCGCTGTCGGACACGAACGGCGCAGCCGCCAACGAGGTCCGGTACGAGTACTCGGTGAACGGCGGTGGCTGGAGCCGCAACTGGGACGGTAGGCGCATCAACGCGGCGAACAACTCCCAGAACATCGTGCGCGTTCGGGCGTACTCGGTGGTCGGCGGGCAGGAGTCCCAGCCCGGCGCGGAGTCCGCGCCGACAGCCGCGCTGCAACCCTACGGGCCTGTGCAGAACCCCGGCGTCTCGGCGACGAACCTCGGCACGTCGGTGCGCGTCGCCTGGTCGCCGCCGGCGCCCAACGGCCGCGACATCGTCGAGGTGCAGGTGAGCCTCGACAACGGCGGATGGCAGAACCTCGGGCTCAGCGGCAGCCGCGATCTCGGCAACGGCTACAGCCAGACGCACAGCATTCAGGTGCGTGCGCGGGATGCCGCCGGCCAGTGGTCGCAGGTCGTGTCGGCGTCGGCACGCACGAACGATCCGCCGCAGCCGCGTGCCTGGGTGACGAAGGGCTCGTACGTCGGGGGCTGCTCGGGCAACGGGTGCTACTACCTCGTGCTCAACACCTCGAACTTCGCGGGCGGCTCCTACCGGATCGAATGCACCCGTGACGGTGTGGTGTTCGGCAACAACGCGGGGTTCCCGGTGAGCATCCCGTCGAATGGCGCGATCCAGTTGCAGTGCTACAACGGGTTCCCCGGTGCGAAGGGCGTGAACATCATCGGCGGGAACCCGTCGTCGGCGGAGCCTTCGTACTATTGAGCGTCGGACGCGGGTGGCGTGCTCCGCTCGTCGTCACCGCATCCCGGTCGAGCGGCGGAGGACGGGCATTTCTCCCCATCGATCGCGGCTGCCTCAGACGGTTAGGATGATCGGGTGCGCTCGGCGTGTCGTCGCCGCGTGACAAGAGAGCTCAGTGCTGTCGATCCAGGGGGAAGTGCGAATGAAGGCATTGTCGTGGGTGCGCGCGCGGCCGAAGGCGTTGGCCTCGGTCGCCGGCGTGACCGCGGGTGTCATCGCGATCACGACCATGGCCCTCACCTATGAGGGCTTCCCGACCACGAAGGTCGATCTGAACGACGGCGGGGTCTGGATAACGAAGACCTCGAGTCTGCTCGTCGGTCATTTCAACCACGAGTCCACGGTGATCGACGGTGGTCTTCGCACTGTCGGTGAGAACTACGACATCCTGCAGGATGCCACCAACGTGCTCGTCGTCGATGAAGGCGCCTCCACCGTCAGTGCGGTCGACCCGGCACGCGTCTCGATGGGCGACTCGGCGAGCATCCCGAGTTCCGCCAAGGTCGATCTCGGCAATCAGACCGCCGCCATCCTCGACCGGAAGTCCGGCAACCTTTGGGTCGTCGCGGTCAAGGGCATCGCCGGGTTCGAGATCGAGGCGAGAGAACCGGTCGCCGAGCTCGGCAAGAACGCCGATGTCGCCGTCGCCCACGACGGTACGGTCTTCGGGCTGTCGACCGCTCGCGGCGAGGTCGTGACGGTTCCGGTC
The DNA here is from genome assembly GCF_031179285.1 of Microbacterium sp. Taxonomy (GTDB): domain Bacteria; phylum Actinomycetota; class Actinomycetes; order Actinomycetales; family Microbacteriaceae; genus Microbacterium. Next base: position 78,397 of record NZ_JAPSHY010000006.1, on the reverse strand, counting down.
GACAATGAGGGCGAGCCACTGGAACCGTCGACGGCGTCGCTGGGTGAGGGCGGTGCATCGGAGAAGTCGACGGTCACCGCCGTGGGTCGCATGCCTGTCGTGCTGGATTCCGCCTCGGGTGCCGTCATTTCACCGGGCGGATTGCGCACGGAGATCCCCGGCGCCGACGACGCGGTGCTGCAGCAGGCATCCGCAGAGAGCGATGCGGTGGCGGTCGCGACCGCCACCGGGCTCGTGCGGGTGCCGCTGGACGGCGCAGAGCCGACCGTGACGGATGCCGGTGGCGAGGGTGCTCCGGCGGCTCCGGTGTCCCTGCGGGGCTGCACGTATGCGGCGTGGGCGGGGTCTGCGGCGTTCGTGCGCGAGTGCCCCGGTGACGCGAACGACGTCAACGCGACGGTGGAGGGCGCAGAGGATTCGTCGAGCCTGGTGTTCCGGGTGAACCGCGACGTCATCATCCTCAACGACGCGGTCGGCGGTGCGGCGTGGATGGCGAATGAGAGCCTGCAGCGGGTCGACAACTGGAACGACCTGACGCCGCCCGAGGGTGAGACCGAGAACCAGGAGGAGTCGACCGAGGAGACGGTCGAGACGACCCTTCCTGAGCGCAGTGAGGTGAACACCCCGCCGATCGCGGAAGACGACTCGTTCGGCGTGCGACCCGGTGCGTCGGCGCTCCTGCCGGTGATCGACAACGACAACGATCCTGACGGCGACGTCCTCGTCGCAGCCATGGCAGAGCAGCAGCCCTCGATCGGCATGGTGCAGCCGATCTACAACGGCGGCTCCCTGCAGATCGCCGTCAATGAGGATGCGACCGGTTCCGGCACCTTCCTGTACGAGGTCGATGACGGTCGCGGTGGCAAGGACACCGCCACAGTGACGCTTTCGGTGCACGACTGGAACACGAACGGCGCGCCGGCGCCGAAGCGCAAGACCTCGCTCACCGTGGAATCCGGCGGCACGGTCTCATACAACGTCCTGCCCGACTGGATCGATCCGGACGGCGATGACATCTACCTGAAGGAGGTCGTCGCCGCCCCCGGTGACGAGGTCGACTTCAGCACCGACGGCCAGCTCACCTACAAGGCCACCGCGAGCCTGCAGGGTCGCAAGGATGTGCAGGTCACCGTCGCCGACGGTTTCGGCGAGATGACCACCGCGACGATCACGCTCGACGTGCGGGCACAGGGCACGACGAAGCCCAAGACGAACGCCGATCACGTCGTCACCCGCGTCGGCGAGCAGATCACCGTCGCTCCGCTCGCGAACGACACCAGTTCCGGCCGCGAGCCGCTGCGACTCGGCCGCGTCGACGAAGTGCCGGGGGCGACCGTCCTTCCGGACTTCACCAACAAGACCTTCACGTTCTCCGCGCCTGCTGTCGGGGTCTACTACGTGCAGTACCTCGCGACCGCCGGTCCTGAGAACGGCGAAGGCCTCGTGCGCATCGATGTCACCGAGGCGACCGAGGTCGACCTGCCGCCGGTCGCGGTGCGCGATGTCGCACTGCTTCCGACGGGCGGCGACGTGCTCATCGGCGTGCTCAACAACGACACCGACCCCGCCGGCGGCATCCTCGTCGTCCAATCGGTGTCGATCGAGCCGAACACCGGCGTCTCGGTCTCGGTGATCAACCACGAGACGCTGCGGATCACCGATCAGGGCACACTCGAGGAACAGGTGCGGATCGCGTACCGCATCTCGAACGGCGAGCAGTCCGCCGAAGGTGAGGTCGTGGTCGTGCCGATCCCGGCGCCGGAGGAGATCCTGCAGCCGATCGCGAACCCCGACACCGTCTACGTGCGAGCCGGCGACGTCGTCACCATCCCGGTTCTCGACAACGACACCCACCCGAGCGATGACGCCCTGCACCTGTCTCCCGAGCTCATCGAACCGTTCGTCGACCCAGAAGACGGCGAGGCGTTCGTCTCGCAGGACGTCGTGCGGTTCAAGGCCGGTCCCGAGGCGAAGACGGTCTACCTGACGTACGAGGCCGTCGATTCACGGCAGCAGAAGGCCGCCGGTTACGTCACGATCCAGATCCTGCCGATCGACGAGGAGACGAATGCGGCGCCGCGACCGCGCGATCTCGTCGCGCGCGCTCTCAGCGGCACCGAGGTGAACATCGCCGTGCCGCTGGACGGCATCGACGGCGACGGCGATTCGGTCGAGCTCATCGACGTCTCATCCAGCCCGACCAAGGGCCGGATCACCGAGATCGCGCAGAACTACCTCACCTACGAGGCGTTCGACGGGTCGACGGGTGTCGACGTCTTCAAATACCGCGTCCGTGACCGCCTGGGCAAGGAGGGGGTCGCGACGATCCGCGTCGGCATCGCCCCCGCAGAGCAGGTGAACCAGGCGCCGTACGCGGTGAAGGATGCCGTCGTCGTCCGGCCAGGGCGCGAGATCGCCGTGCCGGTGCTCGTGAATGACTCCGACCCCGAGGGCGAGAAGGTCGCCCTCGTCGAGGACGGGCTCGAAGTGCCGGGCGATCAGGGTCTCACTGCGCGCGTCTCGGGCGACCGGGTGCTGGTGCAGGCGCCGAACAACCCTCTGGAGACCTCGCTGCAGTACACGATCACCGACTCGCGAGGCGCGACGGCGACCGCCGTGCTGCAAGTCAGGGTCGACGAGGATGTGCCGCTGCTGGCGCCGGTGGCGCGCGACGATCGCGTGCGTCCGCTCGACCTCAAGGACGGCTCGCTCAGCGCGGACATCGACATCCTCGAGAACGACGAGGACCCGGACGGCACGACGGAGCGCCTCGACCTCGAGGTCGGCGAGGGCGCGACGCTGCTGGAGAACGGCAAGGTGCGCGTCACCGTCACCGACACGTTGCAGCTGATCCGCTACACGCTGACCGATCAGGACGGACTCGCGGCATCCGCCTTCATCTTCGTCCCGTCGGAGGAGGGCCTGCGTCCGACCCTGACGTCGACGAAGCCGCTGGAGGTCAAGAGCGGCGAGACGAAGGAAGTGCCGCTGTCGAAGTACGTGACCGTAGCCGGTGGCGGCGACGTCGTCATCACCGAGCACGCGAAGGTGAGCGCGGTGAACGCCGACGGGGCGGACCTCGTCAAAGACCAGAAGACGCTCGTGTACACCTCGGCGCCCGGGTACTTCGGGCAGGACGCGCTGACGTTCGAGGTGACCGACGGAACGGGTCCGGATGACCCCGAGGGACGCAAGGCCACGCTCAGCATCCCGATCAACGTGCTGCCGCCCGAGAATCAGCAGCCGGTGTTCATCCGCGGCGCGGTCAACGTCGCGCCGGGCGAGAAGGCGACCGCGCTGAATCTGGCGGCGCTCACGACGGATCCCGATCCGGAGGACAAGGGCAAGCACAAGTACACCCTGCTCGACGGTGAGGGCAAGGGAGTGAGCGCGAAGATCGACGACGACGAGCTGCTGGTGGAGGCCTCGTCGAACGCGAAGAAGGGCACCGCGCTGACGCTGACCCTGCGCATCGACGACGGCGAGACCGAGCCCGTCGAGGGCACCGTCCTCGTCCAGGTGACGGCGTCGAATCGCGCGATGCCGGCGGCCAACACCGACACGATCGCCGAGGCGGATCAGGGCAAGACCGTCACGGTGCCGGTGCTCGCGAACGACTTCAACCCCTTCCCGGAGACTCCTCTCAAGCTGCTGCAAGCCACGGTGGAGACCGGCGCGGGGCGTGCGAGCGTGAAGGGCGACGACGTGGTCGTCACCCCGTCCGACGACTTCGTCGGATCTCTCGTGGTCCGCTACCGCATCCAGGATGCGACGGAAGATCCTGAGCGTGAGGCGACGGGACAGGTCGTGCTCACCGTGCAGGGCGTCCCGGAGGCTCCCGGTGCGCCGACCGTGACGAGCGTGCAGGACCGGACAGTGGTGGTCTCCTACGGTGCGCCGTCGAACAACGGTGCGGAGATCACGAAGTACACGGTGAAGTCCGTGCAGGGCAACCCGTACTCGAAGGAGTGCCAGTCGACGACGTGCACGCTGGACGGGCTCACCAACAACGTGGAGTATGTCTTCCAGGTCACCGCGACCAACCGGGTGGGGGAGTCGAAGCCGTCAGGGTCTTCGGCCGTCGCTCGTCCGGATGCGCGTCCGGACACCCCGAACCCGCCCACTCTGAAGTTCGGCGACAAGTCGCTGGACGTGGCGTGGACGACGCCGACGACGCCGGGCTCTCCGGTGGAGCGCTACACGCTGGAGATCTCTCCGGCGCCGCCCTCCGGGATCACCCAGAAGGAGGTCACCGGCAACTCCATCAAGTGGGAGGGGCTGGAGAACGGCGGCAACTACCAGGTGCGCGTGCAGGCTCACAACCGGGCCCCGGAGCCGTCGAGCTGGAGCAACTGGTCGGCGTCCGAGGTGCCTGCAGGGCCCCCGCTCGCAGCCGCTGCACCGAGGACATCGGAGCTCTCTCCCGTCCCGCCGCAGGCGCAGATGCAGGTTGCCTGGGACACACCGCCCCAGAACGGTGACGCGATCGATGCCTATGAGCTCGAGGTCTGGGAGGGTTCCACCCTCCACAGGACTCTGACGCCGAGCCCCGGGACGAACAGTCAGGCGGTCGTGGTGCCGACGTCTGAGACGCCGTACACCTACCGCATCCGGGGACACAACAAAGCCGGCTGGGGCGAGTGGAGCGCGATGTCCGCGCCGCGCCGCGGCGTCATCGCACCGTCGGCGCCGACGATCACACGAATCGAGGAGCGCGATCGTTCGATGCTCGTGGAGTTTGCTCCCGGTTCTCGAAACGGTGCCAGCACCAGTGAAGTCTCGTACCAGTACACGATCAATGGGGGCGGCACGTGGAGCGGCCTTCCCGCCAACGGCGTGATCAACGGGCTGACGAACGGGACGACGTACCAGGTTCAGGTTCGAGGGGTCTCGAACGTCGGCGGCAGCACGTACACGGGCGGGCCGTCAGCGGCGGCCTCCGGACGACCGTACGGTCCGCCGACCGCGCCCAGCGCGGGTGCGCGGAACCTCGGCACGAGCGTCGAACTCAGCTGGGATTCTCGAGGATCTGGCAACGGCCGCCCGATCGAGACCACGCAGATCAATGTGAACGGCGGCGGCTGGCAGACCGTGAACCAGCAGAACGGGTCACGCACCGTCGGAAACGGGTACAACGAGACGCACAGCATCCAAGTTCGCGCGCAGGACTCCGCCGGCCAGTGGACGCCGATCGCGTCGGCGTCGGACCGGACGAACCAACCGCCGGCCGCGGAGGTCTGGGTCACTCAGGGTGACGCCGCCGGCAGCTGCGTGAACGGATGCCGCCGGTTCGTCGTCAACTGGAAGAACCTGAACATCGGGAGTGCACAGGTCACGTGTCACTCGACGAATTCCGGGCAGATCGCCAGCGCGAACACCGTCAACTTCGACGGGAGCGGCTCGCAGCAGCTGGGCTGCTGGGCCGGCCGTGACGGTCAGGACGTCTGGGTCGACATCCAGGGCTGGGGCGACGGTGTCGACACCGAGAAGAGATTCTGGGCGCGGCCATAGCCGTGCCTTGCCCGCCTTCGACTTCACGAACAGACAAAGGAATGAACTGACATGACAATGACTCCCGAGCAGGCCGCCTGGTTCCAGGGCACCTTCCATCGTCTCGTCGACAACATCGACAAGGCGGTGCAGGGCAAGCGCGAGATCGTCGGCCTCGTGCTGGCCTCGATGCTCGCCGAGGGCCACGTGCTCCTGGAGGACGCACCGGGCACCGGCAAGACGAGTCTCGCCAAAGCACTCGCGGCGACCGTGCAGGGCACCAGCGCCCGCATTCAGTTCACGCCCGACCTGCTCCCCTCCGACGTCACCGGTGTCACGATCTACGACCAGCAGTCGCACAAGTTCGAGTTCCACAAGGGGCCGATCTTCGCCTCGATCGTGCTCGCCGATGAGATCAACCGCGCCTCGCCGAAGACGCAGTCTGCGCTGCTGGAGGTGATGGAGGAGTCGCGGGTGACCGTCGACGGCGTGACCCATGAGGCCGGCCGTCCGTTCCTCGTCATCGCCACGCAGAACCCCATCGAGCAGGCCGGTACCTACAAGCTCCCCGAAGCCCAGCTCGACCGGTTCCTGATCAAGACATCCATCGGCTACCCCGACCTCGCGATCACCGAGAGTATCCTCGCCGGCGCCTCCGACCGCAACCCGTCCGCCGGTCTCGGTGCGATCATCACGACGAGTGCCGTCGCCGACATGGCCGACCTCGGTGCATCCGTGCACGTCGAGCCCGCCGTGCTGCGGTATGTCGCTCAGCTCACCGAGGCGACCCGCAACGACTCAGCGATCCGGCTCGGCGTCTCGGTGCGCGGCGCGATCGCAATGATCCGCATCGCGAAGGTCTGGGCCGCCGCCCACGGCCGTCACTTCGTCCTCCCCGATGACATCAAGGCGCTCGCGCGTCCGGTGTGGCAGCACCGCCTGCTGCTCGACCCCGAGGCCGAGTTCGCCGGTACGACCAGCGATGTCGTCATCGCGCGCGTGCTCGACGGCGTCGCCGCTCCCCAGGCCCGAACGGCGGCCTGATGACGGCGGAGGCAATCCAGGCGGCGCCACCGGCGCGGACCGACCGCGACGCCGGATGGCGTGATATCGCGGTGGTGCTCGGTGCGCGCGCTCTGGCGCGCCTTCGCAAGATCACGGCATCCATTCGCCCGCTGGCATGGGTGCTGATGGCGATCGCCGTCGCATTCTGGCTCATCGGGCAGATCGCCGGATGGTCCGAGTTCGCGGTGGCAGCCATCGTGCTCGTCATCACCGTGGCGCTGTGTGCCCTGTTCCTCATCGGTCGCACCGCCTACGACGTCTCGCTCGATCTCGCCCGCACCCGTGTCGTCGTCGGAGAGCGCGCGGTCGGCGCTCTGACGCTCGCCAACCGGGGGACCAGGGCGATCCTGCCATCGCGCGTGGTGCTCCCCGTCGGGTCCGGGCGCGGCGAATTCGGCATTCAGCGTCTCGCGCCCGGTGAGGAGGCGGAGGAGCTCTTCGCCATCCCGACACAGAAGCGCGGCGTCGTCAAGGTCGGTCCGGTGAGCGTCGTCCGCGGCGATCCGCTCGGGCTCTTCGAGCGGGCGCATCGACGCGACGACCCAGTCGATCTCTACGTGCACCCCCGCACGGTGCTGTTCGACGGGCAGTCGCTGGGGTACCTGCGCGATCTCGAGGGGCTTCCGGCCGCCGACCTCTCGCGCGACGACGTCTCGTTCCACGCCCTCAACGAGTATCAGCCGGGCGATGACCTCCGTCACGTGCACTGGCGTTCGACGGCGCGCACCGGGGTGATGATGGTGCGGCAGTACGAGGAGACCCGCCGGTCCCACTTCGTGATCGGGCTCTCCCGCTCATCCGGCGACTACGCCTCGGCGGACGACTTCGAGCTGGCCATCTCGGCGGCGGGATCAATCGGACTCCGCGCGATCCGGGACTCGCAGCGCGTCGACATGCGCGTGCAAGGACGGGAACTGCCCGCCGGAACCGGCAAGCAACTGCTCGACTCGCTGGCCGCCGTCGAGAGCAGCAAGCCCCGGGACGGCGGCATCGCCGAACTCGCCGGAGTCCTCGCGGCGACCATGCCGCTGGCGAGCGTCGTCGTCCTCGTGTGCGGCGCGAAGGTGTCGACCGAAACACTGCGGCTCGCCTGCGCCCGGCAGCCGTTCGGTGCCAGAGTGCTCGCCGTCGTCGCCGACCGCACCGCCGCATCTCCCGCTCTTCGCCGGATCGGGGATGCCGATGTCATCACCATCGGCGCACTCGAACAGGTCCCCCTCGCTCTGCAGAAGGTGCTCGCATGACCGCACCCGCCCCCACAGCCCTTCCGCTGCGCCGCTGGATCCTCGATCTGGTCGCGACCACGCTGCTCGTCGGCGTCTCGATCGTCGGGTTCTGGCCCACGTTCGCCGGCCCGACCTACCTGCCGGCCGCGATCGGAGCGCTGCTCCTCGGTCTCGCGATCGCCGCCGTCTCGGCGTGGCGACGCTGGGGCATCCTGATCATCACCGGCCTGACGATCGCGGCGTACTTCGTCTTCGGCGGAGCGCTCGCGCTGCCACACACCACGATCGCCGGATTCATCCCGACGCTCGACACCCTGCAGCAGCTCGCACTGGGCGTCGTCACCTCGTGGAAGGGGCTGCTCACCACGATGGCCCCGGTCGCGGCTGCCGACGGGCACCTCATCGTGCCGTTCGTCCTCACCCTCGTGATCACGGTGCTGACGGCATCCCTCGCTCTGCGTCTGCCCCTGGTGGCATGGGCGCTGATCCCCGCCGGGGTCATGCTCGTCCTCGTCATCGCCCTCGGCACGCCGGAGCCGGCCGTTCCGGCCGTGCAGGGTCTGGTGTTCGCGGCCCTCACCATCGCGTGGCTCGCGCTGCGTCAGCTCTGGGCGCCGCAGAACGCGGCCATCTCGGTCAGTGAGGTCGACCCCGCCCGTGCCGCTCATATGCGGATGCGCCGGCTCATCGCCGGAGTCGCGGTGCTCGCGATCGCGGGCGGTGCCGGTGTCGCGACCAGTGCGTTCGCGACACCCACGACGCCCCGTCACATCTTCCGCGATGTGATCATTCCGCCGTTCAACATCCGCGACTATCCCAGCCCGCTTCAGGCGTTCCGCAAGCAGGTGCGCGACTACGCCGATGAGACGCTGTTCACCGTGCGTGGCCTGCCCAAGGGCACGCGCATCCGCATCGCCGCGATGGATCAGTTCGACGGCATGGTCTACAACGTCACCGACGGCGGCCCCGAGTCGTCCAGCGCTTTTTCACCGCTGCGATCGAACATGGCGTCGGATGCCGAAGGCATCCCCGTCACGCTGCAGATCGAGATCGACGAGTACAACGGTGTGTGGGTGCCGGGTGCCGGAGCGGTGTCGGCCATCCATTTCGATGGTGATCGTGCGGAGGAGCTGCAGCGCGGGACGTACTACAACGGAGCCACCGGCACCGCGGTGGCGACTCCGAGGCTGAAGTCCGGCGACTCCTACACGGTGGAGACGGTCATCCCCGCGGAGCTCAGCGACGAGCAGCTCGCCGAGGTCGACTTCGGGTCGGTTGCTCTGCCGAAGCAGAGCAACGTGCCCGAGGAGCTGACCTCTCTGGCCGCCGAGACGGTCGCCGAAGCCGAGTCGCCGATCGAGCGGGTCCGGGCGCTCGAGACCTTCCTCGCAGAGGGCGGATTCTTCAGCCACGGGCTCGAGGGCGAGGTGCTCTCGCGCGCGGGGCACACCGCCGAGCGCATCTCCACGCTCATCGGCGGCGATCAGATGATCGGCGACGACGAGCAGTACTCCGTCGCGATGGCGCTGCTCGCGCGCGAGGTCGGCATTCCCGCTCGCGTGGTCATGGGTTTCTACCCCGACGAGGAGCAGGAGGGTGCACCGCTGTTCGAGGCGAACGGCGACACCGTGCACGCGTGGGTCGAGATCAACTTCGAGGGGGTCGGCTGGGTCACGTTCAACCCGACTCCGCCCGAGGACAAGGTTCCGAACGATCAGAACACCAAGCCGAAGGTCGATCCGAAACCTCAGGTGCTGCAGCCGCCGCCCCCGCCGCAGGAGCCGGTCGACCTGCCGCCGACCCTGCCGGACGACCGCGAGTCCGAGGACGAGAGCCTCAACATCGCCGGAATCATCGGCGCGATCCTCCTCATCGGAGGCATCTCTCTCGGCATCATCGCGCTGCTGATGTCGCCGTTCATCGTGATCGGGGCATGGAAGGCGGCGAAGCGCCGCTCGCGCCGCGCAGCGGCCCGCACCGCCGACCGCATCAGCGGCGGCTGGGACGAGCTCACCGACCGCGCCGTCGACTACGGGGCGCGGCTCGCTCCCGGCGGCACCCGCGTCGAGGAGGCCGTCGCCGTCGAAAGCTCGCTCGCGATCCCGGCCGTCACCGCACTCGCCCAGCGCGCCGACGCCGAGGTCTTCGGACCCCGCGAGCCGACGCCCGAAGACGTCGAGGCGTTCTGGAGCGAGGTCGACGAGATCGTCGGCGGGCTCGGCAGCGAGGCAGGATTCTGGAAGCGCATCAAGGCGCGCCTGAGCCTGCGATCGCTGATGGGCGACACCGCCGTCTCGCAGCAGCTGCAGGGACTCAAGGACGCCGCCGCCGCGCGGGTTCGCCGTGAACCTGGCACCATCAAGAGCAGCACTTCCCCGTCGTCCGAGAGTGAGACCCCATGACACAGCCTGCGTTCGGACAGGTCGCACCCGTCTCGCGACGGGCGGTGGCCTACCTCATCGACGCGCTGATCGCCGGGGGACTGGGAATCGTCCTCGGCGGCGGGCTCCTGCTTGCCGCGTCGCTGGCCGGCTCGGTCGAGGGGATGTTCGGGACCCTGGTGGTCGGCGGACCGATCGTCAGCCTGATCCTCATCGGGTGGTTCTTCGTCTACACGATGATGCAGTCGAAGAACGGGTCGATCGGCATGCGGGCGCAGGGGCTGCGGCTCCAGTCTGCCGTCGACGGAGGGCCGCTTGGATTCGGGCGGACGCTGCTGCGCAACATCATCTTCGGCCTCGCCGCCTCGATCGTCGTCGGCTACTTCACGCCGCTGTTCGACGGCTCCGGACGGTTCCAGGGCTGGCATGACAAGGTCGCCAAGTCGCTGATGGTGGATGCGCGGACGGCGGGCGAGGCACGGACCGATGCCCCGCCGCCGCACGCGCAGGCCCCGACGACGCCTCCGTCCCATCCGGCGCCGATCCCCGGCATCCCGGCACCGGCATCGTCGGGCGGGGCTCCGACCTTCGCACCACCGGCCGCCCCCAGGGTGTCGCCGCCGCCTGCGCCCGTCGGCGCTCCGGTCGCGGGTGCCGCCCCGCAGAGCGCCCCCACCGCAGCACCGAGGCCCGTCGTTCCGGCTGCGCCGATCGCCGACGCAGGGTCGCTCATCGCGTATGTTCCCGGCGTGACGCAGGACGCGCCGCCCCCGCGGGCGGAGCCGGTTCCCGCGGCGCCCTCCGTTCCCGCCGTGATTCCGCAGACGCCCCCGGTGGCACCGCCGTCGCCGTTCTCCGCTGCGGCCGCTCCTCCGGCGCCGGCAGAAGCAACGCCGGCAGCAGCGACGCTCGCCGCGCCCGCGCCCGCCGCACCTCTCTCCCCGACAGCGATGGACCCGGACGACGCCGAACTCGAGGACACGCGGATCAGCATTCCCGGGCATCGCCTGGTGTTCACCTGGGACGACGGCACCAGGGTGTCGGTCTCGCGCCGCACCATCTTCGGACGCAACCCTGCGCCCGAAGAGGGGGCGACCGTGGTTCCGGTGCGCGATGAGACGCTCTCGCTGTCGAAGACGCACTTCGAGGCCGCGGCCGAGACGTCCGGCGGCTGGGTCCTGGATCGCCATTCGACGAACGGCATGACCATCGTGCGCGAGGGGCAGCGGATCGCCTGTCCTCCGGGACAGCGTGTGCCGGTCCGGCTCGGTGACGCCATCGAGATCGGCGACCGCATCGTCACCGTCGGCGGGTACGCGTGAGCGCCGCGTTGACCGTGACGACCGGGTCGGCCACGCACCCGGGACTCCGTCGCGCGCTCAATGAAGACGCGCATCTCGCCAGCACCCCGGTGTTCCTGGTGGCAGACGGCATGGGTGGGCACGAGGCGGGGGAGCGCGCCAGCGCCACCGTGATCGCCGAGTTCTCGCGGTACATCGGTCGCAGCGCCCTCGCTCTCGACGACGTCCGCCTGGCGCTGGGGCGTTCGAGGGCCGGCGTCGAGGAGCTCTCGAGCGCGGGCAACGGCCGCGCAGGCACGACCCTCAGCGGGGTCGTCATCGCCACCGTCGACGGCATCGGGTACTGGCTGGCCCTCAACATCGGCGATTCGCGCACGTACCGCCTGGCCGACGGCGATCTCGAGCAGATCACCGTCGACCATTCCGTGGTTCAGGAACTCATCGAAGCAGGCGAGCTCAGCGCCGAGGATGCCGTCACCGACCGACGTCGCAACATCATCACGCGGGCCATCGGTGCGAGCAGCACGGGCGAGGCCGACTACTGGCTCTTCCCGGCCGAACTCGGCGACCGTATGATGATCTGCTCCGATGGGTTGACCTCCGAGGTTCCGGATGCCCGCATCCGCGAGGTTCTGCAGACGACGCCCGATCCGCAGGCCGCCGCCGACATCCTCGTGGAGGAAGCGGTGCTTTCGGGAGGTCGCGACAACATCACCGTGGTGATCGTGGATGCCGTCTCGGTCGCCACTCGGCCGGGCACGCCCATCGAGACCGACGACATCGACATGGACACGCGTCCGCGTGAGACCGCAGCAGGAGGGGTTCGCTGATGCAGACGATCTACCGACCGGGACAGTGGTACCTGCTCGTCATGCCCGGCGCCCTCGTGGCGCTGCCGCCGGACGTGCCCGGCGACATCATCTCCGGTCTCTGGGACCGTCTCCCCCCTGCCAAGACCCTCGCCACCGTCGTCGACGTCCTGACATCGCACGCCGGAGGCTCGTTCACGGCGCTGCCGCCCTTCGCCGCCGCGGTCGCCGAGGGGTCGGACCTCCGGATCGCCCTGCGCGGACGCGTCGTCGCCCGCGTCAGCAACGCGTCCGATGAGATCGAGCTCACGGGAGCTGAGGTCACCACCTGGAGCGAGCGGTTCATCGCCGGCGCCCGCCGAGTGGAGATCACCGTCGAAGACGCGGGGTCCGGGTCGGTCCTTCCCGTCCACACGGGGCTCGTCCTCGCCGCAGCCGTGAGCGCAGATCTCGAGCCCGCCGACGCCGAGCAGCTCTCCGGAGCGCTCGGCCCGGTGCCGGTCGTGGTCTCAGCGTCGATGGGCGTCTCTGCCGCGGCCCTCGCGGGCGCTCCGGCTCCACTGCTCGCCCACTTCCCCGTTCCCGGAATCGTCGCGCCGCGCGAGCCGTCGCCTGCGGCGTCCGCAGCTGCAGGGACGCCGGATGCCGCAGGCAGCGGCGCGCTTGCTGGATCGGCCGTTCCCGCGGACGCGGATGAGGCGGAGCCGACGCCAGCGGAAACGGGATCGAGTCCCGAGGCGGATGCTACGGCGGACGCAGCGGAGATCGTCGAGGCGCCGGAGCCGGCCGGGGACTCGTCGGATCCCGTGATCGAGGATGTGCCGGACGGTGCGGACGTCGAGGATGCGCCCGAGGCCGAAGAAGACGAGGCGGAGGAGACCGAGAACGGCGAAGCCGACCCGTTCGCGGAACTGGGGCTGACGCCCGTCGAGCCGCCGGCGGATGCGGCGACGCTGCTGCCGAACGAGGTCACCCTCGCGCCGACACCCGACGACGACTTCGACCAGCTGTGGGGCGCGACCGTGCACTCCGTGTCGTCGATCTCGGACCGGCCCGGCGCGCTCGCATCCGAGCCGGAAGGCACAGGCGATCATGACGGTGCCACCATCTCGGCGGCAGAACTGCGTGCGCTCCGCCAGCAGCCGCCGGCGGTGGCCGATGACGTGGCCACCGCCGTGCTCCCCGTCGCAGGGGTGCCCGCGGGAAGCGGGCGGATCCGCGTCTCGACGGGACAGGTGGTCGCACTCGACCGCACGGTCATCATCGGTCGCCGTCCCCGTTCGACGCGCGCGAGTGGCGACAGCCTGCCGCATCTGATCGCCGTGGAGAGTCCCCAGCAGGACATCTCTCGCAGCCACCTCGAGATCCGTCCGGAGGGCGACACGGTCGTCGTCATCGATCTCCACACCACGAACGGGTCGACGCTCCTGCGGCCGGGGGCCGACCCGATGCGCCTTCACCCCGGCGAGCAGACGCTCGTGCTCTCGGGAGATGTGGTGGATCTCGGCGACGGCGTCACCGTCGCCTTCGAGGAACTGCCGTGAGTCGTCGCCCGTCACCGCCGCCGGACCTGCCCGGCTTCACCTATCTCGAGCCGCTCGGCACCGGTGGCTTCGCCGATGTGTTCCTGTACGAGCAGCAGATGCCGCGTCGCCGCGTCGCAGTGAAGGTGCTGCTCGCCGACCGCATCTCCAGCGGGGCGGCACGCGAGTTCGCCGACGAGGCGAATGTGATGGCGATGCTGTCGACGCACCCGGCGATCGTCACGATCTACCAGGCGGGAGTCGCCGGAGACGGTCGCCCGTACCTGGTGATGGAGTACTGCCCGCGTCCCAACCTGCAGCTCCGGGCCCGCAAGGAGCCCTTCTCCGTGGCCGAGGCGCTGCGGGTCGGCATCCAGGTCTCGGGCGCGGTGGAGACCGCCCACCGAGCGGGCGTCCTGCACCGCGACATCAAGCCCGCGAACATCCTCGTCACCGAGTACAACCGCCCGGCGCTGACGGACTTCGGCATCGCCTCGACCGCCGGCGCCACGGGTGAGGCCTCGGGGATGTCGATCCCGTGGTCACCCCCGGAATCCTTCGCCCAGCCTCCGCTGAGCGGACCGCGCACCGACGTGTGGGCACTCGGCGCGACCCTCTACACGCTTCTCGCGGGTCGCTCGCCGTTCGAGCGTCCGGGGGAGCGCAACTCCAGCGCCGACCTCATCGAGCGCATCGAACGCGGGGCGCTGCCTCAGCTCGGTCGTCCCGACTCTCCGGCGAGCCTCCAGCTGCTGCTCGAGCGCGCGATGGCCAAGAACCCGGACAGCCGCTTCCCGAGCGCCGTCGCATTCGGTCGCGCCCTGCAGAAGGTTCAGATCGAGCTCTCGCACTCGGTGACGCCCATCGACATCGTCGATGACCATCCCCCCGCGGAAGACCTGGAGGACGACGGCGACGGGCTCACACGCGTGCGCGAGATCGTCAGCATCGATCCCGATGTCGCCGCCTTCACGCGTCCCTCCGCGGCCACGCAGCCCAAAAGCCCGGCGTTCGTCCCGGCCGACATGCCCCGCTTCGATTCCCCCACGCTCGTCGGTTCCGACATCGACGAGAGCACCCAGCTCCGACCCCCTGCGGCGGCGCCGGTTCCGCCGAGCGCCGACGAGCGCACGATTCTCCGAGCGCCGATGGTCGTCGCTCCCGACGCAGCGCCGGCAGCGGCATCCGCCTCTCCGTCTTTCGCGCCGGCCGAGCCCATCGCCCCGCCGGTCGCGGATCGACCCGCCCACGCCCGACCCAGAAGCCGCCGCGGGCTGTGGATCGGGCTGGTGGCCGCAGGCATCGTCCTCGTCGTCGGCGGGATCATCGGACTGAATGCGCTGGTGTCCGGACTCACCCCCGAGCCGATCGCGACCGACGAACCCGTCGATCCGCAGGACGTGCTCTCGGACGCGGTTCCCAAGGTCGCCGACCTCGCGGGCGTGCGACAGGGCGATCAGGTCACCTTCACGTGGACGAACCCCGACCCGCTGGAGGGCGACCTGTTCATCTGGTCGCAGGTGGTCGTCTCGGGCGAGGTCGATCCGCAGCAGACCGCCGAGCCGACAGCGCAGCTCACCGCAGGCGCCGGTACCGTCTGCATCGACGTGATCCTGCGCCGAGAAGACGGCCGTGCCGCTGATCCCGTGCGAGGATGCGTCGAATGAGCACCACTGCAGGAGTGACCGTCGAGTTCGCCGGCGAATACTTCCCCGTCGACGCCGGTGGGCGCTTCATCGTCGGCAGGGAGGGAGATCTCGAGCTCGACGAGAACCTCTTCCTGCACCGGCACTTCCTCGAGATCAGCGACGGCGAAGGACTCTGGTGGCTCGCCAACATCGGCACGCGCATCACGGCGACCGTGACGGATTCGGCCGGCGGCGTGCAGGCGTGGCTCGCGCCCGGTGCGCGGCTGCCCCTCGTGTTCGAGACGACGACCGTCGTGTTCAGCGCCGGCCCGACCACCTACGAGCTCACCCTGCACGCGGCGGAGCCGGCGTTCCGCGCGACCAAGCGCGAGCACGATGACGGTGGCGCGTCGACCATCGGCGACGTGCCGCTCACCCTCAGCCAGAAGCTGTTGATCCTCGCCCTCGCCGAACCCCAGTTGCGCAGGGACGGCACGGGGATGAGTGAGATCCCGACGTCGGCCAAGGCGGCGGAGCGGCTGGGATGGACGGTCACGCGATTCAACCGCAAGCTCGACAACGTCTGCGACAAGTTCGATCGCGTCGGAGTCCCCGGCATGCGCGGCGGCCAGCGCAGCTTCGCCACCAATCGTCGCGCGCGCCTGGTCGAGCACGTCATCGCGTCGCGGCTGGTGAGCCGCGAAGACCTCGCCCTGCTCGACGCACCGCGCCCCGATGAAGGCGAAGGGGAGCAGGAGTGATCTGGGAGATCGACGATCACGCTCCCGTGATCGAGGGACTCGACGCGCACGGACGGCCCGACCCCGCGTATGCTGCCTCGCTCGGCCTGCTGCCGGCGCGGGTCGGCTCGCGTGTGCTCGCGGCCCTCCTGGAATGGCTCGTCGCCGCGCTCATCGCGCTGCCGGCGATCCTCGTGCTCACGCCGGTGCTCGTCGACGCGATCAGTGGGCGATTCGACGCCGAACAGTTCTTCGGGCGCGACGACCTCGTCTGGGTCATCGTCGCCGTCGCGATCTCGCAGGGGCTGATGATCGCGTACATCCTCGTGCAGCTCATCCTCCACGGCCGAAAGGGTGTCACCCTCGGAAAGGCGATCTGCGGCATCCGCTCGGTGAACGTCCGGACCCTCGAGCGCCCCGGCTTCTGGCGCGGAGCTGTCGTGCGCTATCTCGTCGCGTATGCCTCGCTCATCATCCCGCTGGTCGGTCCGCTGCTCGTCGTCGCTCTCTCACCGCTGTTCGACATCGAGCGCCGGCGTCGCGGATGGCTGGATCTCGCAGCGGCGACCTGGTTCGTCGACATCCGGCGCGGACTGAACCCGTACGACCAGAAGCGGATGCGCATCGCGCGCAAGCGCGTGAAGACCCCGGAGCACGAGGAGAAGGCGCCGTTGCCGTCGCTGGCGACTCCGGTCGACCGCGACGCACCCGCGGAATACGTCCCCAGCGCCCGGCTCTCGGGCGGAGTCATCGGGGCGCATCGGTCCTCGAGTACACCGGGGGCGCCTGCGGTCGATGCGCCGGCCGCAGCATCGATGGTGTCGGCGGTTCCGCCGTCGCTCGCGACCGCGGCGCAGAGCGCATCGGCGGTGCAGGCGGCCGCGCACGCGCTCGCGCCGGCATCCGTATCGCCGTCGGTGCAGGCTGCCGCACCAGCGACGTTCGCACCGCCAGCTCCGGAGCAGGCGGCACGAGTGCCACCGGTGCCGGCGCAAGCGGCACCGGTGCCACCGGTGCGGAAGGAGAGCGCTGCGGCGTCTCCGCCGGCGGTGGAAGCACGGCCCGCTGCCTCGGCAGCCGAGGCGGGCGGTTCGGGCGTGCGCGCGGTGCTCGTGCTCGACAACGGCGACCGCATCGAGGTCAGGGGAACCACACTCTTCGGCCGATCGCCGAGCGCGGCGGCCGGCGAAGGGGGAGCGGACCTCGTTCGCGTCTTCGACGACACCCGTTCGGTGTCGAAGACGCACATCGCGATCATGCCGGCACGACGCGGGGTGTTCGTGGTCGACCGCGCGTCGACAAATGGCAGCGCCATCGTCAGGAGAGGCTCGGAGACGGCGCTGGTCGCCGGGCATCCCGCCGAGCTGCAGCGCGGCGACGTCGTCCGCTTCGGAGACCGCACGCTGCAGGTGGAATGGCTATGAGAGAGTTTCGTGAGATCGGCGCCCGGCGCCAGGAGGTCCGCCGATGAGAGTCAAACTGACACTGCGTCGTCCCGCAGCGCCCCTGACCGACATCGTCGTGATGGCCGACTCCACGGCGACGGTCGCTGACGTCGCGCGCCAGATCGCGGTGACCGATCCGCTGCGAAGCATCGCCGCCGGTCCCGCTGATGTGCTCACTCTCTCGGTCGCTCCTCCCACGAGCGACACGCCTGCGATGCTGACACCCGATCTGCTCATCGGCGATGCGCCGATCGGATCCGGCTTCCTCGCCGAGGTCGTCAACGTCGGTCCGAACCGTGCCGCCGTCGGGAGCGTCGGCGCACGTCCCGCCGCACTGCTCAGCGTCGTCGCCGGCCCTGCCGCCGGCCAGGAGTTCCCACTTCCGATCGGTCATTTCATGATCGGGCGGGATGCCGCGAACGACGTCTCCATCGCCGACCCGCTGGTGTCCAAGCGGCACGCCAGGATCGAGGTCGCCGCGACATTCGTCGAGCTCGTCGACCTGAACTCCGCGAACGGCATCCTCGTCGACGGCGGCCTCGTGCAGCGCCTGCGCGTCATCCCCGGTCAGCGGTTCACGCTCGGCGACTGCGAGTTCGTCGTGCACATGGTGAGCGACTTCGACGGCTCGGCGGCCGGTGACCCGGTGCTGGAGCGCGGCGGTGCGCTGATGTTCAACCGCAGCCCGCGGGTCGAGGAGCGTTACAAGGGCGAGGATCTCGACGAGCCCCGGTATCCGCGCGATCAGGTGCAGCGACTGTTCCCGTGGCCGATGCTGGTCGCACCGATCCTGCTCGCGGTGACGATGTGGGCGGCCACGGGCCGCATGCTCTCGCTGCTGATGGCTGCGGCGTCGCCGATGATGATGTTCGGAAACTTCATCTCGCAGAAGACGAATCTCGGTCAGCGCCTGCGCAAGGAGGTCGAGAAGTTCGAGGAGCAGTTCGAGCGCCTCGAGGAGAAGCTCTACCACGCGCATCCCCGAGAGCGGGAAGTCCGCCACAACGAGGTGCCGGCCGTCGCCGTGGTCTTCGACGAGGCGATGCGGCTCGGACCTCTGCTGTGGACCCGGCGCCCCGAGCACTGGAACTTCCTCGCTGTGCGACTCGGGGTCTGCGAAGACGAATCCCGCACGCGGATCAAGCGCACCGAGACGCCGGAGGCTCTCGTCGAGTACGTCGAGCGCATCGACCGCCTCGAAGAGCGCTACAAGATGATCGCCGATGTGCCGATCCTGGAGTCGCTGCAGAGCGTCGGATCGATCGGTGTCGCAGGTCCCACGTCGCTCGCGAGTGATGCCCTGCGCGGCATCGCCGTCCAGCTGTTCGGCATGCACTCCTCGAACGAGCTCGTCACGGTCGCCCTCACCGAGCCGGGCTGGGCCAACGAGCTCGACTGGCTCAAGTGGCTCCCTCACACCTCCAGCGAGCGGAACCCGTTCAAGGATGTGGCGCTGGCCGATTCCGCCTCGACGGGAAACGCCCTGCTCAGCGGTCTCGAGGAGATCGTCCTGCGACGCTCGCGCGAGGCCAAGTCGCAGCGACCGCCCTACGGTGACGACTGGGATCCGATGCTGTACGGCACGGACGTGAAGCGCGCAGCCGAAGAGGCGACCTTCCCCGGGCAGACCGCGATCCTCGTGATCGTGACGAACGACGCACCCGTCGACCGTGCCCGCCTCACCCAGATCCTCGAGCGCGGGGCCGACGTCGGCGTTTACGGGCTCTTCGTCGCTCCGGTCGTCGAGGCGCTGCCCGCGGCCTGCCGCACCTTCGTCGATGTCAGTGCCGGTCTCGATCATGCCACGGTCGGCACGGTGCGAAGCGGTGTCGCGTATCACGATGTCGAGGTCGAGGGCGTCTCGCATGCCTACATGACGATGTTCGCCAAGCGGCTGGCGCCCGTGGTCGATTCGAGCACGGTCGTGGAGGATGCCTCAGACATCCCGAACTCGGTCATGTTCCTGTCGCTGGTCGGCGCCGACATCGCCGCCGATCCGAACGCGGTCATCGACCGATGGCGGCAGAACAACACCATCCTCGACCGCTCGGGGGCTCCGCAGTCCCGCCTCAAGAAGGCGGGAAACCTCCGCGCCATCATCGGGCAGTCGCAGACGGATGCCATGACGCTCGATCTTCGGACTCAGGGCCCGCACGCGCTGGTCGGCGGTACCACCGGTGCCGGAAAGAGCGAGTTCCTTCAGGCGTGGGTGCTCGGCATGGCAGCCGCCCACAGCCCTGACCGCGTGACGTTCCTCTTCGTGGACTACAAGGGCGGCTCGGCGTTCGCCGATTGCGTCGACCTGCCGCACACGGTCGGTCTGGTCACCGACCTCAGCCCGCACCTGGTGCGGCGGGCGCTGACGAGCCTTCGAGCCGAGCTGCACCACCGCGAGCATCTGTTCAACCGCAAGAAGGCCAAGGACCTCCTCGAACTCGAGAAGCGACGCGACCCGGAGACGCCTCCCGCTCTCGTGCTCGTGATCGACGAGTTCGCCGCGCTCGCCGGTGAGGTTCCGGAGTTCGTCGACGGAGTCGTCGACATCGCTCAGCGAGGACGCTCCCTCGGCATCCACCTGATCATGGCGACCCAGCGACCCGCCGGCGTCATCAAGGACAACCTGCGGGCGAACACGAACCTGCGTGTGGCACTGCGGATGGCCGACGAGTCCGACTCGAAGGACGTCGTCGACGATCCGGTGGCGGCGAGCTTCCCGCCGTCGATCCCGGGCCGCGGGATCGCCAAGACCGGTCCGGGACGGCTGGTCCCCTTCCAGTCGGCGTACGCCGGTGGCTGGACGACCGACGAGGCGCAGGTCGCCGAGGTCAAGGTCGCCGAACTCCGTTTCGGCTCGATCCAGACCTGGGAGGCGGAGCAGGCGCCGGAGTCGGACTCACACGACGAGGATCTGGGTCCCAATGACCAGAAGCGCATCGTCGCGAACCTGGTCAAGGCCGCCGCGCAGGCGAGGATCCCTGCCCCCCGCCGGCCATGGCTCGATGATCTCGAGCGCGCGGTCGACATCAGGGACCTGCCTGTGCTCGGCGACGGGAAGGTGCTCCTCGGCAAGATGGACGTGCCGCAGCGCCAGCTGCAGGAGCCGGCGTACTTCCACCCCGACAAAGACGGCTCGCTGCTCGTCTACGGCACCAGCGGCTCGGGCAAGTCCACCGTGCTTCGCACCATCGCCATCGCATCCGGCTTCGATCCCGAGTTGTCGAACGCCGAGGTGTACGGACTCGATTTCGGCTCGGGGTCGCTGAAGAGCCTCGAGGTGCTGCCGCACGTCGGCTCGATCATCGCGGGCGACGATGCCGAGCGTGTCCAGCGCATCCTGCGCTCGCTCGCTCGGGTGCTCGATGACCGAGGCAAGCGCTTCACGGCGGCGAATGCGGCGAGCCTCAGCGAGTACCGCGAGATCACCGGCAAACCGGAATCGCGCATCCTGCTGCTGATCGACGGGTTCCCGCAGTTCCGCAGCGAATGGGAGTCCACGACCGCGCGGATGTCGTTCTACCAGACGTTCATGCGGATCCTCGGCGAGGGCCGACCGCTCGGCGTCCACGTCATCGCGAGCGCCGACCGCTCCGGGTCCGTCCCGACGGCGGTCAGCGCGAACGTCTCCCGCCGGGTGGTGCTGCGGCTCGCAGACGAGTCCAGTTATGCGATGCTCAACGCTCCCAAGGATGTGCTCGACGAGCGCTCAGCGCCGGGGCGCGCCATCGTCGACGGTCTCGAGACGCAGATCGCGACGCTCGGCGGCACACCCAACGTGGCCGAGCAGACGAAGCTGCTCGACCGGCTCGCCGCCGACCTTCGAGCCGCAGGAGTGCGCGAGGTCGCCGAGATCGGCGCGCTGCCGACACGTCTGTCGGCGCAGGACATGCCCGACCGGATCGGGGAGTTCCCGGTGCTCGGCGTCGCCGAGGACACGCTGGCGCCGCGCGAGTTCGACCCCGTCGGCACGTTCGTCGTCGCGGGACCACCGCTGTCGGGCAAGACGAACACCCTCAAGGCGCTGATCGGATCGATGCGCCGCTTCGACCCCGAGGTGAAGCTGTTCCACTTCGGCGGCCGTCGGGCGCAGCTGAAGGAGTACGCCGACTGGACGCGCAGTGCGGTCACGCCGGAGGACGCGAAGGAGCTCGCCAAGGAGATCGCCGAGATCGCCGTGGACGAGACGATGCCGGTGCGGATGCTGATCGTGGTCGAAGACGTGCCGCAGTTCGCGGACGGGCCGGCGGAGCGAGAGATGAAGGCCATGTTCCAAGCGATCAACCGCAGCGATCATCTGCTCATCGGCGACGCGGACGTCACGCAGGTCACGAGCGGCTTCGGCTTCATCGGCGACTTCAAGGCGGGACGCAAGGGCATCATCCTCAAGCCCGACGCCTTCGACGGTGACGCCGTGTTCAAGGTGCCTTTCCCCAAGGTCAAGCGCACCGACTTCCCCGACGGGCGCGGCATCTTCGTGCAGGCCGGCCGTCAGGTCACCGTTCAGATTCCGCTGGTGCAGTCATGAGGCCGCAGGTCTTCGACGTCTCCGTGCTGCGAGCACCCGTCGATCCCGCGGTCGCGAAGCACGCGAGCCATGAACGCGTCGTGAAAGAAGGCCGGGGTGTCGGTGTCGCAGCGGGGTCGGCCTGGGCGATCATCCAGTCCCTCGTTCTCGTCGTCGGCGCCGGCCTGCTGGCGGGCCTGTGCGTCGTCGCCGTGCAGTACATGTTCGGAGCCGACGGCGCCGACGGCACGACCGTGATCCTCGCGGCGCTCATGGTGACACCGCTCGCTGTCGCACGAGTGCGCTCTCATATCAGCGGACCGCGCGAGCAGCAGGCGGAGGAGTATCGGCTCACGAGCTTCGCCGCGGCGAACGGTCTGTCCTACTCGACCGGACAGCTCGACCCGGTTCGGCCGGCCACGGTGTTCGGCCAGGGCACGTCACGCGTGGTGACCGATGTGCTGACGGGAACGTCCCCGCGCGCCTTCGAATTCGGCAACTACTCCTACGACATCTGGTCGGCGAAGACCCGTCTTCCACAGCGGGTCTCGTACGCTGCGCTCGAGTTGCGTTCGCCATTGCCGTCGATGACGTTGAAGAGCAGATCGCGAGAGCATCCCACGGGCACGTGGGAGCCGGCGCCCGCGCTGAAGCGGCTCAGCGTCGATGCGGAGTTCGACGCGCGCTTCGACGTGTACTGCGCGTCGGAGGTCACCGAGGCCGTGCGCGAGGTGCTCACCGGTCCGGGACGCGATGCGCTTCTCGCCGTCGGCGCGTACGCCGACGTCGAGATCGTCGACGGACGCCTCTACGTCGTCGCGGGCCGGCACCTGCGCTTGTCCGATCCCGGCTTCTGGGAGTGGGCCGAAGATCTGCTCGCCCTGGCGGACGCGCTGGATGGGCCGGCTGCGCCCGCCGGGCACGGCACCGACGCCTCGGTGCCGGATGCGGGGACGGCGGATGCCGGCCGCGGCGCGCGTCGAACGGAACTCTTCGCGCCCCCGAAGGTCGGGCGTCCGGTCGCGATCGGTTGTCTGCTGCCATTGCTGATCGGTCTGGCTGCTGCGGCGGTGATCACGATGATCGGCCTCGGATGAGGCGCGATGAGAAGGATGTGGCCGCGCCGCCGCGTTGATGGGGAGTTGTCCCCATCGACGTGCCAGCGGCGACATTGCTAGGTTTTACGTGGCGGGCCGGGGTGGTCCGGTTCAATCGACTTTCGCAGGGAGTGATGATGGCTGATTTCGGTGCATCTTATTCGGAGATGGAGCAGGTGGCGTCGTCGCTGTCGCAGGCTCGTGATGACATTCAGGGGCAGCTCGACACGCTGAAGGGTCAGGTCGACACTCTTCTGGGTGAGGACTTCAAGACGCAGCACGCGTCGGGCAAGTTCGGTGAGGGTTATGGGGAGCTCACCACGGGTCTGAAGACGGCGGTGGACGGTATCAACGACATGTCCGAGTCGCTGCTGGGCATGATGCGTGCGATCCAGGACCTGGATCAGCAGCTCGCCGGCGGCTGAACCACCCGCACGACTCACAGGGGACCGGCTGCAGAGCCGGTCCCCTTCATCTGATCTTTCGACGAGGGACTGACCATGGGTGACGGCGTCAAGCTGAAATACGGCGATCTCGAGCCGCTGCAGACGGAACTGAAGAACATCATCGACGAGTTCGAGCATGCCGGCTCGCGCAGCAATGACCTGGAGCGGGCGGTGGGCTCGCCCTATGGCGAGAGCGCGCTTCGGGATGCGGCCGCGGACTTCGAGGGCCGGTGGGATGACCGGCGGAAGAAGCTGATGGACAACTGCAAGAAGGTCGAAGAGCACGTCGCCGCGGTGATCAAGGGGTTCCAGGACTTCGACCGTGACGCTGCATCCAAGTCCGAGAACAGCGGAGGCTGACCGTGTACGAGCACATGCCGATGACCACGCCGTCGGGCAAGCACCCGATCGGACCCCTCTCGGGCGACGTCAGTGACATTCGCGACCGAGGCAATTCACTGCAGAGCCTCGCTGATGCGATGGACAAATCGGCGACCCTGCTGAAGAACCTCGTCGACAACGGCGCCGACATGGAGGGCAAGGCAGTCGAGAAGCTCGCTGACGTGTCGAAGGAGATGCACGCCGAGCTCAAGAAGGCCGCAGAACTGTACGACGCGGTCGCCCCTCACATCGTGAAGTACGCATCCGAGCTCGAGGACTCCAAGACGGCGATCGATCCGATCCTCGACGACCTCGTCGAGCTCTGGGCGACTTACCAGCAGAAGCAGCAGGACGCCTTCGAGGCCAGTTCCCAGAGCCCGCAGTACCCCACCGGGGACGACGCCGACGACGACACGTTGCGCAAGGCGGCAGAGGACGAGCAGAAGGAAGCGGCGGACGGCGCTGCCAACGCGGCCTCGAGCGCGCGCGGTGACTGGGAAAGGCGCGCAGGGGACTACGACCGCGAATGGAACAGCTGGCACACGGCGTTCACCAGCGCCGCTTCCGGAATCCGCGAAGACACCTCCGGCATGATCGAGGACAGCTGGGACGACAACCTCGGCGGGGCCCTGCAGTTCTTGTCGGACGTCCTCGCCATCGCCGGGATCGTCCTCGCTATCCTCGCCGTCATCATCGGTGGCCCCATCATCGCCGCCCTGGCCGCCATCGTCGCGATCGCCACTCTCGTAGTGGCCATCGCTCGGCTGGCACGCGGAGAGGGCTCCGTCATCGACGTGGTCTTCGGTGTGATCGGGGTCATCCCGCTGATCGGGCCCGCCATCAAGTTCGCGCGCGGACCGCTGGCGATGATAAAAGGGGCGAAGTTCGGAGATGATGTCGCACGCTTCGGGGGTGTCTTCTCGGGCCGGAACCCGATCAGCTCGCTCAGCCAGTTGCGCGGTGCGAACTTCGGCGAGGTGTTCGCAGACGCCACCGCGCGCTTCTTCACCGGAAAGGGCTCCAGTCATTTCGGAGTGCAGATGTCGGGCGCGGAGACCCTCGAGATGATGGGGAACATCACCGCCTCGCATTTCCAGATCGCCGGTGGCATCAAGGACAGCGCGGGCGGCGCATGGTCGGGGACGTTCGATCCCGACCAGAACCCGTTCTCCTGATGAGCCGTCGCCGACGCGATCGCGTGGAAGACTGAGACGATGAGCAGTCTTCGCGAACAGCTGACGGGAACGTCAGGAACGGTCATCCCGCCGTACCGGATGCTGCTGCCTCCGGGATGGGAGGCGTACGACCTCAGCGAGACGACGGAGCGAGAGCTGATCCAGCGCGCGAGCGCGAGGTTGCAGGCAGCACAGAATCCCGCGCTGGCGCCGGTGCTCGCCGGCCGCGTGCGAGAGGTCCTCGACCAGTTGCGTGCGCGGAAGGGCTTCGCGTATGCGTTCGCGGGCGACGCCGCGCCGTCGTGGGCGATCGGGGCGGCGACGCTCATCGGGCTCAAGCGCATCTCCTCGCCGGAAGCGACCCTCGATCAGCTCGTGGAGCGGGCGATCCGTCACCACGATGCGGTGCCGATCGGTGAGGGCGAGAAGATCGTGCGGTGGACCGAGCGCCGCCAGGTCTCCGTCGACGGCGAAGACGTGGCCTCCTTCTTGATCAACTACCTCATTCCGATCCCCGGCACGAAGCGCACAGAAGCGGTGCAGTGGACGGCCACCGTGTCGCATGAAGCGGATATGCCCGCCGATCACCCGAACCTGCTTGTCTGGCTGGCCCTGTTCGACACGCACGTGAGTACTTTCACCTGGACGGTGCGCTGATGGAACTGAAACTCGAATACGACCCCAGCCGGATCATCCCGGTTCCGTACGAACAGCGCACCCTGGACGGGCACACGGACTGGGCGCATCGCACCGCCGTCGACTTCGTGCAGGCCGCCGAATTGCACGCGGACGTCACGGCTCGCATCGAAGACGCCCTCACGACGCTTGCCGGAGAGGCCGATGACGACCGCCGCGTGGCGCTCGTCGTGGGTATGGACGGGGCCGTCGTCGCTCCGCTGATCATCGCGGCCAGCCTTCGGGAGCTCCCCCGCCAGGAGCAGGCGGATTTCCTCTGGTCGAACACCGCCATACTGCCGGCGACGCCTCGATTGACCGAGACCGACGGCTTCGGTGTCGGTTTCTCGGCAACCCTTGCCCAGCGAGAACACGGATACGACTTCGCGACCAGGCGGTGGATCTTCTTCGGTGAGGGAATGACGGTCTGCGCGATGCTCGGGCCGGTCGTGCCGTACGGCATGGCATTCGTCGAGCCGTTCGCCGAGTCGCTGCTCGTCGCCTCGTCTCTCGAGGGATTCGTCCCGAAGCAGGACCGCACGCGTGTCGATGAGCTGGTCTCCGCCGTCGTCCGCCCCGGCGATGACTGGCAACTCTAGCCCGACCCCGGTGCATGGGGAGTTGTCCCCATCGACGCGGGGGATCCCCTGTCCGTAGTGTGGAGCTATTCGGGCCGGAGGGGTCCGGTTCGACAATCGTGAGGGAGTGATGATGGCTGATTTCGGTGCATCTTATTCGGAGATGGAGCAGGTGGCGTCGTCGCTGTCGCAGGCTCGTGATGACATTCAGGGGCAGCTCGACACGCTGAAGGGTCAGGTCGACACTCTTCTGGGTGAGGACTTCAAGACGCAGCACGCGTCGGGCAAGTTCGGTGAGGGTTATGGGGAGCTCACCACGGGTCTGAAGACGGCGGTGGACGGTATCAACGACATGTCCGAGTCGCTGCTGGGCATGATGCGTGCGATCCAGGACCTGGATCAGCAGCTCGCCGGCGGCTGACCGGCTGCGCAACGCTTCACGGAAGGGGTCGACCACGATGGTCGGCCCCTTTCTGCACGCCCCCAGCCACTGGAGGGACCGCCCGGTCGGTGCGTCACGGCGCGGGATGGGCAGATCTCCCCATCGACGTCCGCGACGCGGATCCCTAGAGTCGTCGGTGGCGACCACACCTCTCAGAGATCACGGAGTGCATGATGACCGGTCCGGGCGTGAAGATCCCGATCACAGAGCTGCAGACCCTGAGCGACAAGCTGAAGGCGATCGTCTCCGAACTCGGAGAGGCCTCGTCCCGGCAGAACGATGTCGAGGACGCAGTCGGCACCCCCTACGGTGACGCGAGACTGAAAGATCGCTGCCACGACTTCGAAGGGAGCTGGAACGACAGCCGCGACAAGCTGCTGACCAAGCTCACCGAGGTCTCGAGTCGAGTCGCCGGCACGATCGAGGAGTGGGGCAACCTCGACCTCGAGATGGCGAAGTCGACCGAGAACTCCGGCGGCAGCGGACAACCCAACGGCTCGCAGCCGTAACCAGCGAAGCGGAGACGAACGTGCAGACGAAGGATGGGCACCCGGTCGAGGTCGTCAGTGGCCGGCCTGACGAGATCATGGCGCGGGGGGAGCAGATCCACCTGCTCGGAAGAAGCATGCAGGACGCTGCGACCACCCTCGGCGGCCTCAAGGACGGCACGATCGTGGGCGTGGGCGGCTCGGTGGACAAGATCAAGGAGACCGTCGGAGACGTCGTCGGCGACCTCGATGAAGCGGGTCGCCGATACGAGCCCGCCGGTACCGTGCTCAAGGACTACGCCGCAGCACTCGAGACCGCGCAGACCCATATGAAGACGATCGTCGCCGACTGCGAGGAGAGCTTGGCGGCGCTGAGCCGCGCCGAGGACGAGGCGTCGAATGCCGCAGAGGCGCTGACGGCCCATACGCAGTCGGTGCGTGACAACCCGCCGGCCCCTGATCAGGCTGACACGACGACGGCGACCGGGCAGACGCTCTCGGGCGAGGCCACGAGTGCACAGAACGCCCTCGGTACGGCGCAGCGTGAGCACGACGGCAACCTGTCGCGCTTCGAGACGGAGTACGACACCTGGGAGCGTGCGTACAACAAGGCCGTCGACGATCTCGAGGATGCGAACAAGATCGGCGAGGACTCGAGGTGGGAGAACATCGCCGGAGTGCTCGCGGTCATCTCGGATTGGGTCGGCTGGATCGGCCTCGCACTCGCCGTGCTCGGTCTGATCATCGGCGGCCCCTTCTTCGCCATCGCCGCACTCGTCGTCGGCGTGATCGCGCTGGCCCTGACCGTCGCGCTCATGTTCGACGGCCGTAAGGGCTGGGGCGACCTCGCCTGGTCGATCGTCGGCATCCTCCCGATCGGCAAGCTCGGCAAGGTCTTCTCGGGCAAGGCGAAGTTCGTCGACGAGTTCGTGAACCAGTTCCGCAATCCGGTTCAGCAGATGCGCGGGATGCGGAACTTCGCCGACTCGGGGATCGACTACGCATCGCGCGGCTTCCGGCAGTACTACGCCGGCGCAGCCGGCGTGCGTCGCCACGGCATCAATCCCGTCACCGGCTTCGTGGACGGTGTCACCGAGCGGCTGCTGTTCGGACCCGGCCGATCGTTCTCGG
This sequence comes from Microbacterium sp., assembly GCF_031179285.1. Lineage (GTDB taxonomy): Bacteria > Actinomycetota > Actinomycetes > Actinomycetales > Microbacteriaceae > Microbacterium. The sequence continues at coordinate 49,875 of NZ_JAPSHY010000006.1, read as the reverse complement.
TCGCCTTCCACGAGAGCGTCGACTCGGCGGGTCCCTACTTCCAGAACCTGCTCAAGCAGTCGCTGCCGAAGGGCCTGCAGAGTGCGGCGGACGCGCCGTCGTTCTCGACCTGGGAGGCGACGTGGAACGTGTACCGGTGGGCTGATCGCGGTGTCTCGGTGACCACGAACGGCAAGCCGTCCGGCACCGTCTCGCCGTCCGGCCTCCTCAACGGGCTGCTCGGATGACCGCATCCTCGCCGCTCCCCTGGGATCTCCGGTACGACGCGGCCCAGTTCGTCGCGATCCCGAAGACCACGGATGCCGAGGCGGCCGAGGCCTGGATCGCGGAATGCCTCGACCGGTACGGCGTGCAGGTCGATCAGTCGCCGGCCGGCGCCCAGCAGATCTCCGACACCGCCCGGATGCTGCTCGGCAACGCGCGCCCCGGTGCCGCTCAGCTCTGGTTCGCGCCGCCAGGGATCTACAGCGACGTCCTGGTCAACATCGCGGTCGAGTCGTCGGCCGGCCGCCCCAGCAGCGAAGAGCTCTTCGCCGAGGTCGAGTACTCCACCGCGGTGGACGTGACACCGTTGCGCACCGAGACGCATGGTGTCGGCTATGTCGTGCGCTGGGGTGTTCTGGTGGGTGCCGAAGCCGAAGCCGAAGCCGAAGCCGATGCCCATGCCGGTGCAGATGCCGCGCAGGGCGGGATTCTCGTCGAGCACTGGACCGTCTTGCTGAACGACGGCACATGGACGATCCTGATGGATGTGCTCGGTACGACGCTCCCCGTCTTCCTGCTGTTCGAACAGCAGCTCCCACAGCTGATCCTCGGCATCACGGTCCCGAAGCCCGTCACCGTATGACCTCGCTGCGCGATGTGATCGCACACGAGGAGTCGGTCCTGGCGGGATCGGCCCGGCTGCGGAGCATCCACGCGGATGCCGTGCGGCGCGGACGAGCGTCCGTCGCTGCGGTCATGGACGAGAGCGGCGACAGCGACGATGCCGAGACGCGCCTGCATCGGCTGTACGCGCAGACTCTCGAGGAGTACGCCGCGCGGGTGGATCGCGAGGTTCCAGAGGCGGATGCCCGCACCTGGCGCGATCTCGTCTCCGCCCTGCCCGGGGATGCCTGGCACGACCTGCTGCGCACGCACGGTGCGGCGGGAGCAGCTCGGCTGCTCGAGGCGATGGATCTCGCCAGGAACAGAACCGTGCCGCCCGCGGCTCTCGATGCGGCTCTCACCGCAGCGGCGAGAACATGTGTCTGCGGCTACGCGAAGACGGGGACGCTTCCGAAGCGGCTGTGCCAGGCATGCGCCGGTGCGGTCGGGGCCGCGTGGGTGGCGGAGGAGCAGCGCCTTCTGCAGCGGGCCATGACGCTTCAGGCCGAGGTCGGGCGCATTCTCGACGAGGCGACGTCGGCGATCGCCGATGCCCGCTCGCGCGGCGAGGACGCGTACGGGACCGAGCAGGTGGCCCTCGCCCGCACGCGCCGGAAGCTCGCACGCGCGAACCGGCGTCACCGCGAGGAGAGGTCGCGTCTCGACGTGAGCCGGTGGAAGGAACTCGCCGGCCTCGCGAGACGGGCGTCGATGCCCGCCATGAGCGCGGAGGCTCGTCGTGCGCGCCATCGGCTGGGCATGGCGCAGCTCGCGAGGCTCGCCCTGCACACGAACCACGACGTCCAGGCGCGTATGTCATCGCGCGCACGAGAGCGAGGAACATCATGAGCGATCTGGGCGTCGACCTTCGATACGGCATCCCACCCTTCCGGTTCGCGATGCCGCCCGGATGGGTGCAGGTCGCTCCGACCGAAGCGACGAAGCAGGACGAGCTGAAGCAGGCGAGCGCGATCTTCCGCCGCGCCGGCCGCCCCGACCTCGAAGCGGAGTACCGCGCGATGATGGCGCAGGTCAGCGAGGGGATGCGCCGCACCAAGGTCTTCGCCGTGTACCGGCAGCAGGACGTGCCGATGGAGGAGCTGCTGCCGCTGTCGATCACCGCATCCGCGCTCAGCGGCACGGACGGCGACAACCTGGACCAGTGGGTGGCGGACGCCTTCCGGCTGCGCGGAGCGGAGTATCTGAACGAGGACATGAAGCACATCGTGCGCTGGGTCTCGGAGCCCAAGCGCCCGCAGGGTGCCGTTGCGATCGCCGGCGTGGGCGGACGAACGATCACCTATCTCATCCCGGTCCCCGGCACGGGGCGGAGCAAGGCGCTCGTCTTCACCTCGACAATCGTCATTCCCGAGGGAGAGATCATCCCCGAGGACTCCCTGCGTGGCATCGAACTGCTCAGCGATGCGATGATCTCGACGTTCGCGTGGGAGAAGCTGGTCGAAGAGCCGGTTGTTCCCGATGGGCCGCCCGCGGCGGAGAGTACCCCGTCTCCGTCGTGACGCGCGGGCGCGTTGATGGGGAGTTGTCCCCATCGACGTGCCGACGGCGACATTGTTAGGTTGTACGTGGCGGGCCGGGGTGGTCCGGTTCAATCGACTTTTCGCAGGGAGTGATGATGGCTGATTTCGGTGCATCTTATTCGGAGATGGAGCAGGTGGCGTCGTCGCTGTCGCAGGCTCGTGATGACATTCAGGGGCAGCTCGACACGCTGAAGGGTCAGGTCGACACTCTTCTGGGTGAGGACTTCAAGACGCAGCACGCGTCGGGCAAGTTCGGTGAGGGTTATGGGGAGCTCACCACGGGTCTGAAGACGGCGGTGGACGGTATCAACGACATGTCCGAGTCGCTGCTGGGCATGATGCGTGCGATCCAGGACCTGGATCAGCAGCTCGCCGGCGGCTGAACCGGCTGCGCAACGCTTCACGGAAGGGGTCGACCACGATGGTCGGCCCCTTTCTGCACGCACAGGCGGCGCCATGGGGATTTGTCCCCATGGCGCGGGTGGTCGCCTCGTCGGTAACGTACAGGGAGCAGCACCGGGGGGTATGTGAATGTCGGATGTCGAGATCGACAAGGCAGCGCTCGAGGGCGCGATCGCGAACATCACTCTTTCGCTCGGCACCTACGTCGTCTACGCGAACGACATCTGGGCACGTGACACCGGCGTGGGCAACCCTGCGGGTCGCACCGGGCTGCGGGTGATGCTCGAGAATGCGCTCGGACAGGCGACGCTCGAGGCTCGCGCTCACCATCTCGCGGGTACCGCGATCGCCGATCGGCTCCAGAGCATCAACGACTCGTTTACCGAGCTCGATGTGTCGATGACCAGCGGGTGGGATGCGCACTATGTCGCTGATCTCGCCTGATCGCGGGTGGGTGCTCGAGGAGATCGAGTTCGACTCCGGAGCGCTCGAGAGCATCCATTCCGACATCGCGGCCCTCATCGACGAAGGAGGCAATGCGCAGATCGTCCTCCGCAACGTCGACGGCGGGCTGGCCGGACGAGGCGAGAGCATCACGGTCGTGCAGAGCGAATCCGGCGCTCTGGCCGGCCGCATCCAGCCGGCGATCGCGACCCTCGGCCGCATCGCCGATGTCGTGCGCGCGTACGGCGAGGCCGTGGCGCAGCACGCGAAGGCGGCCAACGATCTGATCGACGACATCGAAGCGGCGCACGCCGTGAAAGAGTCGGCTGCCGCCGCGCTCGCCGATGCCGCGTCCACCGAGCAGCAGTGCACGCAAGACGATGATGCGCTGACCCGCGCGACTGCCGAGCAGGGCGTCACCGACGCCGAAAGCGCCCTCACCACGGCATCCACCACCCTGGCCGACCTCTGGGAGCGCTGGGAGGCGTCCTACTCGCTGTGGGACGAGGCATATGGGGCCGCCGTGGCCGCGCTCGTGCGCTCCGACGGAACCACCCTCAGTGCGGCCACGCTGTCAGCGATCGATGCGCTGGCGAACGCCGACACCCCCGAAGAGGTCGCCGAGATCTGGAACGGTCTCACGGATGCCCAGCGCGACGCGCTGCGGCGCACCTACCCGGGTTTCGTCGGCAATCTCGAGGGCGTGCCGTACCTCGACCGGTTCCTCGCGAACCGAGCCGCGTACGACCGGGTGATCGAGGACGGACCGTACGGCGAGCCGCTCGACTCTCAGCTCGAGGACCTCGGAGCCGAGCTCACCGATTTCGACGGCCAGCTGCTGATGTTCACGCCCTTCGAACACCCGCAGGCGACAGCGGCGGTCATGTACGGCGTGCGGATTCAAGACGAGAACGGCAACCCGGTCGACCCTCTCGACGGCATCACGAACGTGAACGTGCTCGTCGGCGGGATGTTCTCGGGCCTCGGCGATCTCGCGTCGTGGGGACAGAGCGCGAGGGACCTCAACACCTTCGCCGGAGCCTACGGCGACGGCGTCAACTCGGCGACGATCGCCTGGTATGGATACGACTCGCCGAACCTGCTCACCGAGCACACGATGGGAAGCGCGACAGAGGGTGCGGCCACGCTTGCTCGTACCCTCGCCGGGTTGAACAATGAGGTCTCCTCGAGCGTCTCGACATCGGTGATCGGTCATTCGTACGGGAGTACGACGGCCTTCCTCGCTGTCGGCGGCAACCCGGGCAACCTGGGCGTCGACAATCTGATCGCTGTCGGCTCGGCCGGTGTGCCCGACGGCTACCACGAGTTCTGGACCGGAGATGACCCGATGGACTACTCCGGTACGCAGGTGTACGCCTCTCGAGCGCCGTGGGACTTCATCGCCCGCTACGGCGAGGTCAGCTCGTTCGGACACGGTACCGATCCCGAAGACATCCCCGGCGCGGTCAGCTTCGAAAGCGACGGCGGCGAGGTGCCGAGCCTGAACGGCGGGACCGAGGACGGACTCGGCACCCCGGGCCACGCGGCCCACGACGGCGGCAACAGTCTCTGGGGATGGTGGGAGGAGGACAACGGCTACCTCGCCCGCGACTCGGAGTCTTTCCGTAACATTGCCAACATCGTGGCAAACGGCGAACCGTTGAACTGAGCCTGATGAACGAGGCGGCAGGGGAGTGCAGATGACGAAGCGCTGGCGGCTATCCGCCGCTCTGGCGGTGCTGGCGCTCGCCCTCACCGGGTGTGCGAAAGAAGGAGACGGAATGGCGATCCCCACAGGCGAAGAACTCGTCGCACAGGCCGAGCAGCACTACAGGGACTATCGCAGCGTCACGAACGAGGTGCAGGCGCGCATCTTCGACGGACCCTGGCAGGTCGAGACCGCCTCGTTCGGCATGCAGCCCTCAGCGGCCGGCTGCTCGGATGAGTCCTACAAGTTCGACCTCGCCCGCACGACCCGCGTGGACCCCGAAGCACATGACGCCGCGCGTGAAGACGTAGCGACGTACCTCGCGGATGCCGGGTACGACGTCGAGAGCAAAAACCTCGGGTCGGGTGAGGCGAAGTCCACTGACGTGATCGTCCGCGAGCAGGGGGATTTCTCTCTGCTGATGGTGACGTTCATCGCCAACGGCAACGTTCTCGTGACGGCGACGACCAAGTGCTGGCCGGGCGACCGCCATGAGCTCAGTGACCTGATGTTCGGCGGCGTGACGCTTTCGGAGGGTTATCTGCCTCGAGAAGAGTCGCCCAGCGATCCGCTCTTCTTCGGGGTCACTCCCGGCGAACCGGCGTTCGGCCCGACGCCGGCGCCCTGATCCGCCCGCATCGCGCGGGATCGGCGATCGTCTAGCGGGCCAGGTCCGCGAGGTGGCGCGCCTCGTGGTTCAGGACTTTCACGATGATCCCGCGGCGTCGCAGCTCGGCGACCGTCCGCGACTCCTCTTCGGGGTCGCGTCCCAGCGCATGGCTGTTGGCGACGACGAGCACATCGCCCTTGCCGAGTGTGTCGATGAGCCGGGCCAGCCGGTCGCCCCAGCTTTCGAGGATGTCGGGCGCCGGATGCCGGAACCCTTCGATCGGCACTCCGAAACGCGTCAGATCCTCGCGCTGCTGAACCACCGGTGGCATCCCCTCGCGTGAGACGACCAGGCCGACCAGGCGCGACCCGTCAGGACGGGCGAGCCAGAAGTTGCGATTCTGCTGCAGTTCGGTGAAGCACTTGGGGCATTCGGCTGCCGCGTGCGGCAGATGAAGAGGGCTGGTCAGCGCCTCATCGACCGTCGCACCTGCGGTCGTCCGGTCTGTCACATCGCTCATCTGCATACCTCCAGCATCCATTGTGCCCTGCGGCTGCGCCGAACGGTGACCGGTTCAGAGCAACCCGAGTGCCCGCACCGCCTCGCGTTCGTCCACGAGCTCCGCGACAGACGCATCGACGCGCGCTCTCGCCCACTCACTCAGCTGCAGCCCCTCGACGATGTGCCATTCTCCGGCAGCCGAACGCACCGGGAACGACGAGATCAGGCCCTCGGGAACGCCGTACTCGCCGCGTGAGACGACGCCGGCGCTCGTCCAGTCGTCGGTGCCGTGCACCCAGTCGCGGACATGGTCGATGGTGGCGCTCGCGGCGGAGGCCACGGACGATGAGCCGCGCACCTCGATGATCTCGGCGCCTCGCTTTGCGACGCGCGGGATGAAGGTGCTCTCCAGCCATTCCGGCACGTCGCCGACGATTGCGGCGAGGGCTTCCGAGATGGGAAGACCGTCGACGGTGGCATGGGAGACATCCGGGAACTGCGTCGCAGAGTGGTTGCCCCAGATCGGTACTCGCCGCACGCTTCCGACGCGTGCGCCGAGCACGTGGGCGAGCTGCGCCCTGGCACGGTTCTCGTCGAGGCGCGTGAGCGCGGTGAAGCGCTCTGCCGGAACGCCGTCAGCCGACGACGCCGCGATGAGGGCGTTCGTGTTCGCCGGGTTGCCGACGACCGTCACCCGCACATCGGATGCGGCGTTGGCGGCGATCGCTGCGCCCTGGGGTCCGAAGATGCCGGCGTTCGCCGCCAGCAGGTCTGCACGCTCCATGCCCGGCCCTCGAGGACGTGCTCCGACGAGCAGGGCGAGGTTCGCCCCGTCGAATCCGACGGCCGGATCGTCGGTGACCTCGACGTGTTCCAGCAGTTCGAACGCGCCGTCCTGCAGTTCGAGGGCGGCGCCCTCCGCAGCCCCGAGACCCTGCGGGATCTCGAGCAGGCGCAGTCGCACCTTCTCGTCCGGTCCGAGCATGTCGCCGGCCGCGATGCGGAACAGCAGAGCGTAGCCGATCTGCCCGCCCGCACCCGTGATGGTGATCGTCGTCGTCATGCTCCGAGCCTACGACCGTTCGGGACGCCCGGGCATGGGCGATCCGTTTACACGACATCCGTCGGCACCGCCAGCCCACCGTCGCCTGACACGCCCCGCAGTACCCTCGTGGCATGACCTTCAACCCGGACGCAGACATCTCGGGCAACACCACGCGCCGGCGCGGACGCAACGCCGCGATCGCCGGCGGCGGAGTCGGCGTGCTCGGCATCATCGCCCTTCTCGTCGGTCCCCTGTTGGGGGTCGATCTCACCGGCCTGCTCGGCGGCGGCGCGCCCAGCGGCGGCAGCGAGCCGGCGGGTGGATCGATCATCGAGAACTGCCGGACCGGCGAGGACGCGAACGAGAATGTGGACTGCCGCATGGCCGGTGCCCAGGTCGCGCTCGACGAGTTCTGGGAGGGCGAGGTCGAGGGATACGTGCCGCCGCAGATGATCGTCGTCGACGTGCAGACCCCGACGCAGTGCGGCACCGCATCGAACGCCGTCGGACCGTTCTACTGCCCGCCGGAGCAGGCCGTGTACATCGATCCCACCTTCTTCACGTTGATGAGGCAGCAGTTCGGAGCGTCGGCCGGTGACCTCGCACAGCTGTACATCGTCGGGCACGAGTGGGGGCACCACATCCAGCACATCGTCGGCGACATGGAGAGGCACCCCGACAACGGCACCGGGCCCGGCAGCAACGGCGTGCGCATGGAACTGCAGGCCGACTGCTATGCCGGAGCGTGGATCGGGCGGATGACCGAGGAGACGGATGCCGACGGCGATCCGTACCTGTTGGCACCGACCGAGCAGCAGGTCGCCGATGCGCTCAATGCCGCCTCGACCGTCGGCGACGACCACATCCAGGAGCAGTCCGGGGTCGTGAACCCGGAGACCTGGACGCACGGTTCGAGCGAGCAGCGGGCCGGGTGGTTCGCCGACGGCTACAAGAACGGGCTCGGTGTCTGCGCCGAGGCGTTCACCCGCAGCGAGGACGCCATCTAGCCGCGGCTCGGTTCCGATTCGCGGCCGCCGGTCGCCGGCCCTCTGGGAGGAAAGAAGACAGATGCCGGTTCTGGGACACCAGAACCGACATCTTCCTTCTTCCACGCTGAAGCGCGGGGCAAGTTCAGGCGCGGAGCGCCCGCAGCAGGGTCTTCACGAGTCCCATGAGGCCGCCGGTCGCCCGGAAGCGCGTGAGCCCCTCGCTGACGACGGCACCGGTACGCGATGACACGAACCACGGCGGCTTCGGCAGGATGCTCAGTCGTCCGCCGCCGTTCACGATCGGCAGCGACCGCGGGAACGGGCGGAAGGGACCGCGCAGGACCGAACGCTCGACGTGAGCGAGAAGCAGGGCATTGTGTACGACGCCGATGCCGCTTCCCACGTCGGCGATCGATCCGCCCGGGAACGCGCCCCACGTGAGTGTCGGGGTGATGAACCCGAACGCGGTCCAGCTGTTGATGGCGATCGACCCGTAGTGCAGAGCCGCGACCGCGCGCTCGAAACCAGAACCGAGGGAACGCTCGGTTGCCGGGTCGATCAGCAGGTTGGCGCCCAGTGTGCCCTGCAGCTCATCGTTGGAGTAGGCGACGGCCGCGTCGAGGAACTCCTGCCCGAGACCGGGCAGCTCGACGACGCCGAGCACGGGGGAGAAGTACTCCGTGGTCTGCAGGGCCGCCGCGTCTTGCCCGGAGTCGATCTCGACGAGAAGGCGATCGCCCAGCACGAGGGCGTCGGGGTAGGAATCCGTCGCCGTCTGCATGCGCGCGGACGAGCCGGGGTACCAGGTCGGACGCTCCGGGGCGTTGGCGTAGGCACGTCGAAGGGCCGCCCGGAAGGCATCGGCCTGCGCCCAGTCCGAGGAGAGGATCACCACCTGCCCCGCGATGCAGTTGTGCCCGGAGTTCTGCAGGCGCATCGTCGCGATGTGCTCAGCCTGGAAGGTGATGTCGGCCGTCGTCCATGCTCCCGGGACGACGATGATGGGCGAGACCCCTCCGAGTTCGGCGGTGATCGGTTTCTTCAAAAGGGGGCGGTTTTCGCGGCGTCGGCGCTTGGCGGGTGCTCCCGTGCCCCAGACGATCGCGTCGAACGTCGCCGCAGACCCCGTGATGTGGACGTGAGCCAGGTCGGGGTGGCCGGTCAGATATGCCCCGACCTCGGGTCCGCCACGGACGATCCGCAGCAGCCCGGGCTCGATGAGAGGTGCGAGCGCGCGCTTGTACACCGGAACCAGGGCGTCCTGTGTCGGGTTCACCTTGAGCAGCGCGGTGCGGTTGTGCGCGAGCAGCTCGTAGAGCACGTCGAGGACGGGGATGGCGGTGACGTTGCCGGCACCGAGCACGAGGCCGACGCCGCCCGTCTCGGCCGGCGTCTGCTGCGACAGCCCGGCCGTCGCACGTGCGGCGTTCGGAGTGATGCCCGGTTCGAGCCAGACCTCGCCGGAGTAGCCCGAAAGCAGGAAGCGGTCGATCGCGGTGAGGGGGAACGCGTGCACACGGACACGGCCACCGGGCGCGCGGTCGATCCGCACGCCGTCGAGCGGATTGATCCCTCCGGCGATGCGAGACAGGGTCCCGATGTAGGCGTCGAGAGCGCCGAGCACGCTGTACGGGCCGCTGAGCCACTCCTCCCCGCGCAGGGGGTGCTCCCGATCGAGTCCCTTCGAGACCGCCGCCGTCGTCGCCCACTCCTCGGCGGCCGCCGCGACGCTCGTGCGCACAGATCGGAGAAGCGTCGCGCGCTGCTCGACGGTGAGGCTCGCCCACACCCCCGCACCGGTCCGCAGGGCGGCGACGTCCTCATCGAGCCGGGAACGTGCCGCCCCATCGATCGCGGCCGTCGCCTCGGCTTCGGCATCGGACCGCGCGGAGCTCGCGGCAGGTGTGGTCGCAGAAGTCATCGACGTCTCCTTCGGGCGGGGTCCCAGCTTATGCCGCACCGATGGCGGCGGCCATGGCGGTCAGGGCCGACTCAGACCTGCTCGATGTCTTCGCGGCGAAGACGGTAGCCGCGCAGCACGAACAGGCTCGCGACCATCAGAAGTGCAGGAAGGATGCTGAAGCTGAGCACGATCCCGGTGATGGCGGCATCCGGCTGCTGCGTCTCGGTACCGGCGACGGTCGAGACATACCCGGTGGCGGCCAGGGTGAGTGAGACCGCCGTCGCACCGAGCGCGAAGCCCACTGTCTCGCCTGCAGTCCAGATGCCGGTGAACGTGCCCGCGTGTCCGGCGCCGTGCGTGCGCTCGTCGTGCGAGATGACATCGGGGAGCATGGCCATCGGCAGCGATTGGAGTCCGGCGTAGGCGACGCCTGCCACCGCGACGCACGCATAGATCCAGACGCCGGGCGTCCAGACTGCGGGCGTGATCGAGGCCGCGGCCCCGGCGAACAGCACGCTCGCGACCGCGAATGCGCGCTCCTTGCCGGTTCTTTGCGCGATCTCCGTCCAGGCGGGAGTCGCGAGCAGAGCGGGTGCGACCAGGGCGATGAACACGAAGGTGACGGCATCCTCGGATCGGAGCACCCAGGTCGCGACGTATTGCGCACCCGCGAGCATCGTGCCGGTGGCGAGGGCCTGCAGCAGGAAGGTGCCGAGCAGGGCGCGGAAGGGGACGCTGCGACCCAGCGCGCGGAATCCGGAGAGGTACTGCTCGCGCACGCCGACGGAGGTGACCGGCACGACCGCACGCGCTTCACGGTCGGAGCGGGCGGTCCGTGCCGCGATGAGCATGCCGACACCGATGAGCACGCCGGATGCGATGCCCATGATGAGGTAGCCGGCGACCGGGTCGGCGCCGGCGTCACGCAGCGCCGGGCCCCCGGCTCCGAACAACAGGATCGAGGCGGTGAGCACGACGACGCGCCAGCCGAGAAGACGGGTGCGTTCGTCGTAGCTGCCGGTCAGTTCGGCCGGAAGTGCTACGTACGGCACCTGGAAGAGGCTGAACGCCGTCGCGGTGGCGAGGAACGCGAGAAGGACGCAGGTCGCTGCGGCGACCGGCCCCCATGACGGGGGAACCGCGAAGGTGAGCGCGAAGAACAGCGGGAGCGACAGTGCGCCGGTGATCATCAACCCGCGTCGCGATCCAGTGCGGGCCAGCTGTCGATCGGATGCCGCCCCGATCAACGGGTCGATGACGACGTCCCAGATCTTCGCGACGGTGACGATGAGACCGGCGGCGAGGGCCGCGACGCCGAGGTTGTCGGTGAGGAAGTACGTCAGCACGAGCCCGGGGAGCGTCGCGTAGCCGCCGGTTCCGAGCGAACCGACCGCGTAGAGCGCGATCGTGCGAGAGGAGAGGCGGACGGATGCGCGCTCAGGCCGAGCGTCGGTGCTCATGGCGCCAGTGTAGTGGCGGGCGCCGGCGGGAGAGCACGCCTTGTGCCAGACTGCGCAACGCGCCTGAGGCACCGCATTCCTCGCGAGACATCATGCGTGGCCTGGTGTCTCACCCGAGACGTGGTGTCTCACCCGAGACGTGGTGTCTGACGCGAGGCGGGGTGCCTCACCCGAGGCGTGGTGTCTCACGCGAGGCGCGGTGCCTCACACCCGCGCGGTCAGATGAGCGCCAGCTCGCGCAGCTTCGACTCGACGTCGGCGTTCGTCGGCTCGACGTGGTGCGAGGCATCCGGATACACCACGACAGGGATGTTCGTGCGGCCCGAGATCTCCTTCGCGACATCCGCCGCCGCAGGCTCCGCGACCAGATCGATGTAGGTGTATTCGATGCCGAGCTGATCGAGTTGCTTCTTGGTGCGGATGCAGTCGCGGCACCAGTCGGCGCCGAACATCGTGATGCTGTCGGAGGCAGGAGAACTCATGCTTCCAGCGTATGCCCGCGCGACAGGGCGAGCGCTGGGAGGCGGCTGAGCGCGCTTCGTCCCGCCCTCGAGCGCGTTCGATCAGCGGGATGCAAGTGCCGGTGCGCTGTTCGCACCCGCGGTGATCGCGTCGAGTGCGCGACGCAGCGACGAGCTGGAGGTGTGCGCGGTGTACGGGAAGTACACGACCTCGACCCCGACCTCGGCGAACTCCCGTTCCAGTCGCAGCCCCTTGTCGGTGCCGCGCCAGTCGTCACCCTTGAAGAAGTGGGTGAACTGCACGTCGCGCCACGAGTCCATCTTCGACGGAGTGGTCTCGACATAGACGTCGTCGACGAACGAGATGTGCCGCACGATCTCGGCTCGTTCGGCGGTCGGGATGACCGGTTCGATCCCCTTCACCTGGCGCAGCATCTCGTCGCTGACGACACCTGCGATCAGGATGTCGCAGTGCTGCTTGGCGTGGCGAAGTAGATTCAGATGCCCGACGTGAAACAGGTCGAAGGCTCCGACGGCATAGCCGATACGCGTCCCCATGATCTCCCCAGATCAGTGTTCCCCAGAAGCGGATCCCCATCCGCTGTGCGACTCCCACAGCCGCACCGGGTCAGTCTAGCGGATTCGCGGCTGCGCCGCAGGCGGTCAGCCGCTCTGGCGCGGGAGCACCGCCGACATGGAACGATGGACTCGATCACAGCGTCAGAGAGGGCACACGTGGGGACAGCGGTCACGGTCATCGTGCCGACCTTCAACGAGCGCGACAACGTCGCCGAGCTCGTCGCGCGCACCACGGCCGCGCTGCCCGGCCGGCTCGCCGAAATCCTCTTCGTCGACGACAGCGCCGACGGTACTCCCGTCGAGGTCGAGCGCGTCGCCGTCGATGCCGCCGTGCCGGTGCGCGTGATCCACCGCACTGCGAACACCGGCGGCCTGGGCGGCGCTGTCGCTCTCGGACTCGCCGAGGCAGCATCCGACATCTGCATCGTCATGGACGGCGACCTGCAGCATCCGCCCGAATTGCTGCCCCGGCTGCTGGAACGCCACGCTCAGGGCGATGCCGATGTCGTCGGGGCCTCGCGCTACGTCGGCGGCGGTGATTCACGGGGACTGGGAACGAGGATGCGCTTCGGCGTCTCGCGGGCCGCCACCTGGCTGACCAAGGCGATGTTCCCGCTGCGACTGTCACGCAGCACCGACCCGATGACCGGTTTCTTCCTCGTCGACCGCCGACGCATCGATCTCTCGACGCTCCGGCCGCAGGGGTTCAAGATCCTGCTCGAGATCCTCGCCCGCTCCGACATGCGCATCGCCGAGATCCCGATGGAGTTCGGCGAGCGTCGGCACGGCACGTCGAAGGCGACACTGCGCCAGGGTGCGACCTTCGCCGCTCACCTCGCCCGCCTGCGCTTCGGCAAGATGTCGCTGTTCGCCATGATCGGCGTCATCGGCGCGATCGCGAACCTGGCCATCATGTGGCTGCTCACCACCCTCGGCATGGACTACGTCTGGGCGGCCATCATCGGAGCGGCGGCGACCATCGTCGGAAACTTCGCGCTGCAGGAGCGGTTCGTCTTCGGCGACATGCGAACGAATGCCCGCGGCCTCGGCGCCCGCTTCCTCACGTCGGTGACCTTCAACGGCGTCGAGGCGGCGCTGCGCATCCCGCTGATGGCGCTGATGGTCGAGACATGGCACATCTCGAGCATCTTCGCGACGGCGCTGTCTCTCGTCGTCGCGTTCTTCGCGCGATTCCTGTTCCACTCGCTCGTCGTCTACGCACCCCGCAGGCGCAGGGGGACGGATGCCGCCGGCGAGCCACCGGTCGACACTGCCGCTCAGCGAATCATCCGCGCGATCGATGCGGAAGCGATGCGGCCGGGGGAGCTCTAAGGAGCGCGCCGGGGGATCCGCTTCGGGATATCTCCGCGATCCTTTCTCTTGCGACGGGGCGCGGGGAGGTCCATAGTTGGCTCGTGGCCTCCGAGGGTGGTTCCTCCCTGAGTCTCACCTGGGCGCATCGTGCCGAACAGTCGGCGCGCGCCTGGGAGCGGAATCACGCCAGGGGAGAGGTGCCGAGCATCTGGCCCTACGGCCTCGACGCCTTGCGCGATCATGCCGCCGTCGATCTGATCGATCTCGCGCCGCCGGGCCGCGTCGCTCGGGTTCGCGCGCGATTGGCGATGGGGCCGCGGCCCGTCGATGGCCTCGCGCTCACCTGGGATGAGAACACGGCCTATCGGATGCAGACGACCCATCCCCGGACCCGATTCGCCACCGGGGTGATCTGGCTCACGGACATGATCCAGGGCGGGGACGTGCCGACTCGACTGGTCGCGATGCTGAAGCGAGCGGAAGCAGCGTGGGTGCTCAGCGAGGCGCAGGTCGAGCCACTCCGAAAGGTGCTGGGGCGAGGATCGACACGGGTGTTCGCGGTGCCGTTCGGCGTCGACAGCGCATTCTTCGTCCCGAAGCCCTATCCGGCGCGGCCGCGCATCGTGAGTGTGGGGAACGACAGGGATCGCGATCCCGTCACCCTCTACGCGGCGCTCGCGCGCCTGCTCTCCGCCCGCCCGGGAACCGAAGCGGTGGTGCAGACCCGGTCGGATCTCGCCCCGCCGCAGGGCGTGCAGGTCGTCCGGCACGTGCCGCACGCGGAGCTCCGCGACCTCTATGCGACCGCGAGTGTGGTCGTCGTGCCGACCAGGCCGAACCTGCATGCCTCCGGGATGACCGTCGCGCTCGAGGCACTCGCCACCGCCCGTCCGGTCGTCGTCACGGACACGCCGGGCATGCACCAGTACGTGAGCGAGGGGCGCACCGGCCACCTCGTCCCGCCCGAGGATCCCGCTGCGCTCGCGCTCGCACTGCTCCGACTGCTTGATGACCGGGAACACGCCGCCGAACTCGGACAGAACGGCCGGATCGAGGTGGAGCGACACTTCACGACGCAGATCATGGTGGCATCTCTGGTGCGCGGGCTGCTGCCCGCGGCATGAGGACGGGCCCGGGGCGGCCGGCGTGCTCTAGTGCTTCGAGCCGCGTCGTTTGACCTGCACAGCCGCGCGGAAAGCCTCGGCGTGCGCGCGGCCGGCGTCGGCCCAGTCGCGACGGGAGAGGTCGGGCGAGCCCGTCAGCGTGGTCGCGGCACGCCACGCCTCGACGACCGTCGGCGCGTCGAGATCGCCGTCGTACATGAGCACCCACTCCTGGCCGACCTCGCGTCCGAGAGCCTCATTCGCCTCGTTGCGGGGGACGAGTACCGGACGGTCCATCGACAGTGCGGCGAGGACGCTGCCCGAGTTGTGCATGAAGCGGTACGCCAGCACGATGAGGTCGGAAGACGTCGCGAGCTGGACGAGCTCCGCGTCGCTCAGGAAGTCGAGGTGCAGTCGGACGCCGGGGAGGTCTGCCGTGCGCGCCCGGAGATCGTCTCCGAGCTCGGGGGTGGATGGGCGTCCGCCGATCCGCAGGCTCAACGCGGGTTCGACCGTGACGGCTTCTGCGTAGGCGTCGATGAATCCTTCCAGCCCCTTGTAGCGGCGGACTCCCCCGAACGACCCGAGCTGCCCTGGCACGCGCTCCGCCCAGGGGAACTTCGCGTACCAGCCGCGGTAGTCGCCGTGCAGGATCAGGCTGTGGGGTGTGCCGGGTGCGAGCGGAGTCGTCTCGTTGATGACGATTCGGTAGTCGGTGTGGCGATCGATGAACCTCAGCAGCCACAGTCGCGGCGCGTTGTCGTCGGGGAGCTCGATGTTGTGCACGGTGCGCACCACGGCGATCCGACGGGACAGGCGGTGCCGGAACACGAGCGCTGCGGTGAGGAGGAACTTGCCCGTGGACTTCCACCAGGTCGAGCCGTGCAGCTTCGCCTCCGGCCAGTGCCAGTGGAAGACGTCGTAGCGCCCGAACAGCGCGGTGCCCCAGGAGAAGCGCAGACGCGTGAGGCCCTCTGTGGAGCCCAGCGCCTCGTCGAGCATCTTGTTGTACGGGTTCGTCGTCGGACGCGGAGCGCCCAGCGACTGCATCACGCGGACGGTCGATCCGGGATCGGTCATGGTCGTGTCATCCTCCGATGGGCGACGGTACTCGTCGTAGCGACGGCCGAGGGAGGCGGCGATCGTGCCGCGGCCGCGGTGCACGAGGCGGGTCCCTCTGGCGTGGTGGGTGATGTTCGAGGTCAGGGCTCCGAAGGCCCTCCGCAGGCCGCCGACGACGATCCGAGCGACGCCGCCCACCAGGGCCTGCAGACGCAGGACGCCACGACGGACTTTCCCCTCGGCCAGCTGCAGCTGGATGCGGGTGCCGGCGTTCGCGGAGCTGAACGCGCGCTGCGCCGCCCAGGACCGGCTCAGGCGTGCGGCGACGACGAGGTCTTCGGTCTCCGACTCGTTGCACCACACGATCAGGCCGCCGAGTCGGGCGAGCTGTCGTGAGAAGAGCGTGTCCTCCCCGCCACCCAACCCGAGGGACGGATCGAAGCGCAGGCCGAGCCGCCGGATGGACCGGAGGTCGAGCAGCAGGTTGCCCGCTGCGGCCACCTGCAGCACGGTGCCCGTCTGCCTGGGCGGTCGCCGGAACGTTCCCGATGCGAGCAGCCAGGGATCGACGTCCTCGTCGAAGACCGAGATCACGCGTCCCATCACCGCGTCGGCGCCGTGATCCCGCCAGACCGAGATGAGCGAGGAGAGCCAGGCCTCCCGGGGGATCTCGTCGTCGTCGATGAAGGCCACGAGATCGCGATCGGCGCATTCGTCCAGGATGCGGTTGCGAGCGGCGGCGATTCCGGCTTCGGCCTCGACGACGTAGCGGACAGGGAGATCTGCTCCTGTGGCCACTTCTCGGGCCGAGCCCGCTGGATCGTTGTCGACGACCAGCACGTCCACCGTGATGCCCAGGTCGACGCACTCGGCGATGCGCGCGGGGAGCGTCCGCAGCAGAGCCTCCAGAAGCTCCGGTCGCCGGTACGTGGGTACGCCGATCGTCACAGCGATCGTGTCGCTCGAATCCGGTCCCCTGGTCATCCGCCCCATCCCCATGGCAGTCGCGCGCCTCGACTCCGGCGCCGGCTCATCGTATCGTGAACCCCTGAGACCGGCATCCGGAGCCTGCTCTCGCGTATAGTCGTTGTCCTGGGAGTCGACGTCGGTCGCGACTCTGGGGAATTCGACCGACGACCCGAGGTGGTCCGTGATCCGGATCCGGGGGGGAGGATCGCGTGTCAATCGTGCACGGACGGTTTGCCGTGGTCGTGGTCAACTACGCCTCGGCACGGCTCCTGCAGCGCAACCTGGTGACGGTCGAGCGCGAAGCGCGAGTGATCGACCAGGACGCCCTCGTCATCGTGGTCGACAACTGGTCGAACGCCGATGAACGTCGCGCCGCCAGAGAGGTCGCTGACGCGCACGACTGGCTGCTGATCGAGCCGGAATCGAACTCGGGCTTCGGCGGCGGCGTCAACATCGGTGTGACGCGCGCGCTCGCCGAGGGAGCGACCGACGTCCTCGTCATCAACCCGGATGCGTACATCGACCGCGATTCGCTCGGCCGACTCGCTTCCGCCACCGAAACCTCGCGCACGACCCTCGCCGCCCCGGTCATCACCGACTCCGACGGGAGAACCTGGTTCGCCGGAATCGACCTTCTGCTCGACGACGGCACGATGCGCGCTCGCCGCAAGCGCGTCGCCGGTGACACCCAGCCGTTCGAGCCGTGGCTGAGCGGCGCGTGCCTGTGGATCACACGCGAGGTGTGGGAGCTCGCCGGCGGTTTCGACGACGACTACTTCCTGTATTGGGAAGATGTCGATTTCTCGCGCCGTGTGGTCTCCGGGGGCGGTTCCCTGATGCTCGTCGAAGACGCCAGGGCCGTGCACGACGAGGGCGGAACGCAGCGCGCGGAGCCGGAGACCTCCCGGGCGAAATCCGAGGGCTACTACTATTACAACATCCGAAACCGGATGCTGTACGCCGTGCGCCATCTCGACGACGCGGCCGTGCAGCGCTGGCGCCGGTCTATTCCGCGCACGGCCAGGGAGGTCATCCTCCGAGGTGGCCGTCGACAGCTGCTCCAGTCGGCCGCGCCGATCCGGGCCTACCTTCGCGGGGTACGCGAGGCTCGTCGGATCGCGCGGAATCACGAACCGGTCCAGAAGGGCAGGAAATGGTCGTAGACGCCTACCATCGCCTCTCGCGTGCGCAGAAGGGGCACGCCCGTGGGGCGCCCGCGTACTCGGTGTACGTCAACCGCCGTATCGGGAGGGTGCTCGCCGCCGTCGCATACCGGATCGGGCTCACCCCGAACCAGGTGTCGATCATCAGCGCCGTGCATTCCTTCGTCGCGATCGGACTCCTCGCGTTCGGTCCGGTGCACGTGCCCATGGGCCTTCTGATCGCGCTCCTGCTGGTGCTCGGCTACGCCTGGGACTCCGCGGACGGGCAGGTCGCACGTCTGCGTGGTGGCGGAAGCCCTCAGGGCGAGTGGCTCGATCACTTCATCGATACGCTCAAGATCGCCTCGCTCCACCTGGCCGTGCTGATCGGGCTCTACCGCGTGCTTCCGGAGACGCCTCTGCTGCTGCTGATCCCCATCGTGTTCAGCATCGTCGCCACGACGACCTTCTCGGGGATGCTCCTCAACGACCTGCTCAAGGGCAAGCATGCGGTGGCGTCGACCCATGAGCGCGGGGGAGGGACCCTGGTGCGCTCCCTCATCCTGCTGCCGACGGACTTCGGTCTCGTGTGCCTCGTGTTCGTCCTGTGGGGGTGGACCCCGGCGTTCCTCATCGGCTACGGCGCGCTCTGCATCGCCGCGGTCCTGTTTCTGTCTCTCGCCGCGGTGAAGTGGTTCCGCGAGATCGGAAGGCTCGGTGGGTCCGCATGACCGACGAGAAGATTCTGGTCGTGTGCGCCGCCAACGTCTGCCGGTCGCCGTTGGCCGAGCTCGCGCTGAGGCGTGGGCTCGGTGCAGAATCCCGGCTCTCGGTGAGCAGCGCCGGCGTCAGAGCGAACGCGGGCGACGCGATCTGCTCCGTGGTGGCGTCGCTCCATGACGACGACGAATGGCAGGTGCACGCGCAGGCGCACCGTGCGAGACAAGTGACCGTCGAGCAGATCGAGCAGGCGAGCATCGTGCTCACGGCATCGCGCGACATTCGGGGTGAGCTGGTGCGACTGGCACCGCGCTCCCGCGACTGGATGTTCACCATCAAGGAAGCCGCCCACCTTGGTGAGGAGTTTTCCTCGTCTGCGCCGGATCGGGTGGCTGAGTATGTCGCGCACCTCGATCGGGCACGTTCGCGAGCCGTTCCGCTGACCTCGCCGACAGGTGTCGGCGCCCGCCTGCGGCATCTCTTCGGAGGTCGCACGGCCGTCGACCCGACGAGCATCGCCGATCGCCACGGAAGCCGGGGTCACCTCGAGACGGTCGACGAGGTGGAGACCGCTGTCGGCACCATCCTCGCTCAGCTACGGGGTCATCGCCGTCATTCATCTTGAGCGGGACACTTGTGGTTTCCCGTTCCTCGCACTACGATTAGCCGACGCCGCGTTCTGCGGTTGAAGGGGACCCGAAGCCGAGGGGGCTTTGGGAACGGGGAATCGTGGTTCTGGGGAGCTACAGTGTTCAATGTTTCATCATGCCGTTCTGGGGACGGCGCTTCGCGCTCACGACGCGCGATGCTCGTCGCGCCATTGGTGGCGCTCGCACTCATGACGGCCGGCTGCACGGCAGCGCCAGACGCATCCGAGGGGCCGACGCCTGAGGGCACCAGCACCACTGACTGGACGCCGCCCGCCGACACCGAGACCGAAGGTCCCACCGAGAGCGCCGCCCTCATAGAGGAGAACGGCGCGCTCGACGCTCCGATCACTCTCTCCACCGACGTGGTCGTCACGATCGACAAGATCTCGACCACCACGATCAAGCCCGAGACGCCTGGCGAGTACGCGGGTTCCGCGGTCATCGTCACGCTCTCCGTGGTCAACGATTCACAGCGTGCGCAGAGCGTCGATTCCGCGGTCATCAGCCTCGTCACAGACGACGGCGACATCGGGGTAGCCACCACCGCCGGTCCGAACGAGCCTTTGCAAGGCGAGCTCGCCGCCGGCGCGAAGGCCACGGGAACCTACGTCTTCATGCTCGATCCGACGGAGGGGCGCTCCGTGAAGATCAGCGTCAACTACGCCGCAGGGGAGCCGGTGGCGACCTTCGCCGGCCGGCTCTCCTGACGCGCACGCACTTTCTCGTATCACTTTCTGTTTTCGTTGCATCAACTCTGTTGTTCGTTGCACCAACTCTGTTGTTCATTTCACTAACTGATTTCAAAACAAGAAGACTGGCGGCTGGGGAGTCACTATGGGGAACACATCGACCACGAGGCGGGCGTTGAGCGCGCTTGCGTCTGTCGTGACGGCGG
This sequence comes from Microbacterium sp., assembly GCF_031179285.1. Classification (GTDB taxonomy): domain Bacteria; phylum Actinomycetota; class Actinomycetes; order Actinomycetales; family Microbacteriaceae; genus Microbacterium. The sequence goes on along the minus strand of NZ_JAPSHY010000006.1, from coordinate 29,510 downwards.
CGTTGCTCGTCGCAAGCATGACGACAATGGGCGCGCAGGCGGCGTCGGCAGACGTCCCGTCTACCCCACCGCCTCTGCTGCAGCGCGACGACGACGTCGTCACGTCTGACCCGATTCCGACGGTGCAGATCGACAACGGCTACGTCTGGGCGCAGGCGATGATCGGGTCGACGGTGTACGCAGTGGGCAAGTTCGACAACGCCCGTGCGCCCCTGGCCGCACCCGGCACGAGCCTGACCGCCCGTTCCAACGTGCTCGCCTATGACATCAATTCGGGTCAGCTGCTCTCGTTTGCGCCGCAGGTGAACGGTGTGATCAAGGCCGTCGCCGCCTCGCCGGACGGGAGTCGTATCTACATCGGCGGCTCGTTCAACTCGGTCAACGGCCAGACGCGCTGGAACTTCGCCGCCCTGGACGCCGTGACCGGCCAGCTCGTCCCCGGGTTCTCGCCGTCGATCGGTGGCAGCGGCGTCTACGCCCTCGCCACGTCGGGGTCGAGTGTTTACGTGGGTGGTCTGTTCACCCAGGGCAACGGCACCGCGCGCAAGAACCTCGCCGCGTTCAGCGCCACCAACGGTGCACTGCTGAGCTGGGCGCCCCAGACAGACCTCCAGGTCGACGCGATGGTCATGGATCCCGCGGGGCAGAACGTCATCGCCGGCGGTCGCTTCTCGCAGGTGAACGGCGATCTGACCATGCGCGGCACGGCCGCGCTGGACAAGACGACCGGCGCCGTGGACTCGTCTTGGGCGCTGCCGCAGACGGTCAAGAACGGCTCGAACACGGGGGCCAACTCGGGCAAGGCGGGCATCTTCGGCCTCGCCGCCGACTCCACCGCCGTCTACGGTACCGGCTGGGTCTACGCCGACGCCGCCACGGGAAACCTGGAGGGCACGTTCGCCGCAGAAGCCGGAACCGGACAGGTCCGCTGGATCGCCGACTGCCTCGGCGACCACTACGGCGTCTACTCGACCGGCAAGGTCGTCTACACGACGAGCCACACCCACGCCTGCGGGACGATGAGCCTGCACCCCGAGCAGAACCCGCGCACGCACCGGTACTCCGAGGCGTACACGGCCGATGCTCGCGGATCCCTCGGCAACCAGCCCGCGGCCGGTGGCACCTACAAGAACTGGGCGGGCACGCCTGCGCCCTCCCCCTACGCCTGGACGCCCGACTGGGCCGTCGGCGTGACGACGGGCATGGGCCAGGCCGGACTCTCCATCACCGGTACCGGCAGCATGATCTCGATCGGGGGCGAGTTCCGATCCGTGAACAACGGTCGCTTCGAGGGACTCGTGCGCTTCTCGACGAACCCTCCCGGGGGGGCTAAGGACGGCCCTCGAGTGCCCACTGCGAACTGGAGTGGCACCGCACAGTCGTTCATCCCGGGGCGAGTGCGAGTATCGATCCCCGCGAACTGGGACCGGGACGACCTCACGCTCACGTACGAACTGCGACGTACCGGCACGACAGCTCCGGTGGCCGCGGTCTCTGCGAGAGGCACGTGGTGGGATCGGCCCGCCGTCAGCCTGGAAGACAGGACGGCCCCTCCGGGGACGCAGCAGCAATACACGATCGTCGCGAAAGACGGCAGTGGGAACGCGGTGACCAGCCAGCCGATGACCGTGACGGTGACGGCAGGAGCGGTCTCTTCATATGTCGACGCAGTGACCGCTGACGGAGCCCAGCTGTACTACCCGCTCGGCAGCGCCGCCCAGGACTGGGCGGGCTCAAACACCCCGGTGTTCGGATCCGGCGTCACGACATCGTCAACCGGCGTGGAGAACACCGCGACCGGCGCCTCGACCTTCACCGGAACAAGCTCCGGCCGAGTGGCGACGACTAAGAAGGTCGCTGCTCCGACGGAGTTCTCGACCGAGTTGTGGTTCAAGACGAACACGACCACCGGTGGCAAGCTGATCGGCTACGGGACTGCGGCGTCGGGCGACTCCACCAGCTACGACCGGCACCTCTACATGACGAACAACGGCCGACTCGTCTTCGGCACTTACAACGGGTCGACGCAGACGATCCAGAACAGTACGGCGCTCAACAACAATGCGTGGCACCATGCGGTGGCGACCCAGAGCTCCGAAGGGATGAAACTTTACATCGACGGCACACTCGTGGCGTCGTCCGCGGACGCCACGAATGCGGAGAGCTACCTCGGGTACTGGCGCATCGGAGGTGATAACCTCGCCAGCTGGCCTTCGGCGCCGAGTTCCAAATACTTCAAGGGAGCGCTCGACGAGGTCGCTGTGTACCCCTACGCGCTCACGCAGACGCAGGTGCAGACGCACTACGGCATCGGCAAGGGCTTCCAGCCTCCTACCGCCTCCTTCACGGCGACCGCGACCGACTTGGACGTGGCGTTCGACGCCAGCGCCTCCGCGCCGGCTGGCTCGGCCACCATCGCGGGCTATCGCTGGGACTTCGGTGACGACTCTCCCAGCACCACCGGCGTGACGGCGTCGCACACCTACGAGGAGACCGGAACCTATAACGCCCGTCTTACTGTCACGGACAGCAATGGGCTGGCCACGACGACCGAGAAACAGGTCGTGGTCCAGGCGCCGAACGTGCTGCCGACGGCATCTTTCGAAGTGGCGGCGACCGGACTCTCGGTCTCGGCCGACGCCTCCGCCTCCGTCGACTCCGACGGCGCGATCGCTTCGTACGACTGGAACTGGGGCGACGGATCCACCTCGACCGGCCAGGTGGCCAGCCACGTGTACGCCTCGGCGGGCGCGCGCACGGTGACTCTGACCGTCACCGACAACCGCGGTGGCACGGCGACGACCACGCGAGAGGCCGTCACGACCCACTCGAACCCGGTCGCGACCTTCACCTCGACGGCGTCGGGGATGAACGTCGACGTCTCGGCCGCAGGGTCGAGCGCGTCCGATGGCGCGACCATGTCGTACTCCTGGAACTGGGGCGATGGCACACCTGCAGGCACCGGTGCGACCGCTGGTCACACCTACACCCAGCCGGGCGCGCATGACATCACCCTCACGGTCACCGACAGCCTCGGCGGCTCGGCGAGCGTCACGAAGTCTGTGACCGTCCAAGCACAGGTGTTCGCAGCGTCCGACTCGTTCGGTCGCGTCGTCTCGAGCGGCTGGGGCGCGGCGGATGTCGGCGGCACCTGGGCTCCCATGAGCGGTTCGGCCGCCGTCACCTCCGTCGCAGGGGGAGTCGGCAAGGTGAACCTCACGCCGGGTGAGACCCGCGAGATGCTGCTGCAGGGCACGTCGCTCCTCGACACATCGGCACGGATCACCTACATGCTGGCCTCCGGCCCGTCGACGGGTGTCGCCTACGAAGGGCTCGGTGCACGTCGCTCCGGTTCGAACGGCTACCGCGCACTCGCATGGCACCGCGCGGACGGGACCACGTGGCTCGTGATCCACCGCAACGGAACGGCCATCGCCAGCACCGCCGTGGCCGGCCTCACATGGGCGGCAGGAAGCAGCTTCAACCTGGCCATGGAGACGACCGGTTCCGGAACCACGACGATCCGAGCGAAGCTGTGGGCAGGCGGGGCCGCTGAGCCCGCCAACTGGCAGCTCTCCGCGACAGACGCGACGCCGGCACTGCAGGTCGCCGGAGCTCCGACCGTCTTCTCGTACCGTGCAGGCAGCGCGACCGGAACCAACCTCGCGAGCTTCGACGACTACACGTTGAAGAACCTCGGCGTGGTGGCGCCGGAGCCCGAGCCGGAGCCCGAGCCCGAGCCCGAGCCCACGAACGTCGCACCGACTGCAGCGTTCACGGCCACGGCGACGGGCCTGACCCTCAATGTCAACGGAGGAGCATCGACCGATTCGGACGGCACCATCGCTTCCTACGCCTGGAACTTCGGCGACGGGTCCACGGGGACCGGAGCGACGAGTTCTCGTGCGTACACGGCTGCGGGCACCTACACGGTGACCCTCACCGTGACCGATGACAAGGGTGCGACCAACACCGCCACCCAGCAGGTCACGGTCACGGCACCGCCGGTCGATCCGCAGCCTGAACCCAACCCGGCCGCGCTGGCGAGCGACGAGTTCGACCGGACGGCTGGCCCGGGTTGGGGCACGGCGGTCACGGGTGGCGCCTGGACTATCGCGGGCGGCTCGCAGGCGGCCGCGAGCGTGGCCGACGGTCAGGGCAAGCTGAGCCTGATCGCCGGAGACACCCGTCACTCGACGCTCAACGCGACGTCGATCGGCGATGCCATCCTCGAGACGCAGTTCCGCGTCGACCAGGCTCCTGCCGCGGGTGGCGCCTACGTCGGAGTGATCGCGCGGCAGACGGCCGCGGGGAAGTACTTCGTCCGCGCATGGCTCCGTCCTGACGGAACCGTGTGGCTCGTGGTCCACCGCGAAGGGACGGTGCTGCTGACGCAGGCCGTGCCCGGACTCGTCTGGGCGGCGAACACGTCGTACAGCCTGAAGGTCTCCGTCACGGGGTCGGCATCGACCGCCATCTCGGCGAAGATCTGGGCGACCGGTACAACCGAGCCGGCGAACTGGCAGCTCAACACGACGGATGCGACTCCGTTGGCAGCGGGTTCCGTCGGTCTCAGCGGCAACCGGTCGGGCAGCGCGACGGCGCCCCTGAACGTGTCGTTCGATTCGTTCCGCGTCACCGCGCCCCAGTAAGATCCTGACGCATGGCCACTGCTGTTCCGATCGCGCTCCTCGCCGTCGGAGGAATCGCAGCAGTGGCCATCGTCGTATTCGTGCTCCGGTTGCTGCCGCGTACCGCATTCGTGGTCTGGGCATGCGCGCTCTTCTTCGTGCCGCTCTGGGTTGGCGTGAACGTGGGCTTCTACTGGGCGGCGATCACGCTGCTCACGGCCTTGATGATCATCGTCAACTGGTCGGTCGTCCCTCTGCGCGCCGCGGACGCCTGGGTCGTGGCGTTCATCATCGTCATCGTCGGACTGCACGGCTTCGGGACAGTGGATCTCCCGTCGCTCGTCGCAGCGCTGCTCGAATGGGTGATCCCGTACCTCTGGGGTCGCGTCGTGCTCGCGCGGATCGCCCCGGAATGGGTCACGTCGACGATCGCCGTGGTCGCGATCGTCGCAGCGGTCCTCGGCATCGGCGAATTCTTCACCTCGTTCAACCCGTTCGTCCTGATCCCCGGGTCAGGCGTCGTCCACGACACCTGGAGCCCTCTGCAGGAGCGCGGAGGGCAGCTGAGGGTCGAGGGGGCCTTCGGGCATTCGATCGCGCTGGGAGCGGCACTGGCGATGTCGTCGGCGTTCATCGTGGCGACCAAGTGGCGGCTGATCCCGAAGATCGGCGGCGTGGTGATCATCGGCGTGGCGACGGTCCTGACGTTCAGCCGTGCCGGACAGCTCACGCTCGTGCTGACGCTCGTGCTGTCCACCTTCCTGATCGTCGGGGTGTCCACCCGGTTCCGGGTGTCCTTGGTGGTCGCCGGCATCATCGGTACCGCCATCGCGATCCCGATCATCGACTCCGTCTTCGGGGCGGCAGGTGACGAGGCCGGCGGCAGCGCGGACTATCGGACCGATCTGCTCGTGCTCCTCCAGCAGGTGCAGCTCTTCGGCAACCCGGGGGACTGGCATTCGCTCGTCTCCGGGGACTACTACCTGGGATACTTCGCACGCTCTGTCGACAACGCACTCGTCCTCACACTGCTCCGGTACGGCTATGTGCCTACCCTGCTGATCATGGCGGCTATCGTCTGCGCGGCGATCATGACGGTGCGACGCGCGACCAGGAGCCCGGCGTCGATCGCGGTCGTGGGGCAGCTGCCGAGCCTCGTAGTGGTCGCGCTGATCACGCAGTACAGCATGTTCCTCTGGTTCTGCGTGGGGCTCGCGATCACGTGGGCCCGTGACGCCGACGTGCTCGGCCGAGCACGCGAGGAGCCGACGAAGATGCGGCGGGGGTCGCTCGATCCGTCGCGCCTGCAGCGTCGTGCTGAGCACCGTCCTGCACAACCATGAAGTCGCGGAATCGAACACTCCTCTAGAATCGAAGTCTCAGGGGGGAATGGGGAGTCATGGGCGAGAGCCGGGTGAGTCTGCGCGTCATCGCCAGCTCGGTGCGCAAGTTCTGGTGGGCGATCGTGCTCTGCGGAGTCGTCGGGGCCGCGGGATCGTACGGATACGCCTCCCTGCAGGCCCCGCTCTTCCAGGCGACGACGTCGCTGTACTTCGCTCTCAACCAGGGCACCAGCGCCTCGGATCTCAACCAGGGGTCGGTGTACACGCAGAGTCAAATGCTCTCCTTCGCGCAGCTCGCGACGAGTTCGCGAGTGCTCGATCCCGTCATCGAGGAGCTCGGCCTCGACACGACTCCGCGCGCCCTCGCACGTGACATCGAGGTCACGATCCCGCAGAGCACCGTGACACTGCGGATCACGGGGATCACCGACGACGCCGAGGCGGCCGCCGCGTTGGCCGATGCCGTGGCCGATCAACTCATCATCGTGGTCAAAGACGTGGCGCCCAAGGACCCGCAGGGCGAATCCACGATCACGGCTCAGGTCATCGACGACGCGGTCGTGCCGGAGTTCCAGTTCACACCGAGCAAGCCGCGGGATGCCCTTCTCGGAGGCTTCCTCGGTGGTGTACTCGGGCTTGCGATCGCGGTACTGATCGGCGTGCTCGACACCCGTATGCGCCACGAGGAGACGCTTATAGAGGCGGGTGGTGACCCGGTGCTCGGCGTCGTCTCGAAGTCGCCGCTGCTGGCCGTGCGAGGCATCGCCGTCGCTCAGGAGCCGCTGGGGCACACCTCGGAGGAGTTTCGTCGCATCCGCTCGGCACTCGCCTATGCGAACGTCTCCTCTCAGGTGAAGGTGCTGCTGGTGACGTCGGGCATGCCCGCAGAGGGCAAGTCGACGGTGTCGGTGAACCTCGCTATGACCCTCGCCGGTCTGCGAAACTCCGTGCTGCTGATCGACGCCGACATGCGGCGGCCGCAAGCCCATGAGCATGCCGGTATCGACGGCTCGATCGGCCTGACGAGCGTGCTGCTCGACGAAATCGAGTTTGAGGTCGCCAAGCACAGCGTCGCCGACAGCACACTCGACATCCTGCCCGCAGGCACCATCCCCCCGAACCCGGCAGAGCTGCTCACTTCGGCGCGAATGGCGCAACTTCTCGACTTCGCTGCGGCGGAGTACGACTACGTCGTGATCGACTCGCCTCCCATCCTCAGCGTGGCCGACGCCAACCTCTTCGCAACCCAGACGGACGGCGTGATCCTCGTGGTCGATGCGACCAAGACCCGACGCGCCGCACTCGCGAAGAGCATCAAATCGCTCGAGTCCGGTGGCGCGCGCATCCTCGGCACCGTCCTGAACCGCGCCCGTCCGGACCGACACCGCAGCGAGTACTACAGCGACTGAAGCGATGCCGCGCGACGCGGGATGCCGCAGGCGGAGTATATCGGTGAGTCGCAGGGTCCGTTTGTCTTTGCCCGGATAGCCGGGGTATCCTTCATGAGTTGCGAGGGGGACTCGCGCTTTGCTGCCGGGGTTTAAACTGCGGCAGAGATGCTGAGTGATCATCAATCTGCCCCAGAAGACGGTGACATCGTGTCCACTCCGTTCCTCGACCTCGCGTCGCGCGAGACCTCGACTCCGCCCCGTCGACACCCTCGTAAGCTCCTCGCGGGCGCACTGACCGCGGTACTCGCGGTCACGGCTCTGCTGACAGTGGCTCCCACGTCGGCGCTGGCCGACGACGCTGTGCTCCTCTCGCAGCCCGCCGCGTCGACGGACACTCCGGTCATCGACGACGACATGGATCGCACGGTCGGCTCGGGATGGGGCTCTTCTCCCAAGGGTGCATGGCGGGTCGTGGAAGGAACGGCGAGCGTGACGGGTGAACAGGCGCTGCTCGCGAGTCGCAAGCCCGGAGTCACCGCCAGGGCGACCGTCGACGGTGTCGCCGCGGCTGATGTGGACAGCCGTTTCTCGTTGACCGTCCCGGAGCTTCCCGTCGGGGGACCGCTCTACCTCTCTCAGGCGGTGCGGGTATCTGGTGCCGACTCCTACGGGGTACGCGTGCGCGTTCATCCCGATGGCTCAGCCTATGTGTCGGTCGTCCGCCTCGCCGATCTCATGCGCGTCCAGCACCTCAGCGAGCGCCGACTTTCCCTAACGGTGACGAGCGGCACGACGTTGACGGTGGCGCTCAACGTCACCGGGACGAGCCCGGTGACGTTGGCCGCAAAGGCCTGGGAATCGGGTGCTGCGGAGCCGAGCGAGTGGCAGGTGACGTACTCCGACGATTCGGACGCCCGGATCCAGGCGGAGGGTGGCTACGCTTTCGCGCTCTACACGTCCTCAGGCGCACAGACCGCTGTTCCGGTCGGTATCGACGACGTCTCGGTCACCACCCCGGTCTCGGTGCCCGAGCCCTCTACCGAGCCGACGCCGACGCCGACTCCGACCACTGAGCCGTCCCCGTCACCATCCCTCCCGCCGACTCCGACTCCGACGCCGACTCCCCCGCCGACCCCGTCGCCGGTGCCCGAGTCCGAGCTCGAGCCGGTTCCTCCGGTGACGCCGGAGGGAGTGCGTGGCGAACCCGGTGCCAAGGCCCCGGGAACGCTCTCCTACGACGCCCCGGCGAGGGCCGTGTACGTTGCTCCCGCCGGATTCGATGGAGCCTCCGGTACCAAGAACTCGCCAGTCAAGACGATCGCCGCCGCACTGCGCGTCGTTCCGAACGGCGGCACGATCGTCCTCCGCGGCGGCTCCTACCATGAGGAGATCGTGGTGCCCGCGCAGAAGCGGGTCACCATCCAACCGGCGCCGAACGAGTCGGTCTGGCTCGACGGTGCGAAACCGGTTACCGGCTGGAAGGCCTCGGGCAGCACGTGGTACGTCGACGGCTGGAGTACGGCTCTCGACGCGAGCCCGACCTACACCAAGGGCGCGCCGGACAACGCTCAGGCGGACTGGCGCTTCGTCGATCCTGCCCACCCGATGGCCGCACACCCCGATCAGGTTTGGGTCGCCGGCGTCCAGCTGCGCGAAGTCGCCTCCGCATCCCAGGTCGCAGAGGGCACCTTCTTCGTCGACGACTCCGCCAAGCGCCTTGTGATCGGCACGAACCCGACGGGCAAGTCGGTCGAGGCGAGCGTGCTCACTCAGGCTCTGTCGATCCGCTCCGCAGGCACGGAGGTCCGTGGAATCGGGGTGCGCCGGTACGCCACCAGCGTTCCGCAGATGGGCACGGTAATCGCCGCCGCTCCCAGTGTCTCCCTCACCGACGTGACGATCCGCGACAACTCGACCACGGGCTTCTACTCCTGGGCACCGGGCACGACGCTGACGCGCGTCTCGTTGATCGGCAACGGCCTGCTCGGGGGAGGGGCATCGCAGGCGGACGGACTCACGGTGACCCAGATGCTCTCCGTGGGAAACAACGTGGAGCACTTCAACGACTCGCCGGTCTCTGGTGCCTTCAAGGTCACCCGAACCCGCGGAGTGACGGTGACGGACAGCGCGTTCACCGGCAACAACGGGCGGGGGCCGTGGTTCGACGAATCCGTGCTCGACATCGCGTTCACCGGCAACGATGTGATCGGCAACACCGGTCACGGCGTGATGGTCGAATTGTCCGAACGAGCGGTGGTCGCTGACAACGTCATCGCGCGCAACGGCGAGTTCGGTCTGTTCGTGCTCAACTCCGGCAATGTGAAGATCTGGAACAACACGTTCGTCGGCAACGGGAATCGGAACATCAGCATCGGGATGGACTCCCGCCGTGCCTCCGACCCGAACACGCCGGGGCACGACCCGCGTACTCGATACGCGCCGCAGGCCTCCTGGATCGTGCGCAACGTCGTGATGTCGAACAACGTCATGGCGGAGAGCGGCGGTAACTGCCTGGTCTGTGTACAGGACTTCTCGCTGCAGTACACAGGATCCCAGATGGTCTCGAGCATCAACGGCAACCTCTACCACCGCACGTCTCCGGGCACCCCCAGGTGGTTCTCCGCCTGGTCGAAGGGATCAGTCTCCAGAGACCCGGCTGTGACCGACACGCTTGCCGCGTTCACGGCGGCCACGGGCCAGGACCGACGTTCGCAGTTCGTCGAGGGAGCGCCGGTTGTCGACGGCGGCTATGTGCTGCTGCCCGCGTCCGCGGCCGTGCAGGGGGCCGTGGCGGTTCCGGTACCGTCTGATATCGCATCAGTATCGCGACTCCCCGGCAACAGCACGACGCTGGGGGCTCTGCCCCGGTGACGATGTAAGCATGGGTTCTCTTCTCGCCGTCGGCGCGCGTGCGCTGACGATGGTCATCGCGCTGGTCTGTGGCGTTCTCACGACCCGGATGATCATCGGCGGCGCCGGCGTCGACAGCTTCGCGCTGTACACGCTGCTGACGACCATCCCCTCACTGCTCACGTTCACGGACCTCGGCAGTGGGGCGGTGCTGGTCAACGCTGTCGCGACGAGCGAAAACGTGCCCACGGACGAGAAGCTGCGATACCAGCTCACGTCGGTCGGGCGGGTGCTGCTCATGTTCGCGGCCACAGCGATGGCGCTCAACACCGTCCTCGTGCTCACCGGCGCCTGGGAGCTGGCTCTCGGCGAGGCGGGCAGCCGACCGGGCGCCTCGCTGGCCGCCTTTTACTGCGTCACCATCTTCTGCCTCGGTATTCCTCTCGGAGTCTGGGGGCGGATCATGCTGGGGCAGCGCCGCAATCACATCGTGATCCTCCTCCAAGGGCTGATCTCGCCGCTGACGATGATCGGTGTCTGGCTGATGCTCACGTTCGGCGGCGAGAACCTTCATTCCTTCGTGGCCATCGCTTCCTTCGCGGCCTCGATCCTCGTGGCGCTGCTGGGGATACTGATCACGGCGCGCACGACGTCACCTCTGATCCCCACGGCAGCACGGATGGTCCTGCGCCCCCGGCGCTACCCGGGAGTTCGGGTGATGGACGTCGGCTGGCCGATGCTCGCGCAGATGGTGACCTTTCCGATCGCGGTCGGCTCCCAACGGTACGTGATCGCGCAACTCGGCGGTCCCACCGAAGTCGCCGAGTACGGTGTGGCGGGGCAGGTCTTCTTCGCGCTCAACGGACTGGTGATGGCGGGCGGGCTCGCGCTCTGGCCGCACTTCACGAAGAGCCGCCACGACGGCGACCTCCGGCGGGGACCGTTCCCCCTGTCGGTGCTGTTCGCTGTCGCCATCGGGCTCGCGACCGTGATGGTCTGGCTCGTAGGGCCGTGGATGTTCGGGTTCATCACGCAGGGCGAGCTGACGGTTCGACCGAGCACGATCTTCTCCTTCGGCCTGATGATCATGATGACGGCGGCGGTGTACCCGCTGGGCATGTTCATCATGGACAAGCCGGGCATCCGCTTCCAGGTGATCCCCACGCTCAGCATGGCCGCCGTCGGCCTCACGCTCTCGTTCGTGCTGACCCCTCTGCTGGGAATCGCCGGACCGCTGATCGGCGTCGCCTTCGCGCTCGTCGTCTGCCAGCTGATCCCGTTCTCGATCTACATCGTCCGGAACAAGAAGCGGCTGACCGTCGGAGATCCCGCGCAGGTCTAGGCGAGCAGTGCTTACGGCGCGGAACGACGGTTGGCGTCAGCCCAGCACGTGCGTCGTGATGCTCGTGCGATACACGGCCGGAGCGTGACGGCGGAGGGCCTCGGCACGGCTATCTGCGACGGCAGCGACCATCTCATCCCAGCGGGTGTCGATGTCGGTCAGCGCGGACGCGATCGCGTCCGTGTCGCCGGCGACGACGAGCTGCGCAGTGCCGTATCCGCCCGCTGCTTCCCGAAGGCCGCTGCTGTTGCTCGCGATCACCGGGCGCAGGGCGAGTATCCCTTCGACGGCGGTGTTCCCGAAAGGCTCGTCGATACGCGAGGGGACGAGCAGCACATCGGTCTTCTCAAGGAACGGCCAGATGTCGGTGTGGAATCCGGCGAAGTCGACGGAGACTCCGGATTCGGCGGCCTGCGCACGCAGGTCGCGTTCGAACCACTCGTAGCCTTCGAAGACCGCACCGAGGAGGGTCACGTCCACGGGGCGTCCGGCGGAGTGCAATCGGGAGGCGGCCTCGATCACGAGGTCGGGCCCCTTTCGGGGGGAGAGCCGTCCGACGTACAGCACCCGCAGCGGGCCCTCGGTGCGCGTGCGCGGAGAGGCCGGATGCGGAGGAGATGCGACGCCGTTGTAGACCACATGTGCGCGGCGAGCGAGGGCGGGAAGCGCGGCGCGGATCGTGTCCAGGCTGAAGCGGCTGTTCACCAGAGTGCGATGCGATGCGAGATGGGGGGAGTAGAGGATGCCGTTGACGAGTCTGTTTCCCGAAGCCTCGGCCTCATGGACGTGGCTCACTGAACGCGTGCCCCTCATTCGCGCGACCAGCGGCCATTCGGGGATGATGATCGTCGATACGTAGACGACGTCGGGGCGCACGCGACCGATCAGTCGCCACGCGGCACCCAGACCGCGGAACGTGTCGCGAAAGAGCTTGGGCAGCCCTCTCGGCGTCAGCAGGACCTTGCGCAGCACGAGCATCGGGATGATGACCACCTCGGCGCCGGCAGTGCGGAGCTCGTTCACGAGAAGTCCGGAGCTCGGGAGGGCCACGACGACGCGTGCCCCGGCCTCGACGAGACCGATCGCGCTCTCCAGCAGCATGCGGTCGGAACCGAACAGCTCGGCGCCCGGATGCACGAGAAGGACGGTGCGCTGCTTCACGCCGCCGCTCATGACGCCTCCGATCCGGCGGGAGCGGGAGACCAGTCCGTCGACCGTCGACGAGCTCGTCGGGCCGAGGGATGGATGGTCGCACGCTCGGAGATCCGATGCGCGAGTGCTTCGTATTCGTCCGCGACGTCGTCCCAGCGGAATCGGGTGCGCGCGATCTCCTGCACGGCGGCGGCATGGGCAGCGGTCGACACGGGGTCGGCCTCAGCCGCCACCACGTGCGCGGCGACATCGGCAGCGTCGGAGAAGAACCATCCATTGCCGTCGAGCACCTCGCGGTTGAACGGCACGTCGAAGCCGATGACCGTGGTCCTAGCCCCCATGGCGCGCAGGAGAGAGGGGTTGGTTCCGCCCACGGAGTGGCCGTGCACGTACGTGAGCGCATTCGCGTAGAGCGCGTCGAGCAGCTCCTGGTCGTACACGCCGCCGACGAGCCGGATCCGGTCGTCACCTTCGGCCACGCGCTGGATGTCCTGCGTGTATCCCGCGCTGTACGGAGCCGAGCCGACGACCACGAGTGGCAGCTTGGCGTCGCTGTCGCGATAACCTTCCACGATCTCAAGCACGTGGTTCTCGGGCTCGAACCGGGCCACGACGAGATGATATCCGCTCGTGGTCAACTCCATCTCGGCGACGCCACGGTCGGGGAGCTGATCGAGGATGGGGGCGCCGTAGCGGATGAGCTCGGTCGGGACGTCGAACTGGTGCCGGTAGTACTCGGCGATTCCCGGTGCATCCGCGATCAGGGCATCGGCGGTGCGCACCCCGAACTGCTCTGCCCAACGGTAGTAGGCCTTGCCTCGGGGTCCCCATTTTGACCGTCGCCATTCGAGCCCGTCCATGTGCAGCGCGACCGGAGCCCGGCGCAGACGGAGCAGAGGCAGGAAAGGGGAGTTCGCCGCGTTGAACACGAACGTCGCATCCGGCCGACGCCGGAACATGAGGTGCAGGACCGACAGCCCTGTGTGGCTCAGCGTCTCGATCTGCTTCACGGGGACCGCGGGAAGGTGGACGACCCTCATGCCGAGGTACTCCTTCTCACGCCGCTCGGAACCGCGGGTGTACACGACGACGTCGTGCCCGCGGTCCGCGAGCCGGCGCCCGACCTCTTCGATGGCGGTTTCGAAGCCGCCGTATGCCGCGGGCACTCCTCGGGTCCCCACCATCGCGATGGTGAGGCGGTTCGAATTGCTCATCCGATCAGTATGCCCCGCTCGGCTGCACCATGACTTTTGCCGTGCGCCACATGATCTGCAGGTCGTTCATCACGGACCAGTTCTCGACATACCGCAGGTCGAGGCGGACGCTCTCGTCCCAGGAGAGGTCGCTTCGGCCCGAGACCTGCCAGAGGCCGGTGATGCCGGGCTTGATGTATAGACGCCGGAACACGGTGCCGTCGTAAGCGGTGACCTCGCTCGGCAGCGGAGGGCGCGGGCCGACGACACTCATGTCTCCGATGAGGACGTTCCAGAACTGCGGCAGTTCGTCGAGCGAGAGCTTGCGCAGAATCTTGCCGACGCGCGTGACCCGAGGGTCGTCCTTCATCTTGAACAGAAGACCGGCGCCTTCGTTCTGCGCCTTGAGCGCGGCGAGCTGCTGTTCGGCGTCGGTCTTCATCGAGCGGAACTTCACCATCTTGAACGTCTGCCCGTCGCGGCCCACTCGTTTTTGAAAGAAGAACACGGGACCGGGGGAGTCGAGCTTGATGAGCAGCGCGAGCAGCGGCGCGATCAGCCCGATCGGAATGAGCGCAAGCGTGGCCACCACCACGTCGAGTGCGCGCTTCAGTACGTGCCGTCCGCCTTCGTAGGACGGGATCTGCACTTGGATCAGCGGCAACCCCTCCACGGAGGCGAACGAGATCCGGGGACCGGCGACGTCGGTGAGCCTGCTCGAAAGCACCAGCTCTGCGGCCGTTCCCTCGAGCTGCCAGCTGAGCCGCTTCACGAACTCCTGATCGCCCTCGGGTCGGCTCGCCACGATGATCGTGTCCGCGCCGAGTTCCGACGCGATCAGGGACACGGTGTTGACATTGCCCAGCACCGGGAAAGTGGTGCCTTCGATCTTGACGTCGCGGGCATTTCCGTCGAGCAACGTCGCGCCAACAACTTGATACCCGGATGCTCCGATCGGGTGCAGTGTGCGAATCACATACTCGACGTCATCCTTGTTCCCCACGACCAGCGTGCGAGAGGCGAATCGCCCGTGGCGGCGCTGCCCCTGCAACCAGTGACGCCACATCCACCTCGTCACGAGCAGGATCAGTGTGCCGACGGGCAATCCGACGACGAGCACGAGTTGCATCGACTCCCACGCGAGCAGCACCGCGACGATGGCGATGATCCCGAAGGCGAGCCCCGTGGCGTGGACGACGCCGCGATACTCCGTCGCACTTGCTCGGAAAAGTGCGGCGTCGCGCGTGTGCAACGCGCTCAGCATCACATACCAGAGCACAGCGAGCGGAACGCTGTTGCGCACGACGTCGCTGGTGACGGCCCCCGCGAGCAGCTGAAGCGCCGCGGTCAGACCGACGGCGAACAGGATGACAGCAGCATCCGTGATCCGCAGTCGCATCCGATAGCGCCGTTCCCACTGTCGCCGCCGTTCCAGCGTCGCCGATACGCGCGGTGTCACGACAGTGCGCGGCACCGCCCGGGGGGCTCGTGGCGCAGCGATCGGCAAGAAGACGGATCCGGTGCGAGAGATGCTCAGCGCATCCTCAACGGACGTCATGCCGAGGCTCCGAGAGCCGTGAATGTACGCAGAAATCCCCAGTGCGACATGTTTTCCCCAGTGTTCCCCAGCCGCAGGCGAACGCCCGCGGATTTCGTCCGCATTCCCGACCCCTCGGGTTCCTGCCGCTCCTCGTGATCCCACATCACGGGTGTGCTCGCCGTCCCACACGGCGAAACTTGCAGCAGGCACTGCAGACTCGGATCAGTGTAGCGGAACGGGTGCCTCAGCGGAAGGTTTATTTCCGGCGTATCGATGAACGGATTCCGCGGCCGCCTCGGCGAGAGCCTGCTGGCCTCATCCAACGCGATCATCGGCGCACTGGAGAAGGTGGAGTCGCTGGGTCCGCTCATCGCGATCGCAATCCTCACCCTCGTCGTGACCGCGTCGTTGTGGTGGATCTACTTCTGGCCGCCCCACCACAGAGCGATCACGACCTTCGCGCACTCGCTGCGCTACGGATACACCCACTTCTTCGTGTTCGCGGCCGCGGCGGCGTTCTCCGCCGGGATCGAGGTTCAGATCGATCGGCTCACCGGTCACTCCGAGATCGATCAGGTCACAGCGTCCTTCACCGTCTCGGTTCCGATCGCCGTGTTCCTGCTCGGCATCTGGTTGGTCGCCATCCGCGAGAACGCCGATCACGTCGTCAACACGGTGATCCCGCTGGCGGCGATCTTGGTGCTGCTCGACCCGTTGCTGCCGACGCCGGTCGTGTTCATCGCGCTGGTGCTCGTGGCCGTCGTGGTGGTCCTCGTCGTGCGCCCGCCTGTCGCCGGTGACCGGGTCGAGATCCGCCCCTAACACTCCGCGCGCAACGGGGTCAAGCCCCCCTGCCGTATACCCGAAGCCGCATACGCAGGGGCGTACGCTGAAGTGAAGCCATCGGCACCCGCCTTCGGCTTCAAGAAGCTCCAGGGCTCCCGACTGGCAGGAGAGCAATATCTCCATCGTAAAGGTCGAATCGACCACCAACACCCTCGGACCCGTCCGGCAAACTTATGCCGGCACCGCCGACATCCCGCCCATGGCTCAGGCCTTCAAGCAGGTGTCGCAGGTCGTCCGTGAGACCGGATTGCTCCGTCGAGCATCCTGGTTCTACATCTTCGTCGCCGCCGGCATCACCGTCGCCCTCGGCGGACTCATCACCGGGTTCATCCTCCTCGGCGACAGCTGGTTCCAGCTGCTCATCGCCGCCGGACTCGGCGTCATCCTGACGCAGATCGCGTTCCTCGGACACGAGGCCGCGCACCGTCAGATCCTGACCTCGGGGCCGGCGAACTTCAAGCTCGCCCGCATCGTGATCGCCAGCATCGGCATGAGCTACGCCTGGTGGGACTCCAAGCACACCAAGCACCACGGCAACCCGAACCAGGTCGGCAAGGATCCCGACATCGAAGTCGACACGATCTCGTTCCTGGAAGAGGATGCCGCGAAGGCCAAGGGCCTGATCAAGCTGATCACCCGCAAGCAGGGCTGGTTCTTCTTCCCGCTGCTCACCCTCGAGGGGCTGAACCTCCATTTCCTGGGCCTGAAGTACCTCCTGACGACGAAGAACGTCAAGGGACGCTGGATCGAGCTCAGTATCATCGCCGCGCGTTTCGCGCTCATCCTCATCCCCGTGTTCATGATGCTCCCGCTCGGCATGGCGTTCGCCTTCATGGGTGTGCAGTTCGCGGTCTTCGGCGTGTACATGGGTGCCTCCTTCGCGCCGAACCACAAGGGGATGCCGATCATCGACCCCAACGCTCGCCTCGACTTCTTCTCGAAGCAGGTCCGCACCTCGCGCAACGTCACCGGCGGCTGGCGCACCACCTGGTTGATGGGCGGCCTGAACTACCAGGTCGAGCATCACCTGTTCCCGAACATGCCCCGCCCGCACCTGTCGAAGGCACGCGAGATCGTGCGCGACTACTGCGCCGCGAACGACGTGCCGTACACCGAGACGACTCTCATCCAGTCCTACAAGATCGTCATCGAGTACCTGAACCGTGTCGGCCTCTCGGCGGGCAGTGACCCGTTCGACTGCCCCGCAGCCGGGCAGCTCCGCCGGGCGTAGTCCTACAGCTCGAGACCTGCTGACAGGGCCCGATCCACCACGGTGGATCGGGCCCTTCACTTTGCATCGGCCTTGCCGTCGGTCAGAGCAGTCCCAGCTCCAATGCGAGCGTGACGGCGCGCGTGCGATCCGAGACATCGAGCTTCTCGAAAACATGCAGCAGGTGGGTCTTCACCGTCGCTTCGCCGATGAACAGGTCTCTCGCGATCTCGGGGTTGCTCCGGCCGGCAGCCACCAGCCGCAGCACGTCGAGCTCCCGCGGACTCAGCTGCGGGCGCTCGGCCTGACCCCGCCGCATGCGCGATACGAGGGTCGCAGCGATCGAGGGGGCGAGCACGGTGTGGCCGCCGGCGACCGAGCGGATGCCGGCCACGATCTCCTCGTGGGGTGCGGCCTTCAGCAGATATCCGCTCGCACCTGCCTCGATCGCGCCGAGGATGTCGTCATCGCTCTCGTACGTTGTCAGCACGAGGACCCGTACCTCCGGCAGTTCCTCGGCGATGCGCGCCGTCGCCTCGATGCCCGTCATCCCCGGCATCCGCAGATCCATCAGCACCACATCCGGGACGAGGTGTCTCGCGAGGTCGAGAGCCTCCGCACCATCGGATGCCTGGCCGACCACCTCGATCCCGTCGTCGAGCGCGACGAGCCCGACGATGCCGGATCGCACCACGGGATGATCATCCACCACCACGACCCGGATCATGCGTGCTTCTCCGTCACCATCAGTGGTACACGGACCGTGAGCACGACGCCGCCGGGCCCCGAGTCGACTCCCGCATCCTGCACCGTCAGCGTGCCGCCGACGAGGGCGACCCGATCGCGCATCCCGACCAGCCCGAATCCGCGATCGTCGTCGATCGTGACCCCGCGAAGGCCTCGCCCGTCGTCGCCGATCACCAGTTCGGCGACGTCGGTCACCTCGAACATGACCGCGGCCGAAGCAGCGTCCGAATGCTTGCGCACATTCGCGAGACCCTCCTGCGCGCATCGCAGCAGCACGACCTGCAGATCTCGTGGTAGGGCCGCGTCCGACGCCGTCACCGACACCGCCATGCCCGTTTCCCTGGCGAACCTGTCGCCGAGCCGGCGGAGGGCGTCGCCGAGCGAATCCGAGGCGGGCGCGGCCGGAGAGGTGACCGCGACGAGCGTGCGGGTCTCACGGAGCGCGTCGCGTGCGGCATCCTCGATGAGCTCGACCGCCGCCGTCGAGCCCTCGTGGCGCGCCCGCTCAGCGAGCATGACGATGCTCGTGAGGCTCTGCGCGATGGTGTCGTGCACGTCTCGGGCGAGCCGTGCCCGCTCGTCGGCGGCGCCTGCTTCCCTGCTCGCCGCCGCGAGCCCCGCCTGGGCCGCGGTGAGATCGGCCAGCAGCCGCTGTCGCTCCGCGCCCCATTCCGCGATCCGGGTGATCCACAGTCCGAGGGCGAGACTGAAGGCGGCAGAAAGCCCGGCCGTGAGGAATCCGGCCGTCGTCGTCTCGGCCGTGAAGCGGCCCCAGAACGCGTACGCCAGACCGAGGATGAGCGCGTTGACGATCGTCACGATCACGGACTGCCTGGTGGAGCGCGACGTCATCCAGATCAGCGGCAGAGCGATGGTCTGCAGGATCAGCATGTTCGGCTCGATCGCCGTTCCCACAGCCAGCAGCGCGATCAGGCCGCCCTGCAGCACCCCTGACACCAGCGGACTCGGCTCGGCGATCTCGTGGAAGCTTACGTAGCGCCGTGCCCCGAAGGCGTACACCGCCAGAATGCCTCCGGCGACCGCGATCAGCATCCAGCGGGATCCCGGGAACTGCTCCGGCAGCGCGAAGGAGAGCACGACGATCACGGCGAACAGGGCACCCGTCGCCAGGTCCCAGCCGAGCTTCTCCCGCCGGATCGCGTTCATCGCAACTACTCTCGCACTTCTGGGCGGTCATCCGTCGCGACGGATCCACCGGAAGGTGAGCCGGCTGAGGATGAGGCCCGCCACGAGCCAGACGCCCAGCATGACCGCGACCATCCCGAGATCCCACGCACCGCCCATCTCCGCCGCCTTGTACTCGTCGGGGAGGATCGCGGAACGCATCCCCTGGGCGATCCACTTCACCGGGAAGACCGAGGCGACGTTCTGCAACCAGTCGGGCAGAGCGGCGAACGAGATGTAGACGCCCGAGATGAACTGCAGCAGCAACACGATCGGGATCACGACGGCCGAGGAGGTCTTGCCGGAGCGCGGCAGGGCGGATACGGCGATGCCGAGCAGGGTGCAGGTGATGAGCCCCAGCACGAAGATCCAGGCGAAGCGCCCCCAGGCGGCGGCGTCGGTCGGCAGCTCCACTCGGTAGACGATGACGGCCACCGCGATCAGCAGACCGATCTGGAGCACCGCGGTGACGAAGACCTCGCCGATCTTGCCGATGAAATAGGTCACCGGTGAGATGGGTGTGCCGCCCAAGCGCTTCAGCGTGCCGTCGCTCTTCTCGACGGCGATCTCGATCGACAGCCCTTGAACGCCCGCGAGCAGGATGCCGCCGGCGATGAGCCCCGGCAGGTAGTAGGTGGCCATGCTGACGGCGTTCGGGCCCTGCCCGGTGTCACCGGTGAAGATCGTGGCGAACACGAGGTACATCACCGTCGGGAACAGGAAGGTGAAGAAGACCTGGTCGCCGGCGCGGAAGTACTGGCGCAACTCGAAGCCGATCCGGCGCACGCCGAGGCGGACCGTGCGCCCGAGGCCGAAGGCCGGCGGGGCCGGCGCGGTCGCGGTCGTGGGGGTGGCGGTGGTGGTCATGCCGGCTCCTTCATGGTCGCAGTGGAGGAGCCGCGATCGGCCGCCTCCCGGATCAACTCGAGATAGATGTCCTCGAGGGTGGGTCGCACGACTTCGAGGTCTGCAGGCTCGCCACCCTCGCGGTATATGCGAGCGACGACGGCGCCGGGCTCGCGCGTCCGCTCCGCGCGAGCGCGCCCTGCGGCATCCGTCCAGCGGACCATCGGGGTGCGGGCGTCCGCGCCGCCGATCTCATCGATGCGCCCGATCGCCGCGATCGAGCCGCCCGCGATCACCGCCGCGCGATCACCCAGCTGCGCAGCCTCGTCGAGGTAGTGAGTGGTCAGCAGAATGCTGGTGCCCTCGCGCTTCAGCGAGCGGATGAGATCCCAGAACTGACGCCTGGCCTCGGGGTCGAAGCCGGTCGTCGGTTCGTCGAGGAAGAGCAGTTCCGGCCGCCCGATGATGCCGAGCGCGACATCGAGGCGGCGGCGCTGACCACCGGACAGTCTGGCCGCCCGCGTGCGCTGCTTCTCGTCGAGCCCGACGGCGGCGATGACCTCGTCGATGTCGCGAGGGCGGGGGTAGTAACCGGCGAACTCCGTGAGCAGCTCGCGGACGGTGAAGTTCCCGGCCTCGCCCGTCGACTGCAGGACGACGCCCATCCGCGCCTTCCAGTCGAGCCCGCCACGCTGCGGGTCGACCCCCAGCACGCGGACGTCACCCGAGGAGCGATGCCGGAAGCCCTCGAGGATCTCGATCGTCGTGGATTTGCCCGCACCGTTCGGCCCGAGGAGGGCGAAGGTCTCGCCGCGGCGGATATCGAAGCTGATGCCGTCGACGGCGATGAAGTCGCCGTACGCCTTCCGGAGCTCTCGCACCTCGATCACATTGTCTGTCATACCTCCAGCGTGGCCGGAGCGACCGGAGGGCGGTAGCCGTGGGGCAGCGGATTGCGGCATCCACCGATCGATGGATGCCGCAGGTCACCGCCGCCTTCGCCGGGAGGCGTCGGTCAGCCAGGGGTAGGCCGGAGGCGACGCGTTGTACACGCTGGTGCCGGGCGGGACGATCTCGTCGAGCCGGTCGAGTGTCGCGTCATCGAGCACGAGGTCGGCGTATTCGAGGGCGGCATCCAGCTGCTCCATCGTCCGCGGACCGATGATCACCGAGGTGACGGCACGGTGCGCGAGCGGGAAGGCGACCGCCAGAGCGGGAAGCGAGACGCCGATGTCGTCGGCGACCTCGACCAGCTGCTCCACGACGTCGAGCTTGCGCGCCGTCGTCGGGTCATCGGGGTCGAACCAGGACGGGCGGAGGGCCGACCGGCCCGCACGCTCGACCTCCACGCCCTTGCGGTAGCGACCGGTGAGGAAGCCGAACGCCAGCGGGCTCCAGGTGAGCACGCCCATGTCGAGCCGTTCGGTGATCGGGAGCACGTCGGCCTCGATCCCGCGGTCGAGGAGGTTGTACGGCGGCTGCTCGGTTCGAAAGCGCATGAGGTGGCGCTCTCGTGCGATCTGGTCGGCGTGCACCAGCTCGTGCGCCGGGAACGTCGAGCTTCCGAAGGTGCGGATCTTGCCGTCGCGGACGAGATCGGTGAGGACGCCGAGGGTCTCCTCGAGGTCAGTGTCCCAGTCGGGGCGGTGCACCTGGTAGAGGTCGATGTAGTCGGTTCCGAGCCGGCGCAGGCTCGCTTCGACGGCGCGGATGAGGTAGCGCCGCGAGTTGCCGCTCGTATTCGGTGCGGGGTCGTCGTCGAGGGGAAAATGGCCCTTGGTCGCGAGGACGACGTCGTCGCGACGACCCTTCAGCGCCTTGCCGACGATGATCTCTGACTCGCCGGTCGAGTACATGTCGGCGGTGTCGACGAAGTCGATGCCGCGGTCGAGGGCGGAGTGGATGATGCGGACGGCATCGTCGTGGTCACCGTTGCCGATGAAACCGAACATCATGGTTCCGAGAGCGAAGGGCGAGACCGAGATACCGGTTCGTCCGAGCGGTCGGTGGTCGAGCATGCAGGCTCCTCATCGTCGGGGCGCGATCATCGTGCTCGGTGCAACCCGCATACCGCTGCCGGCATTCCTCGATGAGCGCAGACCACCGAAACGCCTGAGGGAGCGAGCGGATCATCCGCTCGCGCCCCCGAGTGTCGTCGTGCTCAGCGCGTCGCGCGCTCCTCATCGGAGTCGACGACCTCGATCGTGATCTTCTCCAGGAGCGGCTCTTCTTCGGCCTCGTCATCGAGCAGTTCGTCACCGAGGAAATCGTCGCCCTGGACGATCTCTTCGGCGTCGAACTCGTCGTCTGCCTCGACGTCATCTGCCGTCGCGGGACCATCGGCCGATTCCACCTCGTCGGCGAAGATCGACGTGGTCTCCGCCGCGAGGATGCCGTCGGGACGGATGAGCTCGCGTACCTCGGCCATGAAGCTCGTAAGCTGCTGCTGCTGCCAGCGCAGCTGGCGAGTGCGGTCCTCGGCGTCGTGAAGAACGGACGTCGTGTGCGCGGTGACGGTGTCGACGATCTTCTGTGCCTTCAGCCGGGCGCGGTCGAGCGTCTCGCGGGCGCGCACCTGCGCATCCGCCTCGATCGTCTGCGCCTGCGAGCGCATCAGGCGCTCGTAATCGTCCGCCTTCGCCGAGATTCGCTGGGCGTGGTCGAGGGATGCCGCCACCTGCTCGTTCGCGTCGGTGGTGATGCGCTCCGCATGGGCGACAGCCTGGTTGTGCAGCACGAGGAACTCCTGCTGCGCGTCATCCTGCCGGCGGGTGAGGGTCTCTTCGAACTCGAGTACGCGCGCGTTCATCTCGCGCACCTCACGCTCGGCATCCGCTCGCAGTTGCGTGGTCTCGCGGGTGACGAGCGAGCGCAGAGCCGCCGCGCCCTTCTCGGCCTCGGTGCGGATGGCGGTGGCCTCCTGAGCCGCCTGATTCACCTTCTCCGTGGCGTGCGCGGCCTCGCGTTCGATGCGTGCCTCGTGCGCGGTGTATTCGGTGTCCATCTTCAGGCGCACCTGGTCGGCGTCGCGCTGCGCCTGGGCGATGATGCGAGCGGCATCGGCCTCGGCCTCGGCGCGCTGCGCGGTGACCTCTTCGCGGGCGGCGGCCATCAGACGGTCGGCCTGGACGGCGGCGTTCTGGATGAGCACGTTGGCCTGCTCCTCGGCGACCCGCAGGATCGCCTCGAACTGCTGTCGCGACGGCGCCTCTTCACCTTCAGGGTGAGGGGTGTCGACGAGTTCGGAGGTGAGCGTGGTGACCTGCTGTTCGGCGTCGGCGGCCTGCGCCTTGGCGGCGGCGACCTGGGCCTCGAGGGCCTCACGAACCGCCTGCTCCTCGGCCCGCACGGCCTCGAGTTCAGCAGCGTGACGCTCGGTCACGCTTTCGAGATCGGCCGTGACCTGCTGCAGCTGAAGTCGCAGCCCGGAGAGCGCGGCCTCGACCTCTCCCTTGTCGTACCCGCGGAAGCCGACCGTGAAGGCCGATTGCTCGCGCGGGTTGTTCTGAACCAGCTGGTCGAAGAAGTCGTCTCCGCGATCGCCGTTCCCGGGGGAGTCGCTCATGATTCTCAAGCCTTTCTGGCGGCAGAGGCCCGGTCCGTGTCCATTCGCGCCGAGGGCGCGGACGGAGCGAGTCGTGAGGGCCAGGGGATGTCGTGGGGCAACGATGCCGCCGCATCGACCTGCCAGAAGCCGGACCGGAGCGGTGGCGTGTGCCCAGCCTATCCTCGCCGGCCCGGATTCGTCACGGGCTCCGTGGTGGTCGGCGGCCGGCTCACGAACGTATCGCTCTGCCAGGCCGCCGACGCATGCAGGAAGGCCCCGAGTCGCGACCTCGCCCTTCGAGGGCCGCTACCGTCTCCCCACTCACAGAAAGATATGGACGATCGAATGCGACGAACAGGGGCTTGTCAGCTGTCGCCGGCGTGCGATACAGATTCACGGAGTCTGGCGCCGCTCTCGCAGAATTCGAGCGGGAGCGCAACCCCCGTATCCACATCGCCCGTGGAGGTTTACGGTCACCCCATGGACGATGTGCGGACGCTGGAGCGGACACGAGTCGCTGTCAACAGCGACAGCTTCCTGCTCACGCCCGGGGAGGACATCGAGGCCATCAAGCAGCGCATCGAGGATGCGCAGCGGGCAGGGGGCGGGTTCGTCGAATTCGCCGCGGCGGGTGAGCGCACGGTGAGCGTGCTGATCTCATCGCACAGTCACGTGGTGATCACGATCGAGACGGTGCAGGCGGAGAGGATGGACGACGAAGCCGCGGCCACCCAGTTCGAGGGCGTCTTCGACCTGCTGTGATTCGTGGCGGATGAGTGCCCGCGCGGGCGTGTCCAACACCCCGAGGCCGCCTTGTCAAGCCTGTCGCGCGGCGGACCTCGTCTGTCTACGTTGATGATCAGGGGGCCGGAGGGCTACGAAGACGTCGTCCTTCGAATCCGTCCCCGAAAAGGCCGGCGGCCGCTCGGAGCATGATCTGAGCGGCCTGCCTGCCGCCCATCACAGGAAGGAAGATCATGGACGCTCTGCCCGTCATCGTCAGCACCGTGACGTTCATCTCCGGTGCGGCGACCGTGCTGTTCCTGTTCACGTCGGTCTCGCGACGCGAGAACTTCCTCCACGGCGCGCGCGTCGACACGTCCGTACCCGAGAGCCCGCTGACCGCTCGCGAGAATCGCTGAGCATCGCCGATCCGGAGGGTGACCCGACCCAGCGGGTGACGCCGTCACTAGCGGGCGAGGCGCATTCGCCCTGGGAAAAGGGGCAATACCGGCGCGTGGTACTCGAGGGCCGGCGCGTGGTCCGGCGCGAGCGTGAACTCCGCCTGACCGAAGCGCCACATCCGGTTGAAGAGGAAGACGCCGACCACGGTCGTGCTCCCGGACGGCACCTGCCAGGTGCCGACCCCCCACTGCACCGGCTGGCCGCGCCCTTCGATGACGAGCGTCGGCCTCACTCCGGCGTAGAGGGCGAACCGTGGCTTGGTCATCGTGATCTCGATGCGCCGGGTCGCGTTGTCATCGCCCGGCATCGGTGACCCTCTCGAGGTAGACCCACGCCGTGCGCCCGGAGGCGAGGGTCACCATGGTGCGCACATAGTCATCGACCTCATACGCGTCCGTGGCCTCGAGTTCGGACGCAGTGAGTTCGAGGCAGGCGCCGGTGACGGCATCCTCCGCCCCTCCGCGACGCAGGATCGGATGCCGGTCCGACCCGCTCGTCTCGATGACCCGGGCATCGGTGATCAGCACCCAGTCGAGCCGGTGCCCGAGGAGCTGATCGTCGGTCGTCGGCACCTCTCTGCCGTACAGAGCCCGCTGCACATGCGGCAGGCGCAGGGTCCCGTACGAGAAGACGCGTTCGACATCAGCCACGACGTTCACAGAGAATCATGAGGGAAACGAGCATGCAACCATCCTGCAGCACGGGGTGGGCGCTACCTGCCGCAAACGATCGTTTCTGGCGTGATCGATCCACGCGGCCTGGCGGGTGCCGGAGATGTTCCCGGAACTGCGTTTCGGCAGACGCTCTCGTCGTCTTCGCCGTAGCACCCCCGAATATGAGCGAAGGTGGGGCCGGCTCCAACAGGAACCGGCCCCACCTTCGTGACAACCGCGGGAGGTTATGCCTCTGTGGCGGCTTCGCTGCGGCGGCGGGCGTAGACGATCACGCCTCCGGCCACGATCAGCATCAGGGCGATGCCGGCGGCCGACCATGCGATCGTGCCGCCGGTGCCGGCAAGACCGCCGCCGGTACCGGGAGCAGCCGGCGCGACCTCGTCCACCGTCACTGTCGACGGGTCAGAGGTGATCGGGTCACCACCCGGCGTGATCGCTGAGGCGGTGGCCGTGTTCGACAGCTCGCCGCCGTCGGCGAGGTCGGCTGCGACGACCGTGTAGGACGCGGTGCAGGTGATGGACTCTCCCGGCGCGAGGTCATCCGCGGGGCACTCGACGGCCGACAGCTCGCCGTTCCCAGTGAACGCACCCTCGTTGACTGTCGGATCCGTGAGGGTCACGTTTCCGATGTTCGCCACGACGAACGAGTACGTCACGACCTGACCGGCCGTGGTGACCTCCTCCAGGTCTGCGGTCTTGACGACTGACAGAGCGGGCAGCGGATCGGTCGTCACGATCTCGGTGGACGGCTCCGACGGCTCGGTGGGGTCTCCGCCGGGCGTCGTACCGGTCACCGTGGCGGTGTTGCTGATCTCGCCCGCGTCGATGTCCGCCTGAGTGACCACATAGGTGGCCTCGCAGGTGACCTCTTCGCCCGGAGCGAGGGACGCCTCATCCGGGCAGATGATCTCGGACAGCTCCCCGGTTCCGGAGAAGTCGACCTCGTTGACCGTCGGGTCCGTGATGGTCACGTTTCCGGTGTTGGTGACGAGGAACGAGTAGGTCACCGTCTGACCGACCTCGGCCGCGACGACATCCGCGGTCTTGACCACGGACAGCGCCGGCGACTGGTCGACCGGGACGACCTCGGTCGACGGTTCGGAGGGAACGGTTCCACCGTCGGGGGTGGTCCCGGTCGCAACGGCCGTGTTCGTCAGCTCGCCAGAGTCGACGTCGGTCTGCTCGACGGTGTACTCCGCCGTGCAGGTGGTGATCTGACCGGGAACGAGAACATCCGTCGGGCAGTCGATCGCGCTCAGCTCACCCGCACCCGAAAACGCCGTATCGTCGACGACGATGCCGTCGAGCGTGACGTTTCCGGTGTTCGTCACGACGAACGAGTACGTGATCGGCTGGCCTGCGGCGACGATCGTCTCCACATCGGAGCTCTTCACGACCGTCAGGGACGGGTCTGCGACGCTCGGGATTGTGACCGTCGACGGGCTCGACGAAACCGGTGTGGTACCACCGGCGGGTGTGCCCTCGGCGGTCGCCGTGTTGGTCAGCTCTCCGTTGTCCACGTCTGCCTGCGTGAGCGTGTAGCTCGTGGTGCAGACGAACTGCGCACCGGCCGCGAGCGTGGTCGCGGGGCAGACGGTCTCGGGAAGATCGCCGGTCCCACTGAATGCGCCCTCGACCACGGTGACGTCGTTCATCGGCACGTTGCCCGTGTTGGTCACGACGAAGTTGTAGTCGATGACCTGGCCGGCCTCATACGAGTCCGCATCCGACGGAGCCGCCGACTTCACGACCGAGATCGCGGGGGCGGCCGCGGTGGTCGGCGTCGAAGTGCTCGACGGCTCCGAGGTGACCATCTGACCGTCCGGCGTCGTTCCCGAGGCGGTAGCGGTGTTCTCCACAGAGCCGGCGTCGACATCCGCCTGCGTGATCGTGTAGACGGTTGCGGCCGCACACGTCTGGCTGGCGCCCGCGGCGAGCGTCGCTTGCGGGCAGGCGACTGCTCCCACCTTCGGGTCGTCGACCGTGATCGAAGAAAGAGCGATCTCGCCGGTGTTCTCCACGTCGAAGGTGAACTGGATCGTGTCGCCGACGTCAACCAGACCGTTGCCGTTGACGTCGACGGGGGTGCCCGCACGCTTTACCAGCGAGATGTCTGCAGGTTCCGCGGTCGTGGTGGAGGTGTTGTTACCCGGGGTCGGGTCCTCCTCGTTCGACGTCACGGTCGCGGTGTTCTCAACCGACGCCGTCGTGCCGGCCGGAACGGTAGCAGTCACCGTGTAGGTCACCGAGTCGCCGGCCACGAGGCGGCCGCCAACGCACTGCACGTCATTCCCGGTGACGGTGCACGCGTCTGAAGTGGTGGCGACGTTCGTCAGCTCGGCCGGCAGGGTGTCGTTCACGACGAAACCGGACGAGTTACCGGGCCCGTTGTTCGTCACCGTCAGCCTGTAGGTGACGGTCCCGCCGGCCGGGACCGTGGCAGCCGGCCCCGTCTTCACGATCGACAGGTCCGTCGGCTGACCTGAGGACGCCGTCCCGTCGTTGTTTCCGCTGGCTGGCCCGGCGGTGCGCGAGACAAGGGTGAACGTCGGTGTCGCGGCCGCCGGATTCGTCACTGCCACCTGCGTGACCGTGCCGGAAGCGTTCTGCGAGAACCCAAGGTTGCCGTTCCCGAAGGTCCAGGCCGCGCCAGAGAAGTCTGTGCCACCGTTGAGGAAGAACGGTGCCGGATAGAAGTTCACCACGCCGTTCGTCGGGTTGATCCGCACGATCTGCGACGCGCCCGACGCCACTGCCTGCCCCCACAGGTACCCGTCGGCGAAGGTGAAATCTGCGGTCAACGGTGCCTGGCTTGTCGTCACAGTGCGTGCCACGGCGCCGGTCGTGACGTTGATGGCCGTCAGGGTGGTGTAGCCCGGGGCGCTACTGGTGGTGTAGAACAGGCCGTCAGCGGCGAATGCGCCCGTGTTCGCAGCGGGGTACGTGGCGGTGCCGACCCGGGTGAGGGTGCCGTTCTGCCCGATCCGCAGGAGCGAGTTGTTGGGGTAAGTCGCGTTCCCCGTACTCGCAATGGCGTAGATGTAGTCGTCCGCAGGGTTGTACGCGATCGCGTTGTAGGTGATCGGGCTCGTCGGTCCCTCCGCCTGGAAGTTGACCGTGCCGCTGGAATCGGTAACCGCCTGATACAAGCCCGTCGGCAGTCCTTGCGCGACGAACACCAGCGGATCGGCCGGGTCGAAGGGGTCACCAGGAGCCGCCGTCGCCGGAGACGCAGTGAGAACACCACCCGCCAACAACGCGATCGCCAACGCAGCGACCGCCTTCCGGGGCTTTCTCGCCCTTTCGAAGCGATCCTCGGTGTTCCTGCGCGCGCGCCAACTGAAGTTCATCTGGTCCCTCCCCGATCAGATACACGAATGTCAGACCGCTGGGGAACGCTCCGACTCAACCATCTTGGCGGAAGACTCAGCAAAAACCCAGGAATCCACAAGGGCATCGACCTTCTCGCGGCAGTACTCGCGAGACCGAGCCGGTCATCCTGGCAGGAGGTGCCGAAGAACAGGGCCACCGAAAATGATCGTTTGCGGTGGAGGCGCGGTCTTGATCCAAGTGCGGGCAGACACACCGATCACTGAGCTGCCGCCCCCGCCGGAACCTCCAGTCCTGATCGGGGCAAAGCAAAACCCCCGCCATGTAGAAGCTAGGCGAGGGTTTCTGGGATGACTGTAATGGTCATCCGTGTGGCTCCGACCGGCATCGATCCGGTGACCTTTCGATTTTCAGTCGAACGCTCTACCAACTGAGCTACAGAGCCGCGCGACGGCGATGCTGTCGCGTCCTAGACGAAGGGCCCTCTCCGAAGAAAGA
>NZ_JAPSHY010000029.1 GCF_031179285.1 Microbacterium sp. | reverse complement strand
TACGCCTTGACGGTGGCGAAGCGTTCGCTCGCCGAGTGCTCGGTGCGCTCGATCCGGTACGCGCCGACGGATGCCGGGACGATGAACGTCTCGGCGTAGTGGATGACGAAGGGCTCGAACGCTCCGGCGGGGCTGGTGACCCGCACCTCATCGCCCTCGACGAGGTTCAGCACGTTGACGGTGCCGTCGGTGTCGTGGTCGGCGCCGTCGGTGAACCAGTGCCGGCGCACCTCAATGAACTCGAGCTCGTGCAGGCCGGTGCGCTCTTCGATGACGTCGCCGTCGGTGGTGATCGTCTCGACCTGGTCGACGAGGTTGCCCTCGACCCAGGCGGTGTCGCGGTCCCACTGGATGTTGCGGGCGCCGTGATCGAGGTGCACCGGGCGGGGGATGCCGTCGAGGCCGACGCGGCCCCAGTCCCAGAGCTTGAAGGTGAAGATGAACGGGGTCGCCGAGATCTCGAGCACCATGGAGTTCGCGCCCGAGGCGTGCACGGTGCCGGCGGGGATCGCGAAGTGGTCGTGCTTCTTCGCCGGGTATGCGTTGATGTACTTCTCGGCCGGGAACGGGTGCCCGCCGTCTTGCGCTGCGGCGAGGTCGGCGAGCATGGCGTCGCGGTCGATGCCCTCTCTCGTGCCGAGATAGACGACGGCATCGTCGCCGGCGTCGAGCAGGTAGTAACTCTCATCCTGCGTGTAGTGCATGCCGAACGTGTTCTGGATGTAGTCGGTCAGCGGATGCACCTGCAGGCTGAGGTTGCCGCCGTCCATCGTGTCGAGGAAGTCGAAGCGGATGGGGAACTCGGCGCCGAAGCGGGCGTGGGTCTTCGCGCCGAGCAGTTCGACTGGGCGGGCGAAGACGAGGTCGAGGGCGGGGATCTCGATGACGCCGCCCTCACCCTCGAGCAGCAGCGAGTTCTCTTCGGGCACGCAGTCGAAGCACCAGGCGTAGTTGTCTTTCGAGGGGTCGAGGCCGATGAGGTTCTTCATCCACTGCCCGCCCCAGACGCCGGGGTCGAAGAACGGCACGACGCGGAGCGGGCGGGATGCCGCGTTCGCGAGCGCAGTGCGGAAGGCGTCGCCGGTGATCATGCCGGCTTCGGCCGCGTCGGGGTGTGCTTCGGCAGGGGCGATGGCGTTGCCGTCGAGCACGAAGTCGACGTTGTTGAAGAGGCTGCGCTTGTGCCGGTCGGCGACACGCCACTCGACGAAGAAGCCGCGCTTGTACTTGCGCAGGTTGTCGAGGTCGGCGTTGTCGGCGTGCCAGTTGGTGGCACCGGCGCGCTGGCGCAGCTGGATCTCCCACCGGGCCATGTCGACGAGCACAAGGGCGTGCGGCCGGCTCGTCCGTTCGGCGAGCAGAGCGGCACCCCAGCCGATGATGATCGTCGGTTCTTCCGTGATCTGCGCGGCGTGCTCGTCGAGTTTGGCGGTGTCGTAGAAGTCACTGAGCACGGCATGGCTCATGACGCCGAAGACGCGGTCGTCGGTGAGGTTGGTGGCGATGAGGGCTTCGAGGTCGGACGCCGGCAGGGCAGCATCTTCGGCATCGACAATGGTCCAGTCGGGGAGGGCTTGCTCGAGTTCTGCGGTGATCGCGGGGAGGTCGGCGCCGGGGTAGACGTCCACGACGAGGAGGGGCGCGGTGCCGGCGGCGTCGGCCTTGGCGCGCGCGGCGTCGGCGGCGGCGTGCCAGCCGGCGGCGCCGCGGAGGATGCGCTCGCCGGCGGGGAGGGGCACGGTGGGCTGCAGGTCGTAGCGGCCGCGCGCGGTGTGGCCGTCGTGCATCTCGTTGATCGGCGTGGTCAAGACGTCTCCTCGTCGGATCGGGGGCTTGTGTTCGTCAGGGTCCGCGCGAGCACGCTGAGGCCGCGCGCGACGGAGAACTGAGGCTCGGGCGGCACGACGAACCGGGGTGGTTCGAGGGACGCCCAGAGGTGCTGGCGGACGTAGTTCTCGATCGGCGCGCGCACCGCGTCGCCCGCCCGCAGGATGCCGCCGGAAAGGATCACGACCGCCGGGTCGTACATGTGGATGAGCGTGACGACGGTGGCACCCCAGACGTGCAGGAAGCTGTCGCGCAGGTCGGCGTGGTCGTCGGTGGTGAAGAGGTCTTTGACGGTCGGTGCGTAGTCGCTTCTTGAGTCGGCCGAGTTGGAGTGCTGCCTCAGGGCCCAGCTGCTGGCGAGCAGCTCGGCGCAGCCGATGTTGCCGCAGGGACACTGGCCGGCGTGGATGTCGGTGGTGACGTGCCCACCGAGGATGCCGGCATGCCCGGTCCAGCCGCGCACGAGCGTGCCGTTCATGAGGGCGGCGGTGCCGATGCCGGTGCCGAGGGTGACGAGTACGGCGTCGCGCTCGCCGGGTGCGCTGCCGGTGGCCGAGATCTCGCCGACGAGCGCGGCGCGCGCGTCGTTCTCGATGACGGCGGGCGCCTGGAACTCGTCGGATGCCCAGGCGAGGAGGTCGGTGTCACGGAGGTAGTCGTACTTCGCGTTCGCGTGGAGCATGCGGCGAGTGATCGGGTGGACGACGCCGGGGACGGCGATGCCGACGGCTTCTGGGCGCGCTGCGTCGGTGCGAGCGAGGAATTCGTGGGATGCTGTGGCGGCGGTTGCGAGGTCGCCGGCGTCGCCCCGGACGAGAACGCTGTCGGTCGCGAGCACGAGATCGCCGCGGGTCACCGCGAGCTTGATCTCGGTGCCCCCGAAGTCGATGCACAGCTCCATTGCCGTCCTCTCCGTCCGTACTGTTGGTAACGTTATCAGGCGTCCGGGGCGGCGGCAACTATTCGGGCAGTTGCCACCATGCTGGCTTTCGCTAGGCTGCGCGTTGAGTTCATCTAGCGCCTCGCCGACTAGGGTTTGAACATGACAGACCCAGCATCCGAGTTGCCTGCTCCTGATCTATTCGATCGCGTTCTAACCGACGATGAGCTCGAGGACATCACCGCGGCGGACGAGACGTCCACTGCGGTGACCTTCTCCACGCAAGCGTTCGATGTTGCTGGGCTCGTTCTGCGCCTAGATCGGGGTTCGATGCTGGTGCCCACCTACGGCACCGATGATGACCGGGTCGATACCGACGGGTTCCAGCGTGGATTCGTTTGGACCAAGGCCCAGATGGATCGCTTTATTGAGTCGCTCCTCTTGGGGTTCCCGGTTCCCGGTATCTTTCTTGTGAAGCAAACCGCGAACAACCGACTTCTTGTATTGGATGGTCAGCAGCGCCTCCTGACGCTGCAGAAGTTCTACTCAGGCATCCACGCCAAGAAGGAGTTCGCGCTCCGGAATGTGGGCGAGCAGTTCAAGGGGCTCACGTATAAGACCCTTGGCGATGCGATGCAGTTCCGTCTAGATGACTCCTACCTTCACGCGACGATCGTGACGACAGACGGGTCAGCGGAGATGAATGAAGCGATCTATCAGATCTTCGAGCGCCTCAACTCGGGTGGGACACAACTGACCGCACATGAGATCCGAGTCGCGCTCTCGGCCGGGCCGATCATCGAGCTCTTGGAGCAGCTCAACTCGAACACCGCCTGGCGCACGCTCTACGGGGGTCGTAGCGCGCGCCTCCGCGATCAGGAACTCACGCTGAGAATCTTGGCTCTCTTCGAAAAGTCCGACGAGTACTCGCGCCCACTCAAGACCTTCCTTAACAACTACGCGAACGACGCGCGTCAGTTGGGTGGCTCAATCCTCGCGGCAAGCCAGTTCTTCACCGAGGCGGCGACCGCCTTGCTGCCGCTCGGTCCGGAGGTTTTGCGCACGCAAGGGGCAACCCAGATAAACGTGGCGCGAACTGAAGCCATCTTCGTTGGTGTCATGCGGGCGATCGCGCTTGACGCGCTGGTGGTAGACCTTTCGGCTGCGATCGAGACCCTAGATGCGGATGCGGAGTTCGTCACCGCAACGACACGATCGACGGCCGACAAGGAGTTCGTCTTGTCTCGTATCGAAAAAGCCACGAGGGCGTTCACGCGTGAGTAGCTGGCCGCCAGCGACAGTTCGAAGTCGGAAGCAAGACCTTCACGACCTCGCCGAAATGCTTCAAACAATCGACCCTAAGTCCAGCGAGCTGCGCGTGGCACTCTCTCGGTACACGGTCGTTCGCGCGACCGGCTACGTCGAGGCGGTCCGCGACGATGTAGCAGACCTGTTCGTGACTCGAGTGGCTCTTGACCTCGTCAGCAACCGCCTTCGCTCGGGACTCCGATCCGGCCAAGGAGTGCGGCCTCAGCAACTAATCGACTTCGTACAATCGTTTCATCGCGATTGGGCCGCTGAGCTCACGGACTTTCTGGATGACGACTCCGGTAGCCGGAACCGGCGCTCGGACCTTGGCGCACTTGTGAACGCACGGAGGAAGATTGCGCACGGCGACGGTGACACTGTCGGCCCTACAGACGCCCTTCGCTGGGCTACCACGGCGCAAGAGGTGGGTGGTTGGCTTATCCGGCGCTTTGACCCGGGCCGTGACTTCTACTCTCGAGTGTCGAGTTCGCCGTAGCGACGCCAGCTTCTACTCGCGGGACCGCATGAGGGGCGGATCTGTGGGGTTCCGCTCGAAGCGCCGATGAGCCGACACAAGACGCTGCTTCGAGTAAGGATTCATCGGGCGAGACATCGATCGCCTCAATCTTCCTGTTAGCGCACACGCTTCCGCAGCGTCACCGGTAGCTCGATCTCTCGAGATGGAACTTCCCCCACCGCCTCCAGACGGTCAAGCAGCAGCCGAGCTGCGGTGCGTCCGAGCGCACGCGGGTCGTGGTCGATCACGCTGAGCGGCACGGGCGAGAGCTCGGCGAGCTCGAAGTCGTCGAAGCTCATGAGCTCGGGGAACTCCGACGCGGGGCGACCGGTGTGCAACTGAACGTTGATCTCCTTCAGCGCACCGATCGCGTTTCGGTTGTTCGCGCAGAAGATCGCGGTCGGTGGCGTCGGGTTCGCGAGCAGCGCGCGGGTGGCGTCGCTGGCCTGTTCGACGGTCTGCTGGCCGAGGGCGACGAGTTCGGGGTCGGGTTCGATGCCGCGTTCATGCAGTGCCTTCACGAACCCCGCGTGCCGGCGGCGGCCGGTGAAGATCGATTCCCGGTTGCCGAGATAGCCGATGCGCGTGTGACCGCCGTCGAGCAGGGCGATGGTGCCGCGGTAAGCGCCGTCTTCATCGTCGAGTACGACGCTGTCGGCGTCGAGCCCATGGATGCGTCGCGAGGCGAGAACGACCGGCACGCCCTGGCTCTGAGAGTTGGCGAGGTGCGCGAATGCATCGTCGGCCGGCACCACGATGAGCCCGTCGACCCGGCGCCCGAGGAAGTCCCCCACAAGCTCCGCTTCGCGGGCCGCGTCTTCGCCGGTGTTTCCCAGCAGGATGCGTCGACCCGAGAGCGCCGCCTCCTCCTCGACCCCGAGCGCAAACGTGCTGTAGTACGGGTTGGCGATGTTCGTGATCGCGACGCCGATGAGCCCGCTGCTGTGCCCCGGACGGATGCTGCGCGCATTCTCGTTGCGGTGATAGCCGAGTTCGGCGACGGCCTCTAGCACACGCTGCTGGACATCGAGCTTCACGTTAACGCCGCCCGAGAGGGTGCGCGACACGGTCATTGGGCTCACGCCGGCACGGATGGCGACCTCTTTAATGGTCGGGCGGTGCTGGCGGTGGTTCATGATGCTTTCCGAAATCGTGGTGTCAAGGGAACGTTATCAACCCTGCGTCCGAGGAGGCGTCGTGTCGCCGTGGCCAGGACCCCGGAAGAGGAGAGGACTCATGAAGCACTCGGCACCCGGCGACGGGCTCACCGTCTCATCGATCGGACTCGGCGCGATGGGCAAGAGTGCCTACTGTGCCCCGACCGATGAGGCGGAGGCAATCGCCACCCTGCAGCCCGCGGTCGACATCGGCGTGACCTTCATCGACACCGCGGAGGCGTACGGTCCGTTCGAGAACGAGAGCCTCGGGCGCGCGCTCGGCTCCCGGCGCGACGAGATCACGATCGGCACGAAGGCATCGTCGGAGAGGGATGACGACGGCACGATCCACGGACGCAGCGGGAGCCTGGAGTACATCCGGCGGGCGTGCGATCGGTCGCTACGGCACCTCGGGATGGGCGTGACCGACCTCTACGACCTGCACCGGGCCGACCCGAACGTGCCGATCGAGGAGAGCGTCGGCGCAATGGCCGAGCTCGTGCGTGAGGGCAAGGTGCGCCACATCGGGCTGTCCGAGGCGTCGGCTTCCACGCTGCGGCCGGCGCACGCGGTGCATCCGGCAGCGACCGTGCAATCGGAGGTCTCGCTCTTCGCCCGCGACATACTGCGCAACGACGAGAATGCAACGGCGGATGCGCTCGGCATCGGCGTGGTGGCGTTCTCTCCGCTCGGTCGCGGGACGCTGACCTCAGGCATCCGTTCGTTGGACGAGCTGGCGCCCGAGGATGCTCGGCGCAGACTGCCGCGCTTCCAGGTCGAGGCCTTCGCGGCGAATCGTCGGCTAGTCGAGCGGGTCGAGGACGTTGCGCAAGAGCGCGGGGCGACGGTCGCGCAGGTGGCGCTCGCATGGGTACTGCCGGAAGGTGTCGTGGCGATCCGGGGATGCGGAGAGGGGGCGGTTGGACGAGAACGCGGGGGCGGCGGAGATCGTGCTGAGTGAGGACGAGCGGATGCGGTTGGCGGATACTGTGCCGGTGGGGGAAGTTGTGGGGTCGCGGGAAGGGATTGTTGCGGGGGCGGGGGCGGGGGTGGACCGGTAGGTATGGTCTAGCCGGCCGCATGATCGCAAAGGTCTGCTCTAGTCCGCCCCATGCTTTGGCGCAGGCGGGGTTGCCCTCCTGGACCGAGGTGTTGGGTTCGCGCGAACATCTGCAAGTGCTTCTGTGATCTCGCGCTCTTCCTCGGCGTCTCTTGGGTTGCCATCGCGATGCACGATCTTGAGCTCCCCATGATCGTTCCACGCCTGTACCACTTTGCCTATCGAGCGGAGCGCTTCAGCCGCGTCGTGGACATCGCGGCGCGCGATCCATCGGCGGTTCTCGTAGGGCGCCCAGTCGAGGACTATCGGAGCAGTTCGTGGAACACCATTGACGCCGGTGTAACGGACCGCCCCCGTGTGATGATTTGGAAGATCTGAGGCGGCCCGCTCCTTAGTGTTGTCCCAGACGGTCCGCCATTCCTGGCCGGGGGCGAGGATTGGGAATCTCCGCGGGAGCTCTACTCGCGAGGCAGGCGTTGGCCAAGCTCTTACTGGCCAGGGAGCGATATCAATCTGAATATCGTTGGCAGCAGTGAGGCCGTAGTTCTTGACAACCAGATCGATAAAGAACTCCGACGCGGGCGTTGCCTCCGTGTACACGACGACGTACGGCTGCGTTCGCTCCAGCTCGAGTTCGCGCGCCAGATCTCGACTCTTCTTCGCTTCATCGATCTGCCCCTTGGCGTACCAAAGTGCTCCGACAGCGGCCGCCACAGTCAGCATCGCAGCTAGCGCCGAGATCCACGCTGGTACACCCGTGAAGACGCCAACGATGAAGGCTGTCCAGGCTTCGAGAGTTGGAGATGCTGGGGGCGGAGTCATCTGCATATGTTGGCAGGAGGTTGCGGTGCCGACCAGAGCCAATTGGTGAGCGATCGATTTGCAATGCATGCACTGTGGGTGACCGGCCGGCCAGTGGCTGGCGTCCACTGGCGCCCGCTCCAGGTCGAGCTTCCAGTGCAGCTCCAGTTGCGCGGCCCACTATGCCGACTCACTGCGGCGATGGCATGTAACCAATAGCATCGGCGCAAGGAGGCAACGATGCAGGCGGAGATGACTTTCCTCATCGACTCGAACGTCGTCATTGCGGCCGAGCCGTTCAACGGGCAACTTGAAGCGCTGCAACCCGATGTCAGCGCGTTCATGCGCACGGCGGCGCAGCATGGTCATAAGGTCTTTGTTCACCCAGCGACGCTCGACGACCTAAACGAAACAAGCGACCCGAGTCACCGGGCACAGAACCTCGCGGCGTTCGACAAGTACCCGGCGCTCAGCGAGAGCGAAGTGCCTCAGCGCGTTCTCGATGTTTTCCCAAGTCCTTGCTCGCAAAACGATGAGCGCGACGCGCGCATCCTCGCCGCGCTGGACGGAGGTGCCGTTCATTTCCTAGTCACGAACGATCGTAAGCTCCGTAAACGCGCGGCCAAACTTGGGCACGAGAACACCGTTCTCGGTCCACGCGAAGCAGCCGAACAACTCGCGGCGTGGCACCCGGACGCCCCGCCGCCCCCTCCCCTCGTAGAAGAAGTCAAGACCTACAATCTCGACACTTCCCAGGCCATCTTCGAGAGCCTCCGTGACGCCTACGGCACCTACTTCGATGACTGGATGACCAAGAAGGTAAAGAAAGAGGCATCGGCCCGTCGAGCATGGATTGTACGTGGGCCCGACGGCGCATACGAGGCTCTCGCTATCGTCAAGATGCGAGACGACCACCCAACGGCACCAGCTAGGGAAGCAATCAAACTCGCAACCTTCAAGGTCGGCGACACAGCGCCTGGCCGTCGACTCGGAGAGCTGCTTCTCAAGACGGTGCTGCGCTGGGCCGCAGAGGAGCCTGGCCGCCCCTCAGACATGTTTGTCGAGGTTGACGCGCGCCATGGTCGGCTGCAGGATTTCTTGACCGATTTCGGCTTTACGCAAGTTGGACAGAAGCCAGGCAACCCCGATGAGCA
Source organism: Microbacterium sp. (assembly GCF_031179285.1). Classification (GTDB taxonomy): domain Bacteria; phylum Actinomycetota; class Actinomycetes; order Actinomycetales; family Microbacteriaceae; genus Microbacterium. The sequence goes on along the minus strand of NZ_JAPSHY010000029.1, from coordinate 29,297 downwards.
AGTATGGCTGAAGGTGCTGGACCCGCCCATAGGTTCTGACTACGACGGACTTAGCCATCACGTCGCTTATGGGCCGCCTGCGGTCCGGGCAGGGCAGCCCATCTACGTGATTCCAATTATCCCCAAATGGTACGAAGACCTCTTCCCCGATACGGAGATCCACGGGCTGTCCGGTGCGGTTCCTTTAGTCGGAACAGACCCGGAGCCGAAGGCTCATGGGAACGCCATTCGGAAGGCCTACTTGTGTCGTAGTCAAACGAAGCACGTCCCTCCCGGTGCGACGCTCCTCTTCTACCGAAGCCAAGGAACAGTCAAAGGAGACAGCGCGGTCATGGCGGTGGGCGTCTGTGAGACGTCACTGAAGTCGAGTGACCCGCTCGCGACAATCGAGCTGTCCTTCAAACGGACGGTGTACTCGGAATCGGATGTCGCGGACCTACATCAAGATGGGAAGGGAGTCCTGACGATCCTCTTCCGACACGATCGGTTCCTCGACGCGCCTTGGCCTCTCGCCCAGCTACAGGCGCATAGTGTCTTGTTGGGAGCCCCGCAGTCGGTGACTCGCGTCAAGAGTCAGAAAGGAATCGCATGGGTGGAAAAGCAACTGAGCGCGTGGCCCTGATGGCGATTCACGAGCGCTACGCTGACGCCATCATGGATGGCGTGAAGCGTGTCGAGTTCCGCAAGCGTCGTCTAGCTGCCGATATCGAGACCGTCTGGGTCTACGCAACTGCCCCGACAAGCAAGGTCATCGGTCGCTTCTCAGTACACGAGATCGTTCAGGGAACGCCGCAGGATATCTGGGAGCGCTACGGTTCTGTCGGCGTGATCGAGCAAGATGCATATTTCAACTACTATGACGGCCGTGAGACGGCTGTCGCCATCGTTGTCGGTTCCGCTGAGCGTCTGCCTGACCCAGTTTCGCTCAACGAGATTGACCCCCGCCCGGCAGTCCCTCAGAGCTTTGCCTACCTTTCGGCAGCTTCGGCTCCCTCGCTCGCCTTCGCCTAAGCGGTCCAGGCGCGCGGATAGGCGCTCGCTTCGCGGGCGCTTATCGGAGCGGGGCAGCTCGTCTGCCGGACTGGATAGATTGACCTTGTGGGCTGGCCCTCACGGGCGTTCGACCAATCGGCACCGGTGACTGCTTTGCCAGTACACGCGGCATAACGGCCCGATCGAGGAGCACCAATTACCGTGACGATAACCCAGCAAGAGCTCGAATCACGGCTGTGGGCCGCCGCCAACGCACTGCGCGGTCCTGTCGACCCGGCCGACTTCAAGACATACGTCTTCCCGATGCTCTTCTGGAAGTGGATCAGCGACACCTGGGTCTACGAGCGCGAGGAGGCGCTCGAGCAGTACGGCGACGAGCTCGACGAGGAGATCGAGGCGGACTTCCACCGCTTCGAGTTGCCGCCGGGTACCTTGTGGGACGAGGTCACCGGCACGGTCGTCAACCTCGGCGCAGCGATCGGGAAGACCTTCCAGCGCATCGAGAAGGCAAATCCGAAGTCGCTGGCCGGTGTGTTCGGCGACGCCTCCTGGGGCAACAAGGAACGAATCCCCGACTCGGCGCTGCTCGGGCTGATTCAAGCGTTCAACCAGATCCGCCTCGACCCGTCGACCGTCTCCCACGATCTGCTCGGTGCCGGATACGAGTACCTGCTGAAGAACTTCGCCGACGAGTCCGGCAAGAAGGCGGGGGAGTTCTTCACCCCTCGCGAGGTGGTCAACCTCCTCGTGGGAATCCTGCAGCCGGAGCCCGGGGAGTCCGTATACGACCCGACCTGCGGCTCGGGCGGCATGCTCGTGGCGACGATCAACCAACTCCGCGAGTCCGGCAAGGACCACCGCACGCTCCGGGTATACGGACAGGAGATCAACCTGACCACCGCCTCGATCGCACGGATGAACCTGTTCCTGCATGAGATCGAGGATTTCGAGATCAAGCGAGGAGACACGCTTCGTGCGCCGGCGTTCAAGGACACCCGAGGAGCTGTCCGCACCTTCGACGTGGTGATCGCGAATCCGCCGTTCTCGTTGGCGAACTGGGGAGCCGACCGCTGGGCGGCGGATCCGCGAGCGTTCTGCGGGGTGCCCCCGGCGAAGAACGGCGACTTCGCCTTCGTGCAGCACATGGTCTCGTCGATGAACCCGGGCACCGGTCGCGTGGGCGTCGTCATGCCGCACGGTGTGCTGTTCCGCGGCGGGGCCGAGGCGAAGATTCGTCAGTGCCTCATCAAGGAGGATCGTCTTGAGGCGGTCGTCGGCCTGCCTCCGAACCTGTTCTACTCGACGTCGATCCCGGCCTGCCTGCTGATCTTCCGCGACCAGAAGCCCGCCGAGCGCAAAGACCACGTCCTGTTCATCGATGGCTCGGCCCGGTCCGACAAGGGCAAGAACCAGAACGTTATGTCCGAGGACGACGTCAAAGCTCTCATCGACGCCTATCGCACCGGCCAGGATCCCGATGGCGACGGTGGTGCAGAGGTTCGGCTGGTGCCGGTCGAGGAAATCGAGAGCAACGGCTTCGACTTGAACATCGGGCGCTACATCAAGGTCGCCGCCGAGGAGACCGCTGACCTGGGGGCCGCGCTCGTCGCCTACGCGGATGCACGCCAGCGCCGCATCGATACGGAGGCGGTCATGTTCGAACGCCTCGCCGCAGCTGGCATCGACCTGAGCATTCTGGAGGTGCCCGATGACGAGTGAGTGGGAGCAGACAGCTCTCAGTGAAGTACTGCGACCGGTCAGACGCCCTGTCGCTGTGGCCGACCTCGATGAGGTTCCATGGGCCGGAGCCCGCTGGTACGCGGAGGGTATCTATCCTCGGCCGGTCGAAGCGGCATCCAAGGTCAAGACCAAGACGCTCAACCGTTTGGAACTCAACGACGTCACCTACAACCGAATGTGGGCAACAAAGGCGGCCTTCGGGGTGGTGGGAGAAGAGGCTGCCGGGTGCCTCGTTACTGGCGACTTCCCCATCTTCGTTGCGGAGACGAGGAAAATAGAGCCGGAATTCATGCGTGCTGTGTTCCAGAGCTCGGCATTTCAAGATATTGCGTCAGCGCGCGCGGTCGGCACCACCGAAAGAAGACGGCTCAAGGAACCCGACTTCCTCTCGATACAGATCGCGCTGCCTTCGCCCTGCGAGCAGCGCCGCATTGTCAACGTGATGGGTGCGGTCGATGCACAGATCGAGGCGCTAAGGGAGGAGATTGCACGAGCGGAAGCGCTGTGGTGGGCAGTTGCGAGGGACATGGTCGAGGCGTTCGCTGATAGCGATTTCACTCGTCTCGACGCCATCGCCGAGATTTCAGGTGGACTGACGAAGAACAAGAAAGACTTCCAAAAATCCGACCTGGTCGAGGTGCCGTACCTTAGAGTCGCGAATGTGCACCGTCGCTACCTAGATCTACGCAGTGTCGCGCTGATTCGGACGACGCGTGTCAAGGCTGAAGCCCTGCGTCTCCAACCCGGAGACATCCTCTTTAACGAGGGCGGTGACAAGGACAAGCTCGGACGGGGTGACGTGTGGCGAGGTCAGATTGAGCACTGCATCCACCAAAACCATGTGTTCCGCGCTCGCCTGACGAACCCTGAGTTCGAGCCCCGATTCGTGTCGGCCTGGGGAAACTCATTCGGGAAGAATTGGTTCGAGGTCTTTGGTACTCAGACAACTGGAATTGCCTCCATCAATAAGCGTACGCTCAGTCGATTTCCCATTCCCGACATCCCTCTTTCAGATCAGATTGCGTGGGCGGACCGACTAGATGCTGTTTGGCAAACTAAGGTCGCTTTGTCGAATGAGTTCGATGAGCTCGACAGATTCCGCTCTGCCCTCCTGAGCGCCCTCTTGAACCAGGAGATCGAGATTCCCGACTCCTACGACCGAGTTCTCGGGGAGGTGTCGTCAGATGGGGTTCACTGAAGCAAGCACGATCCAGCGGTCCCTGATCGAGTGGGCGGAGGAAGCCGGCTGGCAGTACCTCCCCGGCGACGAACTGCCCCGTGACGAGCACGATGTGATCGTCGAGGACTGGGCTCGGGAGGTGTTGTTCGCGCTGAACCCCGAGCTCGTCGATGATCCCGAGTCCGCAGAACTGGTGCTCCACGAGCTCAATCAGGCGATCCTGGATGCCCACAACGGCCTGGTCGCCGCCAACGAACGTCTGACGGTGATGCTGCGCGGAGACCACTCGTTCCCGACCATCGACGGCGAGCACGTGCCGCGTCGCTTGATCGACTTCGACAACCTCGACAACAATCGGTTCATCGTCGCTGATGAGGTCACCGTCGCCGGTGCTGGCAGGCCACGCCGGTTCGACGTCGTGTACTACGTAAACGGGTTCCCGCTGGTCGTCGCGGAGACGAAGACACCGGTGAGGCAGCAGGTCTCGTGGGTGAACGCCGCTCGCGACATCCACGGCACCTACGAGGAGGAGTACCCGAACTTCTTCGCGACGAACGTCTTCAACGTGGCGACCGAAGGTCTCGAGCTCCGCATGGCTCCGATCCGTGCCGTCCCTGATCCCGACTCCGAGATATGGGCACCGTGGGGGTCGACCGAGGACGACCCGAAAGTCATCACAGGTCCGGCCCGCGTCGAGCGCGCGGCGCGGCTGCTGCTTCGGCCGGAGACGATCCTGCCCATGCTCAAGGATCTGGCGATGTTTCGCCACGCGCGCGACGCCTCCGAGGTCGACCTCAAGTTCCTGCCCCGGTACCCGCAGTTCGAGGCGGCTCTCGGCATCCACCGGAAGGTGCTTGAGGGCCGTCCCGGCGGCCTGATCTGGCATCACCAGGGTTCGGGGAAGACGGAGCTGATGGCGTTCGCAGCGGCGCGCCTGCTGCGCGACCCGGCCGTGACCGAAACCTTCGGCGGCGCGCCGACGGTGATCGTCATCGCCGACCGGAAAGATCTGGTCCGACAGACGGCGGAGATGTTTGAGACCGCGGGCATGCCTCGCATGAGCGTGCCCAAGAACCGGCGCGAGCTGTTCGCCCTGCTCCGCAGCGGCGAGCCCGGGGTCGTCATCACCACCGTGCACAAGTTCGCCGAGGCCGGGCACCTCAACGACCGGTCGAACATCGTCGTCCTCGTCGACGAAGCGCACCGCTCCCAGGAAGGGAAGTTCGGCGAAGCCTGGCGTGCGGCGGTGCCCAACGCGAAGTTCTTCGGAGCGACCGGCACCGCGATACAGGACAAGGACCGATCCACCTTCAAGCTGTTCGGTGACCCCGACGACCCGGATTTCGTCATGTCCAGGTACACCCCCGAGCAGTCGATCGCCGACGGCTTCACCAAGCCGGTCATCGTCGAGGGTAGGTCCGTCGGCTTCAGCCTGGACAAGGAAGCCCTGGACGAGGCCTTCGACGAGCTGGCGACTGACGAGGCCCTCGACGAGGACGAGAAGGTCTACCTCTCGGGCAAGGCCTCCCATATCGAGACCATCCTGTCGAACCCCGACCGCGTCGCCGCGGTATGCGCCGACATCGTCGACCACTTCCTCGCTTACGTCGCACCTCTGGGACAGAAGGCGCAGGTCGTCGCCTACAACCAGAGGCTCGTCATCGCGTACGCCCGCGCCATCGAAGGCGAACTGGCGCGGCGCGGCGCGGTCATGCCCGACGGCCGACCGCGCGAGGTCGGCGTCGTCATGCACGTCGCCGACAGCAAGGACACTCCGAAGGAGTACAGCAGACACCTGCTCTCGCCGGAACAAGAGGAGGCGCTGAAACGCCGCTTCAAGAAGGTCGACGACCCGGTGTCGTTCATCGTCGTCACCGCGAAGTGGATGACAGGCTTCAACGCGCCCATCGAGGGCGTGCTGTACCTGGACAAGCCCGCGAAGGACGCGAACCTCTTCCAGACGATCACCCGGCCCAACCGGCCGTGGAAGAACCCGATCACCGGGCAGCGCAAGGACTACGGCCGCGTCGTCGACTACATCGGGTTGGCGAAGGCCATCGGCAACGCCATCGCCGGTCCCCAGGCAAAGGGCGGGGAAGACGACGACGTCAACGTCACGGACGCCTCCAAGCTGGCCGGGAAGTTCGTCACCGACCTCACACGCCTGTTGCATCTGTTCGCCGGGATCGACACTGCGGATTCGTCCTTCGGCTCGCTGGCCGAAGCACACGAGCGGATCCCCGAGGACAGCGCCGGGCGCTCGGAGTTCGTCGAGACGTACGTCGCGCTGCAGACCGTGTGGGAGTTCCTCGACCCGCACCCGATGCTGACGCCTTTCAAGCAGCAGTACTACTGGCTCGCGAAGGTCTACGAGTCGATCCGGCCGAAGGACGTGTCGAAAGCCTTCCTCTGGGCACGCCTCGGTGCCAAGACCACCGAGCTCATCCACGGCCACATGAACGAAGTCGTCGTGAAGTCGATGGCGTCCAGAACGGTCACCCTCGATGCGGCTGGGCTGGCGCTGGTGAAGCGCATCGCCGATCAACTGCGCCTGACCAGCAATTCGCGTGAAGGACCAGAGCACGTCGACGTCTACCAGCAAGTGCTCGACTCGATCGAAGCGCGGCTCCACCGGCGTCTCGCCGAAGGGGAGAGCCTGGTGTACAAGTCGCTCGCGGAGCGGATCGAGAAGCTGCGGGCGAAGGCCATCGAGAACGTCGAGGACTCGCTCGCGTTCCTCGAAGAGGCGCTGAGGATCGCGCAGGACGTCGTCGCCGCCGATCGCGCAGCCGAGGAGGGCGACCAAGAAGCGCTCGAGCGGCTTGCTGATCCGAAGCGTGGCGTGCTCACGCAGATCGTCGAGGAGAACACGCCCCCGGGGCTCCACCAGATCGTGCCTGACATCGTTGACCGTATTGATGCGATAGTCCTCGAAGTCGCGTACACCGGCTGGACGTCAAGCGACGCGGGGGACAAAGCCGTGCGGCGAGAACTACGTGCCGTGTTGAAGAACTACGGCCTGCCGATCAAGGGCGTTTCGTTTGACGGGATTTATCAATACGTGCGCGAGAACTATTGACGCTCGCACCCGGCTCTCCCGTGCGACTGATGCCGCGCCCGATAAGGGATGGGTAGTCTCGCGCTACTGAGGACTGGTCGAGGCTCGCGATGGGTCCCGCACCCGCTCTAAAGGGAGTTGTAGTAATCCCGGATGTATCGGGCCATCAGCGCGCGCCGCTCGGACAAGAAGGTCGCATACGAAGTCGCCGTCGTTGAGCCGAGGGTCATCGGAACTGCGTTCATAGCGAAGTTCTCGTCGAGACCTTCCCGGGACATAATCTCACCCAACCGAAGCTCACCCGACGCCACCTGGGTGGCGACGACCCCCATGTAGTCCGCAGGTGCCCGATCCTTGATCGCAATGTTGATCGGGGTTTCAGTCAACGCATAGTTCGCGATCTGGTTGTAATCGCTGCGGTCGTTGATGCCGCTCTTGATCAGGTAGTTCTTCGGCACGATGTGATGAATGTCGCCGACCTCCTCGATCATGCTCGCGATCGTGATGTTCTTTGACAGGAAGCCCTTGGCGCCGGTGTGTGCCTGAGCCGCGAGGAAGGTTAGGAAGTAGGGGCTCCGCACGCTCGACGACTTCATGTCCATCGGCAGCGCCACATCCCAGAAGTTCGATGCCAGTTGCGAGGACTCGATGTCTTCCAGGGCATGACGGGCGCCCACCTCATCGATTCGTTTAATATCCGCTTCAAACGCCGTCTCGAAGCTCCCGGTGTATCGGCCGGTGAGGATCGACATCACGAACCACTTGCGCACCACATATTTGATGTCTGCTTCGTTCACTGCGCCTTCCGATCGCAGCTTCAGGTAGAGCGCATAGGCGAAGTTCAACGCGTTCTTGGAGCTGATGAGACGGGGCGCGATAAACCCCGCTGACCGAATCGTGAGCGTGAACTGCTGGAAGTTGCGCTGGTTGACAATCTCCAGCAAGACGCGCTCGAGCCGCTCAAACGACTCGATGGCAAGTTGCTCGTCGAACGACCGCGTCTCAAAGTCGCGACCGCTAAGCACGCTCACCAATGCCGCGACTTTGCCTCGGCCAAACTCTTTGATGCCGGCAACTCGGATCACGTCGGTGTAGCTCGGATCGTAGAGGTCCGACGAGTCGTTCTTGAGCCAGCCAATGGCTTTGAGGTACGGCGACGCCGCGAACTCAGCGTCGTTGCTTGCGATGTCGTCGTACACATGAGGTGCCACCGATAGGTGGCAGAAGTAGTCGATGAGTTTTCGAAGGTTCGCACCGAACTGACCATGACTGGCGATCTTGCTCATCGCGAAGTCGGCGCTACTCAGGGGGACGCCCTTCGAGTTGATGCGGATGAATATCTCCGTGACGGTCTCGATGTCGAGATCCTCGGCGAGCGTAATGATGCCGACCTGTGATTGCTTGATGGCGGTGAGGCGCTCGAGGGACCGCTGAGCTACTTCGGCGTCCACGCCAGGGTTAGCGTCGAGATAGCCTTTGGTCGCCGAGAAGTTTGGAGCGTTGACGAACTCCGCGACATCCGAAATCCATGCCGGGTCGCGATCGATGACTGGCGTGAGCGTCGCGAACTTCTCCGTCGCAGGGTTGAACGCGATCTTGATGCGCTTCTTGCGGTACGACTTGTCGACGACCTGCTGCCCAACGAGCGCAGCGGTCATGGCGGTGATGCGCTGCTGTCCGTCGATGAGGATCTGTCTGAATGCCGACTTCGAGCCGTCCTTGAGCCCGACGTCCGCACTTTGCCAAGTGATCAGGTACCCGATCGGGAAGCCGTTGTAGAGCGAGTCAAGAAGGTCGCGAACCTTTGTTGAGTCCCATACGAACGGACGCTGCATCTCAGGAATTGCGACTTGGCCGGACTTGACCCACGACACAAGTGTGTCGACCGGTTGTTGGTGAACCGAGTACTTCGCCATCACTATCCTTCTTGACCACATTTCAAAGGGGTGGGAGTCGCGGCATTGGAGCTGCGCCACTTCGCCCAGAGCGCATATTTCCGCAGCCGGCCGGGCGTCTCCCGGCCGGCCCTTGATCGTCTTCGCGTTCATACTGGCATGAGTAGGTCGCGCGGCGGGCGATAGCGTGGCCGGCTGCTTCATCGGCTCCCGCCGGTTCGCCGCTCTGGCTGACTCGCCCACCTCAAACCCGCCGTCAGGCCCTCTGAGTCAGCCGGTCAAGGGCCAGACGAAGAGCATCATCGTCGTTCGCGTCCCGCCATTGAACTACGGCGACTTTGGGTCGGCCGGTTCGCCGCGCCTGTGAGTCGCTTTCTGACGGTGTCACAATCAGAATCGGCCTTTGAAACTCCGAGAGACGGGCCACAGTCTCCCGGACTCGCCGCGCGAGCATCGAAGAGGACTTCCTTAGGTATTTCACCTCGATGATCACCTCTTGGCCATGCGAGGTGACGACAGCGTCAGGACGGATCACGTCACCGGCGAGCAGTCCGCTCTCAACGCGCAGGGCGGGCGCGGTCCGCACAGCACTCGGCCCTGATAGTCGCCGGATAGCGCTCATCACGTCGATCTCGTAGAGACGTGCTTCGGCGCCAGTAGAGCTGGCGGAGGTGTTCGCCGTAGTCGTCACGAATGCTTCGAGCGCCTCTTGGATACCAGCGTCGCTATCTGGGTCCGGTTCGTCTGCGCTCTGGGCGTTGATGGACCTTGATTTACTGAGGTCGGTGGCGGCATCCATTACGCCCGAGATCGCGCCTCTTTGCACTTCGTTGGAAGCCGATCGAGCGAGTGCCTCGAGCGCCCGAACTACTGAAACAAGCGGCAAGGCGGTCTCGGAAGGATTCTCCGGAATCGCGCGGCTCGATGCCCACTGAAAGCTCTGCCACCAAGCGCGGTCTGCATCGGCCCGTTGGGCGTGCTCGAACACCTGTTGCGTGTGCCGACGAGATTTGAGTGCCTGCTTCTCCGCATGCGCCAGTGCCTCGCGGGATACCCGTACCTGGCGCGAAATGCCAGTGAAGGCGATGGTCGCTGCCGCAAGGGCACATAGGCCCGCGAAGCCTGAGCTTTTGGCGAAGTCGCTCAACCATAGCCCTATGCCCCACCGATGTTCGCGCGCGATCACGAAGGTCAGCCCTGACCCGAGCGCGAAGGCAGCCACCGAAATGCCGAGGACGAGCCAGCCGTACCGTTTGGTCATGTATGTGCCCGTCCAAGTGATCGCGCTGTCATCCAGAACATCCTTGCAGACGCCTTCCGCATTCGTGGCTACAGAGTCAGGAGTGGCAGGTCTTAGATGGAACGCCCCAATCAGAACCTCGGCCCGATTGCCGGCAGCTCAGCACCACGTCAGCCGCCAGATGCTGGCGAGGACGCACTGGTCGACGCACAACTCCCGTCGGCCTCGATGCGTGCTGAACCCGGTCTACTCGTATACGCCCGTCAACCGCCCCCGCATTCTTTGACTGCTCTCATTCATCCCGACGATCTCCACCGTCTTCCCCAACGCCGCGTAATTCGTCTCAATCGCATGCAACGCGGCAACGGTCGACACATCCCACACATGCGACTCCGACAGATCGATCACCACAGACCCAGGTCGTCCGGCTACGAGAACACGTCGTCAGATCAGGGCGCGAGGCGAACAGCAACTCCCCTCCACCACGTCGCGGGCACCCGACACAGACCGCGTCACCGTCACGAAGTCCGCCCCGGCCGCACGAACAGCACCGACGCGACCAGCTCCGCCGACAACCCCGACCGCCAGGGTTGTGCGTCACGAGCACCCGTGCAACCGTCGCCAGCATCACGGAGGTCTCGCTCTTCGGCGTCCGCTTCAGGGTCGAGGGGTCGATGCTAAGCCGGTCGAAGGCCCCGATCACGACCATGATCATCGCGGGTGAGCGCTGCCATCGGAGCGTCCCGACGAAGTCCCCGAACGCGACGACGAGCAGGAACAGGAAGATCCCGGCACAGGACGTCGAGATGCGGGTGCGCGCGCGCGACGCCTTCACGTTGATCATCATCTGACCGATGACGGCGCAATCGCCCATGCCTCCGATGATCCCCCTCGGTGATTGGCGTGCGAGAGCCGCCCGCATCGAGACCCCGGCACGAGTACCGGCCAGCACGAACTCCGCCCGCATCACCGCTCGGTCATCGACTCGGGCCGCCCGGCGAGGAGCCGCGCTTCGCTCTGGGGCCAGCCGCACTGTCGGACGGATGGATAGCATCGAGGCCGAGAGTCCTAACCGCCCTATGGCGGACGACGCCACGATGCCGCCGCCGAACGGGATCCGCCACCAGCACCGAAAGGCGACACACACATGGAGAAGGTCATCCTGGACTGCGATCCGGGGCACGACGACGCGATCGCCATCATGCTCGCCGCGGGGAACCCGGCGATCGACCTGCTCGGCATCACGACGGTCGCCGGCAACCAGACCATCGAGAAGGTCACGCGCAATGCCCTCTCGGTCTGTGCGGCCGCCGGCATCCACGTGCCTGTCGCACGCGGTGCGAGCGCTCCGCTCGTCGCCTCGCAGGTCGTCGCCGAAGACATCCACGGCGCCACCGGCCTTGACGGACCGGCGCTGCCAGAGCCGGCGTTCGCTCTCGATCCGCGGCACGCGGTCGACTTCATCATCGACACCGTGATGGCGCACGAGTCGAACACGGTGAACCTCGTGCCGGTCGGACCGCTGACGAACATCGCGCTCGCGATGCGCAAAGAGCCGCGGATCATCGAGCGGGTGAAGTCGGTCGTGCTCATGGGCGGCGCGCACACCCGCGGCAACATGACCCCGCATGCCGAGTTCAACATCTACGTCGATCCCGAAGCCGCCGAGGCTGCGTTCCGCGCGGACTGGAACGTGACAATGGTCGGCCTCGACCTCACCCACCAGGCGCTGGCGTCAGCGGAACTGCAGGCCAGGGTCCGCGCCATCGGCGGACCCGTCAGTGAGTTCGTCGGCGCCGTCTGGGACTTCGTCGGCGCCGCATACCGCGAGGTCTACGAGTTCGAGGCTCCGCCCGTGCACGACGCGTGCTGCGTCGCCGCCCTCATCGATCCGACGATCTTCACCACGGCGATGGCCGACGTGCGGGTCGAACTGCGCGGTGAGTGGACCAGGGGCACGACGGTCGTCAACTTCCGCGACGTGCCCGGCATGCATCACAGCAGCGGATCCGCCGAACGGCAGACCGACTTCCGCACCGCCGTCGCCCTGCAGCTGGACCAGCAGCGATTCGCCGACCAGGTGGTGGATGCCGTGGAGCGGCTGACCGCCAACCTCGCGAAGTGACGCGATGCCCGTCACCGTCCCAACCCACACCGCAGCCCAGGTGCGGGCCGCCGAGGCGCCGCTGCTCCAGGCCGGCGTTCCGCTCATGCGCCGCGCCGCACACGCCCTTGCCGGCGTGATCGCCGAGCAGCATCCGACCCGCCTGCTCTTCTCGCCGGCGCTGGAGACAACGGCGGCGATGCGCTGTTCGCCGCCGCGGAGGTCGCAGCGAACGGTACCGAGGTCGATGTGCTGCGCACCGCCGACCGCGTCCACGATGAGGCGCTCGCCGCAGCGACGGATGCCGGCGCGACGCTCATCGAGCTGGGCGATGTTGATGCGGCTGCGTACGACCTCGTCGTCGACGGCATCCTCGGAATCGGTGCCCGCGGCGGACTGCGCGGCCGCGCACGCGAGGTCGTCAGCACGTTGATGCCGGCCACCCCGCGCGTCATCGCGGTCGACCTGCCGAGCGGGCTCGATCCCGATTTGGGCGATGCGGGCGACATCGTGCTCCCCGCCACGACAACCGTCACCTTCGGAGCGGTCAAGGCGGGGCTCACCCGAGGCGAGGGGCCGGCGCTCAGCGGGCGCGTCGTGCTCGTGAGACTCGGCCTGGAACTCGCGGATGCTGTGGGCGAAGCATCCGTGGATGAGATCCGCTAGGGCTGACACTGCCCGCGCGCCATCAGGGTCGTCCCGACAAAGTCGCAGAAGCGAACACCGGTAGGAACAAGCAGACCCGTGAAGATCTTCAAGTGGGAGAGCGCGCCCCTGACGCCTTCACGTTGATCATCGTCTGACGCATCACCACGAAGCCCCTGTGCTGCCGAGGAATCGAACATCCGCGATTCCCTATAGCTAGAATGCGGGAGTATTCGAGGGGGAAGCATGGCACGTCGTAGAGGGTTCTTCGCTGAGGTTCAGCACCAGGCAAAGTTGTCGGAACAGCGCCAGCGGGCAGCGCAACGTCAGCATGATCAAGCCGTGCGGCAGGCGACTGCTGCGCAACGCGCAGCCGAGCGTGCGCAGCTCGCTGCGGAGCGCGCTTCAGAGCAAGACCGAAAGCGTCTTGAACGCGAGGCGGCGCAGGCTTACGCAGCGGCTCGCGTTGCGGAGGCTGAGGATATGACGACCGATCTCCACGCAAGGCTTGCGGAGTTGGATGGCCTGCTCGCCGCCACCCTCGAGGTCGACGACTTCGTGGACCTCGAGTCACTGCGGGTCGTGGTGCAGCACCCGCCGTTCCATCGCCCGGAGCTGCAGTATCCGCTTACGCCCCCGGCCCCAATCCCTGATCCGCCCCTCCCTGTAAAACGCGAGCCAGAGGCGGCGAAAGGTCTGTTTGGCCGCAAGCAGAAGCAAGAGCAGGCAGCCGCGGCCGCGGAAGAGCAGTACGCCGCCGACTACTGGGCCTGGAAAGCGATCTCTGACGCGCTCCCGGCGCAGCGTGCCGCTGCGCAGTCGCAGTATGAAGAAGCAGAGCGAAAGCGTCAGACGGAGCTGGCTGCCGCCGTTGAGCGCTACAAGCAGGAGTCCGCTGAGCGAGAGCGCGCAGCCGCCGAGCAGAACGAAGCGCTCGACCAACTGATCGCCGGTTTGGCTTATGGAACCGTTGACGCAGTCCAGGAATACATCTCGGTCGTCCTCGCGAATTCTGTGTATCCCGAATGGCTAACCATCTCCCACAGCGCAGACTTCGAGCCGAGCACCGCCGAACTCAAAATGCGGGTTGTCGTTCCTGGCCCGGACATCGTGCCGGCCGCGAAGCACTACAAATACGTCAAAGCGACCGATGAGATTTCGCCGGTTGCGGCAACGCAAAAGGAAACGAAGGATCGGTACGCCTCGATGGTGAACAACATTGCGTTGAGGTCGATTCACGAGGTCTTCGAAGCAGATCGTCGGTCGCTGATCCAGGCGATCAGTCTCGAGCTGGGCACAGAGACGATTAGCCCAGCAACCGGGCAGCCGACGTACGTGCCGTTTGTCGCGGTTGCGGTGAGCCGCGGAGAGTTCGAGAAGCTCGACCTTTCTGCCGTCGTCCCTCTCGCAACGCTTGAGCACCTCGGGGCCGCGGTGTCGAAGAACCCGCATGGCCTCACTCCGATATCGGCCGGCGGCGTGCGGCGTGCGCGATGACTGAAGGTCGCCCCGTTTTCAATCCGGCTCCTGGATGGCCCAAGCCGCCGGCAGGTTGGATTCCGCCTGCGGGCTGGACTCCCGACCCGAGCTGGCCTGAACCACCAACAGGTTGGCAGCTCTGGATTCCCGCCAACGATGATCCGCAGGCGGCTGCTGAGCCTGACGTCGATGCACTAAAGGAGGCGGCCGGGGGCACGCCTGCTCGCACTCGTGCCGAAGCGAGAGCTAGTGCGACTCGATCCACGCCGACCGGAGCCAGTCGTCAAGCGAATCCGGCCGCCACAGAGCCGGGGAGGATCGCGTACTTGGAAGCGGAGAACGCTTCGCTTCGTGCCCAGATCAGCGCATCAACATCTGGTGAATACGTAGAGCTCGATGATGCTCGGGTCCTTCAGGACGTCGGGATCTACCGGTACCACCACCCGCTCGAGTCGGCCGTCGCCTATCAAGACGAACTTCGGGATCTCGAGCGCGCCGTGGCCGGCGTCATAAGCTCTGGGCGCGCGATTGTGCGCTCCGAACTCTTCACGCTGAATAACTCCCTCTCGCAGGGACGTCGAATGACGGATGATCTCGCGAAGCTCATGCTGAGGGCGTATAACGCAGAGGCGGACAACGCCATCCGCACCCTACGCGCGGGCAACGTCGTGACTGCGAAGAAACGGCTGGATGCCTCGAAGAAGGCCATCGCGAAACTCGGGCAGTTAATGGAGATGCACATCAGCGACGAGTTCCATGAGTTGCGAGTGCGGGAGATCGAGTTGACCGCCGACTGGCTGATCAAGAAGCAGGAGGAGCGCGAAGCTGAGCGCGAGGAGCGCGCGCGGCTCCGTGAAGAGAAGCGAGTCGAGCGTGAACTCGCCGAGGAGCGCGCGCGCTTGGATAAGGAACGTTTGCACCTCGTCAACACTCTCGCGGCGCTGCAGCAGACTGGAGAAGTTGACGAGGCGCTCGTCGAACGCCTGGCAGCGATTGATGAAGCGATCGTTCAGAACGACTTCCGTGCGGCGAATATCCGCGCTGGTTACGTCTACGTCATCTCAAACCAAGGCGCGTTCGGAAAGAACGTCGTCAAGATCGGGTTGACTCGGCGGCTCGAACCGCGCGAGCGGATCTTTGAACTGGGCGGAGCATCCGTGCCCTTCCGGTTTGACACCCACGCTTTGTTCTTCTCTGAGGACGCTGTCACGCTCGAGGCGGACCTCCATCGGCACTTCGCTGACCGAGCGGTCAACCGGGCGAATGCGCGCAAGGAGTTCTTCTTTGCCACGCCGGCTGAGGTGCGCGAGGTCTTGCTAAGCAAAGTCGGCAACATCCTTGAATTCACCGACGAGGTTGATGCTACGGAGTATCGGCAATCAGTGGGGCTTTGGCCGGCACAGTGAGCAGGGGCCCTGGGCGCGAGCGACAGTCGATTCCTCTGATCACGCTTGCAGTCGTTTCGCTCATTTTGGCGGCTGTGTCCGTTGGTCAGGTGCTGCTCCCGTTCGATTCCCCTCGATCTCCCGCTTCGAGGCTTTCCGTTCAGCTCGTCACCGAAGATCCTGCTTCGACGGAGCTACTGATCACCCAGGACGTGACAGCCAGCGAGAACGGGCGGGTGGGCGAGCGCTTCACGGTCTACATTGCTGAAGAAGCTGGCGGGGCGGGAGTCTCGGAGATTGTAGTCGGATGGACGGGAGGGTCGGACGAGTGGATGTGCAATGTGTTTTCAACTCCGAATCCAGACTCGCGAAGCCCGATGGATTCAGATTTCGCGGCTTCTTATTCATGGGCCGTTGGCGGCGCATCCGAGATCGACAGGTTGTGGAGGCGGTGAGCGAAGCCCGGCTGCCGGGCGACCCTGCTCCAAGCTTCGCAACCGTGCGAAAGGCAGAGTTCAGCGTCGACGGGTCGGCGGTCGTGAGTGGTGTCGAATGCTCTCGCGAGACTGAGATCGAGTTCCGAGCGAATGCGCGCGTTGCTATCCGCCCCACGCTTCTGTTGATTGATCTGCCCGAGCTCAACCGGCACTCGATCGCCGTCCACTATGACCGCACCGCTGTCAATAGCCCTCGGCAATGGCGTATTGAAACGGGATCGGTTGACAACGCAGACGAGCCGGACGAAGTCGGCGCCTTTGTTACGTATCTCGGCGGCACCACGGCTGCGGGAAAGCTCGGAGACGACATAGTGTTTGCGGTTCCCGCTCGTGGGCAGTGGATAAATGTGTCCTTCGCGAGCCTGACTGTGTTGGTCAGCGCGCTACTCGGAATGGCACTGCAAGCCTGGTCGACCGGAACTCCCCTCTGCGTGCGGTCGCCGCCCAAGCGGGTCCCGCCAAGGACGACGCACCGCCCACGGTACTAAAAACCCCAGGCTCGCGAGTCGTCCTCGTTCTGTTGGGACTCCTCGGAGTAATGGCCTGGTGCGTTTCTCACGCGCGTGCTCGCCGCACCCGCTAGAAGCACCGAGGCACTGTTGTCGAGTCGCTACTCGAACCCGCCCGTCAACCTTCCATGCATCCGCCCACTGGTCACGTTCATCCCGACGATCTCAACCCTCTTCCCCACCGCCGCATACTTCGTCTCGATCGCATCCAGCGCTGCAACCGTCGACGCGTCCCACACATGCGACCCCGACAGGTCGATCACCACCCGCTCCGGATCGTCCGAGTACGAGAACAACGTCGTCAGGTCATTGCTCGACGCGAAGAACAGTTCGCCTTCCACGACATACGTCGCAGCATCCCCAGCATCCGACACCGTCCGAGTGACCGTCACGAAGTGCGCCACACGCCGCACGAACAGCACCGATGCGACCAGCACCCCGCCGACGACCCCGACCGCGAGGTTGTGGGTCAGCAGCACCAGCACGACAGTGGCGACCATCACGAACGTCTCGCTCTTCGGCATCCGCTTGAGGGTCGACGGGCGCACGCTGTGCCAGTCGAAGGCTCCGATCGCGACCATGATCATGACGGCGACCAACGCGGCCATCGGGATCGTGCCGACGAAGTCGCCGAAGACGACCACTAGCAGGAACAGGAAGATCCCGGCGCAGAACGTCGAAATGCGGGTGCGGGCCCCCGACGCCTTGACGTTGATCATCGTCTGACCGATCACCGCGCAACCGCCCATACCGCCGAAGATGCCCGACAGTACATTCGACACTCCCTGCGCCCACGCCTCGCGGCCCTTGCGCGAGTGCGTGTCGGTGATCTCGTCGACGAGCTTCGCGGTCAGCAGCGACTCCATCAGTCCGACCAGCGCCACCCCGAGCGCGAACGGGGCGATGATCGAGAACGTCTCCCACGTGAACGGCACGTTCGGGATGAACAGCGACGGCAGGCTTCGCGGCAGCTCGCCCTGATCCCCGACGGTCGGCACGGTGATCGCGAACGCCAGCACGACGCCTGTCACGATCACCACCGACACGAGCGGCGCCGGCACGACCTTGGTGATCTTCGGCATGACGACCATGACGACGATGCCCAGCGCCACCAGCGGATACACCAGCCACGGCACATCGATCAGCTGCGGGAACTGCGAGCTGAACACGAAGATCGCCAGCGCGTTCACGAACCCGACCATGACGCTGCGGGGGATGAACCGCATCAGCTTCGCGACGCCCAGCACCCCGAGGATCACCTGGAACACACCCGCGAGGATGACCGTCGCGATGAAGTAGTCGAGCCCATACGTCGGCGCGACCGGCGCGATCACGAGGGCGACAGCTCCGGTCGCCGCGGTGACCATCGCCGGACGCCCACCGAGGAACGCGATCGACACCGCCATGATGAACGAAGAGAACAGCCCCACCTTCGGATCGACGCCGGCGATCACCGAGAACGCGATCGCCTCGGGGATCAGCGCGAGCCCGACGACGAGTCCGGCCAGCACCTCGCGAGTGAGCATCCGCGGGTTCTTCAGTGCGGTCAGCACAGAGGGGTTCGCACGATAGCGGGCGCGGTCATCGACCGTCGTTGCAGACATGGGTGCTCCAGGGAAGGGCGCCTCGAGAATAGAGGCAGACGTTCCAGCGTAGAGCGGATGCCGGTGCCCGGCGGACTCAGCCGTTGTCGAGCACTCGCGTCGTGCCCGCGTCCGATCGGCTCACGCCACCGGCCGGTACCGCTGAACGACCACCCCCGACCGGAACTCTTGACGCTCGACGAGCTCGAGCTGCACCCGCGCACTCAACCCGGCCAACAGTGTCGGCCCGTGTCCGGCGATGACCGGATGCACGACGAACACGTACTCGTCGATGAGTCCCAGATCGGCCAGCGCGAGGGGAAGTTTCACGCCACCCACCGACAGCTCCCCGCCCGGCTGCTGCTTCAGCGCCCGGACGGCGTCGCCCAGATCGCCGTGAAGGAGCTCGGCGTTCCAGTCGACCTCGGTGAGGGTGCTCGATACGACGTATTTCTTCGTCCGATCGATGGCCTCGGCGAAGGGGATCTCCGAGTCGTCCATCCAGTCCGGCCACACGCCGTCGGCCAGACGCCGCCACGCCGCCTGCATCATCTCGTAGGTCACGCGGCCGTAGATCTCGGCATCCGACCGTTCCATCTCGTCGGTCCAGAAGTGCATCGACTCCTCGTCGGGCGGCATCCCCGCCTCATGATGCACGCACCCGTCAAGTGTCACGTTGATCCCGTACCGCAGTGGTCTCATCTCTTGCGCCTTCCCGCTGATCTCGGTGGATTCGCCCGCAGATGCCCGCTGACCTGCGTCATCACCCGGGCGAGCACCTCGACATCGGTCTCGTCGAGTGACGCGAACAGCAGACTCTGCACGGCCTCGATGTGCCCGGGGAACACCCTGGCCAGCACCGCACGACCCTCGGCCGTGATGGCGACGATCGTGCTCCGCTCATCTTCGGGCGAAGGAGCGCGCGTGACAAGACCCCGTTCCTCGAGCGACTGCGCCTGATACGTCAGTCCGCTGCGGCT
Source organism: Microbacterium sp. (assembly GCF_031179285.1). Classification (GTDB taxonomy): domain Bacteria; phylum Actinomycetota; class Actinomycetes; order Actinomycetales; family Microbacteriaceae; genus Microbacterium. The sequence goes on along the minus strand of NZ_JAPSHY010000029.1, from coordinate 10,009 downwards.
GTAGACGACGCCGTCGGCGAGATCCGTCATCCGCTGGCTGCCATCAGGCGCATCCCCGAGGCGCGCGAGCAACTGGAACTGCACATAGCTGAGCTGCCCGACATCCTTCAGCTGCTTCTCGACCGCGTGCCGCAGCAGGCTGCTCACCTCGGTGAAGGCGAAGTAGGCCGCGAGCTCGGTCGGAGTGAGCCGAGGGGGTTGTGTGCTCATGAACCCAGTATACGTGTTGCTTCGAATTCGAAGCAGTGCTACGGTCATCATATTGCTTCGAATTCGAAGCACTTATGAAAGGAAAGATCATGAAGGCAGTACGGTTCCACGAAGTGGGCGGCCCCGAGGTTCTCCAGCTCGAAGACATCGAGCAGCCCACTCCCGCCGCGGGGCAGGTGCGGCTCCGCGTCGCGGCATCCGCCTTCAGCGCCGCCGACAACGGCATGCGGGCGGGCTTCCTTCCCATCCCGGTCGTGCTCCCGCACGTTCCGGGCTACGACGTCTCGGGCACGATCGACGCGATCGGCGACGGTGTCGAGGGGTTCGCGGTCGGTGATGCGGTCGTCGGCTTCCTGCCGATGGCCGAAGACGGAGGAGCGGCGGAATACGTCGTCGCGCCGGCCGACGCGATCGTCGCGGCGCCGACGAGTGTGCCGCTCGCGGACGCGGCCGCGTTCCCCTCGGTCGCCCTCACCGCCCGTCAGGCGCTCTTCGACGACGGACACCTCGAAGCAGGTCACCGTCTGCTCATCGTCGGCGCTGGCGGCGTCGTCGGAAAGTACGCGATCGCCCTGGCCAAGCGAGCGGGCGCATACGTGATCGCCACCGCCAGCCCTCGGAGCGCGGATGCCGTGCGCGCCGCCGGCGCGGACGAGATCATCGACCACACCGAAACCGGAGTGCTCGACGCGGTCTCGGATCAGGTCGATATGCTCCTCAACCTCGCGCCGATCGAACCGGACGAGTTCACCGCCCTGGTGCCCCTCGTCCGCGACGGCGGCGTCGTCGTGAGCACGACCGCCTGGATGCCGGCACCCGACGACGCCGACCGGAACGTGCGCTCTGTCGTCGTGTTCGTGCGCGGCGCCGAGAAGCTCGCCGAGCTCGTGTCGCTGGTCGACAGCGGCATGCTGCGGGTCGAGGTCACGCGCCGCATCCCGCTGACCGAACTGCCGGCCCTGCACGCGGAGGCCGCGGAAGGGCGCATCGTGGGCAAGGTGATCGTGCTGCCGTGACCGCGAGCGGGATGACCTTCGGCACATGTCCGCGAGCGCCACCCTCCGTATCGTCAGTGAGATGTGTGCGAATTGAAAGGAACATCATGCGAAAACTCATCGTTCAGCAATGGGTCACCGTCGACAACATCGCCGCCGAGGAGGACGGCGGACTCAGCTATGTGTCGGGTGAACCCTTCACCGAAACCGACCAGAGCGCCTTCAAGACCGAGATGATGCGCTTCATCGAGTCGGTTGACGTGATGATCCTCGGGGCGAACACCTATGCCCAGTCCGTCGGGTACTGGCCCTCCGCGACGGATCAGGGCGAGTACGGCCAGAAGCTCAACAACCTCACCAAGGTCGTCGCTTCCTCCACGCTTCGCGAAGCCCCGTGGGGAGACCACTCACCGGCGACCGTGACAGGCGACCCGAACGCCACGATCCGGGAGCTCAAGGAGCAGGACGGGAAAGACCTCTGGCTCTGGGGAAGTCTGCAGCTCATGCACTCTGTGATGAGTGCCGGTCTCATCGACGAAGTGCGCATGCTGGTGTGCGAGGCATCCCGCGGCAGTGGAACCCGTCTCTTCGAGCGTCGACACGATCTGAAGCTCCTCGAGGCCACCCCCTTTGATCATGGCGTCGTTCTGCTGCGTTACGCGATCAAGAACGGAGCCGTCGCGTGATGGATTGATACACGCTGAGGCGCTGTCGGCCTCCGGAGGTGAATTCCGAGACGGCCGACGGTAGTCCCGCTCAATCCTCGCTGGAGTGGAGGCCGCGCCGAGCGGACAGCACGGTGACCTCGGGATGCTGCTCGGAAACCAGTCGCTCCGCCTGATCCAGCACCTCGCCGACGTGCGAAGCGTGGGTCGCCACGACCGAGACGCCGATCATCGTCCGACGGTGAAGATCCTGTGCGCCGACCTCGGCGACGGCAGCTTCGGTCCGTCTGGAGAGGTCGGAGATCAGCGGCCGAATGATGCTGCGCTTCTCCTTCAACGAGTGCACATCGCCCAGCAGAACGTCGAACTCGATCCAGCCGATCCACATGTGATCAGTTTCGCACCGGGCATCGACTCGCACCGAGGAATGGCTGTCTTGTCAGAGCCGCGGCGTCCGCGGCGGCTCCGTGCGGCGGGGCGCGAGCGCTTCGAACGCCGCGGCGAGACGCAGCAGCGCCGTGTCGTCGTAGGCGCGACCCGCGAACGTCAGCCCCACCGGCATCCTCGTGTCGGCCATCGTCCCCATCGGCACGGTGACGGTCGGAATGCCGAGGTGCCGGATGGCGAGGTTGCCGTTCGCGACCCAGACCCCGTTGCGCCAGCCGGCATCCGCCGACGCCTCATTCACGTCCATGTCGGCCGCACCGACATCCGCGACAGCGGGGAAGACCACGGCGTCCAGTGCGAGGTCGGCCATCCACTCCTCGAGGTCGATGCGTCGCGTCTCCTCCAGGCCCCGCACGCCCTCGGCGAGGTCGGGAATGTCGGTGAGCTCGGCGCCGTCGTGCTCGCGCGCCCAGGCCGGGTACTGCTCGATGTGGTCGTCGAAGCCGTCGTACCGGTCGGGCAGGGCGCCCGCCGGCGCGGGGAAGATCCGTGCCCCGTCGACATCTGCCAGCCGATTCAGCGCGGGGTAGTTGTTGGCGCGCAGGAAGTCGTCCCACCCCCAGGCCGACAGGTCGACGATCTCTCGGTGCAGGAACGCGGGCGAGACGAGACCGCGTGTCGCGATCGTCGGCGCAGCGGGGCGATCGCCCTCGTACCGGGTGATCACCGGGAAGTCGACCACGACGACGGTCGCGCCCGCCGCCTCGAGATCACGCCGAGTCGCCTCCCACAGCGTGAGGATCGACGCCCGGGTCTCGATGCGCTGCCCGGTCGGACCACCGATGCCCGGCCACTCGGCCGTGCCGGCGTCAGGGTCGGCGTTGATGTACATCGCGGGAATGCCGATCCGGCGCCCACGGAGACCGTCCGGCTCGAGCCCCACGTAGGACTCCGGGCGGATCTCGGATGCCGGGGGAATGGCGACCCAGGGCTGGCGGCGCCAGAAGTCTCCACGGGTCTCGGCATCATCGGCGACGATGACGTCGAGCACCTCGAGCAGGTCTGCCATCGTGCGGGTGTGCGGCACGACGACATCCATCGTCGGCACCAGCGGCCAGTTGCCGCGCACCGAGATCACGCCCCGCGAGGGCGTATACGCGCACAGCGCGTTGTTCGACGCCGGACCGCGGCCGCTCGACCAGGTCTCCTCTCCCAGCCCGAACGCCGCGAAGCTCGCCGCCGTCGCCGTGCCCGAACCGTTCGACGACCCCGATGCGAACGGCGCCGTCAGAAATTCACTGTTGTACGGACTCTCCGCCCGACCGTACACACCGCGCTGCATGCCCCCGTTCGCCATCGGAGGCATGTTCGTCAGCCCCAGGCAGATCGCCCCACCCTCGCGCAGTCGCTCGATCGTGAACGCGTCGCGCTGCGCGACGAGGTCGGCGAACGCGGGACTCCCGGCCGCGGCGGTGAGCCCGCGGACGAGGTAGCTGTCCTTCGCCGTATACGGGATGCCGTCGAGCGGCCCGCGCACGTGGCCGGCGGCCCGACGCTCATCCGAGGCACGGGCCTCTTCACGCGCATCCGGATTGCGGACGACCACCGCGTTGAGAGCGGTCGCGGTGTCGGGGCCGTCGTACGCGTCGATGCGCGCCAGATACGCGTCGACGATCTCGACCGCCGTCGCCCGGCCGTCTTCCAGGGCGGAGCGCAGCTCGGCGATGCTCGCCTCGACGACGTCGATCATGACGCCCCCGAGACCACCGGCTGCGGCACCGTCGGCTGCAGTACTGTCGGCTGCTGCTGAGTGATGCAGTGGATGCCGCCGCCGCGGTCGAAGATCGGGCGCGCGTCGACCGTGACGACCCGGCGACCGGGATAGACGTCGGCGAGGATGTCGCGGGCTCGCGCGTCCGCGTCGGGCTCGCCGAAGCCGCAGGCGATGACGCCGTCGTTCACCACGAGGTGATTGACGTAGCTCCAGTCCACGAAGCCCTCGCTGTCTCGGAGCGTCGCTGGGGCGGGCAGGTCGATGACCTCGAGACGCCGGCCTGCGGCATCCGCCGACGCCGCCAGGTGCTCGCGCAGCTCGCGGGTGACGGCATGATCGGGATGCTGCCGATCGGCCTGCGTGTGCAGCAGAACGCGACCGGGCGCCGGGAAGGCGGCGACGATGTCGACGTGACCGTTGGTGCCGAACTCCTCGTAGTCGCGGGTCAGCCCGCGTGGCAGCCAGATCGCGGTCGTCGCGCCGAGCGTCCGTGCCATCTCGGACTCGACGCGGGCCCGGTCGGCGTAGGGATTGCGAGCGGGATCGAGCTGCACGGTCTCGGTCAGCAGCACCGTTCCCTCGCCGTCGACGTGGATGCCGCCGCCCTCGTTGACGAGCATCGAGCTGATCGGCTCGGCACCCGCCGCCTCGGCGACGATCCCGGCGATGGCAAACGAATCGTGCCACCGCGCCCACGGCCGTGCGCCCCAGCCGTTGAAGATCCAGTCGACCGCGCCCAGGACGCCCGGCCGATCCTCATCGAGCACGAACGTCGGGCCCATGTCGCGCATCCAGAACTCATCCAGCGGGGCCTCGAGCAGGTCGATGCCGCTGCCCAGCATCCGGCGCGCCCTGGTCACCTCTGTGGGGTCGACGACCATCGTCACCGGTTCGAACTCGGCGATCGCCAGGGCGGCAGCGGTCCAGGCGGCGTATCCCTCTTCGCGCAGCGCGTCGGTGTCGCCGAGGGTGAGCCCTTCGCGCGGGAAGGCCATCCAGATCCGGTCCTGCGGAGCGGTCTCCGCGGGCATCCGCCAATTCACTGCGTCTCCTTCTGCTGCCCCGCAGCTGTACGGCCGGGCTCTTCCTGCTCGCCCCGGTCGTGGACGGTGACCCCTCCGACGACGGTGCGGACGACGGTCGCCTCCAGCAGCTCCTCGACCGGACGGCTGAAGATGTCGCGGTCGAGCACGATGAAGTCCGCCCTCCGGCCCGCCTCGAGAGTGCCGAAGATCCGCTCTGCTCCGCACGCCCATGCGGCATCCCGAGTGGCGTGCTCGATCGCCTCGGCGAGCGGCAGCGCGAACGCGGGGATGTTGGCGGGCAGCGTCGGGTCGATCGCCGAGCGGCGAGTGGCCGCGATGAACATGTTGCGCAGCGGCGGATGCGGCGACGTCGGCGAATCGGTGCCGAAGGCGAGCGCGCCGCCCGCCTCGGTAACGAACGGCCAGGGGTAGCCGCGCTCGACGCGGTCGTCGCCCAGCATCGCGCGCCAGTTCTCCTGGATGGCGGGATCGCAGTGCACCGGCTGCATGGAGGCGACGATGCCGAGGGCGGCGAGGCGCTCGACGTCGGCCTGCTCGGCGATCTCGAGATGCTCGATGCGGTGCCGGCGCTCACGGGGACCGTTGACGGCGATCGCCCGCTCGACGGCGCCGATCGCGATGCGCACCGCCTCATCGCCGATCGCGTGCATCGCCACGCGGATGCCGAGGGCATCGGCCTCGACCACGACGGGGGCGAGCTCGCCCAGCGTCCAGATCGGATCGGCGCCGACGCCGGTGACGTACGGCCGGCTGACGGCGGCGGTGCAGCCGTCGATCGTGCCGTCGATCATCACCTTGATGCCGACGACGCGAAGCCGGTCGCTGACGTGCTGCCGGGCATGCTCGGCCGCGGTGCGCACCTGCGCGAGATTCTGCGCGACGTCGCCGGTCGGGGCGACGAACCAGTAGGCCGAGATGCGCGTGGTGAGCTCTCCCGCGGCTTCGGCCCGCGCCATGGCGGCGAGATCCACAGCATCGAGCGCCATGTCGGTCGTGGCGGTGACACCCGAGGCGCGGTAGTCGGTGAGCGCCTGACGCAGCGCCGTGTCGCGATCCTCGGCCGTGACGAAGTCGTCGAGGATCGGGTAGACGAGGCGGTGCATCGCGATCTCGTCGATGTAGCCGGTCGGCTCGCCCGTGGCATCCATGTGCACCGTTCCGCCGGGGGGCGACGCCGTCTCACGATCGATGCCGACCTCGGCGAGGGCGGCGGAGTTGAGCCAGACGGAATGGAAGTCGAAAGCCTGCGCATACACCGGACGGTCAGGCACGGCGGCATCCAGCATCTCCCGCGAGGGAAGGCCGCCGACGATGTCGTGACGCCAGCCGTGCGCACGAATGCGCGGCAGCTCGGGGTGCAGGGCTGCGAAGGCGGCGATGTCGCGTTGAATGTCGGCGAGGGAGGTCGCGCCCCACAGATCGACGTGCTGCGCCGACTCGCCGGTGTTGATGACGTGCGCGTGTCCGTCGACGAATCCCGGGAGCACGGTGGCGCCGGCGAGATCGATCGGTGTCACGTCGCCCGCCAGGCGGAGGGCGGTGTCGTCGTCGCCGACGTAGACGAGCGTGCCGTCCTGAACCACCAGGGCGGTGGCCCAGCGTCGCGCCGCCGCGGTGAACACCTTTCCTCCGACGTAGACCTCGGTCATCGGGTGGGTCCTTCCTGCGAGTGCCGCGGTGTCGGCGCCGGCGCCTGCGTCTGCGAGCCGGCGAGAGGCGTCTTGCGCAGCGCGAGATAGACGACCGCGGTGACCGCGATGCCCATCGGCACCGAGAGATCGACGTAGCCGAGAGCGATCGCGATCGGGCCGCTCCACACCTCGGTCGTGAGTCCCATCGCCGTCACGAGTGCGCCGAGCGTCACCGCCGTCATTCCGGGAACGCTCCAGCCGCCGGTGAACCAGAACCGCGAGGTGCGTGATTTGTCGAACAGCTCGACGCCGTCGTAGCGGCCTCGCCGCAGGAGCACATCGACGACGAAGATCATCATGGTCGGCGCCGAGACGATCACGACGAACTGCAGGATGAGGTTGACGGCACCGAGCAGGCTGGTCGACAGCACGAGGACGATCGTGAGGATCGTGCCCAGCACGCCGACGACCACCGCCGCCGGAACGCGGCGAATCGGCAGGCCGATCGCCTGCAGCGCCATGCTCGACGTGTACGTCGTCATCGCGTTGAGCGAGATGGTGTTGACGACGACGCCGACGACGAGGATCGGCCCGAGCCACGCGGGAAGGATGCCGATCAGCGCCTTCTCGATGCCCTCCGTCTGGATGGCCGCGCCGACCCCGGTGGCGACGAGAACCCCGATCGTGGTGAACAGGATGTTGGGGATGGCGCCGCCGAGAGCGGTCGCCGCGGCGATGTGCGAGGGCTTCGTGCTGCGAGGAAGATACCGGGCGAGGTCGGGGCTGTTGATGTAAGACAGCGGCGACGACGCCAGCAGGGTGAAACCGATCGTGATCGACGACCACAGCGCGGCGCCGGTCAACGGTTCCGGGTTGGCGTAGGAGAGGTCCGCATGCGGAAGGGCGAACGCCGCGACGAGGACGAAGATGCCGACGAGCACGAGTGACACGACGCCGTAGGTCTTGAGGATCAGGCCATGCCCGTACACGGCGACGAGGACCGTGATCGCCGAGATCACCAGGGTCACGACGATCGGCGTCCAGACGCTGTCGCCGATGCCGAGCCTGCCGACGAGGTCGGCCCCCAGGAATGACGAGCCGAGCCAGTTGAGGGCGAGGTAGACCGAGCCGATGAGCCACCCGACGAGAGCGACGATGAGGCGGTTGCCGATCACGCCGTAGATCGCCCGCGTGATCACCGAGCCGGAGGTTCCGGCGGCGGGGCCGCTGATCGCCACGATGCCGGGAAAGATCCAGAGGGTCGAGGAGATGAGGATGACGGTGACGGCCTGCCAGATCTCGAGACCGAGGAGGATCAGCGACGCCCCGATCGTGAAGTTCAGGATGCTGACGTTCGGCGCCGCCCACACCGCGAAGAGATCGCGTGCCCGGCCATGTCGCTCGGCGTCGCCGATGAGATCGATCCCGCGAGTCTCGATGCGCGTGGCGAAGTCGTCGGCCACGGTGTCCTGTGCCATGTTCACTCCCGTTCGGGTTCCGGCATCATCGCCGGTGGGGTGGAAACTGTTGGTCGTGCGACCAATAGGTTATTGGTCGCAAAACTAATAGCATGGCGGCATGGTGTCAACCCCGGATCGCCCGCGAACGCGCAAGAGCCCCGAGGCGCGGCGTGCCGAGATTCTCGACGCAGCGTCGGCCATCGCGCTCGCCGAAGGGCTGGAGCGCATCACCCTGCGCGCGGTGGCCGAGCGGCTCCATGTGCGGCCGGGGCTCGTCACCCACTACTTCCCCGTTGCGGAGGATCTAGTGGTCGCGGCCTTCGTGAGCGCCGCCTCGGAGCAGCGGGAACGGCTGTTCCGTGACGAGGGAAGCGCTCTTGCGCAGATCGCTCGGTTCGTCGCTCACGCCGACGGCGAGGCGGCGCGGCCGCTCGCTCGCCTCTGGCTCAACGCGCGGCACCTGAGCCGGTTCATCCCGGGGCTCGCCGCGGCGCTCGAAGAGCAGGAGAAGCTCGATGAGGCGCGGCTGCGGCAGGTCATCGAGACGGGGGTCGCCGACGGCGACGTGCCGCCGCAGGATGCCGCAGGCTCTGCCATCCGCATCCTGATGGCGCTCGACGGCAAGGGCGCCTACGCGAATGACCGCACGCCCTACACCGACGAGGTGTATCTGCGCTTCGTGACCGACTACGCCGAGTGGGCGCTCGGGCTGGAGCCAGGGCGTCTGCGCGAGCGCGACTAGCGACGCGTCCGCTCGGCACTCAGCCGCGCTCGCGCCACCCGATCCCGACGCCGGCGATCCTCCGCCCGGCCTCGTCCGCCGCGACCGGCTCACCGACATCGGCGCCCCACTCCAGCGACACCGCGGAGTGCACGATGGTGTCGGCATAGACGTGCACGAGGTTGTAGCCCTGCGCGGCATCCTGCCCCCGCGTCGCACCCGGCGGCTGCGCGAGATCCTGCCCGTACGCGCTCGACGACGCCACCGCGACCGGAATCCCCGCGAACGTGCCGAACGACGGGTGGTGCACGTGGCCGGAGAGAATCGCGCGCACATCCGACCCGCGCAGCACCGACGCGAGTCGCGGCTGGTCGCGAAGTTCCACCGTCACGGCGAGGTCGAGCACCGTCGGCAACGGCGGGTGGTGGATGAGCAGCAGCGTCCCCGCCGGGGCGGGTGTCGCCAGCTCGCGCCGCAGCCACGCCAGCTGATCCTCATCCAGCGCGCCCCAGTGCTCACCGGGCACGGTCGAGTCGACCACGATCACGCGCAGGTCGCCGAACCAGCGCACCTCGGTGATCGGCGCCTGCGATCCACCGGCACGGGGAACCCCGGCAGGAGCGCCGGACAGCCCCAACTCGGCCCGCATCGCCCCGCGGTCATCATGATTCCCGGCCGCCCACACCACCTCGCAGCCCAGCGCCTCGGCCGCCGGCTCTACCAGCTCGCGCAGCCGCTGGTACGCCGACGCATCGCCGCGGTCGGTCAGATCGCCCGTGAGCAGCAGCGCGTCGGGCTTCAGCCCGCTCGCCACCAAGCGATCGAGCATCAGCGACAGGTTGTGATCGGCATCCGCCCCGCTGCCGTACAGCGGCGACCGCTCGCCGGGCAGATGCGTATCGGAGATGTGCACGAAGGTGTGCGACGGGCGAGGGTGTTCGGTGAGGATCATGTCTCTTCCGGGTCAGCGAACGGTCGAACAAGAAGCAAGAATCAGACGGCGGCAGCCGTGGTGCCGGGCACGAGTACGCCGGAGAACGAGCGCCGCACCGTCTCACCGGTGTCGCCCGAGGTCAGCAGGCCCTGCATGGTCTCGACGGCGGCAGCGGCGACGTCTTCG
>NZ_JAPSHY010000048.1 GCF_031179285.1 Microbacterium sp. | reverse complement strand
CGCAAGCGCTTGAGGAGCGCATCCTTGTCAGCCGCGTAGCCGGGCGCCGAGTGGTCGATCATGGTGCTGCCATCATACCCCCGCGGGGTATGCATGACAAGGCTCAAGCGACGGCGCTCGAGACCTCGGGCGAGGCCCAGCTGCGCCAGATCGCCGCGAGCAGCGCGTCGAAGAGCTCGTCCGCCTGCTCGTCGGGGTAGAGCCCGAGCAGCTCGAGCGTGATGAAGCCGTGCACGGCGGCGAAGATCGTGCGCGTCGCGGTCGCCGGGTCGCCGTGCAGCGTGCCGGCGTCGATCGCGGCGGTCACGGCGTGCAGCAGGGGGTCGGTCGTGCTCTCGCGCGCCTCGCCGACGGCGGGCGAGTCCGCGCTCCGCCCGAACACGACCTGGAACATCGCGGCGTGCTCGCGAGCCCAAGCACGCATCGCGTGCGCCAGCGCGGGGATGAGCTCGGCGGGCTGCTCCGCCTCGACGGCGTGCTGCGCGTCGACGAACGAGCGGGCGGCGCGCACCGTGATCGCTTCGACGAGCTCGCCGCGCGAGCCGAAGAGCGAGTAGACCGCCGAGGTCGAGGTGCCGACCGATGCCACGAGCGGGCGCAGGGAGAAGTCCGGGCCGTCGACTGCCATGAGATCGGTGGCAGCTTCGAGCAGGCGCTGGCGCAAGTGCTCGTCGTGGAGGCGAGGTCGTCCCATGCGCAAACCCTATGTGCTTTCGTGATCACGACCCGATGCGCGTGCCGTGTGTTCCAGCGGCGCGGGGTGTGTGTTTCGTCGACAGCGGCTGCCGGTGCCCCCAGCAGGATTCGAACCTGCGGCCTTCTGCTCCGGAGGTACTAGCTGAGGTTTCTGACTGTAGCTCGAAGGGCAGGCGTCGGCAAAATATCGAGAATCTCGCGGCGCTTGACCCCGCAAGCGCTCGGGAGTGCTCGGGCGCTGTAAGGTGGTCTGGATACCGAAGTAGATACCAGCCAGGAGGGTCCGCGGTGGCCGAGAAGCGGGGACGGACGCGCGAAGGCACGCCCAACGGGGAGCCCAAACCCTTCTGGAACGCGAGCCGCGCGAAGTGGGAGCTGCGAGTGACGCTTCCCGCCGACGAGTCAGGCAAGCGTCGCCGCAAAGTGATCCGCGACAGGACCAGTGCGCTTGTGGTCAAGAAGCGGAATGCGCTGCTTCGTGAGCTGGAGGAGCGAGGCGATCTCCCAACCCGGGACATGACGATCAAGGAATACGCCGAGCGCTGGCTGGAGGAGCAGCGAGAGGGTGATCGGCGCGCCAAGACCTGGATCGAGTACGAGTCGGTCACCCGTCGCTACATCGTTCCCGACCTTGGGCATTGGGCGCTGGCTGCACTCCAGCCCGCGACCGTGAGCAGGTGGCTCGCGCGCATCTCTCGAACGCCCAAGACCAGCGGCAAGGGTGCGGGTGTCGAACGGGTGAGCGTTCATGTCGTGAAGTCCGCGCGCAAGGTGCTGTCGGCAATGCTATCGAGCGCCGAGCATGAAGGGCTCATCGCACGCAACGTCGCTCAGAAGGCGATCATGCCCTCCGACGCGCATGTGAACGCCCCTCGTGACGCGCTGACCGTCGATGAGGCCCGCGATGTACTGGCTCGCCTCTCGCGGTCCGGTGATCCACTCTGGACCCTCTGGGCTGCAGCCATGCTCTCCGGCATGAGAGCGGCGGAGCTGGCGGGGCTCCGCCGGGTAGACGTGACCCCGGACGCAGTGCATGTGGTCAACCAGTTGCAGCGATTCCCCTACATGCACGGCTGCGGCGGGACGTGCGGCATGAAGCGGGCGCACGCGTGCCCCCAGGCCCGGATCCGAAAGCCCCGTGGGCTCGCGGTGGAGCAGATCCACGGCGGGCTCTGTCTCGTCGGCTACACGAAGACCCAAGCCGGGACGAGGACCATTCCGAACTACGCACCGCTCCGAGCTGTCCTCGACCACCAGATCCAGCGCGGCGTATCCGAGAGCGGCCTCCTCTGGGAGCGCGACGGCAAGCCCATCGATCCGAACGACTTCTCGAAGCTCTGGAACCAGCTGGAGCCCACTCTGCAGATCGACAAGCACATCGTTCCTCACGCGATGCGGAACACCGCTGCTGGCTTGATGTTCACCGCCGGGGTGCCCGAGCACGTCATCCTCAATGTCCTCGGCCACACCGAGCTGGCGATGTCGCGCTCCTACGCGCGCCAGGACCTGCGAGCGCAGGCCGACGCCCTAGAGGCCATCACTCGGATGCTGGAACCGGCTCCGACCCGCGCGTAGCGGCGATGGCCGCGCGACACGCCGAGCGCACGGGGGCGCGCGAAAGTTTTTTTCGGATCCCTTATTAGCCGCTGGTAGCCGCTAGCAGCCGCTCGCGGCAATTCAAGCGCGCCGGACCGGCTCGAGGGGGCTCAAGTCGGCTTGACGACGCCGCGCAGTTCCGGGAATGCTAAGGGATATCAGCGGTACACCGATGCGGGCACCGAAATCCATCCTCTCGCTTATAGCTGCGTGACAGACCTATTAGCGAATCGCGCAAACCCACGACCCCTCGCTACTTTCATTCGCTCTCGCCATGAGGGACGATTTGTAGAGCTCATTAACGGTCGACAGCTTGCATTTCAATGAAAGGCAAACCATGACTGAGACCGCCGACGCCGCGGGCACTGACTACGAGAATCCACCCGTCTGGCGCACGATCCCGCAGGTCGCTGCTCACTACGGCATGGGAGCTTCCACCATCCGACGCTACATCGCGCAGGGCATCTTGCCTGCGCACCGATTCGCGCGAAACGTTCGGCTCGACCTGCGCGAGGTGGACCGTCTCATGAAGCGCTGAAGCGTCCTTCCTCAAACTCGCGAAAGCGGGGGAGTGGCTCCCACCATGCTCCCCCGCGGGATCGAACACTCCGTAGCTATTTCGACTCGACGCGCCGATCCGTGCACTCAGCATAACAAGCGTGTCGAGCGTGAGAAGAAAGAAGATTGAAGATGTATGCAGCTGACGTTGCTTTCTTCGGACGCCCGATCGGGCGGCGTTCATGAGCGCTCGAATCAACGCGGTGCACGTCGACCTGCGAAGGTGCACCGCGTTCCGTGAGCAGCACGCTGCCGTTGCGGCGTCCATGACTGGCGCGCCGCTCGGAACCCGATGCGTGCTGACACTCGGCAGGGCTACCGCCCCTCCACCTGAGGGCTGGCTGGTGCGGTCAATCATGCGCACTGGCTACTACTGGGAACTGGTCGGCGACCGTGACGCGTGCGAGCGGTGGCTGGCTCAGTACCGATACGAAATGGCGGTGTGCGCTGCCGCTGTGGATCGAGCACGACGGTCTGCAGAATGAGCGACAGGTACGCCGTCGTCACGTCTCTGGCAGACGTGCGGATGCGGAAGCTCAAGTGGCTCTGGCTCGATCGCATCCCCACCGGCGTTATCGCGATGCTGGCGGGACGCGGTGGCGAGGGCAAGTCCACATTCGGGCTCTGGCTTGCGGCTCAACTCACCCTCGGCGCTCTACCCGGCGAGTACCAGGGGGTCCCCCGAAACGTTCTCTACGTGGCGTTCGAGGACGACGCAGCCGCGATCGTCAAGCCCCGCGCACTCGCTGCGGGTGCTGACACCGCCCACATCCAGATGCTGGCCATCCGTCGTCAGGGCTACACCCTCGACGCCGCACCATCGCTCCTGCGCGATCTAGAGCTGATCGAAACCCAGGTTCGGGCTCTCGACGCTGTCGCCGTCATCGTGGATCCGCTGTCCAGCGGCCTCAACGGCATCAACCGAGATCGCTCCTCCGAAGTCCGACCCGCTCTCGACGGCATCGCCGAGATGGCCGCGCGCACAGGTTGCGCCGTCATCGCGATCGCGCACTTCAGCAAGGGAGGCGGCGATGTGCGGGACAAGATCAGCGGTTCACATGAGTACGTCGACCGCGCTCGCGCGGTGTTGGTCTTCGCGACCGACGAGGACGGCTCCAAACTCATGGAGCAGACGAAGGGCAACTACGGACGTGGCGACCTGCCGAATGTCGCGTTCGCGATCGAGCCACACGAGGTTGCGGCTGACGGGTGGTCGCAGGAAGTCGGTGCGGTGCGCATCATCGGCGAGACGTTCCGAAGCGTGGGAGACATCATCAATGCCGACCTGGGTGACTCTGCTGAGGAACTCAACGAGGCTCAGGCCTGGCTCATCGAGCACATGCGCGAGCAGGAAGCCTACGAGGCGCGAGCCGGCGATGTGATCAAGGCGGGCCGAGCAGCGAGCTTCACCGATCAGCGCGTGAAGGACGCTCGACGCCGATTCAACAAGCTGCCGCCCGGTGCTCGGCAGAACCAGACCATCGGCACTTACAAGGCCGCCGGGTGCTGGCTCTGGCGACTGGAGCCGGACTCGGCAGCCTCCTGACGCAAGGCGGCAAGAGGGCAAGACCGCATACGTGATGTGGACCCACGCGCCTTAGCCCCTGCCCTCTTGCCCCCTTGCTCCCTTGAGGCCCTGCGGGGCACCAGACACGCGCCCTCGCGCGTGCAGCACTTAGAACAAAGGACACCGACACTATGACCCACTTCAACCCCAACCCTCGCGCCTTCGCCGGGCCGAGGATCAGCGACCAGATGCGTGCCATCGATGGCGTGTACACGACGTTCGGGCTCGCTGTCCCGGACCGCAACGCATCCGCCATGCGTGAGCTGCTGGCCGCTGTGCCCAGGCCGGAGGATACGTATCGCGAGTTGCTAGCGGAGGCGCCCGGGCGCAAGAGCGATGCTGACTTCCTCGAGCGCGCAGCGGCTGAGCTGGCGCGCGGCAACAGGATCCGCGACGCGGCCAAGTGGCTGCAGGACATGCATCGCACCGGAGAGGCCGAGAATGTCGCGGAAGCACGGAAGGCTGTTCTCGAGGCGATCGCGCCCGAGTTCGCGGCGACTGTGAAGACACTCACAAACGCCCTGGGCGGACTGGACCGCGACGAGCCGCTGAGCACAGACCGCGCGTTCCAGCAGGACGCAACACGTGAGCATAAGGCCGCGTGCCGTGCTCTGGCTCGCCTCGCGACCTTCGCCGCCCTGCGCTGCGGAAAGCTGAATGAGAACGTCACGGGTCTCCGTGCCGCCGCGGCGAACGCCCTCGCGGGCATCGTGGACGTGCCGCAGCCGCGCTGGATCGGCCCGGATGGCAGCAAGCAGACAAAGCCGCAGCCGGGATCCAAGGCTGAGCCACAGAATGGCGTGGCTCTCGCAGTGCTCGATGCATACTTGTCTGACCCGGACGGCGCGATCATCGCGATCGCACGCGGTGACTTCCCGGGTGTCACCCTCTCGATGGCCGACTCCGCGAATCGGTTCGAGGATGCGATGCGCGGGGTCCCGGAAGCGAGCATGTTCCAGCGAATCGGCTGATCCCACAGGCGGGCGGCGAGCCGAGTCGGCGGACCGCCCGCTTCCTGCTGGCCGACATCGGATTGGCCAATGAAGAGCGACATAAGCGGCCACCGCCGTCATCGACGCTCGCGCGGCGTTGCGCGAGCCGAATCGTCGCCCCCGGAGAGCCGCCTATGCACACGCGATGTGTTGAGCAGAGAGCGCAGGCTCTCGCTCACGTCGGCGAGAACTGCGGCCATCTCGCGTCGCGGCGCGACCTGGGACGGACGGAGCGTCCGTGCTGCTCTCGAGTCGCATCCGCGAGACTCCAAGCAGTTCACGGCGTCCCGGATCAGGTCGGCGAGTCGGCTCGGATTTCGCGCTGGGCGGCTCGAACGTGGGCGCGCGCCAATGACAGCGTCAGCGCGAAGCCGGGAAGCTTGGACCACTCAACCGAACGCAACTGAAGGTTCACACGCTCGCCTCGTTCACGTGCGCGCAGGTCGTTCAATCGGAACAGATGAAGTCGAGCGCGATCCTTGGAGTAGTTGCGAATCACCGCCACTATTGTCGCGAAGGCGTCTTCAAGGGCCTCCGCTTGCGAGAACAACAGCCACATGAGCGCCTCATCGTGGAGCTTCTCAACGTGCTCGATCGCTGCTAGAAGGTCAGCGCGCGGGTTCCCCGGGTCCAGCTGCCGCAGGCCTTCGAGTCCGCGTACGCGGCTCTCCGCGTACAACCGCTCAACGTCGATCTCATAGCTCTCGATGTGCTCATCGTCTTCGCCGAGCTTGGCACCGGCGTAAATGTAGGAGTGGGCGTTGCCTTCATGCTGTGACACGTTCCGCAGCTCGTGGATGAGCCGATAGTGCCAGTCCTCTCGGTACAACCTGCGGAACCGCGCTCGCGTCGCGTCGCCGTTGCCGAAGCGTTCCTCCTTGCTCTCCATGTCTGCCCGCAGGCGGGAGAACGAACTCAGCCAGGCGTTAGTCGCGGCTGCTATCTGCCTGGCAGTCGCGGCGGACGCTCGTCCGCCTGCGTCAGCTTGCGCCTTGAGGCTTCCTAGTAGGAGCTCAGCGGCCCTGGCGAACTCATCGGAGAACGAGTCCGGCTCGAACGCCTGGACCAAATCCAGCGCAGCCTGCACGCGAGACACCTCGTCAGGGTCTGCCTCTTCCCCGATCTCCATGTTTACTATGCCGCTCGCGTCTGACGACACCGTGCCGAACGCCCACCGGTCCGGCTCGCGATCGGCCGACTTTGCCTCAGTCATGTCTCGCACTCTAGCCAGGTCGCAGATACATGGAGGGGGGCACCCACCCCCCACCCCACCCCTCGGCGCGCGACCGGTTCCCGTTCTGCTGCTCGCGCTGCGCGCGAGTCTGGGGGGAAAGACGTGGAGTCACATCGGGTCACACCAGAGAGGAAACGCATGGAAACGAAATGGTGCAGGGTATGCGCCCGCATCTTGTCTGGAGGCCGTCGAATCTGCGAGCGCTGTCGATCCCGGGAGCGACGAGGGAAGCGGCCAGCTGAGGCGGAGGCACGCCTGCTGTGCTGCGCCGGTTGCCACAGGACGTTCGCGGTGCCGTTTGACGTACCTGCGGGCAAGAGCTGCTCAGCGGCGTGTGAGTCGCGACGACTCGAGTGGGCGGCCCGCAACGCCGAAGTGCGTGAAGCTAGACAGGCATGGGAAGCGCGTGAACGCTCGCGCCAGTCGCCGCCGACCGAAACGCCTGGCGGCGCGGATGTGTCGAGTGCCCCCGTCTTCGAGCAGAGACTGGTGCGCGAGATCGACCCAAGCGCGCCCTGGACCGCACGAAAGGTATGGCGACTCGTCGAGGTGAAGTAGGAACTATCCAAAGCCGCCGAGAGTCGTACGTGTGTCCTACTTCACCGGCTTCAAGCCCCGGCGCTTCGCAAGAAGCTGGACGTCCTTCGACAAGTCCACGCTTTGCAGCTTTGTCAGAACGGCTTGCTGAGTTTCAGGGCTCCACAAGACCTGGAGTCGATCCTTCGCGCGGGTCACAGCGGTGTAGAAGACGCTGTGAACAATATCGTCCTCGTTCGCTTGAGTGACCACAACCTTCACGGACTCGTATTCCAACCCTTGTGCTTTATGAATTGAGACGGCGTAGGCCACCTGGAACGGCACGGTGTTGTTTGACGAGTCATCGTCTTCGTCGCTGGTGTCGCGATCGTAAACACTAAAGCGCACCGTTGAATCTCCGAGCCATTCCAGCTCGTCGCTCTCGATATCAAACTCTGAGATAGCGCGTTGGAGCTTCACATCAAACTGCGCCCGGTCAGCGAAGCGCTCCAGGCCAACAATGCGGCCCTTCAGATTGTTGTAGATAACGCCGCCGAAGCGATCAGTGTCCCCGAATAGAATCGGGTCCCCGACCTTGTATGTGGCGACGCCCCAAGTGATCGCCGCACCCGGATTGCTACTTTGCATGAAGCGATTGATATTGTTGATGCCGTACAGACCGTCGTAGTTCAAGCAAAGAATGATCTCGTCGTCGTCATGACGGGCGAAGAGGGAGGCATCGAGGTTCGTCGAGTATCCGCCGTGCGCCATTGCCTCGGCAATGTCGTCATCGACATTACGAACCTTCTCCCAAAACTCGCGAAGATCAATGTTATTCGTTCGATACGGCGTAGTGAGTTCAAACACAGCCGTCTTAGGGATGAAGCGACGTATCACGTTGAACCAGTTGCCGAACTCAATAGATGCGATCTGGAAGACGTCTCCAACCAGAACGAGAAGCTTGAACTCGGTCTTCGCCAAGACGTCGATCAAGTCAGCATTGCTGACGGTACTACTCTCGTCAATAACCAAGAGGTGATACGACGGCTCCGCTCTGCGTCGCAGAATCTGGCTGGTGATCGTTCGGAACGTCGATCGCTGCGCGCTCACTCGTCGCTTGAGGTTGTCTTTGGCCGGGTGGGTGTGTGCGAGGAAGAGCTTACGCTTATCATTGAAGTAGCTGGCTATATGGTGGACCATGGTTGACTTGCCAGTGCCTGCAGCTCCGTAGATCAGCGCGACATGCGACTCGCTGAGCAGATCTCCCATTGCAGCGCGCTTGACCTCGTCGTCGATGGCTCCGGGGTTCTCCTCCAGCCAGCTCTCAACCGCCGCAGCGTATCCGTCGATCCCGGAATCAGCCATCGACTGAAGCTTCTCGATGATGGTGACCGTGTCGTCCTCGTATCCCTGAATGAACACGTGCCCCATGTCCTTGACCAAGGACCGGCGCAACCTATGCGTCTTGTAGAGGCGCGCATTGTGGGTTGAGACTAGTTGATCGACGTCTTTGAACGCATCGACCTTGAGCAGATCGGCCAACGGGGTGTATAGAATCCCGTGGTTCTCGACGTTGTTCTTGACGACGCGAGCCAAAAGCTCGTGAGTTCTCCCCGTAGCGTCCAAGCTTTCCGCCAGATCCCAGTACATCGGGTTGTGAAGCACAAGAGACGTACAAAAGGGCATCTCTTCGAACGGTATGCATCCGAACTTGAGGTGAAGGTTGGACAGCTTGTAGCACTGGTCTTCTGACCATTGCGGCTTCAACACCTGATTGCGCATGCGGAGCAGTAGGTATCGAACGACGTTTGCGCCGGGACTCTTGTTTCCGATCAGCTTGCGGGCTCGGTCGAGAGTCGGGAATATCTGAGGCTTCTGAATGCGAGCGATGGCGCCAGCGCGGATTGCGTTGTAGTCACTGTTGGGTGCATCCATGAGGTCAAGCAGACCCTTGTCGCGAGCCGTCAACTCGTACATAAGTCGCTGATACTCCGAGCTGTCCGATCGAACCTTCGTTTCGGCGCCAAAAATCCGTGCGAGTGCGTCGAACTCGCACGGACGGATTGAGATCGCCCATTCCCGGATAAGGGTGATAGGCATCGTCTCACCGAGCACCTCGATGGACGCACTTTCGAGCGCCAGCGTGGCCGCGTACTTGTCGCCCACCTCAAGCTCGGTGAAAGCGATAATGCGATCGGCCTTGTTTGCTTTATTGTGCGCTCGGTAGAAGGTCACTTCGTAATACACACGTCCGTCGACAAAAAACGGGCGAGTCTTATGCACGTAATAACGAGTCCGCTGTCCTTCGGGCAAGGGCCTTAATGCAGCACCCTCAATCTGCTCCGCGATCTTGGCTTGATATTCTTGAAGAGCTGGGTCAAGGTCGATCGGGAAATCTTCGAGGTTAGACAGAGCCAGGATCCCACACTCGGTCTTCAACGTCTCGCGGAGTCGCAGCATGAAGTCTAGGTACTTGAGCATTAGACGTTCAGACGTGTTGCTATCCATGGTGTAATGCGAGGCGCTGATCTGGATCAACTTGTGGAAGCGGTGAAGGAAACTGATCCTCTTGTTACCCGAGCCGACGAAGGCGAGCGCGGGAGCGACCGCCTTGTAGGCGAACGGCGCTGTGCCGACGCCGCTGTGAAGCCTCACGGCGACGGCTTCGATGAGGTTGCGCGTCTGTGCCAGTAGATTCTGCGACAGGAGGCCACGTTCTTGCGCGAGCTGCTCGATGTTCGCCGTGATGACCTCGTCGATGCTCTTGATCTGCTGGTCGACCGTAAGCATGTCGGCCCTCTCGCTGGACGGGACTTCGCCAACGAGTCGTGGCAAGCCAATGCGGCTCAACGTACCCCGCTGCCGAGAAACGGCAAAGCGCCACAGTTGGAGACGCGCAGCGCGCTAACCCAGAACGCCGGGTAGGTCGTCGCCATCACGCGGGCGCTCAACATGCGGCGGTGCGGTCTGTTGGCCGCAGTTCCGGCACCGGGTGTCATAAACCAGTGCGCCGCAGCGCACGCAGCGCTGATCCAGCGCATCGAGCGGGTCGAGCGTCTCAGCCATGGGAGCAGCTCCAAGGGAGCCTGGCTACCAAAGTAGATACCATCAGACACCGTCGCTCGCGCATTTCCGCGGAATAACTGGTGCCCCCAGCAGGATTCGAACCTGCGGCCTTCTGCTCCGGAGGCAGACGCTCTATCCCCTGAGCTATGGGGGCCGGGCTGCGCGAGGCAGCGGCGTTCAATCTACCACCGAGGCGGCTACGAGAAGAACGCGCCCCAAGCGAGGCCGGCAGCACCGCCGGCGAGCATGCAGGGCCCGAAGGCGAGATCCGATCGCATCGAGGCCCGCCTCGCGGCGACCATGGCAAGGGCGACGAGGGAGAACACCAGGAAGCCGGCCGCGATGCCGTAGAG
>NZ_JAPSHY010000028.1 GCF_031179285.1 Microbacterium sp. | reverse complement strand
GTCGCACGACACCGTTGTCGCGTTCTCATTGTCGGTGCGGGTACCCGCTCCGCAGCTGGTGAGGGCGACGATGCCCACCGCTGCGAGCGCGAGAACCGGCAGTGCGCGTTGCTTCATGTGTGCCATGACCCGATGGTATACGTATGCAGTCGGCTTAGGGAAGCCTATGTTCCCGGAATTTTTCAGCACTGAATACGTATACGGACCGGCGCGGATTCACCGGCCGAACTCACGGGACCGCGCCGCGCCAGCTCAGCTCTTCCCCGCCCGGCGCGCCGCCGCGACCGCCGCGCGGATGCCGTCCTCCCAGGGCTCTCCGTGCCCCGGCAGCACGACGCGTGCGTCACTCGCCTCGAACGCACCGATCGAGCGGAGTGCCTCTTCGCTGTCGGCCGTCGCGGCGTTCGCGACGATACGAGGAC
Source organism: Microbacterium sp. (assembly GCF_031179285.1). Classification (GTDB taxonomy): domain Bacteria; phylum Actinomycetota; class Actinomycetes; order Actinomycetales; family Microbacteriaceae; genus Microbacterium. The sequence goes on along the minus strand of NZ_JAPSHY010000028.1, from coordinate 40,773 downwards.
CTCTCGCACCCGTGTACGGATCGAGCGTGACGATCGCGTCGCCCGACATGAGCACCCCGTGATCGGCGAAGTAGTAGCCGCAGTGTCCGGCGGTGTGCCCCGGCGTCCACAGCGCGAGCGGGCGCCCCGGCACGTCGATGACCTCGCCGTCGCGGACCCGAGGCTGTGCCTGTACGCCCTTCACCATCAGCGCCCCGTTCTTCGTCATCCGTGCGATGATCGGCACCGCCCGAGGGCGGAAGAGATACGGCAGTCGAGACGATTCGTGAGCGTAGCGATACGGGTGGCGGGCGAGCGCCTCGTCGCCCGCGTGCACCAGGATCGGAGTGCGCCTCAGCTGGAATTGCCGGGCCATGCCGACGTGATCGAAGTGCCCGTGGGTCAGCACGAGGGCGTCGATGTCGGTGGCTCTCGCGCCCAGGTGAAGCAGCAGCTCCTCGAGCGCTCGGGTGGTCCCGGGGAGCCCTGCGTCGATGAGGGTCATCCCGTCGGACGTCACCACGAGGTAGCAGTTCACATCTGCGACATCGAGGCGATAGATGTTCGGGGCGACCAGGCTCCAGCCGTGGTTGGGAGTGCTCATGGCTGCCAGCCTGCGCCGTCCGTTCCGCGGATGCAGGAGCCTTGCATCCGGACCGTGGCGGTGATAGCCGCGATTCAGCGCGAACGGGGCGTCGCGGACGTGCGGTCGATTCCGCGGGCCCGCCGCGAACTCACGACCGTCAGGACACATCCGATCGTCAGCAGAACGAGCCCCGAGATGATCCACGCGATGTCGTACGGCAGCAGGTCCACGCCGTAGCGGATCTGGTGGACACCCAGCACCTTGTGGTCGATCACGCCGTCCCAGAGCTGGAACACGCCGAGCCCCACGAAGTACCCGCTCCACGCGACGGCGGCTGAGAACACACCACGCCGTCGGGCGTCGAGCATGAGGAAGAAGCCCGCCGCGAAGGCGAACAGTTCCGCGGCGTGCAGCAGCCCGTCGGAGAGGAGGGCGATCTCGGTCGTCGACCGATCGTAGAAGTGGTGCCAGGCGAGGATCTGGTGGAACACGATCTCGTCGATGGCGGCCATGGAGGCCGCACCCAGCAGGAACGCTGCCCAGAACGCGCGGTTCCGCAGCACCGGGCCGGTCCTGCGCCCAGAATCGGGCTCATCGGTGTGCGCGGACATGATCGTCGATTCCTTTCGGTTCACTGCGCCGCTTCAGCGCCGACGGCAAGCGCCGCCCCGAGCGTCGATACCACTCGGCGCACAGCAGCACCATGAGCGTGAGGTCGACCAGATCGCCTCCGTAGAACATCAGCTGAGCCCCGACCTCGCCGTCGCCGCGGCTCACCCCGGGCGGCGGGTCGGCGTAGATGAGTCTGGCCAGCACGCCGTGGGCGGCGAGGGCGAGCACGAGGACGATCGCCCGCACGGTGAGCGATGCGCGGTGCGGGTTCGGGTCGACGCCGACGATCGACACCGTGAACAGGAAGCCCAGGATGAGGACGTGAAGCATCGCCACGAGGTGGAAGAAGGGCACCTGGGCGAGTTCCCACAGCGGCGTGAAGTACAGCACCCAGGCGCTGGCGAGGTTCAGCGCCGCGGCGATCAACGGTGCAGTGAGCAGACGTGACGGGGCGCTCCGCAGGATGCGGCTCAGCCGACGCGCGGGATCGACATCGAGTGTTCGGAAGGCGAGCGTGAGGGGAGCTGCGAGGACGAACAGCAGCGGAGCCACCATGCCGACCAGCAGATGAGCCGCCATGTGCCCGGCGAAGCCGCTGAACGCGGGCGAGACGAGGGGGCCGAGCATACCGATCAGGGCGGCAGCGCATCCCAGCATCCAGCACCAGGTCCGAGCCGTCGACCACTTGCGCCCGCGGCGTCGCTGGATCGCGACGCCGGCGGCGTAACAGATGATCGCGACGGCGAAGGGGACGGCGACGATCCAGAGGATGCCGTCTGCGCCGCCGGACGAATGGGCGTGCACATGTGCCGATGTCACCTCTGCTCCTTCGGTTCGCGATCCGACGGATGCCGCCGTTCCGCCGAAGTTAGGTCGCGCGTCGACCCGCCGTCAATCCCCTATCTTCGGCGGCCACCGATTCGGCATCCTCCTCCCATGTCGGAGACTGGACGCATGGATTCCGCCCCCATCGCACTCGCCCCTGACGCCGATCATCGTGATGCCGAGCGCGCCTATCTCGCGGCGGGCTGGACGCCGTGCGGCGCCGGCGACTGGGCGATCGCACTGCGCGCTCCCGACGGCACCGCCGCCGTGAGGATCAGTCCCTTCGATCCGACCGGACCGTACACCGCTGCGCTCTACCGCGAGGCCGCCTTCACCCGCCAGGTCCCCGTGCTGTACGCGCACCGACGCCTCGCCGGCGGCGGCGACCTGCAGGTGATGGAGTGGCTCGACGCCGTGGACGAGGCGGATGCCGTGGCATTCCACCGCTCCATCGCCGAGCGTGCGCACGCCGTCGAGGAGCTCGTCGACATCATCCGTCGCATCCATGACCGCGCGCAGGCGGAGCTCCCCTGGTGCGGACCCCTCGACGACAATCCCTCGAACGTCATGCGCGGTGGGGATGGCCGCCTGGTCGTCACCGACCTCTTCTATGCCGACGGCCCTGCACTGTATGAGACGGCGGCGAAGGAGCCGGACGTGGTGGCCGACCGCATACCCGAGTCCGAACGCCGGTTCATGACCGAGATCCCCCTCGCGACCTCGGGTCCGTGGGATGCGGCGTCGCGGGCCGAGGTGCGGGCGGGGCTCGCCGCGGCCGACGCGCGCCGCCTCTCCCGCACGTGAGCCGTCGGGTCGGCGGCTGCCCGCGACGCGGATCCGATCCGCTCGGCGGGTCCTCGCCGCTAGCGGGGTCCTCGCCGCCCGACCCCTGCGAACAGCGAATGCAGCAGCGGCAACGCCGAGACGCAGATCAGCGTGATGCCCAGCGGCGGCAGCGGCGCCACGAGCAGCGCGCCGCCGATGAGCATCGCCGCGAACAGCACACCCGAGGCGATGCGGCGGGCGATCCCCTCGAGCCGGTCGAGGCGACGCTCGAGCCGCGAGGTGTCGAACGTCACCGATCCGTCTTCGATCCGCGTGATGACGTCGTCGATGCGCTGCGGCAGTCGCATGGTGGTCGCGGCCGTCCCCATCGCCTGATTCGCGAAAGCCTGCAGGAGATTGCCGCTCTCGTCGCGCAGCAGCCGAGCGGCGTACGGCTCGGCGGCGTCCCACACGTTGAAAGCGGGGTCGAGGCCGCTGCACATGCCCGAGGTCAGCGAGACGGCGCGGATGAGGAGAAGCATGTTCTCGGGCAGCTGCAGGGGCAGTGATCGCACCATGTCGCCGAACTCCTCGGCGAAGTCGCGGAACTCCCTCGGGTCGACTTTGCTCAGCTCGGCGAATCCCATGCCGCCGAAGCGGGCGAAGAGGGCGGTGAGAGCGCGCTCGAGCTCGGCGGTGTCGGCCGACGGCAGCAGGACCCCGATCTCCTGCGCTGCGGCCACGAGCCCTCGGCTGTCACGGCCGGCGACCGCGATGAGGAGTGTCCGCAGACCGTCGCGGAGGTTGTCCGGCACCTCGGCCATCATCCCGAAATCGATGAAGGTGAGCCGGAAGTTCCGCTGCGGTGCGCCCGGCTCGTCGCCTTCCCATCCGGCCGAGGGACGAGGGGTGACGAAGATGTTCCCCGGATGCGGGTCGGCGTGCACGAAGCTGTGGGTGAAGACCTGATCGAACATCACCTCGGCGAACACGTCGGCGACCTCGGAGGGGTCGATCCCGGCGGCACGGAGCGCGCCGGTGTCGTTGATCTTGATCGCGGTGACATCCGACAGGGTGAGAACCCGGCGAGTCGATCGCTCCCAGACGATCTCGGGGGTGTCGACGCGAGGGTCGTCGGCGAAGTTCTCGCGGAACCGCTCGGCGCTCGCGGCTTCGTGCAGGTAGTCGATCTCCTCGAAGCTCGTCGCAGCGAACTCCTCGACGAGGGCTGGCGCATCGACGCGGTCGGCGACGATGCGCACCCTCGTCAGCCACTGGGCGACACGGCGGAGAGCCGCCAGGTCGACCGCGACGATCTCGTCGATGCCGGGTCGCTGCACCTTCACCACGACGTGTTCGAGTCCGGTGTCGGCCGCGTCGAGTGCGGAGAGACGGGCGCGGTGCGCCTGCCCGAGGGATGCCGCCGCCACCGGCGTCTCGTCGAACCACGAATACGCCCGCTCGAGCGGGATGCCGAGTTCGGCCTCGGCGAGCTGCTTGATCGCCGGGAAGGGGACGGCGGGCACCTCGTCCTGGAGGCCTTCGAGTTCGGCGGTGATCTCGGGCGGCAACACGTCGAGTCGCGATGACATGAACTGCCCGACCTTGATCATGAGCCCGCCGAGGCTCACGGCGAGCGTGTGGAAACGGCGGGCGAACCGCTGCATCCGCCTGGCGCGCGTGCGCTCCGAGACCGAGGTGAGCCCGAAGCGCGGCAGCACGAGCTCATACCACCAGATCTTGATGAACTCACGGGCGGCGAACGACAGGATGCGACGGTAGCGCGCGCGGTGCACGGGCTTCTGCGGCGCGACCCGCGGAGCCGGACGGCTCACGAGCGCCATTCCGGGAATCGGACGGCTTTCGGGCGCGCCGGTCGCGGCATCCGTCATCGCGCCACCCTCTCGCCGCTCCTCATCGACGACCGGCTCGGAAGCCGGCCGAAGCACCCCACTCGTCAGTCCTGGGCGAGGATCGAGTACAGCTTACGGCGGGCCTCGTCGAGCACCTCGACGGCCTGCTGCACCTGCTCGGGGCTGCCGCTGCGACCGACCTGGGCTGCCGCGGCGGCGAGGTCGACGCCGGCCTTGGGCAGCGCGCTGAAGCGAGCGTCGCGATGGCCGTCCTTGCCGGCGGTCGACTCCCAGGGAGCGGGAGTCTCTCCCGACTCGGCGGCGACAGCCCGGCCCGCCTCGGTCAGCGAGTAGGTCTTGCGGCCGTTCTGCTCCTGCGCCTCGATGAGGCCTTCGTCGGCGAGAAGCTGCAGGGTGGGGTAGACCGAGCCCGCGCTCGGCTTCCACGTTCCGCCGCTGCGCTCGGCGATCTCATTGATGATCTGGTAGCCGTGCATGGGCTTCTCGGCGAGCAGCGAGAGCACGGCGGAGCGCACGTCACCGCGCGCCATGCGCGAGCCGCCTCCGGGGCGCGGCTCGAAGGTCTTGCGCAGCTGATCCATGGCGTCGAAGATCGCGGATGCCGGGCCGCCGGCTCCGGTGCCGAAGCCGCCGAATCCCGATTCACCGAACGGGTTCGAAGAGAACGAGTTGTTGTTCATGATGACCTCCCAGAGTGTCGAACGATAGTCAACGATATATCGTTAACCTGGAGAATCGCTCTCAATTCCAAGGGGCACGCCTCAGAGGCCTTCCGCGATCTCCTTGATCGCAGCGAGGCGGAGATCCCAGTCCCGGCCGATGGCGTCGAGTCGTTTCGCGGTCGCGCTGAGTTCAGCCCCGACCACGCGAAAGCGCACCTCTCGCCCGACCCGGATGGGCTCCACGAGCCCGACCTGCTGCAGCATGGCGAGGTGCTTGGCGATGGCCTGGCGGGTGACCGGCAGGCGCCCGGCGAGGGCGGATGCCGAGGCATCCCCCTCGCCGAGCGCCGTGAGGATGCTCCACCGGGTCTCGTCTCCGAGAGCGGCGAACATCGGAACCAGTGTCCCTGTGCTCATGCGTCACCCTCGAGCAGGGCGACGAGCTTGTCGAGCTCGATCTCCCAGCCGGTGCGGTGGCTCTCGAGGTTGGCGGCGGGGTCGGATGTACGGTCGAAGCCAGTCTCGACGACCGTCAACTGCGTACCGTCGGCGAGTTCGTCGAGCGTGAACGTGAAGACGGTCGATGTGGCCTCGTCGACGATCTCAGGCCGCTCGGACGCGGCGTCGCCGTTGCCCCAGCGGTACGAGATCAGGCGCATCTCTTCCCGCGCTTCGACTCGCAGCGGCACCGACCCGTCGTTCGGGAAAGTCATCATGCCGGTCGCGCCGACGCCGGTTCCCTCGAGCACCGTGTGGCCGAACCAGCGGGAGATGTGCTCGGGTTCGGTCACGGCCTGCCACACCTTGTCGATCGGTGCCGCGATGCGAATCGTGCGGCGCACGGAGAAGGTCTCCTCGTCGACGACGGATCCCTCGTTCTCGGTCATGCTCACCATGATGCTCCCTTCGAGCCATTGGGGTGTCTGTTTCGTCGATCATCGATCGATCGCAATCCAAGAGTTGCACGATTGGCGTATTACTGCAACCCTTAGGTTGCGGTATTGATTTCTCGTACATCATCCGCAGCGGGCCCGTCCGCCGCACCCGCGGCCGGGCCCGCGCCTGCCTGCACCGCAGCCTCTGGTGCTTGTGGCGAAGCGACCGCGCGCACCACCACCCCGACGACTCCGATGACCGCCGCGACGAGCACCGGCATCCCACCCTCGGCCAGCACCAGTGGGAAGAGCTGTGCACTCGCCCCGGCCATCTCGACGATGTCGCCCTGCAGCACGCGCATTCCCAGCCCGTACTGGGCGGCGACGAAGAGAGCGGGCAGCAGCCAGAGCGCGAGCAGGCCCGCCGCCCACACGCCGAGGCGTCGCAGCGGCTGCACGCCGCACCATGCGAGCGCCAGCCCGACGATCACCGCCGGCAGCCAGCGCACCAGCTCGACGAGCAGCGGCGGCTGGGTGATCGGACCCGTCACGGCGTTGACGCCGTAGCTCACCCACGAGACGAGGGGCACGGCCGCGAGCGCGACACCGAGGGCGACCGGCCCGACGGATGCTCTCGAGGTGAGTCGCAGACCGACCTGCGCGAGAAGAGCCGCGATCACCGTGCCGCCCAGCATCCCGCCGAAGTACAACGCGGCACGCGCGCCGCCGGAACCGAGGCCGAGCCCGAGCGCGAGCACGCCGAACGTCTGCATGATCGCGATGGCGTGCACGAGGGCGACGCCGGCGGCAGCGGGCCAGACGGCAACGGGTACACGCCGATTCGCCCAGCGAATGCCGAGCCCCGCCAGCACGCCGCCGATCAGCAGCAGGGCGAGCAGTGATGTCGCGTAGTACTGGCTGACCGGCAGCAGCGCGAACGGCATGTCCTCCGGCAGCGTCTGCGTCGCCCAGAGGTTCTGCAGCGGCAGGCGGCCGCCACCGATCAGACCGGGGATGAGGCCGAGAAGTGCGGCGACCACGCCGATCGTGAGGCTGAGGAGAGGTCGCCCGTCGCGGCGGGCGGCGGTGGGTCCGGCGGAAGTCATAGCGGACAGGTTCTCACACGAATGCCCACCCGGCCGGCGTCGGCTCTGGCGATTCGACGTGCGCAAAGTGCTGCATTTCGGCCGATATCGAGCGGTTCGCGCACTTTGAAACTGGGCGGCCCCCGCTCAGGCGTCGATCAACGATCGGGCAGGCCGAGACAGGCGGTGTGAAACCTCAAGGCCTTCACAAATCGAACGATTAACGATAGATTCCTACTGTCTCTCGATGAAAGGAATCGCGATGGGAAAGTCGACGATCGTCATACTTCAGGTGGTGATCGCTCTCGCCCTCGCCGGATCACTGGTGGTGCAGACGGTCATCGTGCCGCTGGTCTGGATCGATCTCGAGGGCGAGGTGCTGTGGGGGCGCGTCGCGCTCGTCACGATCGCGGTGCTCGGCGTGATGACCATGCAGCTCTTCGCCGTCTGCGTGTGGATGCTGCTGACCAAGGTGCGCCGCGGATCGATCTTCTCGGCGTCGTCGTTCCGGTGGGTGAATCTGATCATCGGCGCGTTCGCGGCCGCCGCGGTGCTCGCGTTCGCGCTCGCTGTGCTTCTCGCGCCCGGCTCGATCGCCCCCGGGATCGTGGCGCTCGTGTGCGGGGCGGCCCTCGTACTCGGTGGCATCGCGCTGCTGGTCGTAGTGATGAAGGCGCTCCTTCGCCAGGCGATCGACCGCGAGCACGAAGCGCAGACGCTGCGCTCGGAGCTCGACGAGGTGGTCTGAGATGCCGGTCATCGTCGACATCGACGTCATGCTCGCTCGCAGGAAGATGGCTGTCGGCGAGCTCGCCGAGCGCATCGGAATCACTCCGACCAATCTGGCCGTGCTGAAGAACGGACGCGCCAAGGCTGTGCGCTTCACGACGCTCGACGCACTGTGCGAGGCCCTGGACTGTCAGCCCGGTGACCTGCTGCGGTGGGTGCCCGACGAGGCATAGCCGCCGTATGCGGAGCCCCGATCCGCAAGCTTCTTAACCCCGGGCACGTCAGCGCCGCACCAGCGACCAGGCGGGCCGCTCGTCCGGAACGCCGAGGCCGGCGGCGATGGTCGCGCAGGCCGCGCCCTGGTCGTACAACGACTGACGGATGCTGGAGAAGCCGAGGGCCTGAGCGGTCTCACTGTCGTCCCAGCCACTGATCCGCACCGAGGCGCCGAGCGCGTCCCGCGCCCCGGCGGCGAGCTGGTCGCTCATCGCGATGACGACATCGGGCTTGCCCTGCTCGAGGGCCAGTTCCAGCATCCGGCGCCCCTCCTCGCGGGTGTTGCGGGACGCGACGGCCACGGGCACCGCATCCCACGCTCTCCTCTCCTGCTCGACCGCGTCGCGGTAGCCGGCGAGACGGACGGCGGTGACCGGAAAGCGGACGTCGGGGCTGGGCCCGCGCACGACACCGGTCCACCGTTCGCGGTCGAACGGGTGCGAGAGGATCAGCGGCGATGCGGCATCCGCCAGCATGTGCTGGGCGATCGCGCGAGCCGCCTCGCGGTCGGCGGCGGCGACGGCATAGATGCCGGGGGCCGCAGGCCCGCCCTGGATCGCCGCCGGCCGACCGGTCGCCGCGACGGCATCCAGTACCGGATCCGACTGCTCGGTGGTCCACAGGACGAACCCGTCGACGGCGGCCTCACGGATGCGCTCGACGTCGTCGGCATCGCCGGTGCTCGGGATGAGGACGAGACCGAGCCGGTTGTCGACGCAGACGCGAGAGACCCCCGCGAGGAACCGGGCGGCCTGCGGATCTTCGAACGCGTACCCGAGGTGCTCGCCGAGCACGACCCCGAGGTTGCGGGTCGAGCCGCTGCGCAGTGATCGGGCCACGGGATCGGGCCCGGTGTATCCGAGCCGTTCGGCTGCCGCCAGCACGCGGTCCCTCGTGGCGGGCGCGACGCGGCCAGGGCGCGTGTACGTGTAGCTCACCGTCATGGGTGCGACACCGGCTTCCGCCGCGACATCGCGCATCGTCACCCGTCTGGTGTTCACGGGATCAGTCTAGCTGTGTATCGTTACACACATGCGCTTCCCGTTCGGTCCGTACTTCGCCTTCGCCGCCTTCGGCATCTTCTGGGGCACGTGGGGTGCCGCCTTGCCTGCCCTCCGCGACGCGGCGGCACTGACCGACGCGCAGCTGGGCGGTGCCCTTCTCTGCGTGGGAGCCGGGGCACTTCCCGCGATGCTCTTCACGGGCCGGGCCGTCGACCGCTTCGGTGTGCGCATCACCGGCGTGTTCCTCGTCGCCCTGGCGGCCTCCGGCATTTTGCTCGCCTGGCAGGCGCGGGACGTGTTCTCGGTCGTCATCGGGATGCTGCTCGTCGGCGCGACGTCGGGCGCGTCGGATGTCGCAGCCAACGCGCTCGCGGCCCTCGGCGAGGCACGGTCGAGGCGCCGGGTGATCACGCTCGGTCACGCCGTGTTCTCGTCGTTCGTGGTCGTGTCGAGCCTGGGGGTCGGGGCGCTCCGCGCCGCCGGCCACAGCGCCCTCATCGTCTTCGCCGTGGCCGGGGTCCTCATCGCGGCCGCCGGCGTGGCCATCCTCGTTCGCAGCGACGGCCGCCCGGTCACCGCTACCCCGGTCTCGCCGATCGGGCTCGGCGACCTGCGCCTGGCATGGCCGTTCATCATCGTCGGGCTCGTCGGCGCGCTCGGGTTCGCCGCCGAGAACGCGCACCAGAGCTGGGGCGCGATCTTCCTCGAGGACGAACTGCTCGCCGGGGTCGGTATCGCCTCCCTCGCTCCCGCCACCTTCGCCGCTGCCGCCGCGCTCGCGCGGTTCGCAGCCGGTGCGTCGAACCGCATCCCCGACCGGGCACTGCTCATCGGTGGCGCTGCGGTCGCGTCGGCGGGCACCCTCGTGGTCGCCGTCGCTCCCAGCATCCTCGTCGCGCTCGCGGGCCTCGCGCTCTCGGCGATCGGGACGTCCGTGCTCTTTCCCACTCTTCTGAGCACGTCGCTCCGAGGCGTGCCTGACGACCGTCGCGGCAGGGCGACGTCGACGATCGGCACCACGGCGTACCTCGGCTTCGTGTTCGGGCCGGTCTACGTCGGTGCGCTCGCGGGATGGGTGGGGCTACGCGGCGCGATGGTCGGCGTCGCGCTGCTCACGGCGGTGTTCGCCGTGGTCGCGCCGCTGATCGGTCGGCTCGTGGCACGCAGCAGGAGTGCATCGATCGCGCGTTGATGCCGCCGCCGTGCCATGCGGCTCCGGCTCGCGTCAAGGGCTGGGCGCCTCTCGCACGTCCGCTCTACGGTGAAGCGGCATGGACAGTCTCATCTTCCTCGGCTTCGCCGTCGCGTATCTGGCCCTGCTCGTCTGGGGGCTCGCGCTGCTCGTCCGGCGGAAACGGCTCATCCCCTCCGACCTCGCCCTGCTCGTGGTGCTCGGTCTCGTCTACGACAACTCCGTCATCGGGCTCGGTGGGACCATCGGTGAGAGCGGCACGCTCGAGGGACTGAACGCGGCGCGGTATTGGTTGCACGCGTTTCTGACGCCCCTGCTGGTGCTGGTCGCGTGGCACGTGGTGATCCGCACCGGAGTGCGGTGGGCGCGGACGGTGTGGGCCGCCGCGATCGCCCTCGGGGCGACGGCCGCGCTCATGGTCTACGAGATGATCGTCGGCGCCCTGCCGATGCGGCTCTCGGCCGACTGGGAGTACGGAGCGCTCAGCTACGGCAACGACGACGCCCCCGCCGGGCCGCCGATTATGGTGCTCATCGTGGCGTTGGCGCTACTGCTGGCCGGCATCCTCATCTGGGTGCGTGAGAAGTGGCCCTGGCTGGCGATCGTGACGATCCTGATGGTCGCGGGCAGTGCGGTGAGCCTGCCGATCCCGAGCGCGGCGATCACGAACGCGTTCGAGCTGATCCTCCTGATCGGCATCATGGCGACGATCGCCTTTCAGGACCGGGATGCCGGCAATCGACGGGCCGGACGCGAGCGGTCTCTCAGCTGATCACCTGTTCCGGCAGATCGTCGACATCGCGGTAGCCGCGGATCGCCAGGTAGAGCACGACAGGGGCGATGAGGCCGACAGCGCCCGCCACGAGAAGAGTGAGCCGGGTGCCCATGAGTTCTCCGAGGATGCCGCCGACGAGTGCACCGAGCGGGAACAGCGCCATGATCGCGAACTGCATGGTCGCATTCACCCTGGCGAGGATCGCGTCGGGGGCGACCCTCTGGCGCAGGCTGACGTTGCTGATCGAGTACACGATCTGACCGATCTCGCCGGCCGCCATCCCGACGACGGCGATCGCCAGCCCCAAGCCGGGGGTCGCGAATGCGACCATGAGGGTGAACGGGCTGGTCACGGCGAGCGACACCCACACGATCCGGGCCGATCCGACTGCTCGGGCGGCTCGAGGCGTGGTAGCAGCTCCCAGCATGACCGTGACGGATGCTGCGGCGAGGACGAGTCCGACGACCCAGGCGGGCTGCCCGAGATCGCGCGACAGGAAGACGATGGTCACGGCCGACGAGATCGCGAACGAGAAGTTGCTGGTGGCACTCGCGATCGCGGTGGCGCGCAGCACCCGGTGGTGAATGACGAACCGCAGTCCCTCGGCGACGCGCGACCAGAGGGTGCCGGAGTCGGCGGATGGGTCCCGCGGCTCCTCGCGTACCCGGATTCCGGCGAGGGTCAGTGCCGAGACGGCGAAGGTCACCGCCTGCGCGGCGACGACGTTGGCCGCTCCGATCAATGAGACGAGGATGCCCCCGAGCCCCGGTCCCGCCACCTGTCCGCCGGCGCGGAGGAACTCCATCGCGGAGTTGCCGGCGAGGACGTTGTCTCGCCCGACCACGGTCGGGATGTAGCTGCGGTAGCCGACGTCGAAGAACACGCGCGCGAACCCGACGAGGAAGGCGACGATGAGCAGCTGGGCCATCGTGAGCCAGCCCAGCCACGCGGCGACCGGAATGCTCGCGAGGAACAGCGCGCGTGCGATATCGCTCGCGATCAGCACGGGACGGCGTCTCATGCGGTCGAGCCACGCCCCCGCGGGAAGGCCGATCACGGCGAAGGGGATCGTGGATGCCGCACCGAGCAGGCCGACCTCGAGCGGAGAGGCGTCGAGCGTGGTGACAGCCAGGAGCGGGATCGCGACGCCGCTGATCTGGGCTCCGAGTTGGCTGGTCGTCTGGCCGGCGAGGAGGAGGCGGAAGTCCCGGGAGCGACGGAGCGGGGTGCGGGCGGACATGTCGTGCCTTTCGTGGAAGGTGAAACCCCTTCCCGAAAGCGTCGAATCGTCGCTGGGGGGGTCCAATGCTACGGACCCCTCGCGACGAGGTCAAGCGCGCCCACGTAGCAGTGGAAGCTCTTCCGATACCGACGGGGGAATGTGCCGAGCGACGTGCGGAAGCGGTCGCGAGCGTGAAGGCGGTCCGAGAATCCCGCTTGCTGCGCCTCCTCGCACGGCGCGCGAGGCGCAAGATGGGTACCATGACAGGTCGCACCATGCAGGTACTCACCCAGGATGTCCTCGGCGGACCGGAGGTCCTTCATCTGGCGGAGCAGCCACGGCCGACGCCAGGGCCCGGTGAGGTTCTCGTCCGAGTCCGCGCGAGCGGACTGAACCCCACGGACTGGGGGCATCGGCGGATCTCGGGTTTCCTCGGCGAGGGTCCGAAGGTACTCGGCTGGGATGTGTCGGGGCTCGTCGAGGAGGTCGGCATCGGCGTCACGATCCACCGCCCGGGTGACGAGGTGTTCGGGATGCTGCCGTACCCCCATGGACATGGCGCCGCCGCGGAGTTCGTCCTGTCGCCGGCGCGGCATCTGGTTCCGAGGCCCCCGAACGTCGATCACGAGACGGCAGCCGCGGTGCCGCTCGCGGCGCTCACGGCATGGCAGGCACTCGTCGATGTCGCCGACGTGCAGGAGGGGCAGCGGGTGCTCATCCATGCGGCGGCCGGCGGTGTCGGCCATCTCGCCGTGCAGATCGCCAAGGCCAAGGGTGCGTACGTGCTCGGCACGGCGAGTTCGAAGAACCACGAACTGGTGCTGTCGCTGGGGGCGGATGAGGTGATCGACTACACCCGGGAGGACTTCGCGGAGGTCGCGCGCGACATCGATGTCGTGCTGGACACGAGGGGTGGCGACTATGTGTCGCGGTCGCTGCGCACGCTCCGGCCCGGCGGCGTCGTCGTATCGCTCGCACTGGGCAGAACCAGTGACCACTCCGCCGAGGCCGCGGCCGTCGGGGCTCGTCACGAGATGATGCTCGTCGAGGGCGACCAGGCCGGGATGCAGGGGGTGGGCCGGATGCTGCAGGCCGGCACCATCCGCCCGGTGATCGCCGCGTCGTTCCCGTTGGCGGAGGCACGCCAGGCCCACGAACTCGGCGAGACCGGACACGTCGCAGGGAAGATCGTCCTGACCGTGTGAGCGGCGCCGCATCGGCGATCCGGTCGACCGCCTCCCCGCATCGGTACGCCCGATATGGAGCGCGCTCTTCCGTCGGGGCCATGCCACGATGCGAAGCGCGCTCCGCCCGGTGCTATGCCGCGATGTCGAAGCGCGCTCTGCCGCCGAGACGCGGCGTGCGTGCGGCATCCACGTAGGCGGGAGGGATGAACCAGACATGCGCGGCCGTTCCCGTACCGTCGACGCGTATCTCCCAGCCGTTGTCGTGGATGCGATGGTGACAGCTCTCGCAGAGCAGGACGCCGTTTGCCAGGTCGGTTCGTCCGTGATGTCGCTGCCACCATCGGATGTGATGCGCCTTGGTCATCTCGGGCGGGAGTCCGCACATCGCGCATCCTCCGTCGCGCTCGACCAGTGCGAGTCGTTGAGCTCGGGTGAACAGCCGTTTCTCGCGGCCCCAGTCGAGGATCTCGCTGTCGCCGCCGAGGACGCAAGGGATGACCCCGCCTCCGGCCGCCATCCGTCGAGCCGCCCCGACGTCGATCATCTGGTCGAGGCCGTCGATCTCGGCCGAGCCGGTGCCGGACTGCAGATCGTCGAGGGCCACGCGGACGATGACCGTCGCTCCGGCGAGTGGAAGCCTGTCGTTCTCACATCCGAGTACGTGAGCGCAGAAGACCGCGAGCGCATCAGCCTGGATCATCGGCACGCTGCGGCGATCAGCATCCGGAGCGTCCGCGTCGGGCGCATCCTTCCGCGCCGCGAACGCGGCCGTGACGTACCCCCGAATCGCCGTCACGACCGGCGCTGCCGTCTCTGCGTCGAGTTGCGCGTTGAGATGCACCATCCCGTCGCGCTCGAACATCGTCAGCGATCTCTTGCCGCGCTGCTCTTCGGCCCGCGGCTCGACACCGTCGGGGTCGAGCCAGGCCTCTGCACGCAGGACGAGACGGCGCACATCGTCGAGGTCGAGCCCCGCGGCCGTCTCGGTCAGCGCGCGCTCGCCCTCGGCGATCCGCTCTGCTCCGGCCGCGATGCGACACCGGTCGAGCAGCGCGATGATGAGCGCCGCAGCCTGGGCGCTGAGCGCGCCGGAGGCGAGCGCCTCACGCACGAGCGGATACTTCGCCGGCAGCCTGTCGCCGAGCAGGTCGGTACGCGGCGCCGTCGCCTCGCCGACCCTGACCAGTCGTGATGCATCGCCCGTCGACACGCCTGTGGTCGCGGCGATGAGCTTCGCCGGGGTGCGATACCCCTGCTGCTTGGCGAGACCGTCTGCGCCGAGCTCCGGGCGCGACTCACGCGAGATCACCGCCGCGACATCGACGTGCACGGCATCCAGCCGGCGCTGCAACAGCCCGATCGCGTTCGTGACCGCCATGAGCTGGTCTCTCGAGAGATCGTTCGAGTCGCCGGCGTCAGCCCACGCCGCGTCGAGGCGGGACATCGCCTCGTGCAACGCGGTCAACTTCGACATATCGACAGTCTACCGCAAGGAAGCCGCTTTGTCGAACATCCTTTCGAACTAGTCCCGTGACTTCCACAATTCCATGCCTCTGGCATCCATTCGATCCCGGAGGCAAATACGAACACATATACGAGAGATCGCCACCGCTGCCCGCGGCATCCGGTCGCCAGAACTATCCGAGCTCGCGCAACTCCGCCGTCATGACGCCGCCCGCATCGCCGGTGTTGACGGTGCCCTTCGGCTCGAACAGGATCGCGTGCACCTCGTCCGCCGCCTTCGGGCAGTGCTCGACACCCTTCGGAACGACGAACACGTCGTTCGGCCCGAGCACGACATCACGATCGCGCAGCTGGATCGTCAGCTCGCCGCGGACGACCATGAACAACTCATCGGTGTCGGGGTGCGTGTGCCAGACGAACTCGCCCTGCAGTTTCACCACCTTGACGTCGTAGTCGTTGATGCTGGTCAGCCGGTGCGGCTGCCAGTGCTCGGAGATCGCGGCCAGTGCCGCATCGACATTGCGTACGTCATCGCTCATGATCCGAGCCTACGATCGGGCGGGGCTCGCGGCGCAGTCCATCCGAGACGACTGGCATCACGAGCGGACGACAGAGGCTCAGTCGCCCGAAACGCTCCAGTGCGCGCTCAGCGCCTCCCGCAGCTCACCACGAAGCGTGGTGATGTCGTCCGCACCCGTTTCATGCATCGCCTCACTCACGATGAGCACCGATCTGGTCGCGGGTCGGATCGCCGACAGCGCGCTCTGGCGATTGGTCCAGCGGCGCGCGTGGGCATTGCCGGCATCGTCGGCGAAGATCACTTCACCGGGGGCGGGGTTCTCCTGCTCGCCGCCGAACGTGGCATATGTCTCGGAGCCGTCCGCGCGCCGCACCGTGAGGTCGCCGTCGACGTGCTCGAGATCGAACACCGCGATGGGCGTGGCATAGGCGATCGAGACAGCGTTGCAGAGGTCGACCAAGGGGTGGATCGAGGGCAGGGCGCCCTCCTTCTTGAACCGGCGCAGCAGTGCCTCCGACGCGCATCGGTACTGGGTGGGCTTGAGCCCCATCTGCGCGAACGCTCGTCGCCATGCGGCAATCTCGGGGAACTCGCTCTCCGACCGCTCCGCGAGCCTCGCCGCCGCCCGGTCGAAGAACGGCTGCGCTGTCGCTGCGACGTCGGCGTGATCGGTCACGTCCGTCAGCCGCAGTGTGGCGACGGACAACTGCGGGAAGTCGGCCATCAGCTGCGGGGAATGGGTGAAGCGCACGGATCAGCGATTCTCGAGGGCGAGGTGACCGCCTGAGAGGGTGGTGATCAGGAAGGCAATGCTCATGGGCTCACTTTCAGAGTCGTTGCTTCCGCACAGTACCGCACGGGCGCGCGTCCTCGGGCTGGGATCCGCGGATGCCGGTACGCACGCACGACGAGGGAACAGTTGCCGGACCCAACCGCGGCGAGTCGTCCGGCATCGGTACTTCCCTCGTGCAGCTGTACCCCTCCCACGGCCGGTAGGACGAGCCCCTACCGTGGGAGTCATGACACAGACCACCCCGGCGAATCGCTACCCCGCGGCCCCGCTCTGGCGTGCCGTCGACGACTACTTCTCGGATGCCCTCGTGGGCGAGGATGCCGCCCTCGTCGCCGCTCGCGACTCGGGCGCTTCGACCACGATGCCGAACGCCGAGGTCGCCGCGAACCAGGGCGCGTTGCTCGGGATGCTGGTGCAGATCGCCGGGGCTCGGCGTGTGCTGGAGTTCGGCACGCTGGCCGGCTACTCGACCATCTGGTTCGCGCGGGCCGTCGGAGAGACCGGACGCGTCGTGACGTTCGAACTCGAGGAGCAGAACGCCGCGGTCGCGCGCGAGAACCTGACGCGTGCCGGCGTCGCCGACCGAGTGGACGTCGTCGTCGGCCCGGCATCCGACTCGGCGCAGCAGCTC
Source organism: Microbacterium sp. (assembly GCF_031179285.1). GTDB lineage: Bacteria > Actinomycetota > Actinomycetes > Actinomycetales > Microbacteriaceae > Microbacterium. Next base: position 23,717 of record NZ_JAPSHY010000028.1, on the reverse strand, counting down.
ATCGACAGCGGCGCCGAGCCGTTCGATTTCGTCTTCATCGACGCCGACAAGCCGAGCAATCCCGCCTACCTCGCCGCGGCGCTCGAGCTCACCCGACCCGGGGCGGTCATCGTGATCGACAACGTCGTGCGTGACGGCGCGGTGGCCGATCCCGACAGCGACGATCCGCGCGTGCAGGGCGTCCGCCAGGTCGTGGCCGACATCGCCGCCGATCCACGGCTCGAGGCGACGGCCCTGCAGACGGTCGGCGTCAAGGGTTGGGACGGCGTGATCGTGCTCCGACGCAAGTAGGGCTCGCCTCGCAACGAGCCACCGGGCTCATTCGGATGCTTCTGCCTGCTGCAGCAGGGGAGCGAAGATGATGATGCCGGCGCCGATGAGGCAGACGACTGAGCCGACGTAGTCCCACGTGGTGGGCTTGAAACCGTCGACCACGATGCCCCAGGCGAGCGAACCCGCCACGAAGATGCCGCCGTACGCGGCGAGCACGCGGCCGAAGTTCGCGTCGGGCTGGAACGCGGCGACGAACCCGTACGCGCCGAGGGCGACGATGCCGAGCAACGCCAGCCACCAGCCGCGGTTCTCCCGCACCGCCTGCCAGATCAGCCAGGCTCCGCCGATCTCGGCCGCAGCGGCGATGACGAACAGGATGATGATGCGTGCGACCGTCATGCTGTCATGATGCCAGCGCGGCGGGCATCGTCACGTCGTCGTTGCGCCGGCACGGGCCCGGTCGGGCGTCTCGCCGTCGCCCACACCTGCGATGCCGGCGAACGGAATCGGGCAGTTGTCTTCGAGCGCACACTGTTCGAGGTCGTCGCAGTCGCTGGCGATCACCTCGCGCAGGGTGCCGGCGATCTGCTCCAGCGCCTGGACCTTCGACTCGACCTCGCCGAGCTTCGCTTTCGCTCGCTCGGCGAGACGTGGTCGTCGGCGATGAGCATGGGTTCCTGCATCGATGAGCTCCTCGATCTCGTCGAGGGTGAAGCCCAACCCTTGAGCGGCTTTGATGACCCGCAGCAGCGTGACCGCGTTCTCGTCGTAGGTGCGGTGCCCGCCGAGGGTCCGCTCCGGATCTCCGAGCAGACCTCTCCGCTCGTAGTAGCGGATGGTCTCGGGGTTCACTCCGGCTCGAGACGCGAGCTCTCCCGCCCGGATCATGAGCGGGTACCGGCGGCTCGTTCCGCCGATGCGATCAGGCCGGAGAGCACATCCGAATGCCGATCGGGCACGCCGACCGTCATGGTGAGGTGCTCGGCGTCGTCAGTCAGCGCGAATGTGAAGAACGAGCAGCACTCGGTTTCCCTCGCGACCAGTTCTTCGGCGCGAGCTCTGCTGCCGCGGTTCAAACGCAACTCGGCCTGCACCGGCGAGATCGAGGCCACCGAGCGCAACTGCTCGCGGAACAGGTCATCGAATTCCCGTTCTCGGAGCGGCCGTTCCACGGTCGGCAAGGAGCACGACGCCGGCGCCCAGGACAGCTCTGTGTCGGTCATGATCTCAGGCTAAACCCGTACCCGGGTACGGGATGCAAGGGTGAGATCGAGAAATATGACAGCAGCCTCGATCACGCGAACCGGGCGCGATGAAGCTCCTGCATCTCGGGTGCCAGCTCGAGTGCCGGTCCGTCGACCACGGCGCCGGGCACGACCGCGGTGATCGGCAGCGAAGCGACGGGCCCCGGGGGAACGCCCCATTCGCGCAACCAGGATCCGAGTTGCTCCGACGAGACGGCATAGACGATGCGCCCGAGCCCCACCCAGCCGTGACTGGCCGCGCACATCGGGCAGTGCTCACCGGAGGTGTAGACGGTGGCGGAGGCGCGCTCGCTCGGGGTCAGGTTCTCAGCGGCCCACCGCGAGATCTCGAATTCCGGATGCCGCGTCGCATCTCCGTCCTTGACCCGGTTGCGGTCTTCGAACAGCGTCTCGCCGTCAGCTGAGACGAGGATCGACCCGAACGGCTCGTCTCCGTCGTCGAGCGCTTCCCGCGCGAGCTCGACGCAGCGCCGCAGGTGCTGCACATCGACATCAGAAACAGTCATGACTTCCCTTTCGTGCACCGGTGGTACGGAACGCTACTCCTCTGCGTCCGCAAGGGAGCGGCTCCTCCGCAGGCAACAGGCGGGTGAACACCTCGTACAGCAGCGCGCCAGGTGTCGGCGGCATCCGACACGATGGAGTCATGGCAGACGGCTACGACCCCGATTTCCTGACGACCGCGCTGCCGATGCCTCGGCCCTCGAACGAGGTGCGCACTCTCCCCTATCCGCGGTTCTCGGTGCTGCTCGACCCCGAGCGGCGTCTGGCCGCCGTCACCGGGGTGAACATCGACGGCGCGGCGCTGCGCAATGTGCCGCGTACGGGCGACTGGCAGCTCGACCCGCGCGTCGACGACCGCGAGCAGACGGGACCTGCGGTCTACGCCCGTAATGACCTCGACCGCGGGCACCTCGTGCGGCGCCGCGACCCCGGGTGGGGAGACGCCGGTGAGGCTCGTGATGCCACCGAAGCGACCTTCTTCTACCCGAATGCTGCCCCGCAAGCCGCCGGCTTCAACCAGTCGAAGGAGCTCTGGCTCGGCCTCGAAGATCATGTCCTCGCGTATGCCGAGACCACCGACCAGCGCCTGTCGGTCTTCACCGCACCGGTGCTCGCCGAGGCGGACCCGCCGTACCGCGGCATCCGCATCCCCCTCCGCTTCTGGAAGGTCGCCGCCTGGCAGGGATCGGCCGGGCTCGCCGCCGCCGGCTTCCTGCTCGACCAGACCGAACTTGTCGGCACACCCGAGGGACTGCTCGCCGCGCCTCCGCTCGGCGCCTTCCGCACCTTTCAGGTGCCGGTGTCCGACATCGCCGAGATCACCAGGATCGACCTCGGGCCGCTGCCGGATGCCGACGTCCTGCCGAGGCGAACAGCGAAACCCGCCGCGTGGCGACCACTGGCGTCGCCCGCCGACATCATCGTGTGACCAGCGGGCCGCTCACATCGCCCGGGCGATGATGTCATCCAGACGCGCGCGAGTCGTCTGCAACTCGTGAATGGCGCCGTCGATCCGGTCGCGTTGCTCGATCATCCCTGTCACCAGCCCCTCGCATCCAGGGGCCAGCAGGTCTTCGATCTCGACGACGCACGGCAGCACCTCGAGGATCTGCGCGGTGCTGAGTCCTGCAGCCAGCAGAGTCCTGATACGGCCGACCGTGGCGACGTCATCCGCACCGTAGACGCGATATCCGCTCGGTCGTCGTTGCGGTGCAAGCAACCCCTGCTGCTCGTAGTACCGCAGCGCCCGAACGCTCACACCCGACCGTCGCGACAGCTCACCGATGCGCATCCCGACCTCTTCTTGACTCTGACATTGGCGTCACGGTTTAGCGTAACCGCCATGACATCCGTTACCGTTCTCGGGCTCGGCCCGATGGGACACGCCCTTGCCATCACGTTCGCAGCCGCGGGCCATCGCACCACCGTCTGGAATCGCACCCCTTCGAAAGCGGAAGACCTCGACGCTACCGTCGCCGCAACCGCGGCAGTAGCCATCGAATCCAGTCCGCTCGTCATCGCCTGCCTGCGCGACTATGACGTCGTGGCGTCGGTCATCGACGCATCCGCGCTCAAGGGCCGGACCCTGCTGAACATCACGGGCGGGTCACCTGCTCAGGCGCGAGCGATGGCGGCCTGGGCGTCCGCTCACGACATCGCCTATCTCGACGGCGTCATCATGTCGACTCCGGATGCCATCGGAAGCGACCGTGCCGCGTTCTTCTACAGCGGATCCGAGACCGCGCTCGAGAGGCACCGCGACACTCTCGCAGCGCTCGGCCCGAACTCGGAATTCCTCGGCGCGGATGCCGGCCGGGCTGCCGCACTCGATGTGGCTCTGCAGGACATGCTTTGGACATCGATGACCGGTGTGGCGCACATGTTCTCGCTCGCGGCGGCGGAGGGCATCTCCCCGCAGTTCGTCTCGACGCACGCGAAGGGGCTGGTCGGGTTCTTCCCCGACATGATCGACATGCTCGACGAGCAGTTGCGCTCCGGCGAGTTCGCAGGCGAGGCGGGCTCGATCGACTCGGCGGCAGTCGTGATGGACAACATCCTCGACACCGTTCGCGCCAATGGCTTGGACGACAGCGTGCTGACGGCCGCTCGGGCGCATGTGCAGAGGGCCGTGGATGCGGGCTACGGCTCCGAGGGGTTCGGCAGGCTCGCGACGCTGCGATGATCAGCGGCGTCGCGCGGTCAGGCGGACGCTCGGATGCCGTCGGCGGCCAAGGCTTGGGCGCGCTCCTTCCCTGACGCCCCGGTGAGGAAGAGTGCACCGACCACGGCGAACAGCGGCGCGCCGGAGACCGGCAGCAGACTCGTGCAGAACACGCCCCAGACGATGAAGATCCAGCCGACGATGCGCGGCATCCCGCGTCCTTCGCGCGCCGCGGTGACGGCGAGGAGGCCGACGACGAACAGCGGCACGGCGAAGCTTCCGGGAGTGATCCAGAACGCTTCGGCGATCGGCAGCTGCTCGGCATCCGGCCGCATGCTGACGGTGCTCCACCATCCCTCTGCGACGATCCGCTGCCAGACCTCGGCGCGGGCGATCGACGTCAGGGTCAGGTGAACGAGCGCGCCCGCCATCGCGATCCATCCGCCCGCGGCCGTGAAACCTGGCTTCTTCATCTGCGTCCTCTTCCTCTTGATCCCAATGATGTTCGGCCCGGGGTATCACGCGGCGCGTTCGAGTCGCGCGGCGCGAGCGAGCATGCTCCGCACCATCGAAGCGTGCACCAGCCGCACCGGCAGCAGGTAGAACCACCCGAGCCGGTTGTGCACCTGCACGATCGTGGTCACGTCGACGAAGCCGTCGCTGCAGCGCACTGATGCGCGGAAGTCGATGTGCCGGTCGTCGGTGCCGACGATCACCTCGTCCCCGCTTCGCGCCAGCACGGCGAACGTCTCGCGTGAGCTGGGCCGGATGCCGACGAGCCCGACCAGCCGGTCGCGCAACGCCAGGGCGGCGCCGACCCATCGCGGCGGGTCGGAGAAGATCCGCCGAGCCCATTCGGCCGGGTCCGTCGAGGAGCCGGAAGTCACCTGCTGGCGCTGCCAGCTGATCCAGTCGCCACGGACGCCGGATGCTGCAAGCAGCGGCGTGATCTCGCAGGCGAAGGCAGAGCCCCGTCCGCGCGACCGAGTCACGCGGCATCCATCGGACGAGTGCCGCGATGGATGGCGACGACGCCGCGACTGAGGTTGCGGTATTCGACGTCATGCCAGCCGCACTCCCTGATCACGGCGGCGAGCGCCCGCTGGTCAGCCCAGGTCAGCACCGTCTCGGCGAGGTACCGGTAGGCGGGCGGATCAGCCGACGCGAGGCGCCCGAGCGCGGGAAGCAACCTCTGCACCACGGCACGGTGGCCCGCGCGCAACAGCGGGGTCGTCGGTGTTGAGAGCTCGCAGATCACGAGGCGTCCGCCGGGTCGGCACACGCGAGCTATCTCACGCAGCGCCCGCTCGGCGTCGCCGATGTTGCGGAGCCCGAACGAGATCGTGACGGCGTCGAAGCTCGCATCGGCAAAGGGCAGGTCGAGCGCGTCCGCATTCGCGAAGGTGAGGTGCGGATGCCGGCGCCGGCCTGCCGCCAGCATCCCCGGCGACGGATCCGACGCGACCACCTCGGCGCCGGCCCGCTCGAGCGGCACGGCGGAGGTGCCCGTGCCCGCAGCGACATCGAGGATGCGCTCGCCCGGCTGCGGCGCGATGGCTGCCGTCACCGCTCGACGCCACCGCGTGACGTAGCCGCCGGTCATCACGAGATTCAGCAGGTCGTATCGCGGCGCGACGCGGTCGAACATCGCGGTGACGGCGGCAGGCTGCCGATCGAGGCCGGGACGCGTGGCTTCCGGCATCCGCTCGTTCATACGGCGGTCGCGCCGTAGGCGGCGCTCATGCGGCGGTGCTGAGCTGGCCGGTCGAAGCCGTCCGCCCGATTGCTCGCCGGCTGCTTCCGCGAGCCTCGATGATCAGCAGCGTGGCCGCGATCAGCAGAAGGAGGAGGGGCGATGGTCCGGTCGCGGCGAAGGTCAGCACCACCCAGGCGGCGATGGCCCAGCCGATGAATTCGGGCGGAGTGATGCCGCGGCGGTCGAGCCACAGCACAGTTACGCCGACGAGCAGCAGCGGCGGGCCGAAGCTGAATGCCGAGTACCAGAACGCGACGCCGGCCTCGCTGAGCGCCGTGTACGTTGTCTCGCTCCACAGCTGCCCGTCGAACCAGGTGCCGAGATGAGCGGGCACCGTCTCTATGAGGCTTCCCACGGTGTGCCCGGCACCGGCCAGGGTGATGATCCAACCAGCCCATTTCGCCATACGCACGCTCCATTCGTGCTGCCGAGCCCGGACGCGCGGCTCAGACGGATCGACCGCTCGGGTGAGCGGGAGGAACGAGCCATGCGATGGCCCGCCTGCTCACCATAACATACAGACGTGTACGTATGCATGTCGGGCCCCGCGCGATCCGGCCGTTCGACGCCACCGGTGCTGCCAGAATCGAGGGATGCCATCCGAGCGGCGCGAGACGCTGCGGTTCAATCCGAACAACGCCACCACCGGGGTCGTCGAGCGCGTCTTCGCCGCCGACGGGTCGAGCCGCGTGCACAAGCAGCTGCGGCGTGCCGGCACGGTTCCCACCACGCCCTCTCATTGGAACTCTTCCGCGAACCCACAGGAGTGGAACTACTGGGCACGCGAGGCAGAGGTGTACGCCGACCGGCGCCTGCGGGCCTCACTGGAGGGCACCGGCCTCGACCTTCCGGCGGCGGACGTCACCACTGACGACGAGACCGTCGATCTGTGGCTCGAGGATGTTCGCGGCACCGCTGGGGTCGAGTTCGCTCTGACCGACCATGTCGCCACCGCCGCCGCCTTGGGCCGTTGGCAAGCTCGTCCCCTCGAGCCCCCGCCGGCCTGCGCATCGCGCGGCTTCCTCCGCGCGTACTCGACCAGTCGGCCCGGCGACATCAGCGTCGTCGACGATGACGCTGCGTGGCGGCAGCCGCTGGTCCGCGACACCTGGCCCGTCGAACTCCGCGACGGGTGGGCACGGCTCCTCGCCCACCGCGAGCAGCTGCTGAGTGTGATGGAGGATCTGCCGCGGACGCTCTGCCACCTGGATGCCTGGGTCTCGAACGTCATCCGCCGCCCGTCTGGGGAGGTCGTGCTGCTCGACTGGGCCTTCGCCGGCGACGGCGCTGTCGGTGAGGATTTGGGGAACTACCTGCCGGATGCCGTCCTCGATCTTTTCTGGCCGGCCGAACAGTTGGCCGAGCTGGAGGCAGCATGCTGGCCGGCATATCTCGAGGGATTGCGCTCAGCGGGCTGGGCGGGCTCGGAGCGCGAGGCGCGGCTGGGCGTGGTCGCGTCGTGCGTCAAGTACGCCTGGCTGTTGCCTCTTCTGCTGCAGCGGGCAAGCGCCGAACAGCACAGCGCCTACCACCAGCGTACGGATGCTGGGCAGCTCTACCGCCAGCGGGGCATCGTGTTGTCCCATCTCGCCGGCTGGTGCGACGAGGCTCTCGAACTCATCGGGTGAGGAATGGCATCACGGGGGCGCAGCACCTGGAGGCGCGCAAGGGACCGGTGTCGAACCCACCCCCGCCGAGCCCGATTGCTGTCCGGGCGCACGCATCGACGAAGGACGCGTAAGGTTCACTCCATGGGAAAACTCGAGTACAACAGCGCTCGACCTTCGATCGAGGTGGACGACAGTACTCTGGCGCACCTGAAGATCGTGATCGGGACGAAGCTGCGCCGCCAGGAGAGCTTCATGATGACATGGCTTCCGGAAGAGAGCACGTCCGCCGGTCGTCTCACGATCTGGATGCACCCGAGCATCCCCCTTGTCTTCGAGTTCGATGAGGCAAAACTGCCGACGATCGACCCGGAGCGGGTTCAACGCATGATGGAGCACCTGAACGCTCGTGGAGAGCTCGTACTCGATCAACTGATGTAGCTCTCTGGCGCACGAGCGGCGTCATCGACCATCCGTCATCACCAACCCGCCGCGACGAGGATCTCCTGCGCGACCTCGGCCGGGCTGCGATCGGTGACGTCGATGACGAGATCATCGAGCGCGACCGCGTCGAGACGGTGCTGCAGTTCCTGCATCCCTTCCAGGAATCCGGCCAGCTCCCACGGAGCATCGATCTCGTGACGGCGGCGCAGCCGCGCCTCGACGACCTCCGGTTCCGCTCGCAGCCGGATGACGTGCATCGTCGGCACCCCCAGCGCAGCGGCGAACGCCGCGACGTCCTCCGGGCGAGTGACGACGTAGGCGACCGCCAGCTTCTCCGCTCCTGCCTGCCTGGCGTTGTCGGCCAGATTGGCGAGATTCGCCAGGCCGAGCTGCAGGTTGTACGGGTCGTCAGGTGGTGCGGGCCACGCCAGCCGAAGGTAGTCGAAGTCCACGACCGCATGCGGGGTGCCCTTCCTCTTGAGCGCCGCGGAGAGCGCCTGCAGCGTGCTGCTCTTACCCACGCCGGAAGTGCCGTTGATGAAGACTGCCTCCGTGCTCATGTTTCCTGTCTACCCGTCGACGAGCTCGGCAGCTAGGCCGGCATCTCGATGTTCGAGAAGTGCGGATGGGTGAAAGGAAAGTCGGTCGTCGCCCACTCGTTCAGCGCTCGGTGCAGGGCCGCATAGAGACCGCCGGCATAGGCGTCCGGAGTCACCCACCAGCTGAGGTCGACGTCGTGCTCGAGCAGCTCGGGGGTGGCAGGCGTCCGGCGTCCGACGGGATAGAGGTAGCAGTTACCGATGTATCGCTCCTCGGCGAAGACGGCATACGCGAAGGACTCTTTGTCGCGGAACTCGCATTCATGCCAGACCAGATCGACGTAGTTGGACTCTTCGGTGACGGGTGCGGTGGGCCATCGGCCGCCGCGCGTTCTGCGGATGAGGCGGATGCTGGCGTTGATGCCGCGGACGTCGTCAACCAGGTGATGGCGAGTCAACGCTTCAGCGCGAAGCCCACCGTGGCGCAGCACGGTCGGCGCCTGCCAGCCGGGAGGGGTGATCAGCCGCCTGATCAACCTCAGATGCGTCACCCCTCCGATTCCTTCGCGGCGAAGGTGAGGATGATGATTCCGCTCGACAGCACAGTGGAGTCCGTCAGGTCGAATGAGCCTGAAACCCCGGTACGGTACAGCAGGTCGTCCGAGGTGCCTGTGCCGAGCAGGAACGGATGCACCCACAGGCGCAGTTCGTCGAGGATCCCCGCTGCGAGCAGATCGCGGGAGAGGTCGCCGAAACCGTACTGCACGATGTCGCCGCCCTCCTTCTTCCGGAGCTCGCGGATCGCATCCACCGCGTTTTCACGCAGGACCGTCGTGTTCTGCCACGTCGGATCAGTCAGCGTCGTGGAAGCGACGTACTTGGGGAGGGCGTTGATCCGGTCGCTGAACGGATCGCCGGAGAGCTTCGACCACACGGGCACGAACCCTTCGTAGGTGTGACGACCCATCACCACGGCGTCGCACTGCTCCAGCAGTTCGATCTGCACGCGGTTGCCCTCGTCGCTGAAACTCCCGAGCGACGGCCAGTTCTGCGGGTCCTTGATGATTCCATCCAACGTGATGTAGGTGGAATTGATCAGCTTGGCCATGGCGGCCCTTTCTCTCGAGATGGATGACGATGTGCTCCTCGCAACGTAATCTCGCTGGGAGCGGGGTCACACGTGCCAGAAGTCACGGCGACGGCGACGGTCACGTCACGGCGACGGCGATGAGAGACCGGAAGCGTGACAGGTGACTGATGGCACGTTCGCGCCGCGAGGCGATTGTCTACACTCCTGGTAAACCACGGAGGAGGTCGACGTGACTGCCCCGCTTCGCGTACTGGTCGTGGACGATCAGCATCTGGTCCGTGAGGGCATCCGCAGCCTCCTCGAGCTGAGCCCGGACATCGAGGTCGTCGGAGATTGTTCTGACGGCAACGAAGCTCTGCAGTACATGACGGCCGGCAAGGCGGACGTGATCCTGCTGGATCTGCGAATGCCCGGCCTGGACGGAATCGCGACGCTGGAGGCGATGCGCGGACGGGGATTGAGCATTCCTGTGCTCGTGCTCACGACCTTCGACGACGATGACCTCGTCCTCAGCGCCCTCGAGGCCGGCGCGAAAGGGTACATGCTCAAGGACGTCACCCTCGGTGACCTCCTCACGGGCATTCATGCCGTCGCCGCAGGCGGAACCCTCCTTCAGCCTGCATTGACCGACCGCCTGCTGCGCGCGGTCGCACGGTACCCGCACGAATTCGCTCCGGCGCCGCAACTCGAGAACCTCACCGATCGTGAACGCGAAGTGCTGCGCCTGGCGGCGAGCGGTTGGTCCAATCGCCAGATCGCGAGAGGGCTGTTCCTGGCCGAGGGCACCGTCAAGAACCTCATGTCCAGCGTCCTGATGAAGCTCGACGTCACCGATCGGACACGTGCCGTATTGCGCGCGCTGGAGCTCGGCATCCTCACCCCGGGATCGAACCAGCCCATCGATGGAGGCGATCACCATGCGTGACTGGCGTCCCGCTGTCCCGTCGCGTCGCGTCGGGATGCTGCCATGACCCGAGCACGGCGGTCGCGATGGACTCCGCAACGCAAACTCGCGTGGGCAAGCATTGCGTGCGCGGACGTTCCTGCCCTCATCGTGCTGCTCGAGTCGCTCCTCACCGATCTCGGTGGCCCGGCCCTGCCGTGGGTGTGGTGGTCTGCGTTCCTCCTCTTCATCCTCACCCTGATGCTCGTTCACGGCATATTGCCTCGGCCGCAGTCGGTGCGGGTGAACGCGTTGCTGATCGGGCTGATCGCGATCGGCATCGCCCTCGTCGCGCTCTACCCCGAACAGGGAGGCAACGCGCTGCTGTTCGGCGTCGTCACGGTGGCGGCGATCTCGTACTACTGGCCCCTGCGCACCGTCGTCGCGGTAGCGACAGCTCAGACGGCGACGGTCGGGCTCATCTTCGGGTTGGCAGGTTGGCCGCTCGCCGACGTCCTGATGGGGGTGTTCGCGTATGCCAACTTCCAGGCGTTCGGTTCGCTGGTGGTGTTCGCTCTGAGGAACGAGTCGGAAGCGCGCAAGGAGCTCGCGTCGGCTCACGATGCCCTTGCTCTCGCGCACGCGGAGCTGCGGTCGACCGCAGCCCTGCTGGAGTCCTCGACGAGAGAAGCAGAGCGGTTGAGGATCGCACGTGACCTCCATGATCTGGCCGGCCATCAGCTCACCGCACTCTCCCTGGAACTCGAGGTGGCATCGCACCTGGCCGACGACGACGCCCAGAGCGCGCATGTGCTTCGAGCGCGATCCATCGCGAAAGACCTGCTCGGAACCGTTCGCAACGCGGTCACCCAGATGCGTGAGACGCCATCCGATCTCTCATCCGCGCTGAACCAGCTCGTGGCCGGCGCTCCGGGACTGGCGGTGTCGCTGGCGTTGACCGGCGAGTCGCACGTCACCACAGCCCAGACCACCGTCATCCTGCGCTGCGTGCAGGAGTCGATCACCAACGCCCTTCGGCATTCGAACGCGCGATCGATGCGGATCCGCGTAGACGTCACCGCGCAGGATGCCCGGGTGATCATCGCGGACGACGGTGCCGGGACGGCTCGAGTATTCCCCGGTCACGGCTTGACCGGTATGCGTGAGCGCGTCGAGCTGCTCGGCGGAACGTTGGCGGTGGAGTCGGCGCCGCAGGCGGGGTTCACCGTCTCGGCGGTGATTCCGCGCACGCGATCGCGACCGACGGATGCCGGGAACACAGCTGCCGAGGGGTGACATGCGCGAACGCCGTGCCACCCCTCGGAGCTAGACACGAAGTGAGCGTGCCTGAACGATCCCGAAAGCGAGCACGATGACACCCTGCAACACGGTCCACACCGTCCCGAATCCGTTCGCACCGAACGGATTGACCAGCGCGACCACGAACGACGTCGCAGCCCACAGGACGTTGATGATCACCAGCAGCCACGCGAGCCCCGCGGGCCGTCGTGCCGACCGCGCCACGGCGAGCAGCCCCACGGTGACGACGAGCAGGAAGACACCGACGGTCAGATACAGCGCGCTGGTGCCGCCGATCCAGCCCGGGAGCAGCTGGTTCAGCACCAGGTACAGGACGGCGTTCGCACCGGTGACGACGCCATCGATCAAGAACCATCGGCGGTAGCCGCTACGGCGTGGTGTGGATGTGGGGGCAGTGCTAGTCATGTGTGACTCCTTCGGTTTCCGCGAGCGCCGCCTCGGAGAGCTGCTCGACGAACTCGCCTGAGGGCGGGATGGGGGTGATGATGTCGAGCAGGACGCCGTCGGGCCCGACGAAGATCGCATGGCGTTGACCGAAGTCCTCTGATCGCAGCGGCAACACAGGGTCGAGCCCTGCCGCCACAAGGCGGTCGTGGACGGCGTCGACGTCGGCGACCTCGAAATTGATCAGGATGCCGCGCGCCGTCGTGCCGCGATACGCCTCGGGAATGGTGCTGTGGCGCGCGTCGAGAAGGGCGAGCTCCCACTGGCCGCTCTTGAGACTGATATACCACTCGGAATCGAACGTCACCTCGAATCCGAAATGCTCTCGGTAGAACGCCGCACCGGCGGCGACATCGGCGGTCATCAACACGGGATACATGCTCGTCACGTTCACCCCAGGTCCTTTCTTTCGTCATGAGCGTTTCCGAGGCTATGGCGGCGCTCACATCGATACAGGTGCCATCAGTCACGCCTCGCCTCGGATGGCGATGTCGTGACCTTCAGCACCTCCGTGACCCGACGGTGCCTGACTAATCTCGAAGCCGTGCACCTCGCGATGCCGGTAAGGAGCGGACTGTGCGTGAGAGACAGACCGCCGAATGCAACGCCCCGGATGAACGCCGTGACGTGCAGGGCGCGGTGGAGCCCCTGTCGCGAGCACCGACGATCGCGGACGTCGCGCGGACTGCCGGCGTGTCAAGATCGACCGTTTCTCGCGTGCTCAACGGGTCATCGGCGCTGAGTGAGGAATCACGGAATGCGGTGCTCGAGTCGATGGCCTCACTGAACTACGTGCCGAATGAGCACGCGCGACAGCTGGCCCGTCGGAGCACGCCCCGATCCCGAGAGGCGCGGGCTGACGTCAGTGTCACGCTCGGCGCGAGACCGTGACCGACACCTCGACGGCGAAGTCGTCCTCACTCTGACCGATGACGGCCTGTCTCACCTCGGCGTCGCCGAGATTCAGACTGCGCGCGGCGATCGAGTCGAAAAGCCCGACGACCGCGGGGTGAAGCGAGCCCTCGGGCAATTCCTCGCCCTCGACCGCTCGCCAGGTGGCCACCAACTCCGTGCGCGCGGGAAGCACGCCGGAGAAGGTCTCCGGACCACCTGCGCCCTCGGGCGCGAGAGTCAGAGTCGGCCAGCAGCACACGACTTCGATGGTCCCCCGCTCGCCCGCGCGCAACGCCGTCCAGAACTGACCTGACGGACCAAGGCCTGATGCGTGAAGCTGCGCAAATAGTGCAGCGAAGACCTGATTGGCGTCGTCGTCCGTCACCGCCTCGGCGTCGTCCACCGCGACGATGATGGCTTGACCGACGAATGGCTGGGCCGGCATGGTCCGCTCCCTGACGTCCACCGGTACCGCGAGAGCGCGAAGGACCCCCTCGGCTGCGCGGAAGGCCTGGTCTTCGCGCTCGCGCTGCTCGAGAACGTCGCGTCGATGGTTTGCCAGCGCATCCTCTGCCCCACCGGAAGCGATCGCCGCAGAGACGGCAGGCAAGGACACTCCGGCATCCCGAAGCGCACGGATCACGACACCCGCGCGTACCTGTGCCTCCGCATAGCGGCGATACGCGGAGCGCTCATCCTTGTCCGCGGGGACCAGCACGCCCTTTTCGTCGTAGTGGCGAAGCGCCTTCACGCTCAACCCCGTCAATCCCGCGAACTCACCGATTCCCAACATGGATCCAGCATCCCGCCTCCCCTAGCAGGAGGGTCAATCGGTGCCCTGGATCAGGCCGAAGGCGCCACCCCGAGGATGCCGCGCACGGCGCGTTCGACCAGTTCGACGTCGTGCGGTCGATGCCCGCGCACTTCGATGCCGAGCGACTCGAGCACAGTGAGGAAGGCGGCAGCCGACAGCTGTGCCGGGGGTCCGACGGGGATCGTCCCGTCGCGACGGCCGGCGCTGATGAGGTCGCTGACCTCGCCCTCGAGCCGTTCGTAGACCTCGCCCAACTCGCCGCCGATCGTGTGCTGCTGCCCGGCGAACTCGACGCGGAGGGTGAGCATCACGCTGGCGCCGTCGTGTTCGCGGCAGTACAGCGCATGACCTCGCGCCATCGCGAGGAGCGAGGCGAGCGGATCGCCCTCGGCGAGCGCGGGGCGGCGCACCTCGGCATCCCACGTCTCCTGGATCCACTGCACCACCGCGAGGGTGAGCTCCTCTTTGTTCGCGAACAGGTGATAGAGCGCGCCACGGGTGTATCCGGCCTCTTTCGCCACGCGTTCGAGGGCGAGATTGGCGTAGCCGTAGGTCGCGAGCCCGCGGGCCGCAGCGGTCAGCAGCGCCTCTCGTGTCTTCGCACGCCGGTCGGCCTGCGTCCGACGAACGACTGCCTCACCCATCGGCGCTCCTCGCATTCGGTCCGGTTGAAGTGTACATACATCGCTGCACGCAACTCCTGACCGGGATCACATGCGATTCTTGTTCATTTGAACTACTATTAGTTCATGCGAACAAAACCGTCAGTCTTGCAGCGTGCACGTCGGGATCAGATCGTCGAAGCCGCGATCAAAGCGTTGGCCGAGCACGGTGTGCGCGCGACTTTCGCCAACATCGTGGCGGCGGGTGGGCTCAGCAGCCCCGGACTCATCTCCTACCACTTCCGCGACCGCGTCGAACTGCTCGAGGCGGTCCTCGAGCACGTCGGCTCGCTCCGGGCAGATGCGACCCAGCGAGCACTCGCCATGATCGACCCTGCCGATCATGGCGCGAAACTGGTTGCCGTGCTCACGGCCGATCTCGAGCCGCTCACTTCGCAACCGACCCTGTTCGGTGCTGTCGTCGAGGCATTTCACGAGTTGCGGTCTGCTGACGGCCGGCTTCGCCACCTCGGCGACGACGAAGTCGGCAAGATGGCGACTATCCGGGCTGTACTGCAGGACGGGCAGGACGCGGGCGCCTTCGATCGGTCGTTCGATGCGTCCATGACAGCGCGGATCCTGGACGGTGCCAAGACTCAGTTTCTCGCGAGTTTCGCGCGCCGGCCCGATCTCGATGTCGACGCCTTCGCCTCCACCCTGCTCGAGATGGCGGACGCTGTGGCTCGCCCACGTACACCACGGAACTCCGGGATGGGCGAGTCATGAGCGGAATCGTGTCGACGATGATGCTTCGCCCGTTCCTGCGCCGGAGAAACGCGCGTGCGCTGCGCGACGCCGGGCGAGCGATCGACGAAGTTGTGTGGATTCAGGCCGCCGGTATTGACCACTTCGCCACGATCAGAGGCACTCGGGAAACTAACCCCGTCCTGGTTTTCCTCCACGGAGGACCCGGGGCCTCGCAGACCATATTCGGAAGGACCACGCTCGGGTGGGAGAACCACGTCACGATCGTTGAGTACGATCAACGCGGCACCGGCAAGACCCGTCGCCGCAATGGCGCTCCAGCACCCGGCGAGCTCACGCTCGATCGTCTGGCCAAGGACGTGGTCGAAGTCGTCGAGGAACTCAGGCGACGGCTTGGCATCGACCGCGTGATCCTCGCGGGGAGCTCCGTCGGCAGCACATTCGGGCTCAAAGTCGCAGCGGAGCGTCCCGACCTCGTGAGTGCGTACATCGGCGTCGATCAAAACAGCATTCCCGAGGCGGGCGACGAGACCTATCGGCTCACGCTCGAGACGCTGAGACGGAGCGGTCGGGCGAAGGGGGTCCGCGAACTCGAACGGATTGGCCCCGGCCATCGCCGGTGGTCTCAGGCCGAGTTCGACCGGATCGTCCGCTGGGCGATCTCGGCCGATCGGGGCATCCCGGACATGGTTATGGACGTGATGTTCCCCGCGATGATGACGTCACCGCTACACACAATGCGCGATATTCACGACATTTCTACGGGCATTGAAGACTCGATGACGGCGCTGTACCGGGAGCTCGTCGATTTCGACGCGAGGGCCGTGGCGACGCGGTTCGCCGTGCCGTTCTTCGTGTTCCAGGGCGACTCCGACGCCGTCACTCCCACCGAATTCGCCCGCGAGTACTTCGACCTTGTCACCGCACCAGTAAAAGGATGGCAACTGGCACCGAATTGCGGACACCTCGCAGCGTTCACTCGCCCGGAGGCATTCGAGCGATTCCTCGTCGAGTCAGTGCTCCCCGCCGCGGACGGGTGAGAAGGCGAGAGTGAAAGTCGCGGGGAGACCGTCCTCCTAGACTGACCGGCATGACTGATGAATCCGGCCGAGCAGTGATCGCGGATCTGTGTCGCATTCCTAACCCGGAAGCGATCGACCGCACGACATACGTCGAACTCGGCGGAGTCGAACAGTTCATCTCGATTCGAGGTCGGAACAGGACGAATCCGGTGCTCATCGTCTGCCACGGCGGCCCGGCCCTTACATTGCTGGCATCGTCATGGATCTGGCAGCGCGGAGTGGAAGAGTATTTCACCGTCGTCAACTATGACCAGCGCGCCAGTGGTAAATCGGCGGCCGGTGCGACCGCCGATATGGACCTGAGTGTCGACCGGTACGTCGATGATCTTGAGGAGTTGATCACCTGGATTCAGGGTGAGCTCGGCGTGACGAAGGTCGGCGTCCTCGGACACAGCTGGGGCACCATCATCGGCATCACGCTGGCCGAGCAGCGACCCGACCTGCTCTGGGGCTACATCGGTGTCGGTCAGGTGATCTCCGGTCCCGAGAATGAGGTCGAGAGCTTCGAACATGCGCTCCGCAGTGCGACGGCCGATCAGAATGAGGAGGCCCTCGCCGAACTTCACGCGCTCGGCGAGTATCCCGGCGCGCAGCCGTTGACCCTGGAACGAATCGTGACCTGCCGGAAGTGGGCGCACCACTACGGCGGATTGTCTGCGCATCGATCGGAATCCGACTACTTCATGGGATCGGCGGAACTGTCGCCGTACTACACAGAAGACGATCTGGACTTGATCGGCGTCGGCCAGCAGGCGACCATGCCGCAGGTGCTTCCGCAGTTGCTCGGCTTCGACGCCCGGGACCGCATCGCGTTCGATGTGCCCGTGCTGATGTTCCTCGGACGCCATGACTTCACCACACCGACGGCGCCCGTCGAGCGCTGGATCGAAAGAGTGACGGCACCGTCGAAGGACGTCGTCTGGTTCGAGAACTCCGCACATCTTTGCATGCATGAAGAGCCCGGCAAGTTCGTCGTGAGTCTCGTGAACCTGGCATTGCCGCACGCCATCGCCGGCTGAGCTTGGTGGCGGTGGCCGCCGCGCCATCGTTTATGATACGTGCATATCATCAGCATGATACGTTCGTATCAACGGCGAGGGCAGGTAGTGATGACGAAGACGACAGCGAAAGGCGTCGGTCGGTTCGTGACCGAACGCGCCGAACAGGACTACCACCTGGCCTACGAGGCGATGGAGCGTCTGTGGCCGATCCCTGTCGAACTGCTCGACATCCCCACCAGGTACGGGAGGACGCGGATTCGACGGTCCGGCTCAGGGAAACGTCCGCCGCTGATCCTGCTCCACGGGTTGAACGGCACTGGGCTGTCATGGCATTTCGCAGTCGAAGACCTCGCGCAGGAGCGTACGGTCATCGCGGTGGACGTGCTGGGCACCGCAGGTCGGAGCGTGCAGACAACACCGTTCGGGCGGGAAACCGATTTCGGTGAATGGTTCGACGAGATGCTCACCGGGCTGGGCCTGGGACAGGTGCACCTCCTCGGCGAGTCCAACGGCGCCTGGCATGCCGCGCGCCTCGCCTTGAGCGCAGGCTCACGTCTGCGCTCGTTGACCCTCATCGAGCCGAATGGCTTCATCGTGCGCCCATCCACTCGTGCGCTGCTGAAGTTCGCGCGGTTGTCTGCTCGACCTACAGCGGAGGGCTGGCGCCGGATGGCTGAGTGGCTGACGCCGGGTGTCAGCCTGACCGCCGAAGAAGCAGCCTGTGCGAAAGCGGCGATGCGGTTCCGACCCGGGATCGGCTGGGCGAAGGTGCTCTCCGACCATGATCTGGAAATCCTGACAATGCCGACGCTCGCCATCTTCGGCGCTGAGTCGGTCCTGAGTCAGCCGACAGCGGCGGCACAACGCCTCACGACGCGCCTCCGCGACGTCAAGACCGTCATCATTCCTGGTGGTGGGCATGGCGTCCACCCACAGCTGCCACATCTCGTCCGCCCACGAATCCAGGAATTTCTCGCCCATCACGATCACATCGAGACCGCTGGCGACGGGGACGTGTGAACACACTCCGGAGCGAACCGGACGCGCGCGCATCTCGCTCCTACCGAATCCTCCTGTGCCGCCACCGTGACGGGGTCCGTCGTCGTGCACGTGAGCGTCGGTGCGCAGAACGCGGTGAGCTTCACCGTCGAACTCGATGGATGCCGGCGGCTTGCGAGTCCGACCACCTGTGCGCTTCGAGCCGCGATTCACGCCCGCACTACGGTGGGACCATGGGCAAACTCTTCGATGAGATCGACACCAAGATGGCTTCGTGGATCGAAGCACAGCCACTGTGGTTCGTCGCCACCGCCCCGCTCGCCGAAACCGGACACGTCAACGTCTCACCGCGCGGGCACGACACGCTCTCCGTCCTTGGGCCACGCCGCGTCGCCTGGGTCGACTACACCGGCAGCGGCGTCGAGACGATCGCGCACCTTCGCGAGAACGGACGCATCTGCCTGATGTTCGCCTCGTACGGCCACCGCCCCCGAATCGTCCGCCTTCACGGCACGGGCTCCGTCCTCCTCCCCGGCGACCCCGGCTTCCACGAGGTCGTCGATCTGCACCCCGACAACCCGAGCACGCGTGCCGTCATCTCCGTCGACGTCACCAGGATCAGCGACTCGTGCGGGTGGGGTGTGCCTGTCATGGACGTGACCGAGGAGCGCGATCTTCTGCGGCGCCGAGCCGAGACGAAGGGCCCGGAGTGGATGGATGGTTACCGGCGCGAGAGGAATGCCGTCAGCATCGACGGCCTGCCGGGCCTGTAGGGAAGAGTTGCCAACGGTGCGCTAGAGACCGCCGTCGTCCGCCTCACAGCACTCGCCACGCGGCAGAATCGATCCGGTGGCGACCAGTCTGCGCGTTACGGTGAAGACGTGCCTTCCGGTCGCAAGTTCCCCGCTGCGCGGCGGTCGCCTGCGGCTCAAGCGAGGTATGCGAAGCGCCGGAAGCAACGGCTGGCACGCGTCGACAACGACCTGACATCCGACCAATGGGCCCGTATCCTTGATGCGTGGGGCGGCTGCGCATACTGCCGGGCAACGGATGCCGCCATGCAGCGCGACTGCATCATGCCGATCTCTCGCGGCGGTCGGTACACCCTCGAGAACGTGGTGCCGGCCTGCGCGTCGTGCAACGCCAGCAAACACAACGGCGAGGTCACTGCCTGGCTTCGGCGAAGGCGGCTGGACGAGCGTACCTTCCTCATCCGCCACGCGACGATACTGGAAGCGCTTCTGTCCGAGGGCGACCCCACAGAAGACCAGGGCGACGCGTGAACGCCACCCGCCCTTCATCAGGAGCTTGAACCGCGACAGTCGGGGGAAACCGTGCACCGTCCGCAGAAAGTGATCGCCTACATCGTCAGAGACGGCCGGCTGGTGGTGCTGCGCCACGCCGATCTGGCCTGGGACGAAGCCGGGTTTCAGGTTCCGGCCGGGACGATCAGAGCGGGCGAACTACCAGAGGACGCGGTGCTTCGAGAAGCTCGCGAAGAGACCGGCTTGGATGGGCTGCGCATCGTGCGACACCTGGGTGTCGGGGAGTACGACATGCGCCCTTACGCCGACGCGATCCATGCTCGTCACTACTTTCACCTCACGACCGACCACAGCGACATTCCCGAACGGTGGGAGGCGTTCGAGGACAACGATGGTGTCGGCGAACGCATCCGTTTCGAGTTGTACTGGATCCCCCTCGCGAAAGCGCATGTCATCAGCGGAGGTCAGGCAGCATTCCTCGGCCGCATCGATGCCGGTCCCCAGCCGAGCCGGTTCGACGAGTAGCCGGCCGGATACCGTGGTGGACGCCGTCCGAGTCGCTGCCGACTGACGGCGTCTCACCACCCCAGGAGAGCGAGCAGGCCCGCTGCGACAGCTGCCGCAGCGCCCGTCCACAGCACGATCGCGATGAGCTGCCAGAGGAGGACCCATTCCTTGCGCACTCCGGATGCGACGAAGAAGGCTGCGGTGAGCATGGTCGGTAGCGCGAGAGGGGCGAGGATGCTGGCGCCGGGAACGCCGAACTTGACCATCCAGCGCCGCAGCTTGGTGCGCCCCTTGCCGCGTCGCGTCGCATCCTCTTCGCCGTCTGCTTCCGGCGCATCGGCCGTGACCGTCGATGCGGTGGCGGCCGTCGACGACGGGGCCGCGCTCGCGTCACCCTGTGGCGCCGTACCGGCCGCAGCCGGGGCCGACGCGGCCGATCGCGCCGCGCGTCGCGCGACGACACCTCCGCGGATGCGCGACCCGAGCAGGACCACGCCGACCACACAGAGGAAGTTGCCCGCCACCGCGGCAAGAGCCGCGACCACCGGGTGGATGCCGGCGATGATGCCGAAGGCAGCGGCACCCTCGCCCTCGATGTAGGGGATGAACGCGACCAGCGCGACCATCACCGGCTGAAGGAGGTCAGGAACCTGGTTGATGAAGTCCTGAAGCCAGGGATAGGGGTTGTCCATCGGTTATTCGTTCCTCATGTCGGGTGCGGCGACGGGCGGGTGCCGGTCGCTCTGCAGAAGTCAAGACCGTGTGCCCAGAACACGGTCAAGCGAGGGGTCCCGGCACCGCGGGAGCTTGACCTGGTCCTGGGAGCGCGGTTTTGACTTGACGTATGACAGATGAACTGATGTCGGAAGAACCCCTGATCGTCGAAGACACGCTGCTTCTGCTGTTCCAGCCCGATTCCGGCACCATCGCCGGAGAGAACATCCTTTTCTATGTGCTCGGAGGCGCGGTGCTCGCCGATCTGGCTCTCGCCGGCCGAGTCGAGGCGGAGGAACATGGGTCCGTCACTCGGGTACGGGCGGTCGGAGTCGGTGAAGCCCCCGACCCGCTGCTGGAGCCGGCACTGTCATCGCTGTCGAAGAAGCCGCAGGACGTGCAGACCGTGCTCGCCGGTGCGGGTCCGCTCCTGCGCGAACCGGTCCTCGATCGTGTCATCGCCCGCGGCGACCTGCGCCGCACGGAGGGCAAGTTCCTCCGATTCTTCCCCACGACGAAGATCACGCTGGCGAGCGATCGCCGAGACGGCCTGATCCGGAACGTGCGGGCCGCGCTCATCGACGGCGAACAGCCCAGCGCCCGGACCGCGGCGAGCATCGCCCTGCTGTCGGCAAGCGGCACGCTCCCCCAGTTCCACGCGGAGATCCCCTGGGGCAGCGATGTCCACACGCGAGCCAAAGCGCTGGAGAACGGTGACTGGGGAGCAGCTGCGGCCTCGAGCGCGGTGGTGCGAACGATGAATGCCGTCATCATGAACACGGTGATCGCGGCAACGGTGCTCCCCCGGCTGTGAGCCGAGTACACATCATCCGTCGGTGCCGGTGAGCTGCGCCTCTCAGGCCGAACGTGAGGCGCTCACTCCTCTGATGCGGCGACCACCGCCATCGCGATGGCGGTGCCACGGGCGATCACGTCGAGCTGCGCGGGGTTGTAGAGCGCGGCGACCGATTCCGCCACCATCTCCCAGGTGATCCGCGGCTTTCTCTTGTGGTGAGCGAGCGGATCACGCAACCACGGGTACGCCTGAAGGTCATGCGCCAGGCCCACCGCATATCTCACCGCCAGAGCGCTGCGCGTCTCCTCGTCAGCGTCCGGAGGAAGCGCATCGAAATCGAGACGCACGTCCTCGGGGTCGGACTCGAGCATCGCGCGGATGTCGCGCATGGCCTCGTCGTCGTACACCTGGGAGTAGATGAGCATCAAGGAACGGTCGGTGTCGGTGAGACGCGAACCCATGTTCTCGAAGCCCGGAGGCAGATCGGCGGTCGTCGCTCCATCGACGATCGTACGGATCTGGATCCGCGCCTCCTGCAGACGCTCGATCGTGGCGGCGAGCTCGGCATCGATGTCTTCCAGCGCCGCGGCCGCACGATCGTCACCCGCGGCGACACGGTCGATCTGATCGACCGGCACCCCGAGCTCGCGCAGACGACGGATGCGCAGCAGCTCGACGAGGTGCCGCACCTCGTAACTCTTGTACCCGTTCGACGACCTCTGCGGCTCCTCGAGCAAGCCCACCCGGTGATAGTGCCGAACCGTGTTCACCGTTGTTCCGGCTAGTTCAGCGACCTGCCTCGTGCTCCACACCATGACCGGCCCCGCCTTCCGCTCTCTTCGCCTGCCTCATTCTCACGCCGGTTCGGACGCGATAGGGCTGCACCCTCGCGGTCTCACGATCGGATGACCTTGCCGTCGACATCTCGAGGGCGGACGGGATGCTCGCTGAGGATGGAGATGCGGTTGAACGCGTTGATCATCACCGCGACCCATTCGGCTGCTACGAAGGTCGTCTCTCCCAGGACGGAGAGCGCCCCTGACAGATCTGCTGTCGACTCCTCGGTCAGCGGAAGCGTCGTGGTGGCTTCGGTCACCGCGAGTATCGCTTTCTCCCGCTCATCGAACAGGGAGCTCTCCCGCCATGCCGGGAGCATGTCGAGCTTCTGCTGAGGGATCCCGGACTGCCTCGCCTCCCGGGAATGCAGATCGAGGCAGAAGGCGCATGCGTTGATCTGCGATGCTCGCAGCTTGATGAGCTCAGACTCCTGCGGCGAGACCCCGCCCTGCGCCGCCCCCTCCCGTATCGCTGCCGAGAAAGCCACTGCGGCCTGCCACGCGTCGGGCATGACCTTGTCCATGAACGGGCGCATGTGACTCCTCCTAGGGACGTGGACTCCTTGATATCAGTATCCGCGCAGTGAACTCCCTGTTGTCGGCACATGGTCAACAATCGGGGTCCGCAGTTCCCACGCCAGAACGTTCACCCCCCCGTGTCTCGACGTTCACCTCTTCGCCCTAGATTGAGTGCGGCCGCGCGACCGCGGCTAGGAATCCATCAGATCTTTGTGTACTCAATACAATTCAGAGGTAATGTCATCCCTGACACACCTCGAAGGCGAGAAAGGACGAACATGGTCGACATGCGGAAGAAGCGCTGGTCACTCATCGGAATCACGGCGGCGACGGCGATCGCCCTCGCGGGATGCTCTGCCGGTGCAGAGCCGACCGGCGAAGAGACCGGCAGCAGCGAAGGCGGCGGTGAGGGCGGCACGCTCATCGTCTACACCAACTCCAACAGCGACGGCCGTGGCGAATGGATCACCGAGCAGGCGGCTGAAGCCGGCTTCGAGATCGAGATCGTCGGCCTCGGTGGCGCCGACCTCACCAACCGCATCATCGCCGAGAAGAACAACCCCGTCGGCGACGTCGTGTTCGGCCTGAACAACATGTTCTTCGAGCAGCTGAAGGCCGAAGAGGCCATCACCGCCTA